>NC_008942.1:0-601654 GCF_000015765.1 Methanocorpusculum labreanum Z | reverse complement strand
ACAACATGCCGTAACCCTCAGTGATCCGGAAAAAACAAAACTGATCCGACAACTTGCAGAAGATACTGCCGGATATGTAGGATCGGATCTTGAAGGACTCTGCCGTGAAGCAGCAATGCATGCACTCAGAAATCAGGCGAACGTTGTCACCGCGGACGATTTTGCCGAAGCGAGAAAGAAGATCCATCCAACAATGAACGAGCGGGTGCGAGAATACTACATCTCCATCTCGCAGAGATTCAAAGGCGGACTGCCCAAAGAAGCGCAGAATCTGATCGAGTACCAGTAAAGAACACCGAGCAGCCCGGGACCCAACCCGAGCCTCGTTTGTTCATGTTCAAAGAGAAGACATCCGGAGTCATTTCACAGAAAACTGACTTTGGTCTTCTACACAACACATAAGAGTTCATCGGCCCTAATTATAGGTCAGAGATACCTCGATACAAGGAAAGATACACAATGTTACAAATTGCACTGGCTGGAAAACCAAACTGCGGCAAATCAACGTTTTATAAATCGCTGACTCTTGCAAATGTCGATATCGCCAATTATCCGTTCACGACCGTGAACCCGAACAAAGGGGTCGCCTATGTTCGGACGAGATGTCCGTGTAAGGAACTCGGGATCGAAGGATGTACTGAATGTATCGACGGAAACCGGTTTATTCCGGTCGAACTCATCGATGTGGCGGGCCTTGTCCCCGATGCGCATTTAGGCCGCGGTCTTGGAAACCAATTCCTCGACACCCTTCGCGAGGCGGATGCGATCATTCAGGTCGTTGACGCTTCCGGAAGCACGGACGCCGAAGGAAACCCGGTCGATATCGGGACCCGGAACCCCATCGAAGATGTCGAGTTTCTGCGCTACGAGTTCGCCATGTGGATGGCGGGGATCGTCGAGAAGCACCGTCCCCGGCTCGTCCGTCAGGCGCAGGGAAAAGAGCAGGTCCTGATCGATCTTTTAGGGGAAGCACTTGCGGGTCTTCGGATCAACGCGATCCAGATCAAAGAGGCGGTCGACGAATGCGGGATCAATCTCGCTAAGGCAACGCCGGAAGACATCGAGAAGATGTGCGAAGTTCTGCTCCGCGTTTCAAAACCGATGATCATTGCGGCAAACAAGGCCGATCTTGCTTCTGATGAAAACATCGAGGCACTCAAGGTTCTCGGCGCCGTCCCGACGATCGCGGCCGGCGAACTTGCTCTGAAAAGTGCCGCACATGCAAAGATCCTGAGATATCTTCCGGGAGATTCCAGTTTCGCTCCGATCGAGGGAGCAAAACTTTCCGCACCCCAGGTAAAAGCCCTGACGATGATCGCCGAGCACATGAAAAAGTTCGGAAGCACCGGCGTTCAGGAGATCTTAAACAAGATCGTCTTCGAGGATATCGGCATGATCGTGGTCTACCCGGTGGAAGACGACAACAAATACTGCAATGCGAAAGGGCAGGTCCTGCCGGATGCATTCCTTATGCCGATCGGATCGAACCCCAAAGACATGGCATTCCGCGTCCACACGGATATCGGGAACGGATTTTTGTATGCGGTCGATGCCCGCACGAAGATGCGGATCAAGGATACGACCGAACTGAAGTCCGGCGACATCATCAAGATCGTCAGTACCGCAAAATAACCCCTCTTTTTTGGCAAATCTATATATCGGATAACTCCCTAATGTAGAATACTTATGGGAAGCGAAGTCTATCAGGCTCAGGTCCTCCGGGCGTTTTTCGATACGATCACCGGCACCGACAGGAATCTGACCCGTATCTATATGTGCGTGATTTCGCTTGCCAAACTGAGAATGGAGTCTCCCGAAAGGCTGAGGTTCCTCGTTGAGCAGATGCAGGTCAGCAAAACCAAACGCGAACTTTCAATCGATATTCTTGACTACATGGTCGAGGTGGCAAACTCCCTCGACACTTGGGCAGGTCAGTCCGCGTTCGGCATCACTGCTCCCCAGAACTCCGACGATTTCGGCAGCGTCTCGCTTGACTCTCTGTGATATTTCGATCAAGGATTTCAGCCATTTTTTTGAATACTGATCGGATAATTTCTTTTTTTGAAAAGCTCTTTTCGGCAGACGAATCATACGGGTTAATTATGCATTATAGAGAAACGTTTTAGCTCATGAGTGTTTTAGAGGCAATTAACGACGCTGTTAACTCAGTGAACGACGTCGTCAATATGTATGCTTGGTATATAGCATTCGTATTCCTGATCGGTATCGGTCTATACTTTACCGTCAAAACGAAAGGCGTCCAGATCAATCGTCTGGGTGAAGCATGCAGAGTTGCGTTTACCGGATTACGCGCAGAAAAAGGCAAACAAACGATCTCGTCGTTCCAGGCCTTCTGCGTCAGTATGGGCGCACGTATCGGTGTCGGTAATATCGCCGGTGTCGCCGTGGCAATTGTCATGGGAGGTCCCGGAGCTGTTTTTTGGATGTGGATTTTTGCCTTGATCGGCGCTGCAACCAGTTTCGTTGAAACGACGGTCGGTCAGATCTACAAAGAAAAGAAGGATGACGGTCATTTCCACGGTGGTCCGGCATTCTACATTAAGAATGGTCTCGGCAAACCGAAGTTCGCAGCATTCATCGCAATTCTGATCATCATCACCTACGGTCTGATGTTCATCGGTGTGCAGGCTAACACGGCAACGCTCGCTTTCTCGAATGCGTTCAACACCCCGCAGATCGTCTTTGCGGTCATCATCACCGTTCTTGCAGCCTTAGTCGTCTTCGGCGGTATCAGACGTGTTGCAAAAGTTTCAACATGGCTTGTTCCGGCAATGGCAATCATCTGGCTCTTACTCTGTCTGCTGATCGTCCTCGTCAATTTCACTCAGGTCTCCCTCGTCATCCAGACGATCTTCTCCTACGCATTCGGTGTTCAGGCATTCGTCGGCGGAGGAATCGGAGCAGCCATCATGTGGGGTCTGAAGCGTGGTGTGTTCTCGAACGAGGCTGGTATCGGTTCTATCCCGAACGTCTCCTCGTCCGCAGATGTTAAACACCCGGTAAAGCAGGGACTTATGCAGTCTGTCGGTGTTTTAATCGATACACTCGTCGTTTGTTCGGCAACCGCCTTTGTGGTCATCATCTACACCAACGTTGCCTACCCAGGCTACGACGGCATCCCTGTTTCCGGAGCAGCCCTTGTTCAGGAAGCAATGAGCGCTACCTTCCTTGGAGCCGCCGGCCCGTATGTCATTGCGGTCTTCATGCTGATCTTTGCATTCAGCAGTCTGATCAGTTACTACTCCATGAGTGAAACGAACACGAAGTTCATCACCGAAAAGAAAGGAGCAGTAGTTGTTCTCCGTGTTGCGATCGTTGCGATGGTTTTCATCTCATCCATGATGTCCATGGGTCTTGCATGGAACCTTGCAGACACTTTCCAGGCACTTATGGGTATCTTCAACATGGGTGTCCTGTTCTTCCTTGGCAAACACGCCTTTGAAGCACTCAAAGATTACTTCGACCAGAAAGCCGACGGTGTCATGGAGCCGGTCTTCAACGCATCCTGTCTTTCCGACTCAACAGGTGTTACCTGCTGGTCCGAAGAAGAAAAGAAGTGATCCAATCCATAGGATTACTTACTTATTTTTTCACTCTTATTTTCCTCTGAGTATTTCTCTTAGTAAATCCAATACTGTGTAATGGATTGCGTCCTTCTTGCGAGCGGGAGTAAAGGAAACTGTATCTATGTTGGAAACGACACCGATTCGATCGTAATCGATGCGGGGCTGGGATATCTTATGCGGACACTGCAGAGTATGCGCCTGAATACCGATAATCTTCGCGGGCTCTGCATTACTCATGAACATTCGGATCATGTCAGATCAGCGAAAGCTTTTGTAAAAGCCGCACATGTTCCGGTTTTTGGATCCGGCGGCACGCTTGACGCACTCAGATATGGAAATATCATTCCGGCAACCGCGGAACGCGTCATCTGCCGCGAACATGTCCCGGTTCAGGCAGGCGGTCTGAAGATCACGACGTTTCGGGCATATCATGATGCGGCCGAGCCGACGGGGTTTGTTATCGACGACGGAGATTCCCGGATCGGGATCTGTCTCGACACCCACGAGGTCTCGGATACCATGAAAACGATCCTTTCCGCCTGCGATGCCGTCGTTTTGGAAAGCAACTACTGCTCCGAAGCGATGAAAAGCGATCAGTTCCCGGAATGCGAAGTCTGCCGGGCGTGCGGAGCGGAATGTCAGGGAAACAGGTGCGTTCTCAGGGTTTACCCGCGGTACCTGAAAGACCGTATCAGAAACGACGGGCACCTCTCGAACGAAAATTCCTCGGCATGCATCGCCGAGCTTTCGAAGGACGTCGGGATCATCGCTCTTGCGCATCTTTCGGAAAATTACAACCGTCCGAACATTGCCCGCGAGATGGCTTTGGCTGCGGCGGGCGAGAGCGGAACGGAAATTTACGTCAGTGATCAGCTTGCGGATTACCGGGAACGCCGCCTTGTCCGGTTCGAGGTGTAAAGAACATGCAGTTTGTCGAGTTTGCAGAGATATGTAATACGATCGAGGGAACATCCTCGCGTCTTGCGACGGCCGATATTCTGGCCGAAAAATTTCCTCTACTCACCGAAGAGGAACTGCCCGTCTTCGTCAGATTCATGCGGGGAAGACTCTTTCCCGACTGGTCGTCCGAGAAGCTCGGGTTCGGCCCGAATCTTTTGTATGATGCCCTTGCCTACGTCATCGGTAAAAAGCGGAGTTATGTGGTCTCGGCGATCAACAACGCAGGTGATATCGGTAAAGTCGTCGAGAGTCTTATCGAAAAACGGGAGCAGACGATGTTTTTCTCGGAAGAACTGGATCTTCTGGATGTGAACGCCCGGTTTCTGCAGATGGCAAAATCCTCGGGAAGACGATCTCAGCAGGAGCGGCTGAGATCCGCCCAGTATCTTCTTTCGAACGCAACGCCGCTTGAGGGGAGATACCTTGCCCGTCTCATGCTCGAAGAGATGCGGATCGGTGTTGGAGAAGGCGTCGTAAAAGACGCGGTCTCAAAAGCGTTCGGCGTTCCGTCAGACATTGTCGAACACGCTCATCAGGCTCTCAACGACCTCGGAGAGGTGGCGTTCCTCGCAAAAACCGACCCCTCCCGGCTTTCCAATGTTCATATCACCGCGTTTCGCCCGGTAAAAATGATGCTTGCCCAGCAGGGCTCCATCACCTCGATGGTCGAAACGCATGGAACACTCGCTGCGGAAAACAAATACGACGGCAGCAGATTCCAGTTCCATAAATCCGGCGGGAAGTGTGCGATCTACTCCAGGCGTCTTGAAGAGATGACGGCGTCACTTCCCGATGTTGTTAAGATGCTGGATAAGGCGACCGATCATGACGTCATCATCGACGGCGAGGTGATCGCGATCATGAATGGAAAACCCATGCCTTTCCAGACAATCCTTCGGCGGATCCGCAGGAAGCATGATGTCGGGGATGCGCAGGAGGCAATCACCCTTCTTCCCTGGGTGTTCGATATCCTTGCTGCCGACGGAGAGACCCTGATCGATCTGCCCTTTAGGGAGCGGCGCAAGATCCTTGAATCCGTCATGAATGCGTATGTCGCACCGCAGCTCGTCAGCGACTCCGCAGAAGAGATCGAAGCGTATTACCACTCCTCGCTCGACAATGGGAATGAAGGGATCATGCTCAAAGTGCTCGACTCGCCGTATCTTCCGGGAAATCGTGGCAAGCTCTGGATCAAGATCAAGCCCGAGGTCGATACGATCGACCTGGTGGTGACGGCGGCCGAGTGGGGCGAAGGAAAACGTGCGAAGATGTTCGGCTCGTTCCTTCTTGCCTGTCAGGATGAGAACGGCGACCTTCTGGAGATCTCGCGGGTGGCGACCGGTATCGACGACTCTATGCTTTCGACCCTGTATGATCTTTTCAAAGACAAGATCATTGCCGAAAAGGGAAAGACCGTGACCTTCGAACCGGATGTGGTCTTTGAGGTGGGGTATGCGGAACTGCAGAAAAGTACGAATTACGAGGCCGGGTATGCTCTCCGGTTCCCGCGTTTTGTCAGGCTTAGGGACGACAAGGATGTCTCGGAGATCGAGACGCTGGAAAGCCTGACCCGCCGGTATTCTCTGCAGAATAAGGAAGAGTAAACGCGAACAAAAAAACAGGCCGATACTCCTGGGCGGACTCGAACCACCGTCTCCGGCTCCAAAGGCCGGAATGATTGACCACTACACTACAGGAGTTGGCGAATTAAAAGACGCATGCGGTCTGCACTATCTTCTCCAGACATGTCGGTCTGGAAAGTATTTGTAGATTTCCGATTTTTCCACGAGAGGTCTTTCGAATACTATCTTATTCGAACAGGCTCATCTGTTTGTCGCGGTGTTTTTCTTCAAACGTGTTCAGATATGCGAATATCCGGTCGTTGTCGTGCACGATGCCGTTTTGTTCGCATGTTTCATGAAATACTTTCATGAGTTCCGAGCTTTTTGGACTCTCTATTCCGTAACTTTCCCCGTACTTCTCCATGTACTTCTCTTTCAGGTGCGGAAAATGTTTATCCAGCTGCTGGTAAAAGTATTCCCGGTTTCCTTCGCGAAGCGTCAGTCCCATGCCAAAACAGAGAACGCCGTAGACTTTTGCTTCTCTGCAGTAATCCAAAATCCCTTCAATGTTCTCTTTCGTATCATTGATAAACGGCAGGATCGGGCAAAGCCATACGACCGTTGGGATGCCTGCATCCCGCAGCTGCTTCAGGACTTCGAAGCGTTCCCTTGTTGTGCTTACGTTCGGCTCGATCTTTCTGCAGAGATCCTCATCGAATGTGGTCAGCGTCATCTGGACGACGCATTTCGTTTTGTCGTTTATTTTTTTCAGGAGGTCAATATCCCGCAAAACGCGGTTCGATTTTGTTATAAGCGTACATCCAAAGCCGTATTGCTCTATCAAAGACAGGGCTTTTCTCGTATGTTCAAGCTCCATCTCGAGCGGAATATAGGGATCCGTCATGGATCCGGTGCCTATCATGCATTTTTTCCGCTTGCGTCGAAGGGTTTCGCTTAGTAATTCGATGGCATTTTCCTTGACTTCGATGTCTTCAAACGCGTGGTCGATATGGTAGCACCTGCTTCTCGAATCACAATAGATACATCCGTGGGAACACCCGCGGTAGAGGTTCATCCCGTTATTGGCCGATAAGATCCCTTTGGATTTTACATAGTGCATGGCATTTTCCTCTTCAAACAGCCGTTTTGTGCGGCATACTTTTTTCCATCGCTCTGTTGATTTTATGGGGGTCTGAATGGTTGAATCTTTCTTTCGCGGGCACTCTTCTGCGGATATATTTCCGCTTTCTTTTTTATGTAGGAACATCAATGTAATAGGGTAGGCGAGGGTAGCCAAGCCAGGCCAAAGGCGCCAGACTTAAGATCTGGTCTTCAGTAGTTCATGGGTTCGAATCCCTTCCCTCGCATTTTTCTCAATCAAATGAATAACCTGAACATATTTGTTAAGGGAGTTTATCATGAAAATATTTTATTTTACGGGCACTGGAAACAGTTTATATGTTGCTAAAAGATTTGAAGGAGAGCTCTATTCCATACCAAAGGTTCTAAGAAGCAATGAATTGCGGTATAAAGATGAGAAAATCGGCATCATATTCCCCTGTTACGGATTAGCTGCTCCGAAAATCGTACGTGAATTTGTAGAGAAGGTGACCCTGGAAAGTCCGTATATCTTTGCTATTTTAACATACGGCAATATGATATCAAATGGGGTTGGCTGGTTTGCAAACTACGCAAAAAAGCATGGCATCTCTATAAACTATGCAAACAGCCTTTTGATGGTTGATAATTATCTGCCGATTTTTGACGTTGAAGAACAGAAAAAAAAGCAGAAGAACATAGAAGAAAATTTGAGCGTCTTACTAAAGGATATTTCTGAAAGTAAGGAATACATCAATAAAGGTTCAGTATTAGACGCCATTTTAACGAGTGGATTTCAACAAGTGACAAAGATCCTTCCCGAGTATAATTCACCAAAAAAATTCTCAATTAATGATGACTGCAGTAATTGCGGGACATGTGTCAGGGTGTGTCCGCGGGATAATATTTCACTTGACAAAGAGCAGGTAAACAGTAAACCAATTCATGGAGATACGTGTGAATTTTGTCTTTCCTGTATCAATCTCTGTCCGAAAAAAGCAATTAAACTAAAATCCGAGAAGAATCCGGATTCCCGGTTTAAAAATGAACATGTGACTCTAAAAGAAATAATAGAGTCTAATAGCTGAAATTATAGATACGCAATCGAAAAACAGGTGAATGAAACATGTTAGATCGAAAAATGCCAAAAAATGGAGACAAACTTTCCCTACCTGGATTTACCCGAATAGATGAAAAAAAGAGCCGTGTATTTTTATGAAACCGATTCGTTTACGTGATTTTGTTATGACCGAAGACGGCTGTCTTTACGCCGTTTCGGGGTATGAAAACGATTCCCGCGCCGAATGCGTGCTGCGCTATGTCCCGACACAGGACGGGGACAGAACAGCGCCGTCCGGGATCCGATATAAAAAATACGATTTTGCCGACGCCTTTGCCTGGGTCAAAGAACACAAACCCGAATACCTTGATCTGGTACACCGTGTTCCCCTCTCAGACATCGTGCGTGTGTTGAAGCCCGAAGAAGAAGCGGCAAACATTGCTGCGAGAAACCCCAGAGTCGCCCGGCTTTTTTCCCACTTTGATCTGCCCCCAATGACCTTTGGATGCACGGGATCCCTGCTTGCGGGTCTGGAAAATTCCGCGTCCGACATCGACATGGTCGTCTACGGCTCGGCCTGGTTTTTGGCACGCGAGCAGCTGATGGCCGCGGTGAAGGCGGGAAAGATCCCGGAGATGAGCGAAGAGATGTGGCAGAAAGTTTACCGGAAGCGGGTCCCCGACATCAGTTTCGACGACTTCGTTCTGCACGAGAGCCGGAAGTTCAACCGCGGCGAGTTCGAAGGGACCTACTTCGATCTGCTCTACTCAAGAGGATACGACAATATCAGATCCGTTCCGCCGATCACGCTCGGCGAAAAAACGGGCGTGATGACGATCGAAGCAAAAGTCACCGATGCAAGTCTGGCATTCGATTCGCCCGGGATCTATAAAGTCGACCACGAAGAGATCGACATGGTCTTATCTTTCACGCACACCTACTGCGGCCAGTGTTTCACGGGAGAAACGCTGGAAGCAAAGGGCGTCGTCGAGGAGCACGGGGATCAGACCTGGCTTATCGTCGGAACGACCCGCGAAGCCCACGGCGAGTACATCGTCTCGAGAACTCTGCTCGATCAGTAATTTTTTTAGAAAAGGTGCGGGAGTTTATACTAAACTCCTGTGCCAAATTTAGAAGAACATATCCAGCGTCGTTTTTCGTGACTTGGTCGGGTCAAACTCATCCCAGTCCCACCCGAGCGCGTCGAAGATCCGGTTCAGCGGTGCCTGGATCGTTTTTTCAAGCATCGTTTCCCAGTCGATCTCGAACGCTCCTTCTGGAACCTGATCGGGATACTCAAAGCAGAGTACATCCGTATCTGGATACTTTTCAGGCATATATGTCCGTTTGATGTAAAGCCGCTTGGGCTTGCTGCCGCGTTTGAAGTCGGTTCCAAGATAGGTATTCGAGTAGATGGCCCCACGTCCGTGCGCGTCTAGATGAGCGTAATCGGCAAGAGATTTATTTATCCCGCTTGGGATGCCGGCCTTTTCAAGCGGACATTTTCCCGCGCGGTACATCGTCAGAACCTCAGGCAGATACTGTTTTATGTCTTCTTTGCCGTTTCCTTTCAGGATCATCTCCAGAACACGCTCCTGTACTTCGCGAGTGATTTGTGCCGAATCGGATCTCTTCATCTCAAACCCGGTTATATCAATTTTATCGACATCCTGTCCCTCTTTCCAGATCAGATGTCCTGCATACCGCTTCTTTGCACCACCCTGGAAAAATCTCCGGTAGATCTTCTCGAACTTGATCGAGAAGAAGTTCATATCCGCGCCGAGAGTCTCCCGTGCAAATGACAGGTAGCTTGCGTTGAGTTCCTCCTCGATCTCTCGGGCGATTTTCATCGTATCTTCAAGAGACGTGAACGGTATCTGCACAAAACATGAATCCGTATCGCCGTAAATCACGTCATACCCGCGCTTGGTTATAACGAGTTTCGTGTGCTGAATGATCGCACGGCCTACGGAAGTCACGGCCGCTCCGATGTCCCGGTCATACAACCGGAATCTGGAGAAACCCGAGACTCCGTAATACGTGTTCATGATCACTTTCAGCACGTTCTGCTGCATATCGTACAGAGTGTACTCATCAGATCCGAACGGAAAACTGTTTCTGAGTTTTTTCCGTTCGTCGCGTTCTGCCATCAACTCGCTGATGATCGAACGGGTCAGACCGTCCGGAGATTTTCTGAACCGTATCCCGTTTGGGGCATGGATCTCGCCATCGGGGGATTTCGTCTCCGGAGAAGCGTTCAACGTCATCATAGCCATTGGATAGAGCGATTTCAGATCCAAAACGATGACGTTCTCCCGAACACCTTTACTTGGATCAAAAACGGTCGCTCCTTCGAACTCCTCGCCCGAGGCGTTTCCTTTGGACGGCAGGATAAATTTGCCGAACGCTTTTCTGAGAATATAGATGTCGATGACGTTCGAAGAGTTCAGCGTTTTATCCAGAGGACAGCCCACATATCTGGCAACTTCCTGATAGAACTCGATGATGTTGTTCTTCCTGTTGATCCCAACGCACAACTCGACATCCTTGAAGTTGTACTCTACCATCTTCAGGGGGTCGTTATCCCAGAGATCGCCAAGAGTTCCAATGTACCGGACTTTGGTCTCGCCGAGTTCATCTTCGGCGACGGCGTCGAGACGATACGACTCCTTCTGACTTCCCTGCATCTTCTTGTATGCTGCGAGAAGATCGAAGATGACACGTCCCCTCATCGCATTTCGCTCGGTCATTCCGGGCATCCGGGCAAAGACTTCGGAACGGAAACCTAGGGTTTCGGCACGCTTGAGGATGTACTCGGCATCGAAGTCGATGAAGTTCCAGCCGGAGAGAATATCGGGATCTTTCTCCTTGATGTAATCGATGAAGCCTGCGAAAAGATCGCGTTCGGTGTCATAGGAAATGATTGTATGACACTTGGAAAAACATCCGCTTGCAAGAGGTTCGGCGCTGCCGTATCCGCCTTTGGTTTTTCCATTCAAAACAAACGTTGTATACTGATCGTCGAACGAATCGTGACAGGTTATACAGATGATCGGATCGCGTTCCGGTTCGGGAAATCCGTTTCTGTCATCACACTCAATATCGCACATACAGACCCGCGGTCTGGATATTACCTCTGCCGGTGAGAGTTCGGTAAAAGAACACTCGTCCAACGGAGCACGGACACCGCCGGTAAGGCCGGTGTCGATGAGAAACCTGGTGGCGAACGGGATGTCGGCTTCGAAATGGTGGTAGTTGTCCCTGATATTTCTGACGTCGCCGGGTTTTTCCGTATATATCCGGCGAAGAGGTTCGCCTTTGATGGAGACCCCGCGATCCTGCGTAACGTCAATTTTTTCCGTGTGGGGTTTGTCTGCTTCGCTTTCACGAACCCAGAAGTAGGGACGAAATCCGGTGACTTTCAGCTGATGAGGGGTCCCGTCCGCTTCTCTTCCAAAGATGTGAACAACCGGACCTCCGGGAGCATTTGAGTATTCTGCCTGATTGATGGCAATTTCCATCTATACTCTCCTGCAAAGTCCCTGTAGGAAATCCGCAGCCTCATGAAGTTTTTCCATTTCCCAAGGGTCGAATTTTAGACTTTCATCGATCTTTGCGCCGGAACGCGTCACGACAGCCGGCAGTCCAAGTGAACAGCCTTCTATCCCGTAAGCACCGTTTGCCGGAAGAGAACAGATGATTCTTTCTCCCTTTTCGATTTTTTCCAGCATGGAGGCGATGTGATATGCCGGGCCAAAAACCGTACCTGCTTTTCCTTTGATGACCGGCATCGAAGAGCCGCGAAGACCGGTTAGGATCTCTTCTCTTACCGGGATAGGAATGTCGATGTCCAGACTGGAAAAGAGCGGGACCTGGTGTTCGCCGTGTTCGCCGAGGACCTGGCCCTCTGCTTCGATTCCTATTGAGCGAAGCACCACGGTGAATCTTCTGCTGTCGAGAAGACCGCCGAACCCGACGACCTGACTTTCGTCAAGGCAGCTTTTTTTGGCAAAGTACCAGGTAAAAACATCCATAGGATTTGTAACGACGATGAGTTTGCCGGAGAATCCTTTCAGAAGTTCCGAAGATTCCTTTGCGATCGGGAGATTTTTATCAAAAAGATCGGCACGCGTTTTTATGTTGGGGGACCGCGAGTAGCCGGCAGAAAATATACAGTAATCGGCGTCTTTGAGATCGGCAGGGTTTGTGGACACGGGAATATCCATCCCGTGAATTATATCGAGTTTTTGGGCATGCTGCAGGGGTTCGCTGATATCGAAAAGGACGAGTTCGTCGGCAAATTTTCTGAGGGCAGAAACGTATGCAACTTCTCCGCCGATTCTGCCCACTCCAAGGCATGCAACTATAGTCATCTGGTACTGTATTGGTTCTGGAGGGCTTTAATTATGGCGACCTCATACAGCGGATTTTTGTAAGGAGGGAATGACAAAGAATTTCCGGACACCGGCGAGGGTCCCCGACCCGAATTCACCCACGATAAATTTATTGTATCCGCCTTCCCACACTAGCTCATGGCTGAAAGTATCTCCGCACAGGTTCGGTTTTGCCCGGTCCAGGAGTCGGAACTTGGGCGGATCAATGAGTTATGCAATATCCCCGAGATTGCAGAGCATTTCGAATCCATCCCGCCGGTTTCGATGGAGGCAACAATGGCATTATGGTCTTACATCCAGTCAGGAATCGTTTCTCTCTGGTGCATGCATTACAAAGATCGGATAATCGGCGGTGCCGGCTTTTATTCCCAGCCGCCCGGAACCCGGCTATCCCACAGCGCGACATTTTTTCTGTATATCGAACCGGCGTACTGGGGGATGAGTATCGGTACAAAAGCGATAATGCATCTTGAAGATGAAGCCAAAAAACGCGGATTTATCCGGATGGAATGTCTGGTCGCCGACACGAATCCGCGTGCCGTCTGTCTGTATGAACGGCTGGGATACGAACTGGAAGGAACCAAAAAAATGGCGTTTTATCTTGACGGAAAATACACCGATCTAAAATTTCTCGGAAAGATCTTCTGGGACAATCTGAACGAAGAGGGGCTGCACCACAGATAAGCAGCCCGCTTTCCTTTTTTGCGCATTAGCTTTCCTTTAAGTAATCAGAAATTTTCGGCCGCTTGTTTTATTATTGCCTATTACCTTTATCTATGTGATTCAGATGCGCAGCGATGATGTGAAATCAGGATACACCAGAGCACCCAACAGGGCTCTTATACGCTCACTCGGGATTTCTGATCAAGAGATGAAAAAACCCTTTGTCGGGATCGCAAACTCCTGGAACACGATAGTTCCGGGACACACGCATCTCAGAATGGTTGCCGAACGCGTAAGAGAGGGAGTTGCGGCAGGCGGGGGTGTTGCTTTTGAGTTCAACACGATAGGAATTTGCGACGGTATCGCGATGGGACATGAAGGGATGCGGTACTCGCTAGCCTCACGGGAAAACATCGCGGATTCAGTTGAACTCATGATCCAGGCCCACCGGTTCGATGCTCTTGTCTGTATCTGCACTTGTGATAAGATCGTTCCCGGCATGCTTATGGCGGCGGCACGATGTAATATTCCGGCGATCGTCGTCACCGGCGGGAACATGCTCCCCGGACATCACAAAGGTTGCGAACTTTCCCTGACCGATATTTTCGAGGGGGTCGGCAAGGTGGCTGCCCGCAAAATGAGCGAGGAGGAACTTCATGAACTGGAAGCCGCGGCAATGCCTGGGTGCGGCAGTTGTCAGGGATTATATACGGCAAATACGATGGCCTGCATGACCGAAGCGATGGGAATGTCCCTTCCCGGCTGTGCGGCGATTCCCGCAGTGGATGCGGCCAAACTCCGGATCGCCTATGAAAGCGGTGTCAGAATCGTTGAGATGATCAAAGAGGATGTCAAACCCCGTGACATCATCACGAAAAATTCGCTGAAAAACGCCATCGCCGTAGATATGGCGCTTGGCGGTTCAACGAACACGGTCCTTCACTTAATGGCGATCGCTCAGGAAGCGGATGTCTCGCTGAGCCTTGATGATTTTACCCAGATGGGAGCAACCGTTCCGCACATCTGTTCGATGCAGCCCGGAGGACCACACTCAATGCAGACGTTATATCACTCAGGGGGGATCCCCGCGGTCTTCAAACAGATCAGACCGCATCTTGACGACTGTATGACGGTTTCGGGAAAAACAGTGTTTTCGATCGCAGACGGCGTGAAATACGTGGATGAAAATGTGATCCACAGTCTGGAAAATGCCGTTCACAAAGCAGGCGGGCTGAAGATCCTGAAAGGCTCGCTTGCGCCGAACGGGTCGGTGATCAAATCGGCAGCAGTAATCGATGCGATGTGGAAGCATCAGGGACCCGCACGGGTTTTTGACGGAGAGAACGAGGCGATGGACGCGATTCTTACCGGAAAGATCGTCGAAGGCGACGTGATCGTTATCCGGTATGAGGGACCGAAAGGAGGACCGGGCATGCCGGAGATGCTTTCCCCGACCTCGGCACTGATGGGTCTTGGCTATACGCATGTAGCTCTTGTGACGGACGGACGTTTTTCCGGCGGAACTCGTGGTCCGTGTATAGGTCATGTTGCTCCGGAAGCAAAGGCAGGAGGACCGATCGGCCTTGTTCGTGAGGGAGACATCATCAAGATCGATCTCTATGAACAAACACTGGATCTTCTCGTTGACGAGGCGGAACTTGCAGAGAGAAGAAAGACGTGGGTGCCCAAAGAAAGAGAGTTAAAGGGCGTGCTTGCACGATATGCACGATACGCTGGTCAGGCCGATAAGGGCGCCGTGCCTGAATAATTTTTTTATTTTTTTTAGAAAGCTCCACTTAAATCGGACGCGTGTGCATCTTCGCTTCAAGGAACCGAAGCCATATTTTTGCCGTCTGAATGCATTGCCGGATGCCAAGTATTATCCCTTTCTTCTCGATAAACTGGTTATGCAAAATAATGTCCCTCTCGCTGAACTTGAAAACCGGATGGCCCGTTTTCATGCTCAGATGGATAATAAATACCCGGACTGGGAATATGCAGCGGTTTTTGGCAAGGTCAATCTCTATTACTTCACCGGCACGATGCAGGACGGCGTTCTTCTGATACCAAAACGTGATGATGCAGTTTTCTGGGTAAGAAACAGTTATTCGCGCGCGCTCGACGAATCAACATTCAACGATATTCGGCCAATGGACAGTTTCCGCGATGCTGCAAAACAAACGGCCATTACCGGCGATACGGTGTATACGGAAACGGAAGTAATCTCGTATGCCCACCTGCAGAGATTTTTGAAGTATTTCCCGTTCAAGCATATCGCTTCAGCTGATCGAATAATTGCAGATGTCAGATCGGTGAAGAGTGAATATGAACTGACGCTGATGAGAAAATCCGGGGATATCCACCGCCATGTGAAAGAAGAACTGGTGCCCAATATTCTTCGGGAAGGGATGAGCGAAGCAGAACTTGGAACCGAGCTCTATCAGATCATGATTCGTGAAGGACATCAGGGAATCGTACGATTCGGGATGTTCGACACGGAAGTCAGGATGGGACATATCGGGTTCGGCGAGAGTTCCCTTTATCCGTCCTATTTTAACGGAGCAAGCGGAAACCGTGGTATAGGGCCGTATGCTCCGGTCCTTGGCAGTCCCGACAGGAAACTGAAATACGGCGATCTCGTGTATCTGGATGTAGGATGCGGGTATCACGGATATCAGACCGATAAAACGATGACCTATATGTTTGGCAAATCTCTGCCGGATGAGGTTATCGAGATGCACTACAAATGCGTCGATATCCAGAATGCCGTTGCCTCGATGCTGAAACCAGGCATGGCTCCGTCGGTGATCTATCAGACGATAATGGATGATCTCGATGAGGATTTCAAACAGAATTTCATGGGCTACAAAGAACGGGTGGTCAAATTCCTCGGTCACGGGATCGGCCTTCAGATCGACGAAATGCCGGTTATTGCAAAAGGATTCGATGAACCGCTTGCTGAAAATATGACTCTCGCTATTGAGCCGAAGAAGGGGATACAAGATATCGGGATTGTTGGGATAGAAAATACCTTTGTCGTCACACCTCAAGGCGGAGCGTGCCTCACAGGGAATAATCCCGGCATGATCTTGGTTGATTGAAGGCCTGAGGCCCATCACCATTTATCATCGCGTATTTTTTCGCATCGATAGAGTCAATTTGTCTGAAGTTGTTCTCTTCAAAGACTCTGTTTCAAAATGATATGACAGATAAATCGCTGACAATTAATAGGATGTGGTTTAAATCTTTTCCTATTCAGGGAAAACCCTGAGGTGTGATAAATTTTATGGATAAACAAAAACTACTTAGCATCATCAGTGTTATAGTGGTTCTCATTGCCTTCGCAATTCCGCTTGCCTATACCGGGGCCGCCACAATCCCCGATGAAGACTCCGGATTTATTTCTTGGTATGAAAATCACCCGGCAGCAACACTAGGTGAAGATTCCACCGGTGTTTACGCCGAAGATGTCGTGAACGATCCTGGCAAAGTGGACAAAATGCGACTCGCCTATGCATTAGGTTTCGTTACACTTCTTGCCCCGCTGCTCGCTCTTCTTCTTGCATTCCTCACAAAGAATGTTCTTCTTTCTCTGTTCCTTGGTGTTCTTAACGGGGCCTGGACCCTCTGTCTTGTTACCGGCACAATTTTTGGTGCAGCATCGGGAGCATTCCTGAACTCGACCGATTATTTTGTCGCAACGATGGCAGATCGGTGGGATGCCGGAATTCTCATGCAGGTCCTGGTCATCGGAGCACTGATCGCACTCATCACCCGTATGGGAGGTATGCGTGGTCTTGCAACGCTGATCACCAAGATCGCCAAAGGTCCCCGCAGTGCACAGGTCGCCATCTGGTTGTCTGGATGGATCATCTTCTTCGATGATTATGCAAACGCCCTTATTATTGGTCCTATCATGCGTACGGTCTGCGACAAGTTCCGCATCTCGCGTGAAAAACTTGCATTCCTCGTAGATTCGACGGCGGCACCGGTCGCAGGAATCGTTCTCGTTTCAACGTGGATCGGAACCGAAATCGTGAATATCAACACCGGTCTTAGTATTGCAGGCATCACCGACATGTCCGCATTCGGTATCTTCATCGAGACGATTCCCTACCGGTTCTACAATATTCTCGCACTCTTCTTCGTGCTGGCAACCGGCCTCCTTCTGCGTGAATACGGCCCGATGGCAAAAGCGGAGATGCGTGCCCGTACAACCGGTCAAACCATCAAACCCGGTTCCGAAGTTGCAACGGAAGAAGACTACGACAAAGATCCGGAAAAAGCTGAACTCAAGGATGACCACGGCATATTGACGACTTCCAGAAAAGTTCACCCGCCAAATATCTGGAATGCAATCATCCCAATCGCCGTTCTGATCATCTCGGCGCTCGTTCTCTTCTACACGAACGGTGTATCCTACATTATGGCAGGTGAAGGTATCGGCATTCTTCCGAACGGTCAGACCATCACTGCGGAATTGTTTACTCAGATGAGCTTCTTTGAAGGCCTCACCTATGCATACAGTTCTGCCGATGCAAGTATTGTCCTGTTCCAGGCCGGTCTTCTTGCCTGTATCGTTGCCATCATCATGGGTTTTGCCCAGAGGATTTTCACCGTGAAAGAAGGTATAGAGACCTGGGCACATGGTATGAAATCCATGGTCTTCGTCTGTATCGTCCTGATTCTTGCCTGGTCGATCGGATCAGTTATCAGCGATCTTGGTACGTCCTATTTCATTTCCGGTATTTTCTCAGATTCCATCCCGCTTTGGATCGTGCCCGCACTGATCTTCATCATTGCAGCTTTGATCTCTTTTGCAACAGGAACTGCGTATGGAACAATGGCGATTCTTCTGCCGCTGTGCATCCCTCTTGCAGCCGTTATCGGAGGAGGAGTTATCAACGGTGAAGCAGTAGATCCGCTCTTCATTGTGCTTTGCTCATCAGCGGTTCTTACCGGAGCCATCTTTGGTGATCACTGTTCTCCGATCTCGGATACGACGATTCTGTCATCGATGGGTTCTGGATGCGGTCTGATGGATCACGTTCAAACACAGATAGGCTACGCAATGACGATCGCCGTGATTTCCGTAGCGGCATATCTCCTGATCGGCCTTGGCCTTCCAATCTGGATCGTTCTTCCAATCGGTGCTGCGCTGTGTGTCGCGGCCCTTCTGATCCTCGGCAAAAAAATGCCGACCTGGGATCCGAAAACGGAAAAACTTCTCGAGTAAACTCGGGAACATCATCCCATTTCCTTTTTACTTCGCAGATTTCAAGTATTCATACTGTCAACGTGTTTAAGCGTGTATTCCGTCATCACAAGTCCACACCATCAGAAAATGCTGCTTTTGATTGCCGCATTTGCCGTTTTTATGGACGGACTTGACGGATCGATTGTCAACGTTGTTCTTCCGGTTATGGCCGCCGAGTTCGGTATCGACATCTCGGGAAGCTCGTGGATTGTAATCGCGTACCTTCTTTTCATGGCAGGATTCATTCTTGCATTCGGGAAAGTTGCCGACAACGGAAAAATTCGTGGAGTGTTCTCAATCGGTTTTGGGATTTTCGCCCTTGGTTCTCTGATGTGTGCTCTATCCCCGTCGCTTGAATGCATCGTCGCCGCACGTGCTCTGCAGGGGCTGGGTGCTTCGATGATCGCAGCGGCGGCGCCTCTGCTTGTTACAAGGTTCCTGCCGAAGGAAAGACGGGGATTTGGGATGGGCGTAATTGCGACGACCGGCGGTATCGCTCTAACCTTCGGCCCCCCTCTTGGGGGATTTATTTCGGCATACCTTTCATGGCACTGGATTTTTTTAATTAATGTCCCAATCGGAATCGCTGCCATCCTTCTTGCAAAGCTGGCTATCCCTTCGCCGAACGGCAAGCCAGTGAACGATCATTTCGATAAAACAGGTACGGCGCTGATGTTTGCAGCGATTGCATCGATGATTATTTTCTTCGAACGCGGCCCAGTCCTTGGATGGACGAATGCCACGATTCTCATCTGCGGAGCGGTATTTGCCTTCTCCTTTGCAGGGTTTTGTATCCATTCACTGCGAAGCCCGTACCCTCTTTTGAATATCAGAATATTCCGGCACTGGAAATTTACCTCAGTCACTATTTCCTATCTTCTGACATGTGCCGTTTTCTCAGGCGTGATGTATATGGTCCCGTATTATATGCAGACGGCGGTAGGTTTGTCGACGGTGACGTCGGGGATGCTTCTGATGATCGCATCGATTCTGACAGCGCTTGTTGGAATCCCTATCGGCGCATGGAGCGACAAAATCGGCTGCCGTACGCCCTGCATTATGGCCGCGTTGTTTCGAATATCCTTCTGTCTGATCTTCCTGCTGATAATTCCAGAGTGGGGGGCGGCAGCAATTATTCCCGGTTTGATTTGCATGGGCCTTTCGTTTGGGATCTCGGGAGGTCCGGCGACAACCCGTATTGTCCAGTTCTCTCCAAAAGGTGAAGACGGGATGGGGACGTCAGTCATGATCACCTCGGATTTTCTTGGAGGTGTTATAGGGGTTGCGGCGTATGCCGTCGTTTTTTCCCTGGCAGTCCCCGGATCGGTAGGAGTCTCGGTGAGTGATCTATCATCCGCTGCATTGACGAGCGGATTCCATGCTACAGCCGCTTTCGGCTTGATCCTTGGAATTATAACGCTTATTCTCTCAAGCGTCGTGCCGAATCTGATCGTGAAAAAAAGTGGGTTGGCAGACCCGTAAAAAAGTTGGAGGATTTTATCCTCTCAGAATATCTTTTGCGATCCAGTCGCCGATATCCGACGTGTGCATTGAACCGCCCATATCTTTTGTGACCGCCTTATTGAGGATCGAATGTTCGATCGAACTGACGACGGCCGATGCCGCCGCGTGTTCGCCGAGCGAATCCAGCAGAAGTGAGCCGGACCAGATCGTCGCGAGCGGATTTGCTACGTTTTTACCTTTGTATTTCGGTGCGGATCCATGGATCGGCTCGAACATCGAGGTTCCCTTCGGATTGATGTTTCCTCCCGGCGCAAGACCAAGCCCTCCCTGAATCATCGCCCCCAGATCGGTGATGATGTCTCCAAACATATTCGGGGTGACGACAACATCGAACCACTCAGGATTTTTCACAAACCACATCGTGATCGCATCAACGAAGTTGTATTCGGTCGTCACGTTCGGGTAGCCTTTCTTCGTCTCTTCGAACACTTCGCGCCAAAGTCCGTACACATCCGTTAAAACGTTCGCCTTATCAACAGACGTCAGCTTTTTCTTCCGCGTCTCTGCAAGATCGAACGCATACTCCATCACACGCTTCGAACCTTCGCGGCTCACGACGCCAATCTGATAGGCAAGTTCGTCGGAATCGGTTTCCACATCGACGCCGAATTTGACCGAGTAGAGATCGCGGATGACTTCCAAATGATCTCTCTGTTTACCCGCCTTTGCGCGTGAACCGATACCCACATAGAAGTCCTCTGTGTTTTCCCGCACGACCACGAAGTCGATATCTTCCGGCTTCTTGTTTGCGAGAGGAGTCTCGATTCCCTGCAGGAGTTTGATCGGACGGAGATTCACATACTGGTCGAAGTAGAATCTGACCGCAAGCAGAATTCCTTTCTCCAGGATTCCGGGCTTGACACGGTCGTCTCCGATAGCGCCGAAGTAGATCGCCGGGAATTTCCCAAGCTCTTTTAATTCATCTTCCGAGATCAGCTCTCCCGTCTGAAGATACTTCTCAGCTCCTGTATCAAAGTCGGTCCAATTGATGTCGAACCCGAATTTTTCTCCGGCAGCGTCCAATACTTTTCTTCCTTCGGCAATGATCTCCGGACCAATGCCGTCTCCCGGCATACATGCCGCATTATATGATGTCATTTATTTCCTCGCATTTTTGCGTATTCAACAAGGCCACCGGCCTCGACTATTCTCATCATGAACTCCGGAATCGGTTCAAGCGGATACTGTTTTTTGTCTGCTTCGATGTATGCCTGACCAAGATTCACGAAAACCTCGGCGCCGTCGGCAATCTTATCGGTATCCGGACAAACGAGCGGTAAAACGCCGGTGTTTATCGCATTCCGGTAAAAAATCCTCGCAAACGATTTTGCAACCACAAATTCGATGCCGGCCCCTTTCAGTGCAAGGGGTGCATGCTCCCGCGATGAACCGCAGCCGAAGTTTCTGCCGGCAACGATCACATCGCCGTCTTTTGAATTTGCAGCAAACTCATTGCGCGTACCTTCAAAGGCATGCGATGCAAGCTCTTTTGGATCATAGATCGTCAGGAACCGGCCAGGGATGATCGCATCGGTATCGATGTCGTCCCCGAATTTCCATGCTCTTCCCATGATTCACACCTCCCTCGGGTCGGTGATCACGCCGGTAATCGCGCTGGCGGCGGCGGTTGCTGGAGAAGAAAGATACACGAAACTCTCGGTACTTCCCTGTCTTCCCCTGAAATTGCGGTTCGATGTCGAGAGGGAAACTTCTCCCGGAGCTAAAAGCCCGAAAGCCCCGCCCATACACGGACCGCAGCACGGCGCTTCAACCAGTGCCCCTGCTTCGACGAACTTCTCGATAAGCCCTGCTTTCAGGACCTTCATGTACTCGGCTTTTGATGCCGGGACCATGATCACGCGCACATCTTCAGAGAAGACATTATCACCAAGAACTTCTGCCGCTTCGGCAAAGTCTTCGTATCTGCCGTTCGTGCATGACCCGATGAAGACCTGATCGACCGGTTTTCCGGCGACTTCGGTCACATCGACGACATTGTCGACATTATGCGGGACGGCGATCTTTGGATTGATTTTGGCGATGTCATAATTCCGTGTTTCAAAGAATACCGCATCCTCATCGCTCGCGAGGGAAAACGGTGTGACCTCGGTCCGTCCACGCATATATTCCCAGGTCTTTTCATCCGGCGGGACGATGCCTGCCTTTGCTCCCATCTCGATGGCCATGTTTGCACAGGTCATTCTTCCGGGAATGTCCATCTCCGAGAATGCATTCCCGCAGAATTCCAGAGCACGATACGTTGCGCCGTCTGCCCCGATATCTCCGGCGAGCGTTAAGATGAGGTCCTTTGGGCCGACACGGTTCTGGAATTTCCCGTTTGCATTAATCCGGATCGTCTCGGGGACTCTAAAGTAGAGTTCGCCGAATTTCAGGACATATGCCATATCAGTCGAGCCGATACCTGTCGAAAATGCACCAAGAGCGCCGTACGCACAGGTATGGGAATCCGACCCGACTACGATATCGCCGGGTTTTACTCTTCCCTTTTCGGGAACGACCTGATGACAGACCCCCTCTTTTATGTCATAGTTGTAGATGCCCTGTTCGCGGGCAAATGTTCTCATCATCACATGATTTTCTGCTGCGCTGATGGAGTCAGCCGGGATCTGATGGTCGAAGAGCATGATGACTTTTTTCGGATCAAAGACGCTGCCTCCACCCATCTCTTTCATTACATTGATCGCAAGAGGACCCGTGATATCATGTATCATCGCACCGTCGACCGGTGCCATTACTACATCTCCTGCTCTGCATTCTTTTTTGCAGTGAGCGGAGAAGATTTTTTCAGTTATGGTCAATCCCATTTACATCACTTTCGATTTTTATGATAATTTTTATTTTTTTTACTGACGAAGAGCGGAACTGGAGGTTCCTCTCTGCAGAGCAACTCTGCCGGTCCTGACAAGTTCGAGAATCCCGTAGGGACGCAGAAGGGATTCCAGAGCGAGAATCTTATCCGAGTCGCCCGTGATTTCAAGCACGAGAGTCTGTAATCCGACATCGATGATCTTCGCCCGGAAAATCCCGGCGATCTGCATGACTTCGGAACGCTGAAGTCCAGGTTCGGCATGAACTTTGATCAGGGCAAGTTCGCGCTCAACATGCTCTTTTTCCGTGATGTCCGTGATTTTTATAACATCAATCAATTTATTGAGCTGTTTTTTTACCTGTTCAATATGCATGTCGTCGCCGATCACAACAATCGTGATCCGGCTCATGCCCGGCGTTTCGCAGGTCCCGACAGCAAGACTTTCGATGTTGAACCCTCTTCGGGAGAAGAGGCCGGAAACCCGCGCGAGGACACCAGCCTTGTTTTCAACAAGGATGCTCATGATATGCTGTTTCATCTCCCTGACCCTCCGTTGTGACAGTGTTTTCCAATCATATCGCTGATTGCAGCACCTGCCGGAACCATGGGGTAAACATTTTCTCCCCGCTCGATCTGGAAATCCAGGAGATAGGGGCCGTTATAATCCAATGCGGTCTGGAGAGCTGCGTCTATCTGATCAACGGAATCAACTTTCATTCCCTGAATGCCGTAGGCTTTTGCGATTCCAACAAAATCCACAGCCGGGAGTTCCGTGTAGGAGTATCTTCTGTCGTAGAAGAGTTCCTGCCACTGTCTAACCATACCGAGATACATGTTGTTCAGAATCACGATCTTCACCGGGATCTTGTACTGCGCAACGGTGGCAAGTTCCTGAATGTTCATCTGGAAGCTCCCGTCGCCGGCGATAAGAACGACCGTTTCCTCGGGCTTCGCAAACCAGGCTCCGATCGCAGCCGGAAATCCGTACCCCATCGTTCCAAGGCCGCCAGAACTGATCCACTGACGGGGTTTTTTAAAGCCGTAGTGTTGTGCGGCCCACATCTGATTCTGACCGACCTCACTCACGATTATGCCGCCGCCGTCAAGAAGCTCGGAGAGCTTTTTGATGATGTTCTGCGGGTGAACTTTTCCGTCTTCTACGACACGCAGGGGATGGTTTGTCCGCCATAATTTCACCTGTTCCAGCCAGGGTTCTGAGATGCATCCGTTATTTTCTGCCAGACAGATCATATCGGCAAGGACGCTTTTGGCATCACCAACGATCGGCACGTCCGGATTCACATTTTTCCCGATTTCGGCGGGATCGATGTCGATATGGATGACTTTTGCATGCGTTGCGAAATGACTCAGCTTTCCGGTTACACGATCATCGAACCGTGCTCCGACCGCTATAAGCAGATCGGCTTCGGATACCGCGTAATTTGCATATTCGGTCCCATGCATCCCGAGCATTCCCAGATTCAACGGATGATCTGCAGGAATCGCGCCAAGACCCATCATCGTTGTCGTGACCGGAAGACAGAAGAGTTCGGCAAGTTTCACCAGCTCTTCTGATGCTCCTGATGTGATAACTCCGCCCCCAACGTACAGGACCGGTTTTTTTGCTTTGTATATCAGGTCGAGTGCCTTTTTGATCTGTTTGGAATGACCTTTGAGCGTCGGCTTATATCCTCGAAGTTCGGGTTCTCCGGAGAGAACCTCCTCTTCTGCTACTTTTGCCGTCAGCACGTCTTTAGGTAAATCGATGAGGACCGGCCCGTTTCGTCCGGTTCCAGCGATGTAAAACGCAGCTTTCACCGTCATTTTGATGTCGCGTGCATCTTTTACCAGATAGTTGTGTTTGGTGATCGGCAGTGTAATTCCGGTAATATCGGATTCCTGAAAGGCATCATTTCCCAGCATTCCGGTTGGAACCTGACCGGTAAGTGCAACAATTGGAACCGAATCCATGTTAGCCGTGGCAATACCAGAGATGAGATTGCAGGCCCCCGGACCCGATGTCGACAGACAGACACCTACACGTCCGCTGGCTCGGGCATATCCGTCCGCTGCATGAACCGCAGCCTGTTCATGTCTTACAAGGATATGGGTTAGCTCCGCATCGTATAGCTCGTCGTATATCGGGAGGACCGAGCCTCCCGGATATCCGAATATGATGTCGACACCCTCTTCTTTTAAGCTTTCAATCAGTATTGCTGCGCCTGTTTTCATTCTCATCTCTCAGTAATCTATTCATGCCTGCTATTACCGCCTCGACACTTGCCTCTACGATATCTGTTCTAGCGCCCCGGGAGGTAAGCACCCTCCCGTCCTTTCTCATTTTCACCGTTACATCGACCAAGGCATCCGTTCCGCCGTTGATCGCATCCACATGAAATTCCTCAAGCGTGATGTCCCCAAACTTGGCGACGGACTGCTGGAGGACTTTGATGGTTGCATCGACCGGACCTGTTCCGGTAGCCGCGCCGGTTACCTTCGTCCCGTTTACGACCATCGTTGCCGAAGCCGTCGGAATGGCGTTACTTCCGCTCACGACCGTGAACTGTTTGAGGCTGATCACCGGCTTGCATTCCAGAAGCATCACCGAATCTGCTATTGCCATAACATCGGCGTCGGTCACTTTCATGCCCATATCGCCGACTTTTTTGACCCTTGCGACGATCTCGGCAAGATGTTTTTCTCCCGGTTCGTAGCCAAGTTCCTTTAAGGCCGACTGCACCGAAGCGGTTCCTGAATGTTTTCCAAGAACGATTCTTCGTTTTCTGCCAACCGTTTCCGGGGACATAGGTTCATACGTCGTCGGATCCCGCAGGAGGCCGTGTGCATGGATACCGCTTTCGTGGGTAAATGCCATGCCGCCGACGATCGGCTTGTTGGCTGCAAGCGGGATCTTCGTCAGCTGTGATACGAGGGTCGACAGTGCATAGATCTTGGTTGTATCGATTCCGGTATCATAGCCGTACAGCTTTTCAAGCACCATCACGACCTCTTCAAAGGGCACATTTCCTGCACGTTCTCCCATTCCGTTGATGGTCGTGTGAGCACAGGTAGCTCCCGATCTTAACGCCGATATGGTATTCGAAAGAGCCAGTCCGAGGTCATTGTGACAGTGGATGCTCAGTGGTGCGAAGCATAACGGCGGGATAATTTCTGCTGTTTTTTCAGGCGTTAAAAGCCCGACGGTATCACAGAAACAAAGCCTGTCAGCTCCGTGTGCTACTCCATCTCTAAAAAGCCGGGCCAGATACTGCTGATCTGCCCTTGAAGAATCTTCACCCGAAAGTTCGACGATAAGTCCTCTTTCTTTGGCATATGCAACGGTTTCCATCGCCATTGCATAGACTTCTTCGCGGGTTTTCCCGAGTTTTTTGGTTATATGAAGGTCAGAAACCGGAACGACGAGATGCACCGAATCCACACCGCATTTCACAGCCAGATCGATATCTTCGGTCTTGGCCCGCGCATATGTGCAGATTTCCGCGTTGAGTCCCGCATCGGATATCAGCTTTATAGCCTCTCTTTCGCCTTCGGATGCGACCGCGGATCCAGCCTCGATCACATTCACGCCGATTGCGGAAAGTTCTTCTGCGATTTTCAGTTTCTGTACGGGTGTCAGAGAGACGCCCGGCGTCTGTTCCCCGTCACGAAGGGTCGTGTCCAGGAAACGGATGTTTTTATAGCCAAATAAAACAATCACTCATGGGATTAAACTCCGTTTAGATTGTCTAACTTCGATTGGTATATATAAGTTTGGGAAAAAACACCTTTGCCATGCGCTCGTGAATGTAATTTTCACAGAAGTGCGCAGATATGGGGGTCTAACCCACTTTTTTTAGACACTAAACGAAAGTATTATTATGTATCGATGCATTGATACTGGGTATGTCTCAGGAAGATGGGATCGGAGCAGTCACTGCGAAAGTGGCGGATTGCATTCTATTGCGATAAAAGTACAGTCAACACGAACAGAAGAGTGACTATTTTAGACACCACACTTCGTGATGGTGAACAGACTCCCGGCGTGTCATTCACACTGGAGCAGAAAATTGAAATTGCGCATCAGCTGTCCGATATCGGCGTTGATGTGATTGAAGCAGGCTTTCCGGCATCTTCGGATGTCGAATTTGAAACGGTCAAGAGGATTTGCGCTGAAGAGGGTATCCGCCCCAAGATCTGCGGACTCGCACGCTCTGTCAAAGCGGATGTAGACCGTTGTATCGAGGCCGGCGTTGATATGGTCCATGTGTTTATTCCCACATCTGAGATTCAGAGAACCTATACCATCAAAAAAAGTCATGCAGAAGTCCTGGCGATCACCCGGGAGATCATTACCTATGCACGTTCGAAGTGCGATTATGTGATGTTCTCGCCGATGGATGCAACCAGAACTGAACCGTCGGAACTGATTGAAATCTGCAAAGCAGCAGATGAAGCCGGCACGACGATAATCAACATTCCCGACACAGTCGGTGTAAGCACCCCTTCGATGATAAAACCCCTCATCGCAATGATTCGCGAAAACGTCAAATGCAAAATCGATGTGCATTGTCACAACGATTTCGGCCTGGCGACCGCAAACACCATTGCAGCAGTTGAAGGAGGAGCTGACCAGATTCAGGTCACCGTAAACGGTATCGGCGAACGGGCAGGTAACGCGGATTTAGCCCAGACGGTTATGATCCTGAAATCGATCTATGGAATCGAAACCAATATTCGGACCGAAAAACTGGTGGAGACTTCAAGAATGGTTTCCAGATTTTCACAGATTGCCGTTCTGCCGATCCAGCCGGTCGTAGGCGAAAATGCATTTTCGCATGAAAGCGGCATCCATTCCCACGGCGTAATGGCTAACCCCGGAACATTCGAGCCGGGAATCATGACGCCCGAAATGGTGGGTCACCGCCGGCGCTTAAAGCTTGGAAAGCATGTTGGAAAACATGCGGTCCGGCAGATGCTGGAGGACATAAACGTAAATCCGTCCGACCCCGAACTGGACATGATCGTCGCTAAAGTCAAGGAGATCTCCGGACGCGGGCGAAAAGTAACCGAGTTCGATCTCTTCGAGATCGCAAAAATCATCACCGGCAGTCATAACGACAAAAAAATGATCGAGCTGGATGATATTTCGGTATTTACCGGGAGCCATGCGATTCCGACTGCAAGCGTACAGGCCGTAGTCCACGGTGAAAACAAGATCTGTTCCAAAACGGGAGACGGACCGGTGGATGCAGCAATGAAGGCGCTTTTAGCGATCGCACCTGGAAAAGTTCAGTTGAAGAGCTTTCAGATCGAGGCGATCTCCGGTGGAAGCGATGCGCTCGGATGCGTCACTATCGAAGTCGAGGATGAAAAAGGCAGGATCTTTGATGCAGCCTCGTCAAACAGTGACATCGTGATTGCATCGGCTGAAGCGATGGTGAATGCCCTCAATGTCGTTTACCGCTCGGGTGGTTTCGACAGATAAACAATTAAATCGTAAGGAAGTTAATTTACTCAGTATCTATCAAAAAGGAAGGAAAAAAGATGATGGAAAAATATCATGAAACGGATGCGGACCTGAAAGATCTCTCAGGAAAAACAATCGCAGTTATCGGTTACGGATCGCAGGGAAGAGGCCAGTCACGGAATCTGAAAGACAGCGGTCTCAATGTGATCATCGGAATCAGAGCAGGAAAGAGCAGAGACCTTGCAAAGAGCGACGGATTTGAGACATATGATGTCGCCGAAGCGGCAAAGAAGGGAGACGTCATCATGATTCTCGTCCCCGACGAAAATCAGGCAGCAGTCTATAAAGCCGAGATCATGCCGTATCTGACTGAAAACAAGTGTCTTATGTTCTCCCACGGATTCAACATCCACTTCGGTCAGATCGTTCCTCCGGCAAACGTCGATGTGATCATGGTCGCACCCAAAGGTCCGGGCCACATGGTCAGAAGAACCTACGAAGAAGGAAAAGGTGTCCCGGCTCTGATTGCGATCGAGCAGGACCACACCGGAAACGCAAAGAAACTTGCTCTTGCCTATGCAAAAGGTATCGGTGCAACCAGAGCCGTCGTCCTTGAAACAACCTTCAGAGAGGAGACGGAAACCGATCTGTTCGGAGAACAGGCAGTTCTCTGCGGAGGAGTCACCTCTCTGATCAAGGCAGGATTCGACACGCTCGTCGACGCAGGATATGCACCCGAGATGGCATACCTGGAAGTTCTGCACGAGATGAAGCTCATCGTCGACCTGATTTACGAGGGCGGATTTACCAAAATGCGTGAAGCGATCTCAAACACTGCCCAGTACGGCGATATCACCCGCGGTCCCCGCGTGATTGGAAACGAGTCCTACGAAGCCATGCGTGAGATTCTCTACGAGATCCAGTCCGGCGAATTTGCCAAGGAATGGATCCTCGAGAACATGGTCAACAGACCGACGTTCACTGCGCTCACCCGGGCAGACGAAGAACATCTGATCGAAGAAGTCGGTTCAGAACTTCGTGCAATGATGCCTCAGTTCAAAAAGAACTAAACATCACCCACTTTTTTTAATTATTTTGAGTAGATACAATTTTTCAGAATTAGATTTTCCAGAGTGTATTTCCCGATTTTTTCGCTGCATCATCATATGTCCGCATTCAATACCTTTTTTGAGTGAACTATCTTAGAAATTGGATAGATGATCCAACATTCCCCGGATTCTTCAAATCAATCATATCCATCAGACACAAGTTTTGTTTTGTTTCCATATTGTAAAGTATATATTACATTATGTCATATGTATTAATCATAAAAAGGTCCCATTGATAGGTATCTGGTGATTGTATGATTTCAAAAAAACTGCGAAGGTCCCTCCTCGTTGCGGGAGGTACAGCATTGCTTGCCGCGCCTGCGTGTGCTGCAGTATGTCCGAAAGGACATTCTGCTTGCCCGTATCCTGGAAGATGTTTCCTCTATACGGATGCCGACGGGAACTCTCTGTGCGATTACACGTCCGGGGATTCGGGCACGTCAGTAAGTGAAACTGACCAGATTACCATTTCCGGGAGTTCTACGGATACATCAGCGACTACTCAGACAGATACCGGGAGTGATACGGTTTCATCCGTCATTTCAACCAGTTCGTCAACCGGCTCTGAAACCGTATCTTCCGGAGATTCAGGGTTAAGTCCGCTGGTATTTTCTGCTGCCGGACTTATACTCGGCGGTGCGGTTATTCTTCTCCTCGCGATCGCAATGAAATATCTCAGAAAAGAAAAACCTGAGGTCCTGCAAAAAATATTCGTCTATGCCGGCATTTCCCCGATTTTACTTGGGCTTCTCATCGTCCTCTATGATCCGGAATTATTCGGGATTACGGGAACATTGGCTGATATGATCTCATCCTACTCGGGAATTGTGTATATGTTTGGAGGCACACTTCTTGCTGCTGTTCTTTGGCTCAAAAACGCCATGTCAAAAGAAGCGCTGATATCGATTTCCATCCTTACATCAGCGGCAGGCTTTTTGCTTATTATTCCCATCGCACCTGATGGATTCTCCTCAACGATATCCGGAATAATTGCGTTGTCATTTGCAGGTCTTGGCTTTGCGGGACTGGTCGCTTTGCTCGTGATCACATACTTCTTCGGGCGTGTATTCTGCGCACACATGTGTCCGGCAGGAGTACTTCAGGAACTGTTATACCGCATTCCTGTGAAAAAAGTGCAGATCAAAGACCGACGGATTCCAAAAACCATTAGGGCCGGCTTCTTTGCAGCTCTCGTAATTGGGGTGTTTTGTTCCATCGACATATTCGAATATATCGGGATATCGTCATTCTTTGCGCTCATGTTCACGGCAGCGGCTGGAGTGTTTCTTGTGATCCTCCTTGCTTCGGTATTCATTTATCGGCCGTTTTGTACGTTCCTGTGCCCGTACGGATGTATATTTTCCATAATCTCACGGTTTGGGAGGTTTGGCTTGAAAAGAACGGATAAATGTATCAACTGCAGAAAATGCGAGAAGATTTGCCCGACCGGAGAAGCCGGCAGCGAGGCAAAAAAAGCAGAATGTTATCTCTGCGGGAAATGCATTGAGAAGTGCCCGGTTGAATCAGCCATCATTTACGGAAAAAGATGACAATAAAATTATTTTTTCATATAATTTTGATGTGGAATTAAGGATACAGTAGATCATTATTCAAATATTGCGGGATCAAGAAATATGCAGTCCCTTTTTTCCGCAGGGAATGGTTTTATTACCTATCATGATAATTTATATTAACATGTGCAATGACTGTCTGCCAGCTAAGCGAGGAATCGCCGCCAGCAGAAGCTCTGTACCACGCACATCACATAATTCGCCTTTTGAAGATGTTCTGTCCTCAGTAATGGACGTTCTATCATTTGTATACGTCAGCGTAGCTGGCATTTTTAGCATTAGCTATGTATTCTGGTTTAGACAGTAGTCAAACTGCACCAGAATAGATCTCCATAAAATAATCAAGCCTTTTATCGGGAACTCCTCTGGTGCAGTGGATACCAGATTTTTCCAAAGATCAAAAACAAGAAAATGAAAATGGAGCCCAAACATGAGAGGTAAAGAAATAAGACTCGAAAGAATCATGAAAAGAGATACAGGAACAACCGTCATCGTCCCGATGGACCACGGAGTTTCCAGCGGACCGATTCCCGGACTGATCGATCTGGAAAGATCGGTCGATCTGGTCGCAAAAGGAGGGGCCAACGCCGTAATCGGCCATATGGGACTCGCCCTTCACGGTCACCGGAAAGGAGGTCCGGACATCGGCCTGATCCTGCACCTATCCGCAAGTACGGATCTTGGACCGGATCCGAACAACAAAGTACTGGTCAACAACGTCCAGAATGCTCTGAAACTCGGAGCAGACGGTGTTTCCATGCATGTAAATATCGGCGCAGAGAACGAAGCAAACATGCTCAGCGATCTTGGACGTGTCGCCGTCGAGTGTATCGAATGGGGAATGCCGCTTCTTGCGATGATGTATCCACGAGGAAAAGACATCAAATCCGAGAACATGCATGAAGCCGTCAAACTCGCGGCCCGTGTGGGTTCGGAACTTGGAGCCGACATCATCAAAACCGTATACACCGGAGATCCCGATTCATTCAGGGAAGTAACCGAAGGATGCCATGTACCGGTAGTAATTGCCGGAGGTTCCAAAATGAGTGATCTGGCCACCATGCAGCTGATCGAGGGAGCGATGGAAGGGGGAGCTGCCGGCGTATCGATCGGAAGAAATGCATTCCAGCACAAATATCCGGACAAATTCGTCAGGGCTGCCGCGATGATTGTCCATGAACGGAGAACTGCAGAAGAGGCGATCGAGATCCTGCTGACAGAGGATTGAAGTCGCATGAAACGAAACAGAGAATCATCAGGTCAGAAAAGACATGAAATCATTCGCAGGAGATAAAGACGTGAATCCGGGAGATGTTGTTGGGATCATCGGCGGATTCGGCGGCATGGGTCATCTGTTCTCGGCGGTCTTCGAACGTGCGGGTTACAAAGTCCTGTGTTCGGGGAGAAAAACACCGGTCTCCAACGCGGATATTGCCTCTACCTGCGATATTATTATCGTCTCTGTTCCGATTCATGACACCGTCCGGGTGATCGATGAGATCGCTCCGCTCTTGAACGAAGAGCAGCTTCTCTGCGATCTGACCTCCATAAAAACCGCTCCGGTTGACGCGATGCTGAAATCCAAAGCACAGGTAATCGGGCTGCATCCGATGTTCGGCCCATCGGTTCCCACGATCTTTGGTCAGACGATCGCGGCATCGCCGGTCAGATGCGATGAAAAAACGCGGCACACGCTCTATCAGATATTTACGAACGAAGGAGCGAAGATTTGTCAGATGGAGCCAAAGGAGCATGACAAAATCATGAGCATCGTCCAGGGTCTTGTACACTTCACGACCCTCTCCGTTGCCGAGACGATAAAAAATACCGGCATCCCGCTTGAAGCAATTCTTCCGGTGATGAGTCCAGTTTATCGGATAGAACTTGGGTTGGTCGGAAGAATCCTCGGGCAGGATCCGTCACTATATGCAGACATACTGCAGATGAACCCGGAAACGGTCGGTATTATTGAAAAAATGTCAGATTCCGTCACTGCCTTGAAAGCGATCGTCGCATCGAAGGATTCTGAGAAGTTCGCCGCGTTCTTCACGGAAAACAGCGATGCGTTCAAAGCCTATATTCCCCAGGCAACGGAAGAGACCGATCTTATGATAAATACACTGGTGAAGATGAAATGACATTGGCAGTACTCGGCCCGAAAGGCACGTTCTCCTGCGAGCTTGCCGAAAAAATCAGGAACGAAAATGAAGAGATCATTCTGTTCCCAACGATCCGGGACGTTTTCACCGCGGTCCTCGAGAAAAATATCCGGGGCATCGTTCCGGTTGAAAACAGCGAGGCGGGCGGCGTTGGCGAAACCCTGGACGGCCTTTTACAGACTGAGTGCCGTATCACCGCTGAATATTATATGCCGATCCGTCATTTCTTCGTTTCAAGATACAGTCCTGATGAGATCTCGGTCATCTACACTCATCCGCAGTCCCATGAGCAGTGCAGCATCTATCTGAACGGCATGAAAAGGGCCTCCCTGATCCACACGAGCAGCAATGCCCAGAGTGCCAAAGAGGCGTCGTTTATCAGCGGATCGGCGGCCGTAACGACGGAAAGCGCCGCAAAACTGTATGATCTGCCCATACTGCAGAAGGATATTCAGAATTCACTAAACAATACCACGCGGTTTCTTGAGATCTCGGCAGGTGCGCTAGATCCGGATGACCCCGAAAAATGCAGTGTCGTCATCATCCCAAGAGAAAACAGGCCGGGTCTGTTGTATGGGATCTTGGGAATTTTTGCACAAAGAGGAATCAATCTGACGCGTATCGAGTCCCGGCCGTCGAAGGAGGGGATCGGAAGATATGTCTTCTTCATCGATTTTGAGACCGATCCCGGCTGGCAGGAGACGATCACGGAGTTGAAAAAAATCACCGGCGTCAAGGAACTGGGCTGCTATAGAAAAAAGGATTACGTATAATCAGGTGTCGAATACAGAAATACTGATACGGATATCTCACCGGGCACAAGTAGAGATATCTCCTTTATTATTCCTCTATTATTATAGTGCTAAAGACGGGGTGTTGAATTTTCCATCATCCTTCATTTGGCACTATAATAATTCACACAAAAATGACACTCTGGTAAACAAGCGAATCCTTTTTCAACTAGTAGTGCATAGTAAATAAAGCCTGTTCCCATAACCAGTTTAGCGGCGGTGAAGGAACAGGCATTTGTTTTTCCATAGTTCATCCGTTCCAAAATCATACTGCCGGATACGTATATGCGGGTTTTATGTATACCCTGAAAAATAGTATTACGTATCGAGGTGTGTGGTCGATGATAATGCCGGATACGATTCCAACAGATATGTTTGCTCCCTGCGGGATGAACTGTATGGTCTGTTATAGGCATTGCGTATCAAAAAAATCCTGCGGAGGGTGTTTTTCGAACAAAAACGGCACATCCGAGGAATGCAGGTCCTGCAGGATTCATGCTTGCGTTGGTGAGAAAGGGATAGAATACTGTTTTTCCTGCAAAATTTTTCCCTGTAAACAGATAAAAAAGATGGATAAAAGATACAGGGACAGATATGATCAAAGTCTGATAGAAAACGGCCTTATGGCGAAAGAACAGGGTCTTGCAGCATTTCTCGCTGCTGAGCGGAGTAAATGGACCTGCGGAAAATGTGAGGGGATCATCTCGCTGCATGACAATGAATGCAGCGAGTGTCAGACTTTTTTTGGAAAAAAACGTGCAGGTGTCTAACCATCACCCAGGATTTCATTCTTCCGTTTCTTTTTCTTCCCCGAGACGCTCCATGACCCACTGCTGATCGATCGCCGCGCACTCCGTTACCGGCACATCCCAGATTGGTTCGCCGGAAAGAACACAGGTTTGATACAGAGAATACGGCATCTCCAGTGTTCCCAAAAGCTCTTCATTGCGGAAAGCTGCAAATAAAAGCATATCCTCACCGTTGATCTCGGCTCGCTTGGTGAACTTCAGTTCGTCCGGAATCTTTTCAGGATCGTCGTCCTGCATCTTTGCAAGCGTCAGGACCTTAAAAAGCTCAACAACACGGTCATCGAGTCCTGCTTCGAAGATGAAGATCTTATCTTTCAGCGAGTTCATGTCCGGAACAAGCCTCATCGGTCTCTCGTGATAAATCACCTGATCGGCGATGTCGCCTTCGATCCCGACCTCGCGATCTTCGCAGTCGGGTTCGAGATAGATCAGAAATCCGCCGTTCGTTTCTTTATCCTCGTACACGAACGGATAGCCGGCATATCCTGAAAAACCGCATTTATCGCAGGTGAACTCGAAAATCTCCCCGCTCAGGACTTTCTCCCGCATTTCGGGATCGGTCGTCACGTTCACCGACGGGCAGATCGTGATCGTCTGTTCGTGCTCGCAGACTGGGCACACCACAACATCTTCATCGGTAATCATACACGGATCCACTCTTTATCGACAACGGTATATCCTTCCACCGGACGTTCCCAGATCACGTGCATGAGCATCTTGATCTTCTCATACGTCTCGAAGGGGATCTTGATCGGATCAAGATATTCGGTTCCAAGGCGCGGGACAAAGATCAGCGATCTGCCTTCGCAGGCGAAACGATCCTCGGCATAATACAGAGCATCGGGGATGATTTTTTCCTTTTTCGCTTCCATTTCGCGGAGGATCGAATCTTTTACGAGTTCGATGATCCGATCATCCAGTTTGTCACGGAAGATGAAGATCTTCTCGCGCATATCATCCTGCGTGTGGACAAGACGCATTCTGATCTCGGAGAGAAGATGCGCGGGCAAAACATTTTGGAGACTGACTGTGCGTTCTGTCGAATCCGGCTGGAAGTAGAGGGAGAACTTTTCGTTCAGATCATGATAGAGGAGAGGATATTCAACAGCCCCGGAAAAACCGCAGTTGTCACAGACGAGCATCGTGAGCGATCCGTCGAGGAATTTCTCGCGAATTTCGTGGTTCGATGCGTTGATACTTCTATAGAGCGTGAACTCCTGTTTTGACCCGCATTTCGGGCAGGTGATGACTTGTACTTCCGATTTCATTACTCTTTCCTCCCGCTTGGTCCGCGGTGATAGTGTGCAAACTCCCCTGTTTTTATCAGATCTCCAGTGAAAACCGGACCGTCTTTGCAGACCCTAAGACCGTGATCATCCATACAGCAGGATCCGCAGACCCCTGCCGCGCATTTCATGTACCTGTGCATGGAAAACTGACCGCGGTTTTCGATGCCTTTTGCGACCAGACGGTCAAGGATACCTTTCATCATCATCTCGGGACCGCAGACACAGATCGTATCGTAGGATTCTGCATCGATCTGATCAAGAATGCCGGTCACAAATCCGTGGAATCCAAAGGTCCCGTCATCTGTGGCGATTTTGAGGTCGCTGACTTTTGCGAGTTCCTCGGCAAAGACAAGTTCTTCACGGGTCCGCGCACCGAGAATGAAGGTGTCCACTTCGCCGGAAGCCGCCAGGGTAAAGAGCGGGGTGACCCCGATTCCTCCGGCGATCGCAAGTACTTTTCCGCTCGGTGAAAACCCGTTTCCAAACGGACCGCGAATACCTAGTTTATCTCCGGCTTTCAGTGAGAAGAGCGCTTCTGTGGCATCTCCTACTTTCATCACCGTGATGGAGTTTACAGCAGAAAATGCCATAGGGATCTCGTCGACTCCGGGGACCCAGACCATGCAGAACTGACCGGGTCTGAATGCAAAGAGTTTGTCGAAGACGAATGTTTTGATGGTAGGTGTTTCGTCAACGACCGTTGTGATCGTGACGATCTCCGGCATCTCAGACATGGGCGCACCCCACGATCTCCTCAGCGGGTATTCCGTCTTTTGAGTAAAGATCGGCTGCAATTTCTGAGAAGATGTTGACCGAGTCATGGATCGCGCTGCCGATCTCGACTGCCGAGGCACCTGCCATCATCATCTCGAGAACATTGTCGGCACTCGAGATCCCGCCGCAGCCGATGATCGGGATATCAACGGCATCATACAGATCGTAAACGCTTCGAACAGCGATCGGGAAGATCGCTTGACCTGAAAGCCCGCCGAAGACGTTGCCCAGAACCGGGCGACGCAGTTCGGTGGATATCCGCATTGCCTTTACCGTATTTACTGCGACAATCGCGTCGGCCCCGCCCTCTTCTGCGGCTTTTCCTATTATTTTGATATCGGTTACGTTGGGGGTGAGTTTGACCCAGACGGGTTTATTGTATGTTTTCACGATCTCGGTACATTCCCGGACGACACGTGGATTGACGCCGATGGATGCACCGTATCCTTCAGCGTGGGGGCACGAGAGGTTCAGCTCGAATGCGGCCGCATCCGGGAACCAGGAAGCTACGGTCCCAAACTCCTCTGGAGTTCCGCCGAAGATGCTGACAACAACCGGCTCTCCCTTGAGAGGGGCGATCTCCTCGACGAAGTCTTTGGAGGGGTTTGGAAGTCCCATGGCATTGATGAGTCCGCCGTCGACCGGGATGAGGGCGGGTCCGTGATGGCCGGGGATCGCTTTCGGGCCGATGGATTTTGTCACGACACCTCCTGCGCCGAGATTGAGCATTCGTTTTAATGATGCACCGGTGGTCCCGAGGATCCCTGCCGCAAGCAGCATATGATTTCTGAGAGGGACGCCGGCGATCTCCTCTTCTGGTAGTTTTATCTGGATCATTGTATTTCTTGCAGGTACTATTCGCGGTTTTGGGTTATGTAACTCTCTGTTCGAGACAGGGGCATTATACTCTGCTCTTCAGGTACCCGTATCCCTCCTTTTCCATATCAGCATAAGGGATGAAGCGAAGCGATGCACTGTTTATACAGTACCGCATGCCGCTGGGAGATTCAGGATCTCCGGAAAAAACATGCCCGAGGTGAGAGTTCCCTGATCTGCTTTTCACTTCGGTCCTTCTCATGCCAAACGAGGTGTCTTCCCGTGAGACGATGGTGTTGTCATCAATACTTTTCGAAAATGCCGGCCAGCCGCAGGAGCTTTGATACTTGTCGGATGAGGTGAAAAGCGGTTCGCCGGTGACGACATCCACATAGACCCCTTTCTCATGCCGGTCCCAGAACGCATTTTGGAATGCCGGCTCTGTATCGGCGTGCTGGGTCACGCGAAATGCGGTCTCGTCTAACATTTCAGCGAGTGTTTCCTTTTTCGGACGCGGGTATTTTCCCGGATCGATGATCATTTCGGTCGCCTCCTTAAATTCAGCCGCACCTATATGGCAGTATCCGCCGGGATTTTTATCCAGATACTTCTGGTGATACTCCTCGGCATCGTAAAAGGAGGTCAGCGGACCGATCTCCACGTTGAATACCGGATTCCTTTCCCGTTCGATCTCCGCTATCCGCATGACCGTCTCTTTCGACGAGTCATCGACATAGTAGATTCCCGTCTGATACTGGGTGCCCCGGTCGTTTCCCTGTCTGTTCTCAAGGGTGGGATCTATCACCCGGAAGTACGAAAACAGCAGGGCATCGAGACTGACTTTTCTGGAATCATACTCGACTCTGACCGTCTCGCGGTATCCGGTTTTTCCTGAGGAGACCGTTTTGTAGTCCGGAATCACGGAAGAGTTTCCGTTGGCATAACCAACGGTTGTTTGAATCACGCCCGGAATTGACTGCATCAGTTTTTCCATTCCCCAGAAACATCCTCCGGCAAAATAGATCACGGATGTTTCATCATTTTGTGCGGATTCACGGTTATGTTCCATCGTCATAATTCGCCCCGATATTATTGAGTATTCACCCCCGTCTGTATATATACCTCTATAAACAGGCAATATCAACCATTTTTTCTAATAGGACTCACAGGGTGTGATCTCAACCGAAAAAATAGACTGAAGTCCTTTGAGACGTACTTCGATTTCGTTCACGGCCTTAGTGTAGACACAAGAGAAAAAACCGACCGCGAATCTCCGCGAATTCTCGCGAATCGCATTTTCCTTACGTTCGGGTGCTCTGCTTCGGCTGATCGCCTACGCAGGAATCGCACCCTCTCTTGAAAAATGCTGAGGAAAAACCCGCGTCCGGGTTTTTCTGTTGATTCATTTTTTTCGATTACCTTAAATGAAACGGTTACGGAGAGAAAAACCGGCACGCCGGTTTTTCCAATAGCATTTGTCCAAGAGCCAAAGGCTCTTGAGACGTCTCACGAGCTTTCAGCTCGTGGACTTTTCCAGACGGCGTGCGATTCCTGCGTAGGCGAAGCCCAAATGGGCAAAGCCCATTTGAGGCGGCACGCAAATCTTCGATTTGCACGCATAAGCCGGAGCAGAGCACGGCGGCGCAAGAAAAATGCGATTCGCGTTAATTTGCGGAGGCGTGCAACCCAAAGGCTTGCGTGCCGCCTCAAATGGGCTTTGCCCATTTGGGCTTATTCGCGGTTAAATAATCTCTTGTCTCCCACCCGGTAATACCCATCCCGAATTGACGTGAAACTAACACCGCGTAACGCCTATTCTCAGAGAAAAACGAGAGGCGGAATTTCCATCCCGCAACATACTTTAGCTTTCCCGCCAGATACTCATACAATGATAGAACTGCAGTCATCTCCCAAAGTTTACACCGGATGGACCGAACGGAGCTGCACACCTGACGAAACCCTCAAGCGGATCGAACAGTTCGTTCCGGAGGCAGGCATCACCCGTGTTGCCGACATCACCGACCTTGACCGGATCGGGATCCCCGTATACTCTTGCATCCGTCCAACAGCCGCCGACGGGGCAATCTCGGTATACAACGGAAAAGGCGGGACCCCGGCCGAAGCCAGAGTCGCCGGGATCATGGAAGGGATCGAACGATACTCGGCCGAAGCAATACCCCGGGATATCGCAAATATCTCCTACAGCAATCTTCGGAGAACCGAAACCGCCGTCGATCCCGTGGACCTCATCCTTCCCCACACAACCGATCCCAATCTCGAAGTCCCCTGGGTCGACGGGTGGGACATCACCAATAATGAAGCGGTCAAACTTCCGCTTTGCGCCGTCATTCATCCAAATCCTTTCAGCTACCCGACACTCTTTCGAACAAGTTCCAACGGTATCGCATCAGGAAACACCCTGGAAGAGGCGCTCTTCTATGCACTTACCGAAGTGATCGAGCGGGATGCATGGTCACTGGTCGAAACTACCAGAAATACCGGCCCAAAACTCACCGACCTCCCGCCAAGAGCCGCGGAGATGCTCGCAAAATTCACCGCCGCCGGAGTCGAAGTGACACTTCGAAACATCACCTCGGACGTCGGGATCCCGACGATCGCCGCCGTATCCGATGATATCGAACTCAAAGACTCCCGGCTTTTGACGATAGGAATGGGGACCCACACCAACCCCGAGATCGCCATGATCAGGGCACTCTCCGAAGTCGCACAGAGCAGAGCGACCCAGATCCACGGGGCACGTGAGGACGCAACGCTTGCCCAGTTCCGCGAAATGATGGGATACGACCGGGTCAAACGGATGAATGCCTACTGGTTCAAAGGCGATGAATATCAGGCCGCATCCGAAATCCCGAACAATGCAACGAAAGATTTCAAAACCGACATCGAGCTGATCGTGAAAAATCTCGCGGACGTCGGCCTTGACCGTGTGATCGTCTGCGATCTTACCGATCCGGAACTCAAAATCCCGGTCGTCCGCGTAGTGGTCCCGGGTCTTGAATGTTATACCATCGACAACGAACGCAGAGGAAAGAGGTGTGTGGAGATTGAACGTCGTCGTCTTCATCGGACCCAGTCTTGATCTGGCAGCCGCCAAATCAATTCTTCCGGACGCGGTCTTTTTACCGCCGGTAAAACGCGGAGCAGCTGCCGCCGCGGCAGAAAACGCGGACATTATGGTCATCATAGACGGCGTCTTTTTCCAGGACGAGGCAGTAGGTCACCGGGAACTTCTCGGCGTTATGAAATCCGGCGTGAAAGTCTACGGCTCCTCCTCGATGGGGGCGCTACGTGCCTCCGAACTGGATACACTTGGAATGATCGGTGTTGGCAAAATCTATCATCAGTACAAATCCGGGGAGATCATCGCCGATGACGAAGTCGGTCTCGTGTATGACACGGAAACGGGTATCGCCCTCTCCGAACCGATGGTGAACATGCGGGCGAGTTTTTCCAAAGCATTTGAAAAGAGTGTTATCACCGGCGAGGAGGAAAAATCGCTTCTCAAAGCATGCAAAGCGATCTATTATCCCGACCGGACATACCGGCGGGTCATCAAGGATGCAGACATCTCCGCAGAGACAAAAGAGACGCTTTTGTCCTGGATCAAAGATAATGCCGTTGACCAGAAACGGCTCGACGCTCTTGAATGTCTGAACACCGTGAGGGCTCTCTTATGAATGAACGATATGCCAGACAGGAAGCCCTTCTTGGAAAAATGGGGCAGGATAAACTTGAGGATACTACCGTTTTTATCGCCGGTGCCGGGGGACTTGGATCTCCCGCATCCATGTACCTTGCCGCGGCAGGGATCGGCAATATCCGAATCTGCGATATGGATGTGATCGAACTCTCGAATATGAACCGGCAGATCCTCCACACCGAAGAAAGAATTGGGACCTCCAAAGCGGAATCTGCGAAAAAAACCCTTGAACATCTCAATCCCGAGTGCAGCGTCACGGCGTTCTCGGAAAGAATCGATGACACTTCTGTTCTCCGGCTGATAGAGGATGCCGACATAATAGTCGACTGTATGGATAATTTCGATGCGAGATTCACGCTGAACAAAGCGGCTCTGGACTTAGATATCCCGCTGATGCACGGAGCGGTCGCCGGATTCACCGGGCAGGCGACCCTGGTCCTCCCGGGAAAAACCCCATGCCTCTCCTGTATATTTCAGAATGCCAAAACCACGACCAAAACGCCGGTGCTTGGGGCATGTGCCGGAGTGATCGGGAGTATAGAAGCCGCAGAGGTCGTAAAGTATCTCACCGGGACCGGCAGCACGCTTGCCGGAAAACTTCTCCTCTACGACGGGGCGGAAAACACGATGGAGATCTTTACCGTGAAAAAGAGTCCACGCTGCCCGATGTGCGCAACCTTATAGGTTCCCAGAAAAAACATATAGAGTAATGGTACTCGAAACATTTCATCGGTCCCAGACCGACAAACTTCTTGGCGGCGTCTGCGGAGGGGTTGCTGAATATATTAATGCCCCAACGTGGCTTGTCAGGCTGATCTGGGTAGTTCTGACGTTCATCCCGTACCTGACCGTCCCAAGTATTTTGATCTACATTCTGATGTGGATTTTTGTCCCGCTTGGTCCAAAAGCCCTTGATCCAAATGTGATCGACGCAGAGTTCGAAGTAAAGGAATAATCATGCGCCCGCCTGAGGATCCAGAGGATCTGACAGATCCGCCGTTTTATCTGCCGCAGTTCGAGGAGGCATATCAGTACATCATTAATGAATATTATATTGCTCCGCGGGATATCGCGGTTTTTATCCCTTGTGCGGTACGAAAACCCTACAGTACGAGTCCGAGCCATAAACTGTTTCACGCATTATTCAACGAAGTATTTCCCGATAAGGCAAAGTATCATGTGGTGATTTTCGGGACATGCGGGACGGTTCCTGCCGAACTTGAACTGATGTATCCGTTCGCACATTATCATTACATGCTTGGAAACGTAAAAGATCAGAAGATCAAAGACGACTTTCTGAGAATCGAGACGGCACGTCTCGCCGGTTATCTGGAAAAAACAAAGGATACCTATACACACAGAATAGCCTACTGTATCGGTCTGTTTCGAAAAGCGATGGAGGCGGCCGTTCTGCAGACCGGCATTCCCGTCGAGATCTATCCGACAAATCCCATGATCGACAAACTCTATGATGCCGACTGTCCGTTTCCGGAAGGAAGCCTTTCCATGCAGGAGTATCTGAACGAGTTCAGAACTGCGCTCTGCGAGATGCGGGATCGATAGATGGGCGTCCGCGAAGCTGCTGCCGTCAGACTGGATGAGAAGAAATCGAAGTTTTACGCACATCTTTACGAGATCGATTCAGTGGAGGATGTTTCAGTTATTCGGGATATCCATGAAAAACTCTACAAAAAAGCCGCCCATCACTGTTATGCGGTCGTCTGCGGAACGTATGCCGACAGCCGGGCGGACGGCGAGGTCGGATCTCCTGGAAGGGTCCTTGCCGAGATTTTAGAGAGAAATAATCTCTCCAATCATGTTCTGATCGTCTCGAGACTGTTCGGCGGGATCAAACTTGGTCCGGCAGGTGTTGCCCGGGCTTTTCGCGAGGCGGGAAACGGGGCCGTTACCGAGTATCTGGAGAGAAGAAAGGCATTATAATCCTGCAGTGACAAGTAATGGATTATGAGTAATGTGCGATTTTGTCCTTTGATCCGGGAGACCTGCATACGGGAAGCCTGCCAGTGGTGGGATGCGGAGTGGAAGGATTGTACGATGAATGTTATGGTGAAATATCTCCGGGCACAGGATATAAGAGCAACCTTCGAACATAATGTCCCGGCAGAGTTTCTGGATGGGGAACGGACCTGAAATACAATCCTATTTTTCACGAACCTTTTTGGAGCTTGCAAGCCCGCGTAAAAATTTCGAAAAAAGTTAGTTGGAATTTCCCCGAATAAATGCAACGATCTCATCCAGGTTTTCCGGCCTCACAAAGTCTCCGCCGATTCGAAGAACATCGATCACTTCCCGCTCGCCTTCATTTTTCGGTCCGGCTTTTTCCACGGTATTTGCGATCATGTTCAGGAGCTTTCGTTTGATAGCACTCAGTTTCTCGGGAGCGACACCTCCACGCAGGAAAAAGAGCGGGAGGTCTTTGATCTTGTTGTTCTCTCTCAGCTGGGGGATCGTAGTCTCATCCGGGAACATGATCCCAACGGCCGCCGTGCCTTTTACCGAATAGATTTTCGCGGCTTTCGCATACCCGCTGATCTTTCCTGCACACACCCATCCGAGGAAAAATATCTCATCTCCTTTATGGAGTTCATTCTTTGCATTCTCCAGAAGATATGCCGGAAGCCCGGTTTTTTCGCTCAGCATAAACGCATACTTCTGCGTAAATCCAGTGTTTGATTCGTAAACAATTGCTTTCATGATTCACCTTGCGTATCCGGCACCTCGAAATATCATCCAAAGGGGAATACGGATCTTACGTACATCTAACAATGTTGTCTAAGAGATTTATCTTTACGCTGCCTGCCCAGGACATTTCATGTACGAGATCATCTTAGAACTCGAAGAGCGTCTTCTGCTGTCTGATATCCTTAAGCAGGCCCATTTTCGGGATCCAAAAACCGGTCCCGAGTTTTTGCGAAGCCGAAGTCACGGCCTCACCGAGTGTGCCGACCCTGTCCGGGGGGTGGGAAAGGGATTCGTGGGCGGCTTCCCTGATGACCCAGGTTCCAAGCGGAGCCCAGTACTCACCGGAAATGTCCCGGATGCACAGAACGCGTGCACACCTCCCGATACTTTTCAGATACTCGAGAACGGCAAGTCTTGCCGAATAATAGGCCCCGGCGATCGGAGAATATTTGGATTTGTTTAGACCCTTCTCTCCGTCGACAACGATCGTTTCCTCGTCTCCTGACCAGAGAGAATGCTTCTGCCAGCGTTCGAGCATCTCGAATCTCCAGTCGTTTGACGGGATGAGAATGAAACAGATGGTATTTCCATACAGTGTCCCGCAGAAAACCTGATACTCGGGGAGGGGCGGCATTTTTACGACCTCGCGCTTGATCGAAGTGGAGATCATGTCATCCGTGGCGGTAATCGCCCAGCGGGTAGGGACCACCCGGCGGTTTACCCCAAGAAGGCCGGCGGTCAAAAGATTCGTGATCTTGTAAACATCCGTCCCGTTTTCGAACATTATCCGTGCGGCTTCGGTCGCCTTGAGATCGGTGTCGGAGGTACACCTATCAACGATCCGGGATACCGAGGCATTGTCGATGACATCCAGTTTTTTCATCGCACCCGACATGCCAACCGGTGTTACGGTCCCGTCAAAGTTGATATCGAACGAGACCGGTTTTTCAAACGCTACCTCCACATCGAGCGGTTTAGCCGAAAGGGCGATCTCCTGGACCTTGCCGATTTCCGGGATCTTTACATCCAGATCGGAACCTCCGCGTATCGTTCTGGAACGGACCGAAACGATATCGTCGATGGAAAAACCCTGTCTGACCCAGTCAAGGGGGTTGTCGGTATCGTTGATCATAAGCGGCCCGCCGACGACCCGCGGGTATCCGTAGCTGCCGACAAAAACCGAGGGGGACGCCCCCATGTATTCAGAAACGGGCCGCGTGTCTTTCAGTGCGTGGAATCGCCGGGTTATCGGACAGCTGGGAAGACCGCAGAGTCCTTTTCCTTTGCATACGGCACACTGGGAAGGCATTATATGTACATATATGTGCGGTGGAGATTAGGTATTTTGTGTCCGGGCAATCGATGAGATCCCATCCCAGGTATGGAAAAATTTGCGGAGGTGTTCAGCGTTTCCAGAAGGATTTGTTCTGGGAAGCACGAAGGAATTCTTCCAGGGCTGCGATCTGATCCCAGAGGGTGTGGACCTGCGCTTTTAATTCGGCAACTTCTGCAGAGACAGAAGACACCGCATCCAGAATGGCGGCGGTATCGTCAGCGGATTTTTCCCGGAAGGCGGAGAGGCGGTGTTCCATTGCGGCAATGCTTGACTCGGCGGATCGAACGGCGAGGATCAACTCTTCTTCCGTCTCGGAACGGGGAATGGGTTTTGGTGCTTCCTTTTTTGGTTCGTTAGAGATATCCACCCCCATCTTTTTCATATCCTCGATGGCCCGTTCCTGCAGGGATTTTCCTCCGCGGATCGCCGGGATGATCACTTCTTTGGGGAGTCCCTGTGCCTGAAGGTCGGCGATCTTTCTGAAACGGTCGACGGTATTGTCCTCATACACGTTGACTTTCCCTATTTTTTTGCAGGGAAGGATCTCATCATACTCTTTTGCGATCGTCCGGCAGGTTTGCTCGTCGATACCGAGAATAACTGCGATCTCGGCTATTTTTTTGGTATTTTCCGCCATAATGCTCTTCTCTGATTTTATTGCACCGATATAATAAAAGGTTTGGTACTCGCTGTCTTTCAAAAAAATAGTCTGTACAATCGATATGTCGATCCGTTGGACAGAGTAATTTTATATTGACAAATCCGTTTTTGTTGTACATCGATTTCGTGTACGGGATTCTTTGGGTGGTACCACTCATCACACGAAATGCACGAAAACACTACGAAAGCACGAAAAAGAAAAAGATGAGAAAGGGTGGATACCTATAGTATCTTCCCCCTTCTCTCGCAAGTATATCGACTTGCTCGGCTAAGATCTCCCGCTGCGCCGTCGATCCGCCTCAGCTAAGGGCGAGCCTGACGGCTCACCCCGCCCACACTAAACTATCGAAAATCAACGAAATTCACGAAAAGGGGGGGCTGGTTGAAGGGCAAATTGGCGGATCACTCTGCCGACCTGCCTGGACGGGCGATATCTCAATATTGATCGTTACATAAAAGAGAGAGCAGTACTTACTTCCAGGTGATGGGAGCTGCCGTATTATTTTGAATGACATAAACTCCAATACACTCACCTATTTTTGAAAAATAGAAGATCTCCTTTCTTCCGCCCCTGTCCCCCTTTTCGTGCATTTCGTTGGTTTTAGAAAATTTCGTGTGGGCGGGGTGAGCCGTCAGGCTCGCCCTTAGCCGAGCAAACCGAAGGTTTGCGTGGGGGACGGGGGAGGGTATTACATGGAAGCCATCCAACGAACTTTTCTCTTTTCGTGCTTTCGTAGTGTTTTCGTGCATTTCGTGTGATGAGTGGTACCACCCAAAGAATCCCGTACACGAAACCGATGTACACCCAAAAAGGTCAAAATATGATAAATGGAGAATGATGCATGTCACTGAATCCACAATTGGACAAACTCGAATAAACAAAAAAAGAAGAAATCAGTTCGTCACTTCGGACATGAATTTTTTGAACATGATTCCTTCGATCAAAGCGACAACGCCGCCGAGGATGAGGAAGATACCCACAAGGAGGATAAGTAATTCGGCACCGATTCCCGGCTTAAGGAGGAAGATCAGACCGATAATAAGAGTGATCACTCCTAAAATGAAGGTCAGAACACGGATACCTGCGGAGAGTCCCTTGCCGAATGCAAGGATGATATCGGTCAGACCCGAGAGAAGAGCGATGATTCCTACACAGATCGTGCCGAACGTGATCATAAACGCCGGGTTCAGGAAGGAGTAGGCGGCTATTATGATACCGATGATACCAAGCACGATCATCCACCACGTGGTCTTCGGCTCGCCGAATGCGGCAAACCCGGAGAACAATGCAGCGATCGATACAAACAACAGGATGAATGCTACCAGGTAGGCACCCAGGTTGAGAGACGAGAACGGAAAGACCAGACAGAAGATACCAAACAAAACAAAAATGACTGCTTTGAGGATCTGGAATTTCCAGGCATTTGGATTGAGCTCCTGCTCAATCAGAATTACACTTGTCATATTGAAGTAATATCGCACAAAAAGATGATAAAGGTATGCTTAAAATACAAGAGTTTGACCCAAAATCTCAAAATTCAGGTAATTGAATTAATTGAACATCAGGAACTGAAAAAGTGAAGAAAGATGTTATCTCCATACCTTCTGCATGGCGATAAACTTCTGCTGGGAACTCAGATTGCCGGGTTTTCGTTCCGGCGGATGGTAGCGGCCGTAGGCGTCGAGCGTATGGCCCTTCACCGAATCATACATGAACTCGGGGATGAGCTTTTGTATGAACACCTTCTTTATCCGTTTGTCAAGGATCGGGCAGAGAATCTCGATACGCCGGTGCAGGTTCCTCGGCATCATATCGGGACTGCCGATATACAATTCCGGATCGCCGCTGTTTTCAAAGTAATAGAATCTGGCGTGTTCCAGAAACCGGCCGACAACGGAGATAACGCGTATCGTTTCGGACAGACCGGGAACGCCGGGCCTGAGCATGCAGACCCCTCGTACCGCGAGATCGATCTGAACTCCCATCTCCGAAGCTGCATACAACGCATTGATGATCTCCCTGTCGGTGAGAGTATTCATCTTCATGATGATCCTGCCCTGTTTTCCGGAAACCTCTGCTTCACGCATGATTTTTGCGATAAGCTGCGCGTTCATCGAGTGGGGACTGACGATGAGACGCCGGTATGCGGGGGCAGGAACTGAGCCGGAAAACATCGAAAACAATGCTGCGGCATCGGTACAGATATCTTCGTCTGCAGTAAAGATCGAGATATCCGAGTAGATCTTTGCGGTCTTGGCGTTGTAGTTTCCCGTCGAGATGTTGGCATATCTGACGATCTGCCCGTTTTCGATTCTGGTCACCAGACAGCATTTTGCATGGACTTTGACACCCGGGTATCCCATAATGACATTGACCCCGCCTTCTTTGAGTTTTGTTGCCCACCGGAAGTTGGTCTCTTCATCAAAACTTGCTTTCAGTTCGACAACGGCGGTGACATCTTTTTTATTTTTTGCCGCAGCCAGCAAAGCATCGATCACCGGCGATTCTGAACCCAGCCGATACAACGTCATCTGGATCTTAATGACCGTGGGGTCCTCCGCCGCCGCGTTCATAAAACGGATCAGTCCGTCGAAACTGTTGTACGGCGTGAACATGAACCGGTCCCTGCGGGCGATCGCGGAAAATATCTTTCCCGAAAGACCGGAGGGAAGTGACGCCGTATAGGTTGGAAACTTCAGGGCCGGACGCTTGACCGGGAAATCTTTCAGATCGGCGAGACCAAGGGGTGCCTCCATATCATACACCAGTTCGGGAACCAGCGAGAGGGCATCCACCAGGGGGGCCATATAGCCAAACGGCATCGTATCGAGCGTTTCAAGTCTGCTCGGCAGCCGTTTCGCCAGGGTTTTCGGTGCATCGATGATGGCGCTGATCAGATCATCGGCATCATCGCCTTTGAGGTCCAGATCGGAATCACGCGTCAGACGGACCGTCATTACGGCATATACGGTCTCGTCGGGAAACAGAGACGGGATGTGTTTTCTCAGGATATCTTCGCGGAAGATGAAGGTATTTTTCCTCACGCCGACCGGAACGATCCTCCCCCGCTCATCGATGATCCGCTGAACCGGAATGACTGCTCTGCCCTTGTTTGTCTGAACCAGCATGGCAAATCCGCGAAGATACTCGTCGTGATGGATATCTGAGAACCGGTCGCCGCGGAGAATGGTGAACTCCTCGGCTTCGAACTCCTGTTTGAAGGCTTTCTTCTCTTCATCGGTACATTCCGAATACCGGATGAAAAATATCCCTTCGGCGGCAAGTTTCGGCAAAAGATCACTGTTCCAGACCTGCGCCATATGACGCATCAGAACGATCACACGGGAATAGATCATCTCGAGCTGCGTGCTGCTCCCGATCACTTCGCTGAATTCATCGGCCGAGTAGGTAGCACCTTTCTGATAGGCAGGCACCCTGACCATAAAAAATTCGTCCAGGTTTCCAGCAACGATCCCAAGAAATGTTACCCGTTCAAGAAGAGGATTGTCGGTATTTTCCGCTTCATATAATACCCTTTCATTGAATTTGAGCCAGGATAATTCTCTATTGAAATATCTGCCCGACTCTTTGGGAAAGCGTGTGGATTTTTTCAGATACTTGTTTTTGTCTGTTTTACCGGATTTCTGTATCTTTCCCATATGGATTCTCCCGTTCTAAAAGATAGTTGGAATACTATTTAATTATTTATCTGTGGGCAGATATAGTAAGGTATACATGGACGCAGAAACCGCCGAGTCGCTGAAGCTTCTCAAAAATATATCCCTCTATACGGAAACCTACGGGTGTACCTACAATGCGGGAGATACCGAGAAACTGATGGAGATCGCCAGAAATCAGGGATGTGTTCCGGCATCGTCCGCAGAGGAAGCGGACGCAATACTCATTAATACCTGCGTGGTGATCGACAAAACCGAGCAGCACATGTATGAACGTCTCGATTTATACGCGGGCAAACTCCTTTTCGTCACCGGGTGTCTGCCGCCGGTCGCCGCGGACGTGCTCCGCACACGGTACCCCAAGATCCATATCATCGACCCTGCCCTTATCCATTCCTGCTATATGGAGGTCGGAACGGCTCATGTTGGAACAAATGCCGTCCTCCAGATCGCCAGGGGATGCAATGGGCACTGTACGTACTGCATCACGCGGCTCGCACGGGGAAAGCTGGTAAGTTTTTCAGCCGAAGACATCGTTCGTCAGGCAAAAAGTATCGTTGAAGCGGGAGCAACCGAAATCCAGCTGACGGCACAGGATACATCGTCGTGGGGCCTCGACCGAAACGACGGTCTGAGACTCCCGGATCTTTTACGGCAGCTCTGCGCGATCCCCGGTAATTTCATGATCCGGATCGGGATGGCAAATCCCGATACGCTTCTCCCGATCCTCGATGATTTTCTTGACGCACTCAAAGACCCAAAGATATTTCTGTTTCTGCACATCCCGGTCCAGTCGGGATCGGATTCGGTCCTCAGGCTGATGGGGCGGCGCTACACCTCGGCCCAGTATGAAGAGATCTGTCAAAGGGCACGCAAAGCGTTCCCGGAGATCAGAATAAGTACCGATTATATCGCGGGATTTTCCGGCGAAACGGATGAAGACGCTGCAAAGTCCGCAGAACAGATCAGGCGGACAAGACCCGGAAAGGTGAACATCACGCGTTTTTCCGTTCGCCCGAACACGCCGGCCGCTAAGATGAAAAAAATCCCGGAACCGATCAAAAAGCAGAGGTCGCGGGAGCTTACCGATGCGGCAAACGAGGTGTATGACGCCAATAACGAAGCACTGATCGGCCATATCATGACGGCTGTCGTGACGGAAGTGGTAAAAGCAGGAAGTGTTACGGCGCGTGACAGGACCTATCAGAATATTGTTATCATGGAAAATCTCGAGATCGGAACCGAGATAACGGTAAAGATAACCGGACACCGCCGCCATTATCTGATCGGCGAACGGATCGTGCCCTGAGCTCTCTAACTATACTATTTTAGAGGAGTTACGCGGTGTTAGTCTCAATCGAATCCGGAAGGAGTCTGTTGAGTGTGGAGACAAGAGATTATTTTACCGCGAATCTCCGCGAATTCTCGCGAATCGCATTTTTCTTGCGCCGTCGTGCTCTGCTCCGGCTTATCGCCTACGCAGGAATCGCACGTCGTCTGGAAAAATGCTGGGAAAAACCGGCGTGCCGGTTTTTCTCTCCGTAAACATCTCTTTTTTGTGTAATCAAAAATATAATGAAACAACAGAAAAACCCGCACGCGGGTTTTTCCGATAGCATTTTTCAAGTGAGGGTGCGATTCCTGCGTAGGCGATAAGCCGGAGCAGAGCACCCGAACGTAAGGAAAATGCGATTGGCGTTTATTCGCGGAGATTCGCGGTTGGTTTTTCTCTTGTGTCTACACTAATGCCGTACACAAAATCGAAGTACGTCTCAAATTACGTCAGTTTTTTTCATTTGAGATCACACTGCGTAAGTCCTCTTTTAATTCTCGCAGCGGCTTGAAAAACACCCAAGATTTTGCCGAAAAGGAAAACTGTGAAATCAAAATTCGAAAAACAAACCTGATTTTACAAACAAGTGAAAAAGAATGACGCGGGATATTCCGCATCATGTATTGATGATTAAGAAAAATTGATGTGAAATGTTAACGCTTTGCTTTTGCTTTTGCGCCCATCATGGATTTCTTCGAGCGGCGGATCCGGCGGCGGATACGCTGATCGGCGATCTTTGGACCGCGTCCACGTCCACGTCCCTGCTGCGGATTGTTTGCCATGCGGCTCTCAATCTTTGAGACGATGCTTGCTCTCTTGAATCTCTGATTCGGTCCGGGCTTTTTGACCTCTCCCTCTTTCTGCGGGACAAGGCGAATCTGACCGTTGACACCTTTTACCTGGTGCCAGTTGATACTTCCTGTCTTACCCATATTGAACTCCGTATTTTGTTAGTGCCCTATTCACTTAAACATATCTCTACGCCTCACCCGTATATCCTCAGAGGATACGGCCGAGTTCCTCATCCAGTACTTCGGAAACTACTTTTCCATCGATCCGTCCGCGTACTTCCTTCATAACTACCCCCATAACGGGGCCGAGAGCGGCCTTCCCGCGGGTACGAATGAACTCCATACGATCATTCACGATACCGTGCACCAGATCCTGAAGTTCTTCGCGGGAGAATGCCGGGGCAACACGGCTGACGGCATCGGAGACGGACATTCCCTTGGCGCATGCCGTTAAAATATCCAATACGGCTTCTTTTGCCGCATTTCCTGCTTCAACGGTCTTCATCACCGAAATAATCGAGTCATCGGATAAAGCGTCGGGAGAGATTCCTGCCCGCGACAACTCCTTGAGCGAAGCAAGGATCGTTCTTGCCGCAAACACCGGCCGGATTCCTTCAGACACTGCGCGCTCGAAGAGCGGAAGTTTTTCAGAGAAAGCCATCTGTCTGGCCATGCCGGCATCAAGGCCGTACTCGCTGACGAAACGCTCCGCTTTCACCGACAAAAGTTCTGGGGTCGCGATACTCTCCCAATACTCTCTCGTGACCGGGACCGGCAGAATATCGGTCTCCGGATACATACGTGCAGCACCCGGAAGCGGACGCATGTACGCGGTCGAACCGCCCTCAAGCATCTTTCTGGTCTCTTCGGGAACACCTTCAAACGCCATCTTCGCACGGCGAATGATCATCTGCATGGCGCAGCGGCATTTCTGTTCCGTGGCGGCGACGATAACGACGGCATCATTCGGTCCTGCGCCGAGTGTTTCTTTCAGGACAAAGACCTCCTCTTCGGTAACACCGTAGGCAGGCAGCTCGTCGGTGTGGAAGAGTCCGCCGACACCGCATTTCTTTGCGTAATCGGACATCTCCGACCCCAGACGGCGGCCCGTCTGGATCTCAAGACCGACAAGACCGTTGAATCCGTGAAGAACGGTTCCAAGGATCACGCGGGCTTTTTTCAGGACCTGGGACTGGGTCTTGGCAAAGACGGAGGTGACATCATACACTTCTCCGTTCACCATGGCATTTCTTGCCAGCAGTTCATCCCGGATGGCAATAAGGGAGAGCTGTCTCTGGACCTCGCGGCGGACGACCTCTGCGATGAGATCAAGCTCCTGAACACCTTTAATCTCAACCCGGGCGCCGTCTCTGATCGAGACGTTGACATCCTGACGGATCGTGCCAAGCCCGCGTTTGACCCGGCCGGTCGACCGAAGCGTCATGCCGATATACTGGGCAATATCATGGACCTCCTCGGGAGTTTTCATGCATGGAGATGTGGTGATCTCAATCAGAGGAATTCCAAGTCTATCGACGGAGAAGATCGTGTCTTCGACACGCTGACATGCCTCCTCTTCTACTGCGACCGTCTCGACCCTGCATGCATGCTCGATCGCTCCGTTCAGCGCGACCAGGGCGGTTCTCTGGAAACCGCTGGTTGCCGAACCGTCGACGATCATCTTGCGCATCGTGTGGATCTCCGGAAGAGGGGTCATGTTGAACATCTTGGCGATCGTTAAGACAACATCGAGTGCATCCGGGTTGAGGGGGGCCGGCGGCTCTTCGTCGATCTCGACAAGACCTGTCGTATCGTATGTGTAATACGTGAAAAGACGCTGATTCATCAGCTCTTCTTTTGCCGCACGATCCACGTCGCCCATCTCGGAGGTCGCGATCCTGAGATATCTGCTTACCTCGCCGGTGTGTTCGGCTGAGTCGCAGACAACCGTCGGGGAGTGACAGAAGAGTTTTTCTTTGGTGTTGAGCTGCTGGTGGATCTCCAGGCCGGCCTTCAGACCAATCGCTTCATAATCCATTATGCATACCTCCAGAGATCATACGCAAGTTCACCCTTGAGATTCGTCTGCATAAGGCGCTTGATATCCTCTTTTCGGGTGGCATTTCCAAGGACCCACATCAGTTTTACGAGTGCGACTTCGGGAAGCATACTTCCTCCTTCGATGACTCCGGCATCCAGAAGATCACGTCCGGTCTCATACACGCGGTCGCAGACGCTGCCTGCCTGACACTGAGAAGTCATGACAACCGTCGTACCGGAGGTGGTAAGACCGGTGATACTCTTGATACAGTCGGTTCCAACATGCCCGAGACCCGTTCCTGCGATCACGAGACCTTTGTACCCCTTGAATGCATCGATGACGGCAGGATTCATTCCCGGATAATACTGAATCAGGCCGCAGTTCGATGCAAGATTGTCGGAGAGACGAAGCTCTTCTGTTCCGCGAAGGACCGCATCATTTGCAAGAACAACCGTTCCATCGGGATACCCGATCCCTCCGACCGGCTCACGTCCGATGCTTTGGAATGCATCACGGCGGGAGGTGTGGTTTTTGCGAACACGGGTCGCCCGGTGAAGAGCACAGGTCGTATCGCTTTCGGTCGCATGCATGCATACAACCACTTCGCCAAGATCGCTGACCGCGGCTTTTGCCGAGCAGATTGCATTCATCGCGTTATCACTGCTCGGACGGTCGGCACTCCGCTGAGCTCCGACAAATACGATCGGGACCGGCGTATTCAACATAAAGGAAACGGCGGCAGCGCTGTAGAGCATCGTATCCGTCCCGTGCGTGACAATGATTCCCTGTGCACCTTTGAGAATTTCATCGTGAATCGTCCGGGCAAGTTCCTGCCACATGGCCGGATTCATATTCTCGGAGAGGACCTGGAACGGCTGAAGCGTATGATATCGGGCAATTCCGGCAAGTTCCGGGATGCTGCGGAGAATATCTTCGGCCGTGAACTTGGAAGATACGGCGCCCGTCCGGTAATCGACCGTACTTGCAATTGTTCCGCCGGTCGAAATTATTGAAAGAAGCGGCAGGGATGCATCCTGCTTCAAAGGAGATACGACTGGTTTTTCTGCAGGGGCCGTCTTTTCCTTAGGCGAGCAGAAGGATTCGGGGACACAGATGTTGTAGCCGCTCGAAAGTTTTACGATCGCATGTTCGCCGGAACGGTTGATGTAAATACCGTCCATCTCGATCCCCGCAAACATTACGGATACCGGATCACTATTATTGAAAGTCATAAATCTAGTTCCTGTATAGCTGTTTTCATTTTTTCGTCGGCATCTCTCAGCTGATCCTGCAGGATATCTCCCGTCACCTGATCCTGGACCAGGCGGATATCGGCCACCTTTACGGCTTTTTTCATCATCTTCGGATTCGGCGAACCGAAACTCTGCTTCTGCCGGAGAATGGTTACCGGGTGAAGGACCTTCTTGATCGTTTCTTCGGTCAGTCCCTTTTCTTTGAGGGAAATGTTTGCAAGCTCTTTTGCCACACTGTCCACTATGTCAAGATCAAGGGATCCGAGTTTGACTGCCCTGCCGACTATGTTGTGGGCGGTTCTGAACGGAATATTATACTCCCGCACAAGGAAATCGGCAAGCTCGGTGGCGGTCGTATTGCCGACCACGGCCTGCTTTTTCATCACAGGCACATTGAACTCGGCAGTAGAAATGATTTCTGCTAGAAGAGGAAGAGACATATTTGTCTGACGGAACGCATTCCATAAATGCGGATTCAGATCCTGCAGATCGCGGTTATAGCTCATCGGAAGGGATTTGATCAGCGTAAGAGCTGCGGTAAGTTCACCGATCACGGCAGCGCTTTTTGCACGCATGATCTCGAGCGTGTCAGGATTTTTCTTCTGAGGCATGATGCTGCTCGTCGAGCAGTAGGCATCGTTCAGATTGACGAACTTAACAAACGAGGTAGACCAGAGGATCAGCTCTTCGCAGATACGGCTGATGTTGGTCATCAGGATCGCAAGATCGCTCAGAGTTTCGACAATAAAATCGCGATTCGCAACAGCGTCCATGCTGTTTTCCATCGGGTTGGCAAATCCGAGATATTCGGCGGTCAGACTGCGGTCGATGGGAAAACCCGTTCCGGCAAAAGCAGCCGACCCCAGCGGGGAAATATTCACACGCGTATATGCGTCGAAGAGACGGGACGTGTCACGGGCAAAGAGACTTTCGTAGGCAAGAAGATAATGGGCGAGCGTTGTCGGCTGGGCATGCTGAAGATGCGTAAAACCGGGCATTATTGTGGTTGTGTGCTCCTCTGCACGGGATATAAGCGACTGACGCAGTTCAAATAATGCCGTCAGGGTATCGATAAGCAGTTCGCGGGTCCGCATGCGAAGACAGGTCGCCACCTCGTCATTTCTGCTGCGGCCAAGGTGCATCCGCCCTCCGGCATCCGAACCGGCATCGGCGATGAGTTGTGCTTCGATCCCGGCATGGATATCCTCGCGGGTCATATCGAATGCATTCTCGGGAAGTCCGTTTTCCAGGTATCCCAGCAGAGCCGTCAGCAGTTTTTTGGCGGATGCTCCGTCGATCAAGTTCTGTTTTCGAAGCATCAGAATATGCGCGATGTCAACTCTGATGTCGCTTTCTGCTATCTGTTTGTCCGCTTCCATAGAGGATAGATACTGCTCGATCAAGGCAGATCTTTCCCCCTCCAGCCGTCCGTTACGTATCTGATCTTTTGCCATGTAAACGTTAAACCTGTTTATATATTTGGTTCGGAAGAGTTAAAATGGTTGAGTGCATGACGAAGAGTTGTGGAAAAGCCACACGCATTTCCTCTTCAAATTAGGATGAAAAAAAGGGATCTTTTCAAATCCGATCGAATGATCCGACCCGAAGGGTTCCTTTCGGATTTCGGTGTGCCATATCGCCTTTGAAAACCGTAAGTGTATGCCCATTGTCAGTAACTTTACCTGTCTCTACGAAGGTGGGGAGAAAATCCGTTACATGCCCGTACACCATAGCCTCTCCGTCGAACATGTCCCCGCAGGGCATCAGACAGTCACCTTCGATCAGAAGTTTTCCGCCTTTCATGTTGCATCCGGCGTGAATCCCTGCATTTCCTTTTACGTGGACCAATCCGCCAAAAAGACACTCGGCGCAGTAGTCTCCAACATCTCCCTCAACAAGGATCTCTCCCCCGCGGACGCCTTTTCTTCCTCCGCGATACCCGGAGCCGCAGTAATTTCCGGCATTTCCGTGACAGAGGATCTTTCCGCCGAGCATCTCGCGGCCGAGCCAGTGGCCGGCATTACCCATGATCTCGATAGTGCCGCCGCTCATAAAATCCCCGCAGTGCATACCTATGTCCCCCTCGACAATGATCTTCCCGTCGGTCATGTATTCACCAACGCGTTTGACCTGATGACAATCCCCTGCCAAAACGATTTCGGTTGCCGAAGGGCCGGCTGCCTCACCGTCGACTCTGATGTAAAACACATCCTTGAGCATCTTCTGCTCGTTACCCACATACACCGGCACATCGATCCTCTTCGACAGCGTCTCCGGACATATTGACTCGGCTTCGATCGGCAGATACGGATTGATCTCTTCACGTAAAAAAAGAGTTATCCGTCTCATAGCTTCGTCTCCGTTTCGATCTTCACGCTTTTTGTCAGATAAAACTCTTCGTCAACCGGATAATTTTCCATGCGGATCGAGTAGTTTTCATCGAAGGTCCGAACGAGTTCAGGATCATGCGACATGTCGTACTTCTTTGGGACTTTTGGACTGCACCAGAAGATCCGGTTCTGCTTATCCGCCAGAATCTCGTCATCCTTGGAAATCAAAACACCCTGCTTCATGGTGTATTTCGTCTGGGCAAATCCTCTGATCACTTCTACATACTGTTTTGACGGATCGATCTTATCCGGTCTGAACGGATAGATCGCAATATCCGCCTCTGCCCCCGGACCGAGGTGACCTTTTCCTCTTTCGATAAGGCCAAGAGCACGGGCCTGACCCGCACGCGTCATCACGGCGATCTCTTCGAACGTCAGCTCACGGTCAAGGGACGGAAGAACGACACGACTTTCGGTCTTCGGATGGACGGTGGCAAACTCCCAGTCACGGTATTCTTTGCTCATCAGAAGGCCGATGATCTCCGGATACTTGACGAACGGAGCGCCGTTTGGACTGTCGGTCGTCAGCATACATTGCCACGGATTTTTCACAAGGAGGGCAAGTTCCAGACCGATCGACCACATGATGCTGTTTACCAGATTCTTCCGCCGGTAAATCACCGGGATAACGCCGGAAGCGGTCTCCATTTCGACATCATGATTACTCCATTTATCCTGATGGAGACGATACAGGTTGAACTCCATAGGACCGTCTGCCGTCATGGTCGTGGTCCGGCCAAACATTACCTGGCCCATGTCGATCGTGATCTGCGGACGCAGATTCACCATATTTGCAACCGGCTCGGCCTTTGAGCAGAAATCGTTCCAGCCGGTCCCGCCGTACGAGTGGAACTGGACGTGGGTGAGATAGCATGTCTGTCTCTTTTCGTTCAGATCGGGGACAAGGCCCATCGTGCCGATCGTACAGGTAAAGTTCCCGGGTTTCCCCAGATTATTACAGTGAAGATGCACGGAGTGCGGAAGACCCAGCATCTCGTTTGCTTCGATAACTCCCTTGATATACTCGGCAGAACTGAGGTCGAACTCGGGGATCGGTTTTCGGATGCACTCAACGTTCTTTCCCCAGCTCCACATCTCGGCGCCGAGGGGATTGGTCAGCTTCACGCCGTATCCTTTCACTGCATCGAGACGCCAGGCGATCAATGCTGCGGCCCGCTTTATGTCGCCTGCCGCAACGGCACGCATTACTCCCCAGTCACCATCGAAAAGCGTGAGAATGAGACCATCCTGCAGAGGCGTATGTTTAAACTCCTCGTGTGTGTGACGTGCTTCAAGCGGGGCCATGGCCCCTTCGGTGAGGGTGGTGTAGCCCATCTGGGCATACCGATAACTGTTTCCAAAGGTCGTCGGAATACTGTATCCGGAAACGGCACGCATACCTCTTCTTCTGGGGGCCCTGCCTGCCCGCATATCCTCCGGACTCATGTATCTGCCGAAGTTGACCTTTGTCCCGCAGATATGCGTGTGGGAATCTATTCCTCCGGGAAGAGTCAGAAATCCCCCAGCGTCGATGACTTCGGCTCCTTTTGGCTCCTCGTCGGTGATCCTGCCGCCTGAAACAAAGAGGTCCATCTTTTCACCGGATATTCTGTTGATCGGATCGACAACAAAGGCGTTTTTGATGATGTAATCCATTTATGTTTCCTCCTGAAGAGCGACGACATTCCGGATCACGTGGATCGCACCGTTCGGGCAGGTTTCCATACAGACTTTGCAGCCTTTACAGCGCTCATTGTGCATAACTTTGTTTTTCCCAAACTCGACACGGATAACGCCCTCTACGGAGTTCGAAGTCCCCCCGGCACTGATCTGCGGATCGAACTCATGGTTGGCCGGACACGCCGTCGAGCAGTTCCCGCAGCCGGTACAGAGATTCGTATCGATTTTGATGATGTATTCATGCGTAAATACGAGACCCTGATCTTTTTTTCTCGCCAGAAGATCCCCGCTGGTCAGAACATCTTCCGGACAGGCTTCCACGCAGTATCCGCATCGAACACAGTGTCCCTGCGTGATTTGGGGATTCCAGACGCCATCCGTCTGGACAACGTCGATCGCACCCGGACAGGGACAGATCATTTTACAGGCAAGACAGTGCGTGCATTCTTTTCCGGTAAGTTCGGGGAAGTCCCGAAAGTAGGACGGTTTTGTCAGCGGAGGTGTTTTCACGGTGAAAAACGCCTTAAGCCAGGAAAGACGGCAGAATTCCCTGAGATACGTGAAGACCGTCATTCTACCGCTCCGCACAGGCAATACAGGGATCCGCGCTGATGAACGTCGATGTTACGTCAGCCGCAGACGCCAGATTTTTCATCATCGCATGGGTCGCCACTTCGATGTTGGGAATCGAAGGTGTCTGGATTGAGACGAACACCACCTGACCGGCATCGTCGATTTCGATATCGTAGGTGAGGTCTCCCCTCGGTGCTTCGATAGTGTGTTTGATGCGGCCCGCTTTCATTCTCCCGCCGTTCCGGATTTTTCCCGGCTCAAGGGCCGCGATACCGTTTCTGATAAGAGTCAAAGACTGGAAAAGCTCCTCGAATCTGAGCATGATCCTGGCATAGTTATCGCTTTCCGTCCTGGTAATCATATGCCAGCCCATCTCCAGATACAGAGGATCATCCTTTCTGGCGTCGCGGGGAAGACCTGTCGCACGGGCGGTTGGACCAACCACGCCCGACGCCAAAGCATCTTCCATGGAGAGAACACCAATACCTCTCGACCGAAGACCGATCATCGGCCCGGTCTCGAACATCTTTACGAAACGTTTCAGTTCAGTCTCGATATGGTAGGTTGCTTCAAGGATCTTGGCGGCGTCATCCGCGGATAAATCTTCACGGACGCCGCCGGGAACCACATACGCCGACATGACCCGGGTCCCGGTCATCATTTCGATCGAATCCATGGCGGTTTCACGAAGGTTCAGCAGATACATGCCGAGCGTTTCATGCTCTATCGTGTAGCAGTACGAATAGTTTGCAAGGAGATGACTCTGGATACGGTCAAGTTCGTTTAAGATCAGACGGAGAAGTTCGGCCCTTCGGGGAACCGTTATTCCGCTGATTTTTTCGAGAGCCTCGACGATCACCGTGTTGTGAACGACGGAACATATGCCGCAGACCCTTTCTGCGAGGAAGATCGTCTCCTGCCAGGGCCGTCCGATCATGATCTTTTCGATTCCCTTTTTCACGTATCCAAGTTCCACTTCGGTGGTCACGACCCGTTCACCCCGCGTTTCACATTTGATCCTGCAGGGTTCTTTGAAACACGGATGGATCGGTCCGACCGGCAGGGATACATCGACGACTTTTTTCATTTCTTCACGCCCCCTTCTTTCTCGTTCTGATGGACCTCATAGTCCTTGAAGAGGATATCGGCTGCACCGAGAATTGCTGAGATGATCTCCGACGGACGCGGAGGGCACCCGGGAACCGCCGCCGTGACCGGAATATATTTGCTGACCGGCGGATCGATCAGTTTTCCCGGCCGGTTGAACACGCACCCGGAGATCGGACAGTTGCCGATCGTCACGACCGCTTTCGGTTCGGGAACCCGGTCCCACAGATCTGGTAATTTATCCAGCCACTGGGGAGACATGCCTCCAGTCACAAGGATCACGTCGGCTTCTCTTGGGTTGTTGTGAACATAGATACCGTACTGTTCTATATCGTACTTCGGGGCGAGACAGGCAAGAATCTCAATATCGCACCCGTTACAGGACCCGGTATTTACATAGCACACGTGGATCGAACGCTGCCGAACGGCATTTTTAAACTGCTGTAAAATGCTCATGATATCTCCTCCAGAATTGCCCGGCGTATGTCGGAAAGATCGGCGTCCTTTTCCAGGGCCAGGGAACGGTAATGATCGGCCCGTTCCTTTGAAAGGATCCCTGTAGCTGTTGAAAGATGGGGCAGGGAAAGAGCGTTCCCGATCTCGTCTGACTCGGCCTGTATCTCGGCCGCGTCATAACGGGGTCCGAGATTTTCCAGTGTCATCAGATCACACTTTTCGATCAGGATCTTCCGCATCTGCTGGCGGGAAATGCCAAGCCGTTTCGAAAGCGCAAGTGTTGCGGCGTTCTGCCGGACCCCGTTAAGCGACGTGAGTTTCATGGGAGCGAGATCCCGTTCATAGATAAGTTTCATAAGACCCCCCAGAAGCGAAGAATCCCGTAAATGATGAAACAGAAGATCATCACCCAGATAAGGACCATTTCGCCCGTATGTTTTGCATGATCGCTCTTCCAGACGAACAATGACGCCAGAGCGCCCAGAAGGAGAGAACCAACCAGAGCTGCCGGCAGAACCACAGGATGGAGAGCTGATTCTATCAGCATCAGAATGATATAGAATGCCGCTCCAGCGGCGGCAGTAAGCGGAATATAATTCATGATATCATCACCAGCCAAACGATTACGCCGTAAATACAGACAACTCCTGTCCAGATCGTCTGGATAAGAACCGTGTTGTATGGAGTGAGCATAGGAGTTGTTGCGCAGATAAACGAGACAGAGATCATCACGAGGATCATGACAATGAGGAAAAGCCACCAAGGCAGAACGCCAATGAACACGACGATGAAGACGGAAATCAGCACAAATGTTTTCAGGGAGAGAGCGATGTTCAGAAGAGCACGCCACCCGCCGAAGTGTTCGGTCCAGTATCCCGAGACAAGCTCTTTTGCCTCGATCACGGAGAAGGGACCGTAGTGAGCCTTCGAAAGAATGATGAGGTAGAGAGAGATCGCCGCGGGCAAAGCGATGCCAATAAGCGGAACGTTTGCAGCTTCCCATCCGGCTATTCCCGAAATCGACAGGGTGCCGGTGAAAAGATAGACAACCGAAACGGTAACAAGGAGCGGCAGTTCCGCAGCGGCAGACATGACCGACCGGATCGCGCCGAACTTGGTGTAGGGAGATCCGGACGAAAGACCGGTCCCGTGCTCCACGATCTTATGGAGCATGTAGAAGGCAAAGATCAGAAGCAGACTTCCGCCGATCCAGAGAACGTACAAGGCGGCTGTCCAAATCCCGATCGCGATCAGGACGATCGCTACATACATGACCTGACTCGCGGTCCTCGGGATCCATGTCTGTTTGAAGGAGAACTTCAGGGTATGAAGGATCTCCTGCCAGATCGGCGGTCCCGGACGTTTCTGGATCCGTGCGATGACTTTTCGGTGGATCCCGTGCAGAAGAAGACCGAAGAAGACCGCAAAGATCAGGAGAAGAAGAAATTCTATCATGTCAGTACCCCACAAACGGAATATCTCCGTCTTTTGAACCGGCGGTACATGCAAGAATCACGGAGATCAAAAACCCAGGCACCGATATGATCAACAGAAGGACCCAGTAAGGATTTCCGTCAGCGAGCACTGCCGAGATGACTGCAGCGCAGGCAAAGAGGACTGCAAGTAGGATGTATGCTGGTTTTTTCATAATCACACCGTCAAGAGGATCTCCACGACCCGCAGGAAGAGCAGGAGAGAGCTTACATGGATCATCAGGATATACGGGGCTCCGGAAGCCCGTGTTATCTCGGCTTTACCAATATAGAATGGCGCCATTCCTTCGCCGAGGACACCGATCAGCAGAAGGAGTTTGGCGATGACGGGAACGCCGCCTGTAGCCGCAAGTTCCCAGATGGAAAGCGTGCCGGTCGTTGCGGCGATAATTGCCGCTCCGGCAAAGAGAGGCACCGTTCCCATCATCACGACCAGTCCGTAGGAGAACGCGGCCGAAAGAACATGCTTGTTTTTCACGGCGGCAACGATCCCGATATTCAGAACTCCAATGAAAGCGGCAAACAACGTGAAGTTGAAGATATCACCGGTCACGATCGCACCGATCGTTGCGATCCCGCAGGCTATGGCCATGAATCTCTGGAACCTTGCAAGATCCACTGGTGTTTCTTTCAGGGAGTAGCCATCGGTCCCGAATACGATCTCGACCGGCTTTTCCGGGAGAGAAATGACTGCAAGGAGAACAAAGATCGCGGCAAATCCAAACAGGACGCCGGTGTATCCCGAGAGATAATGGATCATATCGCCAAACGGTATCGTTACCAGAATCGACTCCATCATGATCCGTCACCCCGCATGGTTCCAACGAGAGCTATCTTTGCCATTACTTTGATCATGATTCCAACCGCGGCCGCCATTAGGGCAAGGAACCACTGGCTCGGGAAGAGAATAAAGATCAGAAATGCCAGGACCCAGAGGACCCAGGCATACCCGGAGGCATTCTCCGACGAGAGGAAATTTTCCGTCGTCGCTTTTCCAAGGAAGAACAAGGCAAGACCGAGACCCGCAATAAGACCGCCGGTAAATCCTGTCAGGAAAATTCCATATGCAGTGAGAAGTGCGCCGATGATCGGCGGGGCGGTATGCAGGACTTCGATGTCGAGACGGCGTACTGGCCGGACATTCTGGAGCCCTTCTTTTACGAGCCATAATTCCGAGACCGCCATGATCTCGGCAACCCCTACAACAAGTCCCGGCAGAATGAGCGCTTCGGCAAGATCGGTCGCAAGAAGTGCGATCACTACAAGTCCGGTTATTTCTATTAAGTCAATGATGATAAGGAGACTTATCTCGTCTCTTTCCCTGACGACCGCCGAAAACGCGACTATGATCGCGATGAAGGCGACGGCAAGCCCGATTTTATAGATAAGATCCATGTCTGCAAAGAATTCGATCATTCTTTCGACCTCCGGTAAAGAAACGCCGCGATCGCGAAGGCACAGAAGAGAATACTGGCTTCGACGATGGTGTCAAAGCCCCGGGTATAGTAGAGAATCTCATCCAGAATACCGCCGGGGTGGGATACGATCGTTGTCCCGAGATGGAGCGTGTAGTCTGCAAGGAGCTGGCTCGCCGGAGTGAGATACGCGGTCACATAGCCGAGGATCGGCTCGTTTTCCGGATACTGGGAAATGATGTCGGCCGGTTCCGTGAACGGAATGCCGCCGCGGTCATACGGATTGAGAGAACTTGTCGGATCAAGCGATTTTGGATAAAGCTGATTCTCTTCATAAGCAATGAAGGGAACGGAGCATAGACCAAAAACGATGATAAGGCATACACAGATCGCATAAAGCTTCGGCAGATTCTCTATCGTCGAGAGGTAACAGGAAAGTTTCTGGAACGGCGCAAACGCTCCGCGTGCTTTTTTTGCCGGACAGTCCTTAGAATCCTGTGCTTCCTTCATGCTCCCTCCTTTTTCTCGATCACGCGAACAAAGATCAGCGTGGTCACGACATTGACCGCGACGAACGTGACAAGAGCGAGAGTCTCGTTGAAACTAAGCATGATAAAAACCAGCCCGAACTCGGCTACTTCCATATTGATGAGCCGGGTAAGATAGGTTTTTTCACGTGGATACGCAGTGAAGATAACACCGGCCAGCAGGAGAATACATCCGACGATGAACTCGGGTTGAACGATCATTTGGCCGCCTCCTGTTTTTTGCCGAGAAGAAGCAGAATGAAGATCGTGCCGACAGGCATCAGGAGAGAGACCACGATCGCGACATCCAGATATCCTTTTTCCACAAGAAAGAGAACTACGCCGGCGGTCAGGATGCCGAGACAGATGAGTTTGTCAAACGCGGACTTCACCACAAGAGCGGCTATGCCGCCAAAGAGAGCGAGGAAGATTGCCAGGATCAGAATCAGGTCGGTCATTGTTCCTCCAGCCGGGCAAAGGTACTTGCTATGGCGTTCGATTCAAGAGTCGAGCCGATGAAATACGCAATTGCGGCGCCTATCGTTATGGGATACGGCATCAGAAGGACGATCGCTCCGGCCACGGCAAAGTTCATCACGTTGAGATACGGCAGTTTTTTCAGCGTTTTCGGCTCGAAAACCGCACGACTCGCACAGTATGCTGCGATGACCACACATATTCCCTCAACGATCATGAGACCTTCCTCCAGATTTTTCCAAGCAGACGGCTGGCATACTTGGCAGAGATGCCTTCAACGAAGAAAATAGCAATTACGCAGCCGGCGATAAACGATTCCGGCGGGAATCCCGCAAAGGACGTGAGCACCCAGATGATAAGTGCGGCACAGACGGCTCCGCTCGTCCCCGCAAAACCTTTGTCCGCACATATGCGTGCTCCTACATACACTAAAACAATCGAGATTACCGCACCCCAGATTCCCCATACATAATATCCGCATGCGGCAAGAAGGGTCCCAGCAGATGCATCCGGCGAAGAGATGATGTTCCCGATCATCCAGCCGCCGTTCAGATCGCCGCCGCTTTTTTCCAGTTCTTTTCCGATCATGTCGGCTCCGGAAACCCCGCCCTGCTTTGGGAGTTTCCAGAAGATATCAAGTGTCGTAAAAAGCACGAGGCAGATCACAGCAGCAATGGGGATGGCGGCGAGTATATCGATCATAATATTTCATCCAAACCTCCCGGAAGAAGGAGGGGGTAGTGCTAGTTAGTTAGGTATTGGCATTAGGTTAAATAAAGGTGTTGCATTTGGTCATCTCTCAGGATTCGGCAGAACCGAAAAAACACAAGAGACAGGGTAAAAAAGAAGTTAATACTGGATTTCTCCAACAAAGACCGTGGCGGCGGGCCCGGTCATCTGCGGGATGTCTCCAACGGTGATGTCGAGCGGACCGCCGACGGTCTTTACGTGAACAACACTTCCGTGGGTCTTTCCGGTCTTGGCGGCGATAAGTGCCGACGCCGTAGAACCGGTACCGCAGGAAAGTGTCTCGCCCTCGACACCGCGTTCAAAGGTCCGAATGACGATCTCGGACGAGCCGGTGATCTGGACAAAGTTTACATTGGTTCCTTTGGGGAAGGATGGGTGGTGACGGATCTTGGGTGCGACTTCATTGATCGCGATGCCGTCAACATTGCCGACAAAAATCACCGCATGCGGTACGCCGGTGTTTACCGAATACACAGTCATACCGTCGATCTCGCGGCTCTCGTCATAAACCGCAGTTCCCATGTCGATGGTTGCCATGAAATCCCCGTCGGAATCATAACCGACACGGACCTGCATCACGCCAGCGAGGGTCTCGACCGAGAAAGCCTTCTTCTTGGCATACTCTTTATCGAAGGCATACTTGGAAAGACAGCGGATACCATTGCCGCACATCTCTGCCTCGCTTGCATCCGGCTGGAATAATCTCATGCGGATGTCGGCCTTGTCGGACTTAGAGATAAAGAGGACACCGTCCCCTCCGATACCGAATCTCCGGTCACAGTACACAACAGCAAACTGAGCCTTCATATCATCCGGAATAATGACCTGATCCATTTCATCGATCAGAATGAAGTCATTTCCGTTTCCGTGAAGTTTCGTGAATGCTATCGACCTAAGGTCATGCTTCGGGAACTTAATGGTCATAATATATTATAGGAGTTTGGAGATTTAAAAGAAATTGGCCGACATTTTCCAGAATTGAATAACTGCCTGATGGTTCGTTATAAGAGAGGGAGCTTATCACAGCAGATTATGAAATAACGAGCGGATATTTCCAACAAAAAATAAGAGAGATTTAAGGGGTATATACTTCGCTGTTTTGGAAAAACAGATCTACCAGCGGTACGATCTCCTCTTTCATTTCATAAGGAACACTGTGGTCAGCCCCGATGAAAGGAGTAAACCATGCTCCGTTAATTGCTCCGGCTACGGTGTAGGCATCTTCTATAGGCGTTAAAGGATCCGTTGTTCCGCCGATAACCAGCGTGCTGATATTGACCGAGGAAAGATTTGCAAGCGTGCTGTTCATGGAAAGAACGGCTAACGATTCCAGATATACGCCCATATCGGTATTGGGATTTGCAATATTGTTTTCAACCATCTGCCGGAGTACGGCTGTTTCATTGGTGTCTACACTGTATGTTGTTGAACAGAGGGCCGCTTTTGTTACATTCTCGGGATAATAGATCAACAAATGCTGCGTGATCATCGATCCCATGGAATGGCCGAAAACATACATCTTTTCATATCCAAGAGCCCCGATCAATGAATCGGCGTCATCAACCAGCTGCATGAACGGATAGGGTTCAACATCCCTCGTGGTATGCCCCATGCCGCGGTGATCGTAGAGATAGACATGATAATTTTCGGCAAACAAACCAATCAGATCCGGATCAACATCATCCATAAGGGTGGTATATCCGATGATGATCAGAAGAGGCTCGGCATTTTCATTCCCAAACTCACGATACCCGATAGTTATATTATTCACATCCACATACTGAACGGGAGTGTCCAGCACCAGATTCCCGGAATCTGTCGGAGTGTCGGAAGAGATGCAGCCTGCCATCGAAACGGTTGCTGCAAGCATTATTCCAAGCAGAAACAGGATTTTCACATGAGATTTCATACCCGATATTGAACGCAGATAAATATATATTCAGAGGATGAACGAAAAACGAGAAAAACCGGCTGAATACATAGTCTGAAGTTCGGAAAAGATTCTAAAAAGAGGATTTTTGAGATAAAGCGGGTCAGGCTGAACCCCATTTCTCCAGTGCTTTTCGAAGCTCGGCATGCGTCTTGGCATACTCTTCGGCACTCACGCCGAGAAGAGCCGCATCCACTGCCTGCCGCATCGCACGGGCCCCGGCAGCCGTTCCGTCAGGATGACCGTGGATCCCGCCGCCCGCCTGAAGAACGATCTCGTTTCCAAGCGTAGTGATCTCGGCGTGGACTTTTCCCGGGTGAAGACCGCCTGAGGCCACCGGGAAGACCGGAAGAAGATCTCCCGCAGGCCGGGTCAGAGCCGCGTTGTCTCCAAGGATCTCGGCAGCTTTTCCACCCATTTTGCCGGAAACCGTACCTGTGTGAAGCTGATCTCCGCCGCAGACACGGACCAGTTTTGCAATCGGCCGCATCGCAATACCGTGGACGGGATTTCTCGTCAGCGCACCATGCATCGTCCGGTGGACATGGATAGGAACCGTGATCGAGGGATCGGATGCAAGGCACTGGACCGCGGAAAAACCGGCTGTCAGAACATCGACCATAATCATGTTTGCTCCCATCCTCACGGCGTTGGAAGCGGCCTCGAGGATCCGGTCCCCGCCCGTCGTCACGTTCAGCGCATACAAAACCTGCCGGCCGGTCTCGTCCTTTGCCTTATCGAGCGCTTCCATGACCATCTCCAGTCTTTCCATGCGCGGACAGAACTTCTGATCGGTCAGCGTCTCGTCGTCTTTGATCAGATCGACACCGCCGATCGCTGCCTGATAAGCAACGGCGGCAGTGTCCTTCGGGGTCAGGCCGACCTTCGGTTTGATGATCGTCCCGACATGCGGGCGGCGGGTCGTTTCGGTACCGGTGAGTTTGCGGACCCCCTCGATCCCGAACTTTGGCCCGGTTCCGTCAAGACCCTTGGGGATATCGATGTCGAGAAGGCGCACGGCCTCGAGTTTGCCGAGACCGAACAGGTTCCCTGCAATGACCGAGAGATACTGGGGGATGTTTCCCGGCTCAAAAATTTCATATGGGTAACGTAGTTTCGTTTCGAAACCTTCGCCCGACGGAACGATCTCGAGAACCTCGCCGTCGAAGGCGTGAACGTAAGCGGTCTTCTCGTTCACGGTCGAAATATCGGTCCAGGTCCCGGTCGTCTGCTCCTCGCTGATCGCCTGGGCTGCAAATTCAGGAGTCACTCCCGATTTTGGTTTGAAGTAATACGTGGCAATTAAATCATTCATGTTAGTCTTTCTCCAGACTCAGAAACTGGTTCTGTAACTCGTCAAGTCCCCATCCAAGGTACTCGCGCATGATCGTAAATGCAAGATGCGGGGGAATCGCGCCTGCTTCGGTAATTATGAGATCAATATATTCGGCCGGCGTAACATCAAACACCGGGTTTTTAATGCGGACAAACGGCAGTCCGGCGGCAATATCATCAGGAAGAACTTCGTCAGTCGGGCGTTCCTCGATCTGGATGCGTTCGCCGAGGATCGTCCGGGGAGCAAACTTGTAGGTCTCGGCGGTCACGATCACGTTTTTGCGGGCCTCGTGAGCGCAGAGGGCGATCTGGGACGTGCCGATTTTATTTACAACAGCTCCGTTCACGGTGATCGCGTCGGCCCCGACAATAACAAGATCGACCTCTTTCATCATCGTCCGGGCTGCAGAATCCACGATATAGGTTGTCGGGATCTCGTGCTCGTTGAGGGTTTTGATCGTGATCCTTCCCTGATTCCACGGGCGGACCTCGGTTGCATAGACCTCGATGTCTTTTCCCTGACGTTTGGCTTCGATGATACTGCCAAGAGCCGCACTGGAATTACAGTGCGTCATGATCACACTGCCGTCAGGAATATGATTTGCCCCCATCACGGAGATCCGGTCGAGAGCGGTCCTGGAAGACCAGATGAACTCATTTGCTTTTTCCCGCAGGTTCCGCCGTGCCGCTTCCTCGTTTTTGGAAGAGCGGACGTCCCGCATAACGATCTGAATGGCATTAGGAAGAGAGACGGCGGTCGGGCGGGTGGCGAGCAGAATACCTGCGGCCTGTTCCATTTCACGGATGAAGATCGATACATCTCCCGTCCGCGGAAGCGTCTCGGCATGATCACGAAGCGCAGAAACTGCTTCCCGGGCAATCTTTCCGGCGCCGCGAATCTCCATCGAGATGATTTTGTCGGCTGTGTCGTTGATGCTCATTTATATTACTGATAGGAGTCTAAGATTAAATAACTGAGTGTCGGGCCACGTCCCCCTCAAAAACGAAGAAAAATATGACTGTTGGGATAGTTTTTGATAGTGCCGGAACGCTTCTGAAAACGAATCGTGCCGTCAAAAATATTAAAAGTGAAACACTGCTGAACGACAGCCCGGAAACAACCATGCTGACCTTCGAGGATCCCGACCGGATCCTTGTCCTTTTGAATGTCAGCTCAAGCGGCATGATGAAAATCCCGCCGGAAAAAAACCTTTCAACATATCTGAAAGAGGCGGATGTGGTATTCGGCATAAGCTGCGGAAGAAAAATCATCGATGCCGAATGCGTGGGAACGATTCTTTTTTCCGATCCCGTCTGCCGGGTTGCCGACCTGCAGGATGTCATCAAAGCCTGCTGGCATATCGTGTCCAAAGAAGCCGAATCGTTTGCAATGAATACCGGCGTCATCGTCAATCTCCGGACAAACGAGATCGAGTTCACGCTTGCAGCCGCCGGCTATCCGTTCCCGGGAGTCCGGGAAATGATCTCCATGCTTCACCAGAAAGGAGTTGCGGTCTACATCGCTTCAGGCGACCGGACCTCGAAACTGGAACTGATCGCGGACAAGATCGGGATCCCGCGGGAACGTGTCTACGGCGTAGCAACGCCGGTGACGAAAGCCCGGATCGTGACCAGCCTCAAAAATGACTACGACATTGTCGTCATGGTCGGGGATGGGATCAACGACCTCTCGGCTATGCGGGCTGCCGATGTTTCGATCCTGACATTACAGCAGAAAGGGGAGCGGCCCGAAGCCCTCCTTAAACAGGCGGAATACATAATAGACGACATTCGGGACGTAACCGGCATCGTGGCCAAATTCAATACCGATGATGAATAAGAGCCGGAGACAAAACTCCAAACCGCACTAATATAGTATCTCTCCAGCGGTCGGTCTGAGGAGGCCTGCAAACGAAAAAATATTCGAAAATTTGCAGCCCTCCCAACCCGCTTCTAAAAACTAATAACTCCGTAAAACAAACACATACCATTATAGAAGGAAGAACATATGAAAACCCCGTTTATTACGATAAAGGATCTCATCATGGATTTTCCCGTCTCAACCGAAGATTGCGACGAAAAATCGACCGAGATGGTTCGGGTCCTGGATAACATCAACCTCGAACTCTCTGAGGGAGAGATCGTTGGTGTAATCGGCAGAAGCGGCTGTGGTAAAACCGTACTCATCCATCTTATCCGCGGAATCGATCAGCCTCCGACCTCCGGAAAGATCATCTATCACATATCCCGCTGTCCAAAATGCGGCAAAATCGAGTTCCAGAGCGATGCAGGAAAACCCTGTCCGGCCTGCGGGGACACGCTTGTTGCAGAGGATGTCGATTTCTGGGACCCGGAAAACGGGAAACTTAAAACACAGATAATGGCAAGGACCTCGCTGATGTTCCAGCGGACCTTTGCTCTTTACGGGGACGATCGGGTCATTGAAAACGTGCTTCGCGCCCTCGACGATATCAACTACCCGTCAGAAAAAGCCATCAGCCGGGCTGCCGATCTGCTCGACGAGGTTAGGCTTACCCACAGAATGATGCATATATCCCGGGATCTTTCCGGCGGAGAAAAACAGCGTGTCGTGCTCGCCCGTCAGCTTGCCCGCGAGCCGCTCTTTCTTTGTGCGGATGAGCCGACGGGAACCCTTGATCCGAAAACGGCAAGGATCGTTCATGATCTGCTGAAGAAAGCGGCCAAAGAAAACAATATGGGAATGATCGTCACCTCCCACTTTTCTCAGGTTCTTGAAGATGTCTGCGATCGTGCGGTCCTTTTGGATGACGGAAAGATCACCAAGATCGGCACGCCCGATGAGATCGTCACGGAGTTCATGAAGGGATATCACGACGACCGCGTGTACACCGACCAGATCTTCGGTGATCCGATCGTCCGGGCCGAACATCTGCTCAAAAAATTCATCGCCGTCGACCGGGGAGTCATAAATGCAGTAAATGATATTACCTTCGAGATCAACGAACGGGAGATTTTCGGGATCATCGGCGTTTCCGGCGGAGGGAAGACCACCCTTTCGAAGATGATCGCCGGCCTCTATGAACCGACATCCGGCAAACTCGAAGTCAGGATCGGCGACGAATGGGTCGATATGTCAAAACCCGGATATCTCTACCGTGGCAGGGCCAAACAGTATATCGGACTTCTGCATCAGGAATACGACCTTTATCCCCACAGAACGATCATCGACAACTTGACCAATGCGATCGGTTTAGAGTTCCCAAAAGAGCTTGCGACCAGAAAAGCGCTCATCACCCTTCGAATGGCGGGATTCACCGATAAGAAGGCAAAAGACGTTCTGCACAGACTGCCTTCCAGCTTGTCCGAAGGAGAGAAACACAGGGTCGCTCTCGCACAGATCCTTATCCGCGAGCCGCGTATCATTCTCCTCGACGAACCGACGGGAACGATGGACCCGATCACCAAAGTCGACGTCAAGCACTCGATCATGCATGCCAGAGAAGAGATGGAGGAGACGTTCGTCATCGTTTCCCATGACATGGAGTTCGTGCGTGATGTCTGCGACCGGTGTATGTTCATGCGTGCCGGAAAAATCATCGCGATCGGGCCGACCCACGAGGTGCTCGAAAACCTTTCCGAGGATGAAAAGATCGTTATGAGAAATGCGATTGAAAAGGAACGGGCACGTGCCGAAACGGGGGCCCCGAAAAAGGCGACCCTTGCAGGAGGGGCTCCCGAGGCGGAAGCAACCGAAGGTGCTCTCCATGAAAAGACCGATGAAATGTTCGAGATGTAGGTCAGGATCATGACCAAGATCCATGTGTTTCTCAACGGCGAGCAGAAAACCGTTGAAGAAACGACAACCATCAAAGATCTCCTTCCAAATCAGCCGGAAGGGACCTCTGTTGTTCTCCTTCTACCCGGAAGCGTTTCCCGGGAAAAAACCCCGCACCTTCGTCTGACGACGACCGCCGGGGATATTGTCATCGAGCTTGCCAAAAAAACGACCTTCCCTTTGCCCACGGGAGAAGTGAAGGAGAATCTGCGTGTCCACTTCGACGACAGAAATTCAGTATCCTTCGGCCCGTTCCCTCAGAAGTTTACGCCCGATAAAAACTCCTACCGATACGAACGGGGAATGGTCTGTCTGGGATCGGGCGGATACGACTCAAAAAATGCCTATCTGACCTTTTCCCGCAGAGAACATATGGCAGATCACGGGGCAGCCAAAGGCGGAGCTGTATTAGGCAAAGTCATCTACGGCCTTGGGATCATGAACCGCTGGAAAAACGGCGACATGATAACCAGGATCGAAGAGGTCTTTTCCAGCACGGATTCGACCAATGCGAAGGTGACCTCGGACCTCTCGGGTGTTGTGAAGGAAGGGATGCAGATCTTTTCCGAACTGGTGGTCACCGCGGAAGGGTATCAGGAGGATCATGCGGAAATCGACTGCGGATGCACGGAATCGGTCGAACATATGCTCTTCTGCCTGCGTGAAAACAGGCTCAAAATCGACCGTACCGCGTCTACCTACATCAGGGATCATACCGAAGGAAAACTCTTTGTCCCTCAGGAACGCCAGAAACCGAGAAGAGAAGGGACCGTGACGATACGAACGGCCGGAAAAGGATCGGGGGCCTTGTATATTTACACACGCGATGTGCCGAGCAATCAGCATCACACGCGAACCGGCTCGGTCACGCGGGGAATAGAACTCGCCAAGTTCTCCACGGAAAAAAATGTCCTTTCGGTAAGACCGGTGCCGGAACTCCTTGACCTGCGGGGCCTGCCCCTCGGCGAAGCGGTCAGTCTTGCGAAAAAACGCGGACTGAAAGTGATGGCCGACAACAAAGATGTAAACAACAGGGTCGTCATCAACCAGAAACCGGAGACGACCCTTGAAGTCTTAAAAGAAGGAAAGGTCTTCCTCTATACGATGGATCTCAAAGATGTCATCGACATCTCGCTGGATTACAAAAAAGCCCCGCTCTCTGTCGACCTGTTCCGCCGGGTCACCGGACTGAAGAGATATGCGATTGGGACGATGCCTTTCATTTACAATGTGGATGACGAGATGTACCTCTTCAAACCGCCGTTCTCAACCGGGACGAACATCATCCCTGAAAACACCCCGAAAAAACCGGTCAAGACCGACACTCTCGCACTGACCAACGACTCGCGGCACGCAGTCGGTATGGTCGGGGTCAGAGTGGTCGAGAATACGGAGTACGGACCTACCGGAGAACCTTTTGGAGGAACGAACATTATCGGGAAGGTTCTCGATATGGATAAATTATCCATGATGAAAGAGGGCGGGACCGTCTACATCAGGGAGGTGAAAGAGTGAAACCCTATGTTCCAGAGTATGTCGGGACCGTAACGAAGTACGTTTTCGTTGACTCTCCAAACACAACGCCTCAGGACATCGCGACCGCCGCATACGAGATCGCTCAGGGTGTGATGATCAAAGAGACCTGTTTCGGATGTCAGATCACCGGATCTCCCGAGGATGTCGACCGGATCATCTCGCATCTGCGTGTTCTCGATCCCTACCGGATCTTCATAAAAGACCGGGGATTTCCCCCGGGAGATTCCCGGAGATGCAGGGCGGATCTTGGCGGCGCCAGACCCGGGTATCTCGGGCACGAATATGAAATGAGTTTTATCAGATATATCTCCCACGGACTGGAAGAGACCGAAGGGATGAACAAAACCTCACTCAAAAAAGCCGCAGGGGAAACTCTGCCGCTTGAAGAACCGCTCGACGCGGATCTGCTCGAGAAACTTTTTTCGGAGGAAACATAATGGCAAAAGTATTCATCTACCCGGCAACCAGCCTCATCTTATCCGACCTTGTAGCGAGGTTCGGCCACGAACCGCTCGGCTCGGCTCTTTCGATCCGCGAACATGTCCAGACACCGGGATTCGATTCACCGCCTATCCAGATGACCTCGGAGGACCCGCAGAAAGGACTGAAATGGGCGGCGGTCGAGGTCCCGTCAGGCATCCGGGGACGAATGGCCCTCTACGGCCCCTTAGTCGAAGAGGCGGAGGCGGCCATTATCATCGACGAGCCGGATCTTGCATTCGGATGCATGGGATGCGCACGAACGAACGAGCTTTTAGTGTTCATGCTCAGGGAAAAGGAGATGCCCAAACTGGAACTGAGATATCCGGCATCCAAAGAAGAGGGCGTGACGTTCGTTGCAAAAATCAAACAGTTCTTAAACGAGCTGGAGGTCAAAAAATGAGCGCAAAAGAACAACCCGTACGGATCGCCCAGATCACCTGCGGCGCAGAATACAGTGGAATCCAAAACGAAATCACTTCGGCGGCGGAGACCGTCGGCGCAAAGATGTTTTACCCGGACGTTGCCTTAAAGGACGTCAAACGGGCCTACAAGGACTTCGGCCTTCCGGTGAAAAGCCCGGATCTGAAACTCGCCATCGCCCGTGCCCAGGCGATCGTTGAAGGAAGAATCGAGGCGGACGGAATCTTCATCGCAAGCTGCTTCAGGTGTGCCGAGGCGGCAATCGTCCGTAACGAACTCCGCAGATACATCGTGGAAAACTCGAAGATACCGGTCGTCTCCTACTCGTTCAACGAGCGGACCGGCGCATCCACTCTTCTGACAAGGCTCGAAGCCTTATCCACGATCGCAAAACGCCGGGCACTGATGGCCCGCGAGGTCCAGGTCGGGACTACGATGGGTGTCGACTCCGGATCATCGACCACCAAATGCATAATCATGCAGGACAACGAGATCATCGGAACCGGCTGGAGACCGACCACCGATGTTCTGAAAAGTGCTGACGACGTCGTGTCCCTGGCATTAAAGGAGTCTGGACTCAAACTCTCCGACATTGAGGCAATTGGAACAACCGGATACGGAAGGTTCCTGGTCGGCAAACACATCAAAGCCGATCTTATCCAGGAAGAACTCACCGTCAACTCCAAAGGAGCGGTATATCTTGCAAACGCCCAGAAAGGATTTGCCACCGTGATTGATATCGGCGGTATGGATAACAAGGCCATCAGCGTAAAAGACGGAATCCCCGGTTCCTTTACGATGGGGGGTATCTGCGCCGGAGCATCGGGACGGTTCCTCGAAATGACGTCCAAACGCCTTGGAATCGACATCACCGAACTCGGCGCACTCTCGATGGAAAGCGAAGGCGGCGAGAATGTCCCGATGAACAGTTATTGTATCGTCTTTGGAACGCAGTCTCTCGTCAATGCTTTGGCGGCTGGATACAAACCCGCAGATGTTGCCGCGGCGGCGTGTCACAGTGTAGCTCAGCAGGTGTACGAACAGCAGCTCCAGGAAGTCGATATCAAAGAGCCGGTCATCATGGTCGGGGGATCATCGCTTATTCAGGGACTTGTCCGGGCAATGGGCCGGATGCTCAGAACCGAGGTCGTCGTGCCCCATCACGCCCAGTACATCGGGGCGGTCGGCGGGGCACTGCTTTCCTCGGGATTCGTCGATAAAAAGGTGAAGGAGGCGTAAATGGCTGGTTTGGACTACTTCGAGGTGGAATGCACCGAAGACGGGTCGGACAACTATATCAAAATCGCCACAACCGTACTGCAGGATCACAACCTCCTCAGTATCGTGGAAGGACTGCACATCTACATCGATCCGAAGTATCCCCTGTTCGTGGCAACGGGATTCATCCGCCCGCCGCGTTCCGTGATAAAGGTCTCGGATGTGGGCAATGTACTGCTTCAGGACGATCAGGCAACGATCGCGGTTGGAGATGAGACCTATCTTGCCGCGATGCTGAAGATGCTTTGGGCCAAACTCGGACACGACAATGTCGATCAACCCGACCGGTTCACGGTGATCATCAAAAATACGGAGATCCCAAAGGATCTGAGAGACTGGGTGGTTATCGACCCGTCCCAGTCGCTCTTTAAGGATCTGATCTACGCGATCCAGGTGATCGCTCCCGAAGGCTTCAAAGTCCGGCGCGAAAACTACGGAAAGAACCGGTTTTCCTATGCGGCAAGCGAAAACACCCTTCCGGCGAAAGATATCGAGAAGATCATCGCCGAAAGATTCGAGCAGATGGAGGAGGCACTGAAATGATCCTTGTCCCGATCACCTATAAAGGCGGAGTGTACCGTCTCGACGAGGTCGTCGATTATATCGAGGATCTTGGCGGCTACATCGTCCAGAGACATAATATTGCAAGCGAAGTCGTCCTTCAGGTCCTTATGCCGAAGGAGGACATCAAAAGACTCGCTACGTTTTCCCGGCCGCTCGCGGGAGAGATCCAGGAGTCCCCTCTCGTTGGAACCGAGATCGCAGTGGTCATACCGAGTCTTGAGATCCATCATCTTCCCCATTCGGCATGCGATGTTGCAGAGTATCTGCGAAGCCACGGCTCGAAATCGAACATGCTTGGGATGGCACGCGGATTTGGAAAACGCATCGCTCAGATGAACGACGAGGAGCGGGATCTGATCAACGAACACGATCTGGCGATCTTCGTTCTCGGCAACTTCGCCTCCTGTATCGAAACGAAGTTCGTAAAGTTTCGGCCTGGGATCACCGTTCCAATCATCCTGACCGGGGGGCCGGACAGGGAGATCCTCGAAAAACAGACCGATCCGCCGGTTGCAGGATATGTAGGAGGTCTTGGACGTTTTATGCACAGGACACAGACCGAGGCGGATATTCACCGGCTCGACCTTGTGATCGAAGAGGTGAAAAAAGTCATCGAGGAACGCAGGCAGGAGATCGCAAACGATCCCCTCTCGGTCTCGTCCGCACGACTCCAGGCGCTGATCAAACAGGAACTGCCGGAGATCGAAGAGGTCTACTCTCCCTCCCCGATCGCAGTTCAGCTCAACGGTCTGCGGCTAAAACTTTCCTACCCTTCCTATGCACAAAAGGTTCGCGATCTGGTAATCGAGGATGAAATAAAAGTCGGCGATGTCGCAGATGTTCTTCCGTCACGCATGCGGGATTATATTCTGATCCGCATTAAGCCGCTTTCGGAAACAAACATTGTGGTATAAATCATGGTAGAGATCGACAAGAATTTTGAGGAGGCAATCGCCGAAGTACAAACAAACGGGGCGAAACAGACAGCTGCCGACTGGCTCGCAAAGATCGAAGAAGAGTATGGACGGTCTCCTCTGATCTATCAGAAACTTGAGGACAATCCCGAAGCGCTGATCTCGCACCTTCTCTATAAAAATGCGGTGACACGGGCCGGAGCACTGCCGCCGAAGACGGTCGAACTCATCAGTCTTGCCGTCGGTGCGGCATTACGCTGCGATCACTGTACAACGTATCATATGCAGGTCGCAAAAAAGATGGGTATCACCAAAGAAGAAATCTTAGAGGCGGTACTGATTGCTGGTCTTCTTGCAAACTCCTCGGTTCTTGCAAATGCCTACCGTCTGGTCGTGCCGGAAAAGGAACCCTGCGCAGGGACCTGCGCTATGCAATAACACACATTCAGCGGCCCCCACATCCTTTTTTTATTATTTTGAGTTTCGTGTAACGGATTCTTTGCGTGAGAATATTCTTCTTACCGGACAACGCATGAATAAGTATGTCAAGGAGACCGGTTATTTCTGTTATCGGCGATGCGGCGATTGAACCCGGATGTGCGAAAGAACAGTTTGCATTTTCGCTTGGAAACGCGCTGGTTTCAAACGGATACCGGGTGTTGTCCGGTGGTCTTGGCGGCGTCATGGAAGCCGTGTCCCGGGGGGCGCATGCATCTCCAGCATACCGTGAAGGGGATGTTATCGCGGTTCTTCCTGGCAACGATCCGGCCCAGGCAAACCCCTATACGGATATCGTGATCGCGACCGGACTCGACCACGCACGAAACTTCATCGTGGCAAACACGGACGCGGTCGTCGCGGTCGGCGGTGGATCGGGAACGCTCTCGGAACTGTCGTATGCATGGGTGATGCACCGGCTGATCATGGCTTACCGTGTCCCCGGCGTCGTGAAAAAAGAGGGAGTGTTCTCCGACTGGGGGGCTTTGATCGCGGACAATAAAATCGACGACAAGCCGCGGTATCCGGACATTCCCGATGACTGTGTTTTTGGGGTCGACACGGCTGATGATGTCATCAGGATCCTTGCAGAGCGGATGCCAAAATATACGAGCCGCCCTCTCTTAGCCGGAAAAAGAAATTAAGTCAGCAGTTTTTTGACTCGTTCTGGCAGCATTTACTGCTTTTATCGCATTCCCCACCGGCAAACGGACAGACCGTCAGCGAAAAGTCTGCCATCGGATGCCCTTTGCTTTTTATTTCAAACTCTTTATACCACCCGAATGCCGCCCGTTTCGTCTCGATTCCCTCTTCAATAAGTCTGCTCTGGATCGATTTCAAAATCCACTGGGACACGCCGGGACACCCAAGATCGCTTGCAAGATGAGCATAGGGAAAAAGCATCACTCTGGTTGCCCCGAGGCGGGACAAACGGAGTTTGACGCTTTCCACCGTTGAAGAGACGGTCAGTTCGGGCGTGACCTCATCAGACTTCTCAACAGTGGCAAAAAGGAGAACGCAGTTATCCATCTCGTCTTCTCTTACGGGTTCCGGCTCGGCCATTTTTGTTTTTTTGGTGACTTTATACCACACCCGGTCCGCATGAATTCCAAGGATCCTCATTGGAGCACCTCAGAAAGAGAAAGCGTTTCGCTTGTAAGCATGCCTAGAACATGATTCGAATCGTCAACGACCGGAAGGGCGGAGATGGCATGCTTCTCCATCAGCGAAGCAGCCAGCCGCAGCGAATCGGAGCGCTGAATCGTGATCACGTCTTTGGTCATGATCTCGGCAAGGTCTTGGAAATCGCCGGCGACAGATTTTGCAATATCCCACGACGTCACGATCCCGGAGAGCGTCCCGTTTCCTGAAACCACCGGCAGATGATTGATCTCGTGCCCGATCATCAATTCGGCTGCCTCGCGGATCGACGAGGTCTCCTGAATCGACGGCGGATTATTCGTCATCAGATCTTCCACGGTCATAGGTGTCAGGAACTGACCTACAATGTAGTTCAGCTGGGCATTCTCCAGAAGGAAACCGTCATGCCCATGGGGAGATACGATTTCCGCATACCTGGCTTCTCTGTTGTTTGTCGTCAGAGCAAGCATAATCTCCTGAGAAAGATAGGGAGGATAGAGCCAGTCGGAAGAGACGGAGATGATCAGGAACTTTGCCTGCGTTGCGGCAAGACCCTCGGTCAGGCTGCCGTTTTTCGTAAGATCATAGTAGTCGACTGCCCGGGTGATGTAGAGATAGGAGTTTGGATCGAACCGTTCCACAAACGTCTCTCCCTGATGCTGAAGATAACTTTCGACCGAGAACTCCGTATCGAATCCGTATCCGAAGGCGTCCTGTTTCTGCAGTCTCCGCCCGAATTTGGTACGCATGGACTCGTCCGAGAGATAGGTGATGTGGGCCATCATTCGCGCAAGTGAAAGTCCGTGATTTGGTTTTTTCTCTGCCGGATAGTTCCCGCCGTTCCATTCCGGATCGCTCATGATCGCTGCTCTGCCGACGGCGCCAAAAGCGATATGCATCGGCGTCGTATAGCCGGCGGAGGCAATGCAGATAATCCGGCGAACAAATGACGGGAACTCCACGCTCCACTGCATGGCCTGCATTCCGCCCATCGAACCCCCGATCACGGCATAGAGTTCACTAATCCCCAAATCTTCAAGCAGCTGGTGTTCGGCATGGACCATGTCCCGGATCGTGATCACGGGGAATGTAGTTCCGTAGGGTTTTCCAGTCGCCGGATCCTCTGATGAGGGGCCGGTCGAACCTTTACATCCGCCGAGTACATTCGCCGCGATCACACAGTATCGGTTTGTATCGAGTGCTTTACCGGGACCGATGATCCCATCCCACCACCCGGGTTTCGTATCGCCTTTATGGAAACCTGCCGCATGAGCGTCTCCGGTTAAGGGATGACAGACGAGAATAACATTTTTTCCGTCGGCCCTTCCGTAACGTTCATAGGCGATCCTAACGCCGGACAAAGAGACGCCGCACTCCAGACTCAGCGGAACGGAAAGTGCGTGATATTTCGTGGTGACTTCACCAACTGAATCCTGTAACATGGTTCTATCTAGATGTATGAGAGGGCATGGTCCAGATCGGCGATGATGTCGATCGGATTTTCAAGACCGACCGAGAGGCGGATCGTATCGGGTCTGACCCCTGTGGAAATCTGTTCTTCTTCGGTAAGCTGCTGATGGGTCGTCGAGGCTGGATGGATGATGAGGGTTTTTGCATCGCCGATGTTTGCCAGAAGCGAGATGAGCTGGACATTATTCTGTACGGTGACGGCCGCCTCATATCCTCCTTTGACGCCGAAGGTGAGAAGGGGACCGCCGGATCCGCCGAAGTATTTTTCCCGGTTCTTTTCCGAGGGATGCCCTGGAAGACCCGGATAGTTGACCCATGCGACCTTTTCGTGGGATGCGAGATGCTTCGCAACAATAAGGGCATTCTCCGCATGGCGGGCGACACGGAGGTAGAGCGTTTCAAGACCGATCGAAGTGAGCCAGGCGTTGAACGGTGAAAGGGTCGCCCCAAGATCCCGCATCAGGGAGATTCGAATACTGGCCGATACGGTTGCCGGACCGAATGCTTTGTAGTGCACGAGACCTTTGTATGCCGGATCAGGTTCGGTGAACTTGGGGAATTTGCCGTTGTCCCAGGGGAATCTGCCGTTTTCGACGATCACGCCTGCAAGGGAATTCCCATGTCCGTTGGCATATTTTGTTGCCGACATAACAACAAGATCCGCTCCATGCTCGAGAGGACGGACCGTTCCGATCCCTACCGTGTTGTCCACAATAAAAGGAACTCCGGCTTCGTGAGCTATTTTTCCGATCTCCTCGAAATCCGGGATGTCAAGTTTGGGGTTGCCGAGCGATTCAAAGTAGACGGCCCGTGTCTTTTCATTGATGGCGGCCTTTAAGGCTTCGAGATCGTTCGAGGGAACAAACCGGACCGTCCGTCCGAAGTTCGGGAGGGTCAGGCTGAAAAGCTCGAATGTCCCTCCGTACAGATTATCGGCCGAAACAATCTCGTCACCCGGGTTGGTAAGGGCAAGGACAAGGGTGCTTATTGCCGCCATCCCCGAGGCAGTACTGATTGCGGCTGTCCCTCCCTCGATCGCGGAGATCCGTTTTTCAAACGAGGTGTTGTTTGGATTCGTAAGCCTGGTGTAGATGTTTCCGTCCAGCGAGAGATCGAATCGTGCAGCCGCTTCCTTTGCGTCTTTGAAGACATATGCCGTGGTCATGTAGATCGGTTCGGTTCGTGCCCCTGTCGCTTCATCCGGTTTTTGTCCGGCATGAATGCTGAGTGTTTCCTTTTGATATTCAGAGACCATGGTTGTTCACGCTGTGAATTCTTATTGGCGGGCATATGATATATAGATTCGCGTAAAAATATGCGGGCAGGCCTTTGTATACTTATGAAAGACCCAACCCGATTTTGGAGAGAAAAGAGGAGGTTACTCCACGTTTTTCAGCATCTTTCTATCGTAACGCGAGATGGTCGCATTTTTCTGGTTCTGATATTTTGCATCCGGTTTTTTATCGTACGGGCATTCGCAGCGTTTGGTCACGTAGAAGACGAGCTGGCCGATCGGCATCCCTGCATATACGCGGACGGGACGGCAGTTCGAGTTACACATCTCAAGGGTGATGGTTCCTGAAAACCCTGCATCGATCCAGCCGCCGGTCTGATGGAGGGCAATGCCGAGGCGTGCCACGCTGCTCTTTCCTTCGATCGAAGAGACGATATTATCAGGAAGCGTCACCGTTTCCAGAGTTTCCGCAAGGACGAACTGTCCCGGCTGAATGTCAAAATAGGATCCTTTTCTCTCTTGTGTATGGGTGTGAAGCGTTTCCTTTTGATAAGGGTCGATCACATCATCGCATGGTTCATACCAGACAAAATGGTTACCAAGGCGAATATCAAGGGAGTTGGGCTGAACAAGCGCCGGATCGAATGGATCGATGCCGATGTACCCCCGTTTGATATGGTCTGCAATTTCCCAGTCTACCAGAATCATATCCTACTATTCGTCGGGGTAAGGTAAAATAATATTCAGTATGTATATCGAAAAAAAGAGATTTATTCTTCCGTGCTTCCTTCAGCCGCAAGAGCCGACTCAGCCGCATTATAATAATAATACTCCCCTGCCGCCTTCTGCTCCCGATCCAGATACGAACCCGGATTATTGATCCGCGGCCGGCCCGTCTTATCTCTCCTGAACGTGATCCCCAGATTCGAAAGGAACATATTCATACCGTCCTTCATCTCGAACGGGCCGCGGGCAGTACCTTCCTTACCCGGCACGCCGTCGAACACCAGCAGCCGCTCGCTGATCATATCGATCGTATACATATCGTGATCGATAACCATGATCCCGGCTCCCTTATCCTCTGCCGCACGCTTGATCACCTTCGTCGTCACAAGCCGCTGCTCCACATCCAGATGCGCCGACGGCTCATCCAGAATATACAGATCCGCCTCACGCGAAAGACACAAAGCGATCGCCACCCGCTGAAGCTCTCCGCCGGACAGATTCTTCACTTCCGACTGCAGGATCGGCATAAGACCGAGCGGCTCCAAGATCTCGTGCTGGTAATACGACGTATCGAACCGGCGGGTCGCCGACCGGAGCGTAAACTCCACCGAATCCGACGAATCCGCCGTCACATACTGCGGCTTATACGAAACACGCACCGTATCGAACTTCTTCCCGCCGTCCGGGGTTTCAACTCCGGCAAGCAGCTTTGCAAACGTCGACTTGCCAATACCGTTCGCCCCCACGATACCAAGAACCTCGCCGCGGCGGACCTCGCCGCCGTCCACCGTCAGATCGAATCCCGGGAACGACTTCGTCATCTTCGGGATCGTCATCAGCGTCTCGCGGTCCACATCGCTCTCATGACTCCGCGTCTCGAAAAGCACCGGATAATCGCGGATACGCACGTTCTCTTCCGCCACGAATCCTTCGAGATACTGGTTCACACCGACACGCACACCCTTCGGCCGGGAAATGATACCAAACGCCGACGGCTTTCCGTATCCGATATGCACCGTTTCTGCGACCATATCGAGGATAGCGATATCGTGCTCCACCAAAATCACCGGATGCTCCGATGCGAGTTCGCGGATCAGCCGTGCCGCCGTCATCCTCTGATAGATATCCAGGAAAGGCGTCACCTCATCGAGGAAATAGAAGTTCGCTTCCTTCGAAAGAGCCACCGTCAGGGCGACCCGCTGGAGTTCTCCGCCCGAAAGATAGGTCAGATCCTTATCGAGGATCGTATCGAGAGCCAGCTCTTTCGCGTAGTAGTCGAGCTTTTTCCTCTCGTCGTTCTGCTCCAGAAGGGAGCGGACCGTTCCCTTGAAGGCTTTCGGGATAAAGTCGATATACTGCGGCTTGATCGACGCCTTGATCGTCTTTGCCGCGACCTGCTTGAGATAATCCAGAAGCTCGGTTCCCGCATAATGCTTCAGGATCTCGGCCCATTCGACCTCGTGATCGAAGATACCGAGATTCGGCTTCATCTGCCCGGAAAGGATCTTCACCGCGGTGGATTTTCCAATACCGTTTGGACCGAGCATGCCGGTGACTTTGCCCGCCACAGGCTGGGGAAGTCCGTAGAGGACGAACGCGTTCGGCCCGTAGCGGGTCACCGGCGTATCGAGTTCCTCCGGGAGCTGGATGATATCCAGCGCCTCGAACGGGCATTTCTTCACGCAGATACCGCATCCCACGCAGAGCTCTTCGGAGATCTCCGCTCTGCCGCTCTCTCCGATTATGATGGTCTCATCACCGGTACGGACCCGGGGGCAGTACGCGATGCACTCTTTGCCGCATTTTTTGGCATGGCATCGGTCTTTATGAACGATGGCGAGTCTCATTTATGCGGAGAGGAGGGAGGTCGAAAGCATAAGGGTCCAGGAGAGGTACCAGGTAGCGAAGGTCAGGAACCCCTGGTAGAACCAGTCCTTCTTGCCGAGTTTGGAGGTGTCGATCTTGATGATCATAAACAGGGACTTCTGGATCACGATCGCCACAAGTAAGACGAGAATGCCGATGATCGGATTTGCCTGCACGCCTGCAAGGCCTGCTTCGATCGTAGCTGTGGTGATCGGGTTCGGCGTCCCTGCAAGGTAGTAGGAGACAAGACCCGCGACCATACCAAGACCGCAGGCGATCGCCGTACGAATGATCCGCTCGGAGTGCTGGGCCTTTTTGCGAACGACCTTCTCTTCGGGGGTTTCCTTCTTCTTTGGCGGAGCGGTCTGTTTGCTGACGTCTTCGGTCTTTGCCTCGGTCTGTGCTTCGATCTCCTCGATCTTCTCATCGATCTCGGCGTCGAGAGGTTTTCTGTCCGGCCGGGTGACCATCTCGATAGCTTTTTCGGGGCAGATCTTCACGCACTTTCCGCAGCCGTTGCACAGCTCTTCTACGACTGTCGCTTTCTTATTGCGTCCGATGAAAATAACCGGCTGGTTTTTGCGTGACGCCGGGCAAAACTTCACGCAGCGGTTACACATCGCCGTGTTGCATTTTTCTTTTTTGATATAGGCTACCTGCATATGATATCTCCGCGATTTTTCAGTCTGATTATATTAGTATTCAGGTCTTATCTATGTTATCTGTTCTGTCCCGCCAATGATGCGGCGCGCCTGACCTCTCTTTTTCAAAAGGGAAGCCCTGCCTGATCTGAAAAACCCGCAGTTTCGGGAACGAAATGCAGGGTCGGTTTATAGTTCTGTACATCCTATGTATGTTAGCAAAGAATGGCGACGATACAAGGGATGAGCGGAGCGGACGTAAAAGCGATGACAGCGGAGCTTGCCGCGCTTTTGCCGCTCTGGATCGGGAAAATATATCAGTACGACAATGCCTCGCTTGGGTTCCGGCTGAATGGTGAGGAGAAGGCACGCCATCTTCTGTATGTGGTGAGAGGCATTCGGGCGCATCTCGTATCCGAACTGCCGCCGGCGCCGAAAAACCCGTCCGGGTTTTCGATGTATCTTAGGAAATACATCGAGGGGGGCAAGGTCCTCAATATCGAGCAGAAGGCGATCGAGCGGGTCATCATAATAACGATCGGCAAAGGGCCGTCGGAGTATAAGCTGATCATCGAACTCTTCGACGAAGGAAACCTTATCCTGACAGACGAAAAGTTCACGATCATCAATGCCCTTGCCCAGCGGCGGTTCCGGGACCGGGATATCGTCGGCGGCGCAGAGTATGCGATCGAAGCCGTCTGGCCCGAGAGGCTGACGTTCGAGGAGTTCAAAGAGAAGATCACCGCAGACGAGAACGATATCGTGCGGGCTCTCGCAACGAAACTGCAGCTCGGCGGCATCCCCTCGGAAGAGATATGTCAGCTTGCGGGCGTCTCGAAGTCGATGCCCTGTAAGTTCGCGACCGATGTCCAGCTTCGCCCGGTGTATGAGGCGATGAAAAGCTGGATCGCCAAACTGACCTATGCACGCGATCCGGTGATCGATGCGAAGGGAGCGTTCCCGTTCCCCTCACTGGTCCGCGAGCCAAAAGAGCACTTCGCGACGTTTTCGCAGGCGCTCGAGGCGTTCTATCCAAAACCGGTGGCCGAGAAGGTCATCGAACAGAAGATCAAACTCTCCAAAGAGGAGCGGATCCGAAAACAGCAGGAAGCAGCCGTCGTCAACTTCGACAAAAAGATCGCCGAGGCGACCGAGATCTCGGAGATCATCTACTCGCATTACGGCGAGGTGCAGGAGACGATCGACGTTCTTGCGGCCGCAAGCCAGAAGCTTTCCTGGCAGGATATCGCGGCCGTGATCAAAAAGAGCGACCTGCCCGCCGCAAAACGGATCATCTCGGTGGACCCGAAGAATGCGTCCGTCGTGATCGATCTGCAGGAAAAGCACAAGGTCACGATCTTCGTGCACGAAAGTCTGGAGGCAAACGTCGGCAGATACTTCGCCGTCGTGAAAAAGTTCCGGGCGAAAAAGGCGGGAGCGCTTCGGGCGATGGAAGCAGGCATCGTGCATGCGGAGAAGAAAAAGGCGGCCGGACCCGGCCGACTCAAGCCGAAATGGTATCACCGTTTCCGGTGGATGGAGACCTCCGACGGCGTGCTTGTGATCGGCGGCCGAAATGCCGACCAGAACGAGGAGCTTGTCAAGAAGTATATGGAAGGCAAAGACACCTTCCTCCACGCAGATGTCTTCGGAGCGTCCGCGGTGATCGTGAAAGGCGTAACGGAACGCATGGATCAGGCGGTCCAGTTTGCCGCGTCCTACTCGCGGGCATGGGCCGGCGGTGGGGCATCCGTCGATGTGATCGCAGCAAGCCCCAACCAGGTAAGTAAGACGCCCGAGTCGGGAGAGTATGTGGCTCACGGTTCGTTCGTCATCCGGGGCGAGCGTAAGATCTACAAGGACGTGCCGCTCGAGATCGCGATCGGGGTCAGGACCGAACCGGTCCTTGCGGTGATCGGCGGAACGCCTTCCGCGATCGAACCGCTGGCTTCGCATTCCGTTCGTCTGGTTCCGGGGACATTCGAAGGAAACGACGTTGCTAAGAAAGTTCTTCGAAAACTCAAAGAGGCGGTGCCTGAAAGCGAGCAGAAAGCGCTCAAAGCGATCCTGAACACCGAGGGCGTAGCCGCGTTCGTGCCGCCGGGCGGGTCCGATCTCAAAGAGCCGGCCCGAGAGGGAGCGGACCGCGAATGAAGGCGGAGCTGCCCGAACCGCTGAAAAAAGACGGATTCGGCGAGTATAAACTCATGCCCGAATCGATCGACGATCTCTGGCATCTTTCGCATCTGATAAGTCCCGGAAACACCGTGTATGCCGTCACGCTGAGGACAGTGGACGGCCCGTCCGACAAACTCCGTTCCGAAAAGCTCGAGAAGCGGCCGGTGCGGATCGGGGTGAAATGCGAGAAGGCGGAGTTCGTCCCGGAATCGTCCCGCCTCAGAGTGTTTGGGGTCATCAGTTACGGGCCGGACATGGGCCAGCACCACACGCTCAATATCGAAGCAGGCTATGAAATAAGCGTTGTTCGGCAGTGGCGGCAGATCGATCTTGCCCGTCTGGAACGGGCGGTCTCCTCTTCGGTCCACGGTGTGGTTCACATCGCGGCGATTGAGGATGGGGAGGCGGAACTCTATCGGGTCAGGCAGTACGGACCCGAGCGGATCACTACGCTGACGGTCGGCAGCGGAAAAACCGCCGAGCTGGACTCAAGGCAGGCCCTGTTTGCCGAGCTCCTCACATTTCTCGAGAAGGTCACCGGCTCGATCGTTATCGCCGGCCCGGGATTCGTAAAAGAAGACTTCGTCAAGTTCGCAAAAACCAAAGCTCCCGAGATCGCCGAACGCATGCTCATCGCCGACACAAGGCGCTGCGGCTACGGGGCGGTTCAGGAGGCGATCGGAAACGGCGTCCTTACCCGCGTGGCAGAGGATCTCCAGCTCGCAAAAGAGGTCTCGTTCATGGACGAGGTGTTTCTCCGGATCGGGCAGAACGGCGCCGTCGCCTACGGAAAAAGCGAGGTACGCCAGGCGATCGATTACGGAGCAGCCGAGACGATCCTTGTGGCCGACTCGTTTGTAAAAGACGGCGGCATCGAAAAAATGATCGAAGGGGCAGAGCGGCTCGGCGCGAACGTCGTCGTCCTCTCGACCGAGTTCGAACCGGGCACCCGGCTTGTTGGTCTCGGCGGGGTCGCCGCTCTGTTGAGGTATAAGATCTGATTCTTCCGGCACTCCAAAATGACTTCCCATGTGTATATACAATCACAAATAATACAGGACATTTGATACCAATGCCACGAAAACGACCAGTATCCAAAACCCCGAAAACCTGCCTTCACCGGCAGGGATACAACTTCATAGCTGAAGGAGCATCCGCCGCCGTCAAGCCGTGCATGTGGTGCAAACGTGCTCTTCGCGGCGGCGAATCCTGCTATAAACACCAGTTCTACGGGATCGACACCTGGAAATGCGTCCAGATGACCCCGACGCTGCGCTGCAATCAGCGGTGTCTTTTTTGCTGGAGATCCATGGAGCACGAGATCCTGTCCGAGACTGAACTATCTCCGGAAGAAATCGTCGCCGCCATTCCAAAGATGCAGAAAAAAGGCTTGTCCGGCGACAAACCTTATACCGAGCCGGAGAGGTGGGAAGAGGCGACCGATCACCCGACCCAGTATGCGCTCTCTTTGTCCGGCGAGCCGACCCTTTACTCGAAACTGCCCGAACTCATCGACCTTCTCCGGGAAAATCCCAACAACAGCGTGTTCGTTGTTTCAAACGGAACGATGCCTTCCGTGATCCGGCGGATACGCCCGACCCAGTTGTATCTGTCTCTGGATGCCGTGGACGAATCCTCTTATGAAAGGATATGCCGTCCGATCGGCGATCCGGCTGCCATGTGGGGGAATATCCAAACGTCTCTTTCGCTTCTCAAACAAAAAGAGGAGGAGGGCGTCAGAACGGCGGTCCGGATCACCCTCGTCAACGAGTATAATGACACCTATGAGGCAGGTTTTGCCAAAATTATCGAAGAGGCACAGCCCCTCTTTGTTGAAGTAAAGGGATACATGTATTTGGGATACAGTCGAATGAGATTAACAGAAATGCATGTCCCCGACATGGAAACCATTCGTCGTTTCGCCGCAGGAGTTGCCCAACTCTGCAATTATGAGATTATGGATGAAAACGTGCCGAGCCGCGTTGTTTGTCTGAAGAGAAAATCATGAAATTCGATATTGAGGAATTCAAGGAACGCAGAAAAACCGATTTCGAGGGTGCCTGGCATGCCGGCCCATCGGTCATAACCCCGCCGGAATCATCAAAAATTTATCCGCGTTATGCGTATCGCCGAGCAAAAGTGCACCCGATCTTCGACACGATCGCCCGTCTTAGGGCCGCCTATATGTCGATGGGATTCGATGAGGCAATGGTACCGGTGTTTATCGACGAACAGGACGTCTACCGTCAGTTCGGTCCGGAAGCCGCCGCGGTTTTGGATCGCGTCTACTATGTGGGCGGCCTTCCCCGTCCGAATGTAGGGATATCCCGGGAACGGCTGGATGCAATCGCCGAAATCATCGAAAAGCCTCTCGCCGAAGGCACGGAAGAGAAGCTGATGAAGTGTCTGCATGCCTACAAGAAAGGCAAATTCGACGGTGACGATCTCACGCACGAAATGTCGGTCGCTTTAGGCGTGGACGATGGTGTGGTCGTTCACATTCTCGATACGGTCTTTCCCGAATTCAAGGAGCTCGCCCCTGAGTCTTCCAGAACGACGCTTCGTTCCCATATGACCAGCGGCTGGTTCATCTCTCTTGCCCAGATGTGGGATAAAAAGCCGATGCCGATTCGAATGTTTTCGGTCGACCGGTGTTTCCGCCGCGAGCAGGAGGAGGATGCGACCCATCTTCGGACCTATCACTCGGCATCCTGTATCGTCGCCGGAGAAGATGTGACGGTCGAAGAAGGAAAGGCGGTCGCCGAAGGTCTTCTTTCCGCGTTCGGTTTCACCGAGTTCAGATTCCAGCCCGACGAGAAACGCTCGAAGTACTACATGCCCGAGACGCAGACCGAAGTATACGGCAAACACCCGGTCCACGGATGGGTCGAGGTCGCTACGTTCGGGATCTACTCACCGGCAGCCCTCGCCGAATACGGCGTAGGCGTTCCCGTTATGAACCTCGGCATGGGTGTCGAGCGTCTTGCGATGGTCTTAACCCAGGCGGAGGATGTTAGGAAACTCTCGTTTGCCCAACTGTATCCTCCGGTGTATTCGGACACGGATCTTACCAAAGGCATCGGATTAAGAGAGGAGCCGCAGACGGCCGAGGGCCGCCGGGCAGTGCGTGCTGTGATGGAAACGGCCGCTGCCCATGCGGCTGAACGTTCGCCGTGTTCGTTCCCTGCATGGAAAGGCGAGCTCTACGGTCATCAGGTGGAGATCGTCGTTGAGGAGCCCGAAGAGAATACGAGTCTTCTCGGTCCTGCCGCTTTGAATGAGGTATATGTCAGAAAAGGAGCAGTTCTCGGTGTTCCGGATACCGAAAAGTTCGCCGACGTCAAAGCCGAAGGGGTTCCGGTTGGAATCTCTTTCCTTTACTCGACGGCAAATCTGGCACTCGCCCGCATCGAGGAGGCGGCGAGGGTCGGCGAAGGGACGAGCATTCAGGTGAAAATGTCGAAGCATCCAAGCGACGTGAACCTGAAAATCGAGGAGTACGTTATGCGGTACATCACCGACAATAAAAAGAAACTCGATCTTCGCGGCCCGGTCTTTATGACGATTACGTCGAAGATCCTGTAAAATACTTTTATCCTTATTTTTTGAGTTTTATCTGGTTCAACTTCGGTAGGATCATTTTTTTTCGAGATCTCTGAGAAGAACGGCAAAGTCGATCACGAACTGCATATCCTTTTTTCCAAGTTTGGCATGGTAATACCGTCCGTCTGCATTGACGGCGGACAGCTGCCCGAGGAGGTTTACGGCATCTGCAGAGGCGATGTCACTTATGTTTTTGTAGCCTGCTTCAAACATCGCCCTCGCGGCAGCTGCCCCCACGCCGTTGATCCTGACCAGATCGGACAGGCAGCATACTTCTTCAAGCTCGTTTCGGCTGATGCCTGATATTTCCATGAGTGATTTTTCGGCCGCTTCATTTTGAAACGCGGTGTAGACGTCTTTCGATGTTTTGATTCCGTGTTTTGCTAATATCTGGACGGTTTGTCCGCTCAGTCCCGGGAAATCGGAGATTTGGACCGGTTTTTGCTCAAGGCTGCCGAGTTCTCTTTTCAGAATGGTCAGATACTCCTTTGAAATATGCGTTTGCGCTGCAAACTTTGCAAGTTTCTCCGGAGAAGATACTGCTTTTTTCAATGCCGACATATTGCCGATGCCGGCATCGGCTATCCGCTGAAAGTTTGTCTCAAGATCATCCAGAAGGATCCTGCGGCTCGGCAGCAGGTTCTGTTTTTTTAGTATCTCCTGATAGCTTTGCAGGGATATCCCGGTTAAATCGATCGAGTAACTCATAGTAGATAATCTGCGTTTTTTCGGATGTTTACTCGGCCGGGAAATTAAACTCCTTACTCCAGTCAAATCCTTCGTTTGCTTCGATACAGTCAGGCCAGTGTCTGCACCAGGCTGGCATCACTACGTCTCTCACTTTATCTTCGGACGGGTGATACGGTTTGATATCCAGCACGGGTGTGCCGTCTTCCGCGTCGATATAGCCAAGTTCAAGCCGGTGTTTCTGTTTGTCAACAGCAGCGAGACGGGATACCGTGACGGCTATCGGATTTGGCCGGATCGGGGACCTGCTGGCCAGCACGCCCACCTTCTCCGGGCCTTTTTTGTACGGTTTGTCCATAACAAAGTAGTTTCTGGATTCCTCGCTGTCATACAAATTGAACCACCATATCACCTGAATATGGCTGAACTCATCCAGTCCCAGAGTCGCTTCAAAGAATTTTTCTTTCAGCTCGATATAATACCAGCCGTCTTCGATTTTTACCGTGCCGATGGGGTTAAATGTTACTAACATATGCTTCTCTCACTACAAATGATTCGATACTCGTTAATTGATCTGAGCGGTTATTATATTTCTCCAAAGAATACGGCCCCCCCTCCTCGATAAAATTCACATCCTCTCATACGGCATTTCCATTGGACCGCTCTCCCGCCGTCTTTTTTAATGAAAACCATTAATCCCTATCTCATCTAAACAGATATACCATGGACCCCCTCTACAACCGTCTTGCATCCGCCGTGGAAGAGGCAATTCACCAGGCCGAGACGATCCTTCCGCCCGACGTGGAGGAAGCACTGCATACTGCATACAATAAAGAAACCAACCCGACCGCACGCGGCGAGTTTGAAAATATCTTCGCCAATCTCCAGGTCGCCCGGGAGAAAAACGTGCCCATCTGTCAGGACACCGGGATTTTCGTCATCTACCTGACCATTCCAGAAACCGTTCCGCTGACCACAAAGCTCTACGACGCCGTAAGCGAAGGGATCCGTCTCGCAACAAAATCCGTCCCTCTCCGGCCAAACGCGGTCCATCCCCTCACCCGGAAAAACTCGGGCGACAACACCGGGGCGGGGATCCCGGCAGTCCATATCCTTCCGGGCGATACGCTCCGGGTCACCGTATTCCCCAAAGGAGCAGGTTCGGAAAACATGTCCCAGATCAGAATGATGCTCCCTTCCGAGATCTCCAGGATCCCGGAGTTTGTGACCTCGGTCGTCAAAGATGCGGGCTCCCGTCCGTGTCCCCCGATAGTCGTAGGGGTCGGTATCGGCGGAACCTTCGACTCGGCCGCATCCTTTGCAAAAGAAGCGCTCCTCTCGCCGATAAACAGCATGACCGCCTTCGAACAGAAGATATGCGATTCGATCAACCAGCTCGGCATCGGCGTTATGGGACTTGGCGGCGACACGACCTGTCTCGCCGTCAAGGTAAAAGAAGGGGCATGCCACACGGCTTCGCTTCCCGTCGCCGTAAATATTCAGTGCTGGTGTTCTAGACGCGGTGTTGTTGAGGTGGAACTATGATCCGGCTGACGACCCCCCTCGGAGAGGAAGTTCTCGATCTCCATGCGGGAGACCGGGTCCTTCTTTCCGGGACCATTTACACTGCACGCGACGAAGCCCACCTGAAAATACGTGAAGAGGGCTTCCCCTTCGATCCGAAAGGCGCGGTGATTTATCACTGCGGCCCGGTCATCGACGAAGCACAGAATAAAGTCGTCGCCGCCGGCCCCACAACCTCCGCACGGATGAATAATCTCACAAAATTCATGCTCGATGCAGGTGTTCGGGGCCTGATTGGAAAAGGCGGAATGTCGGAGATCGTTCGTGAAGAACTTCGGGGAAGAGCGGTCTATTTTGCCTTCACCGGAGGATGCGCCGCTCTCGCCGCTTCATGCATGGAGCTTGCCGGTTGTCATTATCCGGAACTTGGCATGGCAGAAGGAATCTGGGAAATCAAACTGACCGATCTTCCGGTAGTCGTCGGAATAGATGCTCACGGCGGCGATCTTTTCGTAAGATAACTCAGATGAGCCCTGCCGTGACCAAAGCCAGGCAGATGAGAAGAGCCAAAATCCCGCCCGATAATGTGGCGAGGAGATTGGTTCCCGAATTCCCGATAAAACCCTTGTTTTCGATCAGAGCGCCGTAAAGACTGTCAAGATTCGTTCCGATAAAGCCTGCCGCAACGCCGATCAGGCAGACATACCACGGTGCCACGCCGAGGATGAATGCCAGCAGACAGATGACGGACGCCCCAAAAAGGCAGGCAAGCTCTCCAATTCCGGTAACTCCGCCGTTTGTTCCCGGCGGAACCGGGCGCAGCGTCGTGATCATCCTTGGAGTACCCCCGGTCACGCCGATCTCGCTTGCAAGCGTGTCGCCGGTCGCCGTCGCAATGGAACCGATAAACATGGCGATGAAAATAACATCCCCGGTGATCCCGTACAGTACGGCGCCGCCGACCCCGACCCCGGCATTCGCGAATGCATTCATGTATCCTCTCCGGCCTTTCTTACCCTCGGCCACTCCTAAAAACTCCTTTTCCGCATACCGGAACTTGGTGAAGAGTGATCCGAGAATGAAAAACAGCATCACGATGAAAAACCAGTTCACGCCGGCAAAGGTGATGAGGATCACGCCGAACAGCACCGCCGTAAAGACGCCGCTCATGTCGATCGTCTTTGCCCGATAGGCAAAGTAGCCGAACGCCGCACACAAAACGACCGCAAAGGCGAGCGTCTGGTAATCGACGAAGAACTCCAGATCCTCAAACAGCGTGATGGTCATCGCGACCCCGAGAAGGCCGATCATCGAGCCGTCCTCGCGATCTTTCAAGATGCTTCGAAGCATCAAAAGAACGATCACGGCGATGATGCCCACAAGCGGCTGATACTCGTTTGTGTAGAGCATCGTCGCTAAAAGAGCTGCAGAGGAGCCTATCGTATAAAGAACTCCCTGATGACCGACGTTTTTGAAAATCTTAAGCAGGTATTCTCCCCAGACGATCATCATCAGAGGGCCGATCAGGGCCGACACGGGTATCAGACCGGCTTGATATAATACGGCGAGGACACCTACGCCGATCGCAAAATACCGGCTTTTATCCACAAAATAGAGAACTGCCGCAAAGCCGAGGACCACCAGACCCAAATAGGGAATATACGGCCATCCAAGCAGCAGTGCCGTAACGACAAGGGCGAAAATGAGACGTCGGATCCGGGTATCCATAGGTATTTTTAAGGTTTATTTTTGATGCAGATAAGATTATGTGTAAAAATCACCGCAGTTAATTACGCGAAAAAAAGAATTAAATCTCGACCAGACGGTAATCAGCCCGTCCAAGACCCATCTCCTCTGCATAGGATATCTGCAGCATTGGGCTGGTTCCCGGCCAGACGCGGGTAAACTTCTCCTCTCCGGGCTGATGGTGATCTGGCAGAAGGCTCCCAAAGACCCCCTCCTCGCCGTTCACGAGATCGAAACAGGCTTTGTCCAGCGCGACAGGATCGGTAGATGCAAGAATGCCGATGTCGGGAACGAACGGGATGTCGTTCCACGGCGTACAATCGCAGTGCGGCGTGATGTTGGTTAAGAAATTGATGTATAAGGCCTTCCCGGTTTTATTGCCGACCGCTCCTGCCGCATACTCGATCATCCGTTCGACGAACACGACGCCGTCATCCTTCCAGTCGAGGTCGATCGCATGTTCCGGACAGGTGTTCATGCACATCAGACAGCCTATACAGTGGTCAAGATCGATTGAGACCGCTTTCCCGGCAATGCTGATGCAGAACTCGGGACAGGCATTCATGCATGCTCCGCAGACAATACACTTGTCTTCCAGGATCATTGGCCGGGTCGTGTGCTGCTCACGTTTTCCCTCGTTTGAGGCGCAGCCCATGCCGAGATTTTTCAACGCTCCTCCAAATCCCGCAGCCTCATGGCCTTTGAAATGGGAAACGACCACCATGCTGTCTGCCGAAACGATATCGGATGCGATCTTGACCGAATCGAAGTGTTTTCCATACACCTCCACAGGGGTGAAGCTCTGCCCGCGAAGTCCGTCGGCGATGATCACCGGACAGTCGAAAACCGGATAGCAGAATCCGTGCATCGCCGCGGTTTTTGCATGATCGACGGAGTTCCTTCGACCGCCAAGGTAGAGGGTATTGGTATCGGTAAGAAAAGGTTTCGCGCCGACCGCCTCGATCTCTTTGACTATCGATGCGACATGGAGCGGATTTACGAATGCGTCGTTTCCTCGTTCGCCGAAGTGGACCTTGACTGCGGTCAGATCCCCCCGGTTCACCATGTTCTCAAGGCCTGCCGCCATACACAGTGCCTTGATCTTGTTTGCGGTGTTCCGATCCTGTGACTGTGCCCCGGCCCGGGCGATATAGACGTCTTCCATTCATGGTACATCGACCGCTGAACAAAATATCTTTTCGTGCAGGGGGCAGGCACAAGATGCGTGTGTCCTAAAAGAGACTGCTCTGACTGCGCAAAATACATCATCTCGTTCAACCAAATGGTAATGTACTATGTTTGAAGGTGTAATCCCTGCACTCATCACACCGTTCAATGACGACGCGTCCCAGTCGCTCGATATTGAAGGTCTGAGAAACTGCATCGAGTATGTCATACGCGGAGGCGTTCACGGACTTCTCGCATGCGGTTCGACAGGAGAATCGGCAACAATGACACACGCCGAGCACATTCGTGTCATTGAGGAAACCGTTTCTGCTGCGAGCAACCGCATTCCTGCCATCGCAGGAACCGGTTCGAACAATACGGAAGAAGCTCTTCTGATGACCCGTGCTGCAAAGATGTCCGGAGCAGACGGTGTACTTCTGATCAGCCCGTATTACAACAAGCCGAACAGATCGGGTCTGCTGAAGCATTACCGCAAGGTCGCCGACATCGGTCTTCCGGTCATTGTGTACAACATCCCGGGACGTACCGGTCAGAACCTGCCTGCCGATCTGATCATCGAGATGGTGGAGACGATTCCAAATCTGGTCGCCGTTAAGGAAGCCAGCGGAAATCTCGACCAGATGATGGCGATCATCCAGGGCACCCAGGATCTCGACCGCGAGTATCCGTTCATCCTTACGTCAGGCGACGACTCGCTGACGCTTCCGGTCCTTTCGGTCGGCGGCCACGGCTGTATTTCCGTTACGGCAAACATCGAGCCAAAGCGCTTGGTCGAGATGTACGATCTCTTTAGAAGATCCGACGTCAAGGCGGCGATGAAGAAGCATTACGAGCTGATGGATCTGTCCAAGGCGCTCTTTATGGAAGTGAACCCGGTGCCGGTCAAGCGTGCCGCAGAGATCCGCGGTCTGATCAACTCAGGCAACGTCAGACTTCCATTGGATTCGCTTGGCGAGCAGAACACGGCGATCCTTCGCGGGGTGCTTTCCCGCTATGATTAAGGTCATCATCTGCGGCGCACTCGGCAGGATGGGAACCATGATCGCGAACATGGTGATCGAGAACCCGGAGCTGGAGTTCGTCGGCGGCGTGGATATCCGGGACGGGACGGTCCTTGGAAAACCGGTCGTTCCTTCCGAGAAGCTTGCCGCGTTCATCGACGAGGTCAAACCCGATGTGATGATCGACTTCACCGTGGCGGCGGCGACGATGATCAATGCAAAGATCGCTGCGAAAAAAGGCGTGGCTTTAGTGATCGGCACGACCGGTTTCACGCCGGAGCAGGATGCCGAGCTGCTTGACGCGATAAAGAATGTCCCGGTCGTTAAAACGACCAACTTCAGCGTCGGCGTGAACATTTTCTGGGAACTTGTCCGCGATGCGGCATCGCGTCTGGGCGATTACGATATCGAAGTGATCGAGGCCCACCACCGGTACAAGAAGGACGCTCCGAGCGGAACGGCGAAGACGATCCTGAAAGTGATCCAGGAAGAGGTCGGCAAACGCGAGGAGATGTACGGACGCGAGGGTATGACCGAGCGGAAAAACGAGATCGGCGTGCATGTGATCCGCGGCGGCGATGTGGTCGGCGACCACACGGTCCAGTTCCATCAGAACTACGAGACGATCGAGCTGACGCACCGTGCCTACGATAGAGCGGTATTCGCACGAGGCGCTATCCGTGCGGCGGCATGGGTGCCCAAAGCGAAACCGGGAGTATATACTATGAAAGAGGTTCTCGGGTTATAACCCGGGCCTTCTTTTTTCGATATCCATATCTTTCCCAATCCAAATCATTTTTTATTTCAGTTACTTTGAACACCGACTGGAAAAGAGCAGCCCTTCACCAACTCGAAATGTATTTCCCCTTAGGATAAGAAATACAGTAATTATACGAGGTAAATCCAAAAATGCCAGCAGTAGTTAATAAAGAAAAATGTACCGGATGTGCGACCTGTGTGGACATCTGCCCGTCAGCAGCGATCGAACTTGTCGATGACAAGGCGGTAATCAGCGTCGATGACTGCGTTGACTGCGAAACCTGTGTGGACGAGTGCCCAGAAAGCGCTATCCACATGGAGTAATCCTTTTTTTTCTTTTCGAATTTCAAACCCGATTTTGCCGTATCCCAGCTGAAAAAAAGAGTGGGACGGATAGCTCTCGATCAAAATGCTGATATGTGCATGAAGCATTTTGACTTCGTGTACGGCATTTGTGTAAGATAATGAGATAGTTAACCGCGAATTCCCGCGAATCGCATTTTCCTTACGTTCGGGTGCTCTGCTTCGGCTTATCGCCTACGCAGGAATCGCACCCTCACTTGAAAAATGCTATCGGAAAAACCCGCGTGCGGGTTTTTCTGTTGTTTCATTATTTTTTCAATTACACGCAAAGAGAAATTTTACGGAGAGAAAAACCGGCACGCCGGTTTTTCCCCAGCATTTTTCCAGACGGCGTGCGATTCCTGCGTAGGCGATAAGCCGGAGCAGAGCACGCAGGCGCAAGAAAAATGCGATTCGCGTTAATTCGCGGAGATTCGCGGTTAAATAATCTCTTGTCTCCACACCCAACAATACTCTTCCCGAATTAGATGGAGAATAACACCGCGTAACCTATTATAAATATCATTGACTCTATTATTTGGATAGGAACATTAGAATGTCACAATTTTACTCTCCTCTGATAAATGAAAATGGCAATTTTCTCTCAATAGACGAGATTGAATATGAGCATTTATCCCAACTCGCAGATAGGGGGATACAAGAGGGATATAAAGTAGAATACAAGAAACAATGGGACGATAATTTTAAGATAAAACATCTCTGCCAGACAATAACCTCTTTTGCAAATTCAGAAGGGGGCTGGCTTTTTATTGGAATAAATGATCGTGGAGGTATCGTCAACATTCATGGAGAAAAAGCAGACTTTAGCCAAACAATAGCTAACAAAATCCAATCTGATGTATCACCAACACCTGTTTTTGAATGCCGCTTTATTCGTAATCCTTCCGAAATAGAAACAGGGGTTTTGGTCATATTCGTTGATGAGGGGATTGATCCTCCATACATCTGTAAAGGTACTGTCTACATACGAAGTGGTAGTAGCAAACTTCCAGTTGCACCCGATCGTTCAACAATTGATAGATTGATTGAAAAACGAAATGAATATAAAAATGAGATGGAGAAATTCAAAATTGATACTATATATGAATTTGAGCCTAAATCGCCATTCTGTATGATAACATTATATAACAAAAAACAACAAAACCGGTTAACTTTTAATGATTTTGAAGATATCAAATCCCATTTTATCAAAAAAGGTGGATTCGGAAGGAGTATGTTATCACACGACTCGATAATATTATTTGGGTCAGACATAATTGAACCAAAATCTGCCACTGGTATTCTCGAAATATTTAAAAACGGCAGTGTGAAATTCTCTTTCCCTCTCATGCCGTGTATATCGGAGAATTGTGAAGATATTGCTTTGAATCTGCGCAAATGTAATCCACATTATGATTTGACAGGATTCAAGTTTCTAGATTTTTTTCTAATTTTTTATTATATAACAGCGACATTGAATTCCGTTTTAGAATATCTCCTGACAAAATATTTCGATAAAAAAGAGTATGTTCTTTCGTTCAAATACAGAAATATACGTAATTGTCTGATGTATTTTGATACGGGGGATAATACATTTTATGATACGGTAAAAAAGTATGGAATTTGCTACTCTATAAAAAAAGAACAAGAGATTATATTCAACGATCCCTTCGAACATGCAACCGAAGAAATGCCCATCCTAATGTCTGGCTGGATACTCAATGGCTTATGTGTCCCATTTGGTTATTCCCCGAAGATATTAAGTGATATAAAATCTAGTCATGATTATTCGGGTAAGGGGTTAATCTCACGAGAAAATCCGTGGTAGAGATGATAAAGAGAAAAATACTCATTCTTCCTTATACAGCCCGACCACTTCGCCGATCACGATGATCGCCGGCGGCTTCATCCCGACCTTCTTTGAGACCTCTCCTATATCCGCGAGCGTGGCACAGGTCACCCGCTGATCCGGGCGGAATCCCCGTTCGATCACCGCGATCTTCGTTTGCGGATCCCTGCCGTTTTCAATCAAGAGTTCCGCGATCCTGCCGAGATTTTTCACGCCCATATAGATCACGATCGTTCCGGGACTTCCGGCCAGCCACTTCCAGTCGATCGACGAAACCTCCTTTTCCGGATTTTCATGGCCCGTAACAAAGGTCACCTGGCTTGCAAAATCCCGGTGAGTGACCGGGATCCCGACGCATTCAGGCACCGCGATACCGCTCGTGACCCCCGGAATTGCTTCACAGGGGATGTTGTGCTCGCGCAGAACCTCCATCTCCTCGCCGCCGCGGCCGAACAAAAACGGATCGCCGCCTTTCAGCCGGACGATGATCCCGCCTGCCTGTGCTTTTTCGACGAGCAGTTTTTCGATATCCTCCTGCTTCATCGTGTGATGACCGCCGTATTTTCCAACATCGATCTTCTCCGCACGTGCAGGAAGTGAAGCAATGATCTCGTCACCCGGCAGCTGATCATACATGATCACATCCGCCAAATCGATCACCTCGCGGGCACGGAACGTCAAAAGCCCAAGGCCTCCCGGACCCGAGCCCACGAGATACACCTTCCCGTTTTTTTTGGCCGGCTCGCCGAGAGCAAGCTTTGCCTCGGCGATCAGTTCGGCACCGACGTTCTTCAATCTGATCCCGGCCACCCTCGCCCCCTCAAGATCCCCGATCTCCGCAGTGATCCGCTCGGCACGGGTCCCGTCGAGTGAAAGCACCTCCGCGGTCAGGTGCTGATTCTCGCAGAAGATCCCCATAGGGGTAAAACATCCCCCGCCGACCTGTTCCATCACGATCCGCTCGATCGCGCAGTCCAGAGCCGACTGCGGATCATTCAGAGGGGCAAAAGCCGCCCGAAGCTCGGGCGTGTCCCGGCTGACGATCGCGATCGTCCCCTGATTTGCCGCTGGAACGAACATATCCGGCGAGAGTCTGACCCCGTTTCGCTTGTAGTCCAGCCGCATGAGTCCCGCCTCAGCGACCATGATCCCGTCATACAGCCCGTCGTCCAGCTTTCCAAGCCGCGTGTCCAGATTTCCCCGCAGCATCTCAACCCTGACCGCAGGACAGTTGTGAAAATACCGGAGAAGCTGGGCTTTTCTGCGCAGACTCGAGGTCCCGATCACCATCAGATCCTCTACTTTGCCGTTCATCACCAGAAAATCATACGGCGGATCGCGCTTCAAAACCGCGACCGTGAGAAGGCCTTTGGGCCGTTCTGCAGGGATGTCTTTCATACTGTGGACAGCGCAGTCGATCTCTCCCCGGAGAATCGCATTGTCGAGTTCGCGCACGAACATCCCGAACCCGCCGATCTGATGAAGACCCCGGTCGGTGACCTTGTCGCCGGTCGTTTTGATGATCACATACTCGGCGTCGATACCGTTCTCCGCAAGAAGACCGATGACCTTTTTCGTTTGGGCAAGAGCAAGTTTACTGCCGCGTGTGCCGATCCGTATTTTAGACATGCTGATATACCGAGATGATTTTCTCCATAGAGGATGCGTCGTGGGCAGTCGAGAGGAAGTTGGTCTCGAACTGCGAAGGCGGGATAAACACGCCGTCTTTGAGCGCTTTCTCGAAGAATACGCGGAAAGCGGCGGTGTCCGATTCCTTTGCCTCGAGATAGTTTCTTGGAGCCGTGCTTCTGAAGAAGTACTTGAAGAGTGAACCGAGTCTCACAAACGAGCCGGAAGCCTTTGCCGGCAGCGACTCTTCGATCGCCCGGGTCTTTTCGTCGAGCTCTGCATACAGACTCTCGTTTTCGTGGAGGTAGACGTTGGTCGCGATGCCTGCCGCCATCGAAAGGGGATTGCCGTTGAACGTTCCGGCGTTGTAGACGCCGCCCGAGGGCGAAACGAGCTCCATAATGTCTCGTCTGCCGCCGAACACGCCGATCGGGAGACCACCACCGGTGATCTTTCCAAGCGTGGTGAGATCGGGTTTTATGCCGTATTTTTTCTGTGCTCCGCCGATACCGACCCGGTATCCGGTGATGACCTCGTCGAAGATGAGGAGAACGTCATGAGCTTTCGTGATCTCGCGGACCGCGGAGAGATAGCCGTCGTCCGGGAGGACCGGCCCGACGTTTCCCATCACCGGTTCGAGGATGAATGCGGCGATCTCTTTGTCCTTTGAAAGCAGCTCTTCGAGTGCTTCGGGATCATTGTACGGGACCTGACGGGTCTGGGCGGCAAAGGACGGGGGAACGCCGAGCGAGTCGGGCGTTCCGTGCGTGGTTGCCCCGCTTCCTGCGGCAATCAAAACCGCGTCATGGGCTCCGTGGAACCCGCCTTCGAGCTTCACGATCCCGCATTTTCCGGTAAAACCCCGGGCAAGCCGGATCGCGGCAAGCGTGGCCTCAAGACCGGTCGAAACGCATCTGAGCATCTCGATCGAGGGGTGATCGCGGCATATCCTCTGCGCAAGATCAATCTCGAGCTTCGTCGGCGTGCCGTAGAGCCAGCCGGCGTCGAGCTGTGCCTCGATCGCCTTTTGAATGGCCGGATGTGCGTGACCGAGAAGCAGAGGACCGTATCCCATGCAGCAGTCGACGAGTGATTCCCCGTCTTCTGTCTCGAGCGTTGCGCCTCTGGCGGATTTTACATAAAACGGATACGGTTTGATTGCACGCACCGGACTTGAGACCCCGCCCGGAAGGCAGGTCTTTGCTGTGGTAAATAACTCTTCACTTTTCATGGCAGCATCTCCGCGGCCTCTTTTGCAAAATAGGTGATGATCAAGTCGGCCCCTGCACGTTTGATTGCAAGAAGCGACTCCATCATGATCTTCTTTTCATCGATCCAGCCGTTCATGCCGGCGGCTTTGATCATCGAATACTCGCCTGATACCTGATAGGCGGCGACCGGCAGATCCGTGGACTCCCGCACATCCCGCAGAATGTCGAGGTAAAATCCTGCGGGTTTCACCATCAGGATGTCGGCTCCTTCCATCTCGTCGAGATAGGATTCACGGATCGCTTCCCTGCGGTTTGCCGGGCTCATCTGATAACTGGTCCGGTCTCCAAACGAGAATCCCGAGTCGGCCGCTTCACGGAACGGGCCGTACAGGGCTGACGCGAATTTGGTCGAGTAGGACATGATCGGGGTGTTCGAAAAACCCGCTTCGTCCAAAGCTTCGCGGATCGCCGTGACCTGGCCGTCCAGCATGCATGACGGGGCGACCATGTCGGCGCCGGCCGCGGCCTGACTGACCGCGATCTTCTCCATCAAGAGAAGGGACGCGTCGTTGTCCAGCTCTTTTCCGCACAAAATCCCGCAGTGTCCATGCGAGGTGTATTCGCAGGCGCAGGTGTCTGTGATGACGATGAGATCCGGCACGGCGGCTTTGATCCGCCGTGTTGCTTCCTGAACGATGCCGTTTTCGGCAAATGCACCGGAAGCTTCGGTGTCCTTGCATTTCGGGATCCCGAACAGAAGAACGGCGCGAAGACCTGCGGCCTTCATCTCTTCTGCGACCTCTTCGGCACAGGAAAGAGGGTGCCGGAACTGGCCGGGCATGGAGGCGATCGGAACCGGCTTTACCGCGTTCTCGTCGAAAAAGAGCGGCATGATCAGTTCATCTTTTACGAGTCTCGTTTCCTTGAACATCGGCTGAAGGATATTCTGCCGGAGTCTTCTCATTCTGATCTGCGGATACATGATACTTCACCTGAAATTATTGCTTTGAGGAGGATTTCTGCGGTCTGTGTGTCGGTACATTCTGCGCTCGCCCGAATGCTTTTCGCCGCATCCTCGAGCAGTTTTTTCGTAAGAGCGCTTGTTAAGTCGTCGATCACCGATTCAAGATAGGGGTCGGCGTCCCGGAGGCGGGAAAGCGCCTTGTTTTTTTCACGCTGACGGATCTCCTCTGCCCACGTGTAGAGGTTCTTCGTCAGATCGCCGGATGCCGCACGGTTGAAGGCCTTGATGAACTCCGGGAGAGCGGCTTTGACAAGAACGTCCGCATGTTCGCACTCGGTCTTTCGTGCGGCCAGATTCTTTTCCGAGATGCTTTTCAGATCGTCGAGCGTTTTCAGCGAGACGCCGGGAACGTCCCGGCAGGCGTCGTCGATGTCCCGCGGCTGGGCAATGTCGATCAAAAGAAGATGCCGCGGCTCGAGATCGAGCGGCCAGAACCTCTCGTTCATCGTTTCGGCAAGTTCGTCTGCGTGGATGATCAAATGCGGAGCTCCCGTGCAGGAGATGACGACGTCTGAAAGAGCTATGCAGGGATACAGCTGGTCGAGCCGCATCGCCCGGCCTTTGATCTCTTCTGCGAGAAGGACGGCCCGGTCAAAGGACCTGTTTGTAACATAGATTGCCCGGAGATTTTTCTCGCAGAGGGCCCGGGCAACGAGTGTTCCCATCTCGCCGCCGCCGACGACCAGGATGTTTTTTCCGTCGAGATCGCCCATCAGCTCCTCGGCAAGAAGAACCGCGGCCGAACCGATGGATACTGCTCCTTTGTTGATGGAGGTCTTCTGCCGAATCGACACGCCTTCCCGGATCGCGGTGTTCAGACAGACATCGGTGATGACGTCGTTGGTGTCGTGCGACTCGGCAAGGAGGAGAGCACGCCGCATCTGTCCGAGGATCTGATCCTCGCCGATGATCATCGACTTCGTCCCGGCGGCGAGTTCCAGGAGATGCATGAGGGCAGCTTCGCCTTCGAGGATATCGAACCCGAACCTCTGTTCGCCGTGGAGGAAGTCCCTCAGCTGCTTGGCGCTCCCGTGTACCAGGATCTCGACCCTGTTGCAGGTCTCAAGAAGAACCACGCCGGGAAATATCTTCGAAGCTTTCTCGAAAAAGGCCGTCTCGTCCTTAAACCTGAAAAGGCCGAGAACCTCCTCGCCGTATTTACTGTGATCTGCGGTCGCCACCGCGATGTCGGTAAGAAGTGTGCGGGTCATAGATATTTTTTACAGATTTCGGTTGAGGGAACGCCGGCTATGCAGGCGTTTTGTATCTCCGCATCGTCGATCACGGCCCGAAGGATCTCTGCCCTTCGTGCCTGGTCGGGGATCGTCGTTTTCAGCTCTTCGCGAAGCGTATTCTGGAGGAGCACCATGTTGTCCAGCCAGGGAAGGTTTTCCTCAAGAAAGGACCGGATAAATGCCGGGACCGCCGGGGCCGATTTTTCGGTCGTGACGGCGATCTGATACTCGGCCCCACAGACAACCGACGGGATCCGGATGTTTCCCTCTCCGGTCGCATTGTTGTATAATTTTCCGGCTGCTTTTGCGAGACTGCACAACCGCTCATTCTCCTTTTCATCCGAAAGGGCGGCAATCACGATGTCGTGTCGGTCGATCAGCTTCTCGAGATCCTCGCTCTCCATATCTTCGATCGCCTGCTGTTTGATGGATGCGTTTTTAAAGGAAAAGACCTCGGGAGAGAGATCTTCGGCAACGATGGTCATTCTGGCGGCCGAGGTAAAATGGCGGGCTTTTCGAATACCCACGCTTCCTGCGCCGAACACGAGGACACGGGATGCCGACAGGTCGAGGAAGAGAGGAATCATACTATAACGTCTGCGGGGAATCTGCTTTAATGTACTGTTTTCCACGCTCTTCTCCGAATATCTCCGCTAAGATGCCTTCTGCCGAGACCGGCATAAGATGGGTGTAGGAACCAAGCGCATTGTTGAAAACGACGCCGTCCTTTCCGTCGATTATGCCGGTTCCCCGCGAGAGCGTGTAAAGAAAACGGCTGTCTGCATCCATCGAAACGCCGCTGTAATGGAACTCGTGTCCTTTGAAAGGATAGGATTTTCCGGCAAGAACGGCGGTTCCTTCCACATATCGAAGGGTTTTTCCGGCAGGCATCACGGTGTCGCCGGCAAAAATCCCGCACATGGGATAGACTGCGTCTCCTTCTCTTCCCAGCCAGCCGTTTTTCAGGGTGATCGACCGGGTGAGGTACATCAGACCGCCGCACTCCGCATAGATGGGGACTCCGTCCTTAGCTTTTGCATGGACCGCTTCCCGCATCAAAACATTCTTTGAAAGCTCCTCTGCAAACATCTCGGGGTATCCGCCGCCGAAGATATACCCGTCGGCCTCCGGCAACGTGTCATGGAGCGGGCTGAATCTCACGACATCGCATCCCTGACTTTTCAACACCGCCTCGAGTTCCCCGTAGTAGAAGGTGAACGCCTCGTCAAACGCGATCGCGACCGTTCGCGATGCCGCCGGCCGGGAGGCAAGGGACGCGGTGATGTTGTTTGGCTGCGGCGTCACGTCTTCTGCGAGGGCCTTTATCGCGTCGAGATCCACGTGGGCCCCGACATGCCGGATGATGCCGTCGATCGTCTTTGCAAAACCCGGATCCCGCATACCCTCCACGAACGGAACGAGACCAAGATGCCGCATGGACAGATCCATCTCCGGGCTTCGGGGGACTGCGCCGAGAACGGGGATCCCGCAGTAATGTTCGATCGCCTCGGTCGCCTTGGTCACGTGGTGCCCGCCGCCGGTGTTGTTGAGGATCACGCCTTTGATTCTGACATCGGGATCGAACGCCTGGAATCCCTTTACGAGAGCGGCCGCAGACCGGGTGATGCTGCGTGCATCGATCACGAGGATTGTTGGGAGGGAGAAGCGTTTGGCGATCGCGGCGGTACTGCCGACGTCAGTGAACGAATCGCGGCCCTCGTAGAGTCCGCGGACTCCTTCAACGATCCCGATGTCGGCACCTTCAGCCCCGTAGGAAAAGAGGCCGGCGAGTTCCTCATCGGTCTGGACGAAGGTGTCCAGATTGTAGGACGGACGACCGGTGACGCCTGAAAGATAGGAGGTGTCGATGTAATCCATCGCCACTTTGTAGGTCTGGACGACCGCGTCCTTTGCAAGAAGGCCGGCAAGGCCGAGCGTGATGCTGGTTTTTCCGGCTCCGGAACGGTCTCCCGAGATCAAAAACGACTTCATCACATGCTCCGCAGAACGGCTCCGAACTCGCTTTCGACGATGTTGTGGACGCCAAGCGTCTTTGGATGAAGATCAACCTCGACCATGACATGGGCATGCCCCTGCTCTTTTAAGGGCAGGACCTGCCGCGGTCCGTTTGTGACGGAGAATACTTTGATCCCGGCAAGAGCTTCGGGCGAGACCGCGTGGGGGACACCGACGAGCAGGAGGAATTCCGGTTTGACTTCCGCGATCCTTTCTGCGATCCGCGGGCCGTTTCCGCCGTATTCGTCAAGAGCTCCGATGAGTTCGGGGTGGATGCCGCGTTCATTGAGTTCGGCAAGGATCATGGCGGCGTCCCCTCTCACTTTCGGCAGACCGCGGGCTTCGAGGTTTGCGACAAAGGTGACATTCGCGTCCGGCGCACATTCATGCACGGCGCAGAGATGATCGGCGAACATATACGCCGTCTCCTTCTTTGCGTTCATGATCGCCATGCCTTTTTTGCCGGAACGAAGTAGCTCTGCGAGTTCGGCGGCGGCAACGTGCTTCAGATCGCCGCGGGACGGGGCAATGTAGGTTTTACAGGCAGCTCCGCGTTCCCGCTCGGTTTTGTTCGCCGAGGCAAGGACCAGTTTCTGCCGCTCGAACTCCTCTTCGGAGATCCAGCCGATCTTTGCCGCCGGCTCGAGGGTGGCGATGACCCCGTCGATGTTCTCGCGAAATCCTGCGTGGATCGATACCCCTATCGCAGGGGTCGTGATGCCGGAGGCTTCGATCGCGGCATCGAGATCCTCGCCGATGATCATCGAAACACAGGTCCCGACAACGGCGATGCGGCGGGGAGAAAACTCCTTTTCAGCATATTGGAGGACATCTTCGAGGATCTTCTGCCCGCCGAAGATGAACTCCTCATCGCCAAGCGAGGTCGTCAGAACGCGGATCCCGTCCTCTTCCAAGAGTCGGGCGTGCTTGAATGAACAGCCTGACGGGCCGTGAAGTATCGCGAGATCGACGTTCAGATCCCGAAGGGTATAGAGGGCGGCAACAATCGAGCTTGGACGCGGCTGAACGTAGCGCATTTTTACCTCCAGGTTTTTACGGCGAGCAGAACCGCCGCGTTGTGTTCTTTTGCAAGCGAAAGAGCCTGCGCCTTCGAGGCCGCGAAGTTCAGACCGCCTTTTTTGCTCACGGAAATCGTCTGGATCGGGGCGATATCTTCGATCGTCTGGCGGATCGCGTCATCCTGGAATCCTTCGCAGACGGCTTTATGCTCCTCGCCGATCACAAGAACGATCTCTTTGTCCGGAACAAGCCGGCGAAGATATGCGGCCGCATCGAGCGTGGTCTCCCTGGTCGTTCCGCTGTTTGCGTTGTCGAGGAACGGCACGCCGTCTTCGAGATAATACTGCATCCTTCCTTCGATCGCGGTAAATCCGGCAAGCCGGCTTGGGTCCAGACCGAGCAGAAGACCGGCGGCCGCGGCGCATTTGAGCGGCTCGCGGTATCCGGCAAGTGTAAGAAGGGGATTTTTGAACGACCCGCCGTCAAAGGAAAGCACGTCCCCCTCGACGGAGACGAGATCGTCGATGACGTGCCACCCCTCCTTTAGCGTGACGCCACGCGGGACGAGCACGGTTTTGCATTTTGCAAGCGACTCGAGTTTTGCGGCAAGGGCGCTCTTCTTTCCTGCGGCGATCGAATAATCGTCGGCCGAGGTCAGAATGCCGAGTGTCCCGATCCCGGTAACGCCGGCGGAGACTTCAGCAACGAGCCATTTTGCGTCGTGCGTCTTCGCTCCTCCGGCGGCGAGCAGAACCGACGCCGGCGTGATGCTTTTCTTCCAGAGGAAGGTCCCTTCCGGATAAACATAGGTCCCTCTGCTGGTGTGGAGCACGCCTTTCGTCGTGAAAAGAGAAGCGACCGCAAAAGAGGTGGTGGTCTTTCCTTTGGCGCCGGTCACTTCAATGACGGTCTCCGGAAGGTCGCCTGCAAGGCGGCGGGTCATTTCATGGTGGGAGATTACCGGGGTCTTTGTATTGAGGAGGGGATATGCCGGATCGAGATGGACCGGGGATGTGATCAGATCATACTGACGGGACGCCGCTTCTTCGGGCGTGAGGCCGACGCCGCGGTAGACATCCAAAGCGTCCACGTCATCGCCGTTTCGAAGAAGGGCTTCTGCGAGGATCGTTCCGCCGTGGATCGTATCGAGAACCAAGACCTTCATGCATCCTCCGGAAGAGTGAGGGCATTGGCCGCATTCTTGAGCATCAGTTCTGCTAACAGCGGATCGATCCCGATCGGTTCAGCGTAGACGAGGGGGACCACGCGGCCGTCGGCAAGCGTAAAGGTTCCGCGTTTCTTTCCGGCTTCGAGCCCGAGAATCTTTGGAATGTCGCGCAGTATATGGATCCCTTTTGCGAGAAACAGCGGGACGACGATCAAAATCTCCAGATCCTCGCTACGCATCAGGTCGAGGCCTTCGGCAACGGTAGGATTACTGTATTCGAGGAAACAGGATTTGATCAGATAATCCCCCCCGCTTTCCTTCATCATCTCGGCGGTGGTCGTGATCAGCTCCTTATTGTACTGGAGCCGACTTCCGTGACCGACCAGCAGGAGACCTTTTGCACTCATATGTTTTTGGTTGGTCATGTATCCTCATAAAGTAGTATGACTAATTGCTCTCACTCGTAATATTAGTGCAGTTGACGGATGTACGTTCGTATGATAAAAATCGAAAGTATGAAATATGACCTGATTTGTACAATCTACGTATGACATCAATACCTCCAGAGTATCTCATCCTTCTCCGTTCAAAGGAAAAGGAAGACCGGCGTCTCGCCGCAGAAAAACTCGGGGAGCTTGGTCCGGCAGCGATCGAAGCGGTCCGCCCACTGTTGAACGATCCCGAATGGAGGCTCAGATATCGGGCGGCGGAGATCATCGGATTCACGTCCGATCCGTCAGGAATTCCGCTTTTGACGCCCCTTCTTTCCGACGAAAAGGATCACGTCCGGTATATGGCGGTCAAATCGCTTGGACGCTGCGGCACAATAGAACTCGAGCCGATCATTTCGCCGATGCTCAATGATGAAAATCCGTTCGTCCGGCGGATCACGGTCGGCGTGCTGTCCGGCTGGAAGATATGAATACCGACAAAGAGCTTTTCCGGAAGGGTCTCGTTTTGTTTGCGGCCCGGGATTTTTCCGGGGCGGCCGGATGCTTTACGGATGCGCTCTTGGAAAATCCGGAGAATGTGAACTATTATTATTACCGCGGCGTCTGCTATCAGGAGACCGGCGCCGCAGGCGAGGCAATATCCGATTATACGAGTGCTCTTTCCCGCAGCCCGTCCGCATATCCGATCCGGTATAACCGGGCAGATCTTTTTCTGCAGGCCGGCGATCTCGAAAAAGCACGAAAGGATTTCGAGGAGATCCTCAGCGACGCGGGAAAGGATGATCCCCACTGGTCGGCGCTTGCCTATCTCGGCCGCGGTCTGATCAGGCTCGAAGAGGGGGAGATCGAGGAGGCGATCATCGACCTCACGGCCGCGGAGGATCTTGCACGACTTGACGGGGATAAACTGCTGCTCGCAAGAATCGGCGACGAGCTGGAGAAAAGCGGGTTTTAAATTTTTTTTAGTTCATGCCTGATCTGACGATCCGGGCAAGCAGGGCGTCCATCTGGATGTCGGCGTCGGCCCCTTCGCTCATCCGGAAGTCGGCTTCGCCGAGGTGATCGATCAGATCGACTTTGAGCCGGCGGTCGAGGGTCTCGGAACGCGAGATTTCGCGGTAAAGCTGGTTCAAGAGTTCGTTCGGCGCGATGCCTTTGTCGTACATCAGTGCGTGGAGCATACGTTCGGCGGTCTCGAAGTCACCCTCGAGGCAGCGGGCGAGGAGGTCGGTGATCTCCTGGGGTTTTGCGTTGGAGGTGATGGCGTAGATGTTTTCGGCGGTGACGTGATCCGAGACGATGGCGGCACCCTGAAGAGCATTGATCGCTTTTCTCATATCTCCAAGCGAGACGTAGGTTATCGCGACATAGGCTCCTTCATCGATGGTGATGCCCTCTTTTTTTGCGATCCGTGCGATCTCTTCGGAGATTGCCTCGTCGGTGAGCGGTCTGAACCGGTAGATCGCACAGCGGGACTGGATGGGGTCGATTATTTTCGAGGAGTAGTTGCATGAGAGGATAAAACGGCAGGTCTCGGCGTAGTTTTCCATAGTCCGGCGAAGGGCGGCCTGGGCATCCTGGGTAAGAGCGTCCGCTTCGTCTAAAAAGAGGATCTTGAACGTTGCATCGCCAAGGGGAGCGGTTCTTGCAAACTGTTTGATCTGGTTTCTGACGACGTCGATACCCCGTTCATCCGAGGCGTTGAGTTCGCGGAAGTTCATATTCCAGGTATCGCCGAACATTTCGCGGGCCAACGCTACGGCACAGGTGGTCTTCCCGACGCCTGCCGAACCGGTAAATAGGAGGTGGGGAAGGGCCTTGGTCGCGACGTAGGAACGGAGCCTTTCGACGACATCCTGCTGACCGACGACCTCGGCGAGATTTTTGGGCCGGTATTTTTCTATCCAGATTTCGGGGGAGACATCCATGATGAATGATTGTTGGACGTTACAACCAATTAATCATTCGACAGGCGGGGACCTTTAGGTCCCTTAGCCGAGCAAATCTTTGATTTGCGAATGGTAGGGTGGATAATGAGGCGGCGACTAAATCTTTTCGTATTCGTGTATTTTTTTGGGTGTACTCTTAGCATTGGTGTACGGGAGTATTTGGGTGGTATCACTCATCACACGAAATGCACGAAAAAAGGGACAGGAACGGAGGGAGGGAGGAAGGAGGTTGAATATGAAGTTCTGGAAGGATACTGTTGGGTGAGGAAACATGAGAAATCCCCACAAAAAACATGTGCAAAAATCGATGAGTTTCCACTCGCAGAGAGGTATTTCGATTCCATTTTGGGTCTTCGGCGATCAGTTTTGATCAAATTTTTGTGATTATTTTCGGTGGTGAAAAATTGAAATCGGAAGTATTCGGCGTATTTTCAGTCAGGTGTGTTCATAGTATATAAATTATGCACGTGGACGTCCAGGAAAAACGATGACTCCCTTTCGACTACGTCCTTACGGTCGGAAAAGCTTAAATATCACATATTTTTGTTTTTGTTTTTGGTTCGATCTCTCTCTCTCTCTCTCTCTCTCTCTCGTCTGTACTGTACATAAAATAATAATAATACAACTAGACGTCTAAAAAAAAAGTGATTGATGAGGATTTTTTTCCGTCCGTATTTACTTACGGACGGACGTAGTCTCTCCGGGGTTATCGTTTTTGCTGGACGTCCAGGTTATTATTTAATATAGGATGAGTGTGTTTGGGGGGAAATACGGCAGGAATGGTCTTCTTTTGTGTTTGGGATGTGGTTTTTGTGCGTGTGGAGAGGGTCGATTTTGATGGGTGAAGGGTCATTTTGGAATCGAAATGGTGGTTTTCGCGTGGAAGTTGTGGAGATTTTGAGGTGTAGGTGGGTGAATTGAATAAGTGAGAAAGGTAAGTGCTCCAACTTTTCAAGAACCTCTTCAAAATCTGGGACATATCCACCGCGGGACGCTCCGCGCCGACTCGCAAGTTCTCACTTCGTTCGAACTTGCTCAGAGCTTAGGGCGAGCCTATTGGCTCACCCCGCAATCACTTCCCCGCACCCCGAAATCAGATAAGAGATATTCGCTATCTTCTTTTGAAAACAGAATATCTCCTCTCCTCCGCCCCTGTCCCCCTTTTCGTGCATTTCGTTGATTTGCGGGTCGGACGCTGAAAGCGGCAGACCTCGGCTGAGCAAATCTTTGATTTGCGTTTTCGCAAATTTCGTGCGGGGGGCTGGGGAGGGGACGATTTGCATTCACCAAATAACTGATCATTCTCTTTTTCGTGTTTTCGTATTTTTTTCGTGCATTTCGTGTGATGAATTGTACCACCCGAATAATCCCGTACACCAAATCGAAACCCTCAGGCGCAAATCAAAGATTTGACTCGCAAGTTTCCTTCGAAAACTTGCTCAGCTGAGGCCGCCCCTAAGGGGCAGCCCGCCAAAAAAAACATCCCCCTCGGTCGGTTTAATGCTCCCTCAAACCAAATGAGTTAAGGAATGGATACCCAAAATACCGGACTTCTCCCGGCATCCCGTATATTCGCCGGCGAACTTATGCACGCAGTGGATACGGAGACCGGATTTAAAACGCCGTTCGGCATCTTCTCCCCCAAAATATTTCTGATAGGTACCCTCACCGAAAAGATTCAGAGGGATGGAAAAATCTCTTCGCTTCGCATCAGTGATCCGACCGGCGTGTTCTCCTGCTCCATGAACTGGCAGAACACCGCACTTCTCAAAACCGCCGACGAGATCGATGCTCCCTCGTTCGTCGCCGTATTCGGCATGGTCAGGTTCCGCAAATATGCCGGCAGAACGTTTCTCGAGATCGTCCCGGAGACCATCACGCCCTCGACACGCGAGGCACGGGACGCCTGGATCCTGAGCACCGCCGAGTCGGCGATCTCGCGGCTGGAAAAGTCCCCGGTCTCGGATATCAGGAAAGAACTTGCCGGACGGATCAGTGCGGCACTCTCCTCAGTCAGACCCGCAGGTCCGAAAGAGGAGATCGCGAACGAAAAAATACTTGAGATCATCTCTTCCCTCTCCGAGAAAAAAGGAGCGAGAATACTTGACGTCATCTCCTGCCTGAAAAGCCTCGGTCTTGACGAATCTTCGGCGAAGATGCGTCTTGGAATCCTTATGGAAGAAGGGGAATGCTACACCCCGACGACCGAATTCATCAAAATCGCCTGACCATGCAGCCGGAATTTTATGCAGAAGGACCCGCCGTCCTCATCGAAAGGCAGGAGCGTTCCCTGATAATAGCCGATCCCCACTTCGGCGTCGAGGCCGACCTCCACCGGCATGGTCTGCATTTCCAGAGTGCCACCGACTCACGTCTCGCAAGACTGCTTGCCGTCATCGAACAGGCCGATCCCGACTATTTGATCGTGCTTGGCGACCTCAAGCACATGATCCCGTACGTCACCTACCAGGAACGAACCGAGATGCCCGAGGTCCTCAGAAAGATCCGGAGAGAAACCGAATTCCGGCTCGCTCCAGGGAATCACGACACCGGGCTTGAACATTATCTCGAAAAGGGCGAGCTTCTTCCGATGAACGGGGCTTTGATCGACGGAACCGGCTATTTTCACGGCCACACGATCCCGGATCCAGCTCTCCTCGGTCATTTGATTTTGTGCGGCCATCATCATCCGGTCGTGAACATCTACGACACCGTCGGATGTGCTCTTCGCGGAACGCCGGGGTATCTTCTTGCCGAGATCGACCCCTCCGTATGGGGCCCGGTACCGGCCGACCCGACCCGGGTTCTACTGGTCCCGGCGTTTTATGAACTGGCAGGGGGGATGGATGTCCGGCTGATCCCGGGCAACAAAATCTCTCCGATCGCAAAAGCGATTTTGACCGAAACGGGTGAGGTGTTCTTAAAAGACGGGACTTACGTTGCTCCGTTCACAGAACTCCGCCCCGATCCTCTGGAGGGAGTATGACATCCGCGATTCAGGAACTCAAAGACTCGCTTCACCCAAAGCTTCGGGCGGTTCTGGAAAAGCGAGGCTTCGACGAGTTTTCAGAAATCCAGATGCGTGCTGTCCCAAAACTCATCTCCGGGATCAACGCGATTTTGATCGCACCGACCGGAACGGGAAAAACCGAGAGTGCACTGCTACCCGTCTTCCATCATATGCTCACCGACCCGCTGCCCGAAGGATTTTCGGCCCTCTACATCACGCCGCTTCGGTCCCTCAACCGGGACATGATGAACAGGCTCGAGTGGTGGGGGGCTGAGCTCGGGCTGAAGATCTCGGTCCGACACGGGGACACGAGTCAGACCGACCGGCGAAAACAGGCGACTCACCCGCCGGATCTTTTGATCACGACGCCTGAGAGCCTGCAGGCGATGATGATGGGAAAGGTGCTTCGAAAACATCTTGCGGCCGTTCGCTACGTGATCGTCGATGAAATCCACGAGTTGGCCGACGGAAAACGCGGCGCCCAGCTCTCCGTTGCGCTTGAGAGGGTCGCTGAACTTGCCGGCGAGTTTCAGCGGATCGGAATCTCGGCCACGGTTGGAAACCCCGAACTCGTCGGCAGATTCCTCTGCGGGAAACGTCCCTGCACGATCGTGCAGGTCCCGGTCGCAAAAACCCTTGATCTGTCCGTGAAGTTTGCCGGTGAGTCCTTCGGAGACCAGACGAAGATGATCGGCAAATGCATCGACGCCCACACCTCGACCCTCGTTTTTACGAACACCCGGAGCGTGGCCGAGGCGATTGGCCATGCCCTTCTCCCCCGCGGGGATACGGACGTTCACCACGGATCTTTGTCCCGCGAGGTCAGGATCGATGCCGAAGACAAGTTCCGTGCGGGAATGACGCGGGGCATGATCTGTACCTCCTCGATGGAGCTCGGCATCGACATCGGGCAGATCGATCACGTCATCCAGTTCAACTCGCCGCGTGAAGTCGCCCGCCTCATGCAGAGAACGGGGAGAGCCGGCCACCAGATCCATGCCACTTCGAAAGGCATGATCCTCGCGACCGGGTTCGACGATATCCTCGAGTCGATGGTGATCGTCAACAAGGCGATGAGCAATCAGCCGGAAAACATCCGCCCGCACATCAATGCCGCGGACGTGATCGCCAATCAGATCGCGGCACTTGCGGTGGAACGCGGCGAGATCGCGATCGAAAAGATCGAGCAGATCTTTTCGCGAACGTTCTGCTTTGAAAATGCCGGCCCCCTGATCCGCGAAGTGATCGCCGGCATGGAAAAACACTACCTGATTCGGACCGAAGGCGGGATGGTGATCACGAAAGCCCGGGCAAGAAAGTATCTTTCGCTGAATCTTTCGATGATCGCGGATGAGAAGAAGAGCATGATCTTCGACGTGGTCTCGAGAAAACCGGTCGGGACCCTGGATGAGTCTTTTGTGATCAGCTGGATCTCGTCGGGCGCCGTATTCGTTGCGAGAGGGCAGGTCTGGCGGGTCCTCGATATCGACGAGGACCGGATCATGGTGGAGCCGGCAAAGAATGCGAAGGGAGAACTGCCGTCCTGGGAAGGTGAGCAGATCCCGGTGCCTTTCACCGTGGCAATGGAAGTCGGGAGGCTGCGCCGTTTGCAGAACTTTGCCGATTATCGGGCGGATGAGCGGTCCGTCCGCTTTGCCGAGAAGGTCCTCTCCGAGATGAAAAAGAACCGGTCGATTACGGCGACGGACCGGCTGATCGTTCTGGAAGATTCTGACGAGGGTGTCGTGGTGAATCTCTGCGGAGGGCACAAGGTGAACGAGACGATCGGCCGCGTTCTTTCGATCCTGCTCTCCGCCCGGTACGGGACCTCGGTCGGGATCGAGACGAATGCCTACCGGATCCTTCTCCGGCTCCCGAAGTTTCTCAGAGCCCCGGACGTGGAGGAGGTCCTTCTCTCGCTCGAACCTGACCATGTCGAGGGGATTCTGATGCTTGCCCTTAAGAAGACGGCGCTCTACAAATGGAAACTTGTGCAGATCGCGAAGAAGTTCGGGGCGATCGACGCCGACGCGGATTATGAAAAGATCAGTATGAACCGTCTTCTCGATCTCTTTGACGGGACGGTGATCGAGAAAGAAGCATTCCGGGAATTGTTCTTCTCGAGTATGGATGTAGCGTCTGCAAAAAATGTCGTCACGATGCTGAAGAACCACGGGATGGAGACGAAGACGAGCCGTTTGTCGATCATCGGGGCGGAAGGACTCTTTACCGGCCGCGATGTGGTTGTGCCCCCGGGGGAGGATCAGGCGATTTTAGAGAGCGTGAAGCACCGAATCGACGAGCAGGATGTTATCCTTGCCTGTATGCACTGCCGGAAATGGAAGTCGAAAACGAAGGTCGCACGAGTTCCCGATCAGCCTCAGTGTCCGGTCTGCGGAGCACGGCTTATCGCGGCACTGAAACCTTATGAAGAGCCGATGTTTGCCGCCCTGAAAAAAAAGACCCTTTCAACCGAGGAGCGGGAGGCGGAGACGCGGATGATGCGGAATGCAAATATGGTTCTATCCAGCGGAAAAAAGGCAGTTGTGGCTTTGGCGGGACGCGGGGTTGGCCCGGAAGCGGCGGCCAGGATCCTGAATACGTTTGCGACCGGCGATAACTTCTATCGGGAGATCTTAAAAGCGGAACGCACGTTCGTGCAGACGCACCGGTACTGGGGATAAAAGCGAGGTAAATCTGTCTAACAAATGTAAAAAAGGAGAGGGGACTTTTCAGGTTTGTCGCTTAGGTCGTATTACTCGCGTTTGCGGTCATCAGATAATTGGCCGGGTCGAATATACTGTAGAAGAGGTGCATGAACTCTTTGATGATATCGATAGGGCCAGGAATGCTGAGTTCACCTAACGTCAATGTGGTACCCGTGGTAGTCAGAGCGGTCGTCTGAGTTGGGGTGGGGGTGGATGTACTTGCCGGAGCATTCACATAAATAGCCCGAGAATACGAATCCGTTGCTCCCGTGCTGTCGATGACCGTCAGCTTAACGATATAGGTTCCTGCCGTGGTAAAGGTGTAGGAAGGATTCTTCGTCGCCGATGAGCCAAGCCCGCCGAAGTCCCATATCCATTGGGTAGGAGAACCAGCAGACGTATCAACGAACAAAACGGTCAGAGGCGCAGTTCCGGAACTGGATGATGCCGTGAAAGATGCATCGAGTCCTACTTTATTTACCGTGATCACGACCGTTTTGTACACCGTCCCGTTGGCATTGGTGGCTGTAAGATTTGCCGTATAGTTTCCGACGGTCGTGTAGGTGTGATTGAGTGTTCCGCTGTATGAGGGAAGAGAGAGAGAAGATCCATCACCGTAGACCCACGAGGTCGATGTGGCATTGGCTACCGTATAAGTGAATTTGACCGGCAACGGCACGGTACCTGTAGTGACATTTGCGGAGAGCGTGATGGTTGGGAGAATCTTTGATTCGGTTTTCGGGAAGGTGTAGGTAAAGGTAAGCCGCTGCGTTGCGGTATCCAGCGTAACGTATGCTGGAGAAATAAAAGCATTGTTAAGGAAGACAGTAGGTTCGGTTGAAAATACGTATCCTGTGGCATTCTTTATGGTGACGGTCGCGGTGTACTGCGTGTTTTCACCGAAGGTTGAAGTCCCGGCATTCCAGGATACACTTACCGGCGTCCCCCCCCCTGAAACGAAGAAGGTAGTGTCTGGTGCTGCGCCAAATACCGGGGGTGTCAATCCAGTGATGTAGAGGGTGGTGATGTCGATTAGTGTTGGGGTTGTTGTGGCCGTTTCCGTTGGTGTTGGGGTTGTTGTGGCCGTTTCCGTTGGTGTTGGGGTTGTCGTGGCCGTTTCCGTTGGTGTTGGGGTTGTCGTGGCCGTTTCCGTTGGTGTTGGGGTTGTCGTGGCCGTTTCCGTTGGTGTTGGGGTTGTCGTGGCCGTTTCCGTTGGTGTTAGGGTTGTCGTGGCCGTTTCCGTTGGTGTTGGGGTTGTCGTGGCCGTTTCCGTTGGTGTTAGGGTTGTCGTGGCCGTTTCCGTTGGTGTTGGCGTGTCAGCATTCACCGCCCCCACGCATCCAATTATCAAAAATGCCACGAGAAGTACCAATATCAATCGTTTCAGTATCATTTTTACCTCCATTAAATCGATCCGACCGCAAACATCAGCACATACACAAGGATCATACCAAGAAATGCCGAGACAGCTGCCTGACCGGCCCGCATATTCTGACCTGCTGCAAGACCTTTCCACGTTACCGCAGCAGACCAGATACTTGCCGCAAACTGACCCAGAATCGGGATCCAGCCGATCACCGCATAGGAAAGCGTACTTCGCATAACGATCGCTGTAATCTCGGAAAACCGTACTTCCGGTTCACAGACCCGTGCCGTGATTCCGGTAACCAATGCCTGAATCAGCACCGCGATCAGCCAGATTACATACAGGACCAGAATGAAAAGGACCAGCAACATCAGATCGGTCTGCAGAGCGGAAAAGATCGGATAGTCCGTAACGGATATCCGCAAAACGATCGGAGCCACATACGTGATCATCAAAACCGTAAGAACCGCCCACAACGCTCCAGACAACAAAAACATCCCGAGAGCATCCCGCGGTCTTTCGCGCATATAATAGGAATACGCATCCGACGGTCTGGTCAGAAACCCGATCACGCCGCCGTTATACGGCATTTTTTCCGGCTTCTCCCGCCGGTCCCGTTTTGCGGGTTTTTCCCGTCCCGCTGATCTCTCAGCCTTCGTCCGCTTCTCTCGGCGTGCAGGACTCCGTGACGACTCCGCGGACATCAAACCCGGATGCAGAAGAGATCCGCACAAAGCGCACACCTCATCATCCACATGGTTTCGCGCTCCGCACGCCGGACAATACATATCCTGAGAATTTCTCTGGGACGGCGGACTTACCGTCGTCACAGTATACTGCGCCGACTCCGGCGCATACACCGACTGATCCTCTTCGGGGATAATCTCGGAAAGCTTCTGGATCCACAGTTCGCGGTCCGGCATGCCGGAAAACAGCAGATGCAGCTCCTTCTCTCCCTCTCTTCCGACGATCTGCAGAGCAATACCCGGTTCGCCCACCTCTCCTGCGAGACGGATCGCCCTGGCAAGCGTGTTCAGCGCGAACTCGCCGAGGATCGAGGATTTCCCCTCGATCACCAGCCGCGTGTTCGTCAGATGCAGCGTAACGTAATTGCGCTTGATCCGAACGCCTCCTGTCGACAGAGCAACCCGCTCTCCCGCATCCGGTGAAAATAACCCGGTACAGGTCACCACCATCGGTTCGGGAGCGGCCGAAATCAGCGTCTGTCTGACCGGCAGCTTCGCTTTCAGCTCCTGCATCCAGGCGACCCTTGCCGACTCTGTTGGAAACGACATCACCATCTGTTTCGCGCCGGTCTGCGATCCGACGGAAAGTGCGATCGCCGGTTCTCCCGCCTCGGTCTCGAACGATGCCGCATCCATCAGCTCCGCAATTGCAAATTCACGCCCGATCTTGCCGGCCGTATTCTGCAGGATCAGCCTGATATTCGTCAGATATATGGTATAAAATGTCCGCTTTACCCGGACCCCCGCCGTTTCGATCGCAACCGATTCGCCGGAAACAAAATCCGGCCGGATCCTGATTGCCGGGATCTCCGGTTCGGGAACGGCGGGCTTCCTCTCCTGAGTTTGGCGACGGGGGACGGGGGCATTCTGCGGCCCGGCGCCCTCGCTTTTTCCCTCGGCAAACGGTTTTTCGCCGCCGGCCCGGGCGATCTGATCCGCCCATGCTTCCTGCTCTCCGGCCTTGAATTTAGCATCTACCGGAAATCCCCAGATCATCTCCTTTTGCCCTTCGGGTGTCGAGATGATAAGCTTGAGACCTGGTTCTCCGGTTTCCAGTTTACAGGGATGTGCCGAGAGGATACTGCTTACCTTAAACTCCCTTGGCGAAGGCCCTCCTTCGATGATCAGCCGCTCACTTGTAAGAGTGGCAAAAAACTGCCGGTTTTTTACGAGAATCGGCGATGCGTAATGCTGGACTTCATTTGCGTGCATCTCAACGGGAGGCATAGGCTAAGTAAGTTAACTATTTTGTATTTGAACTATTTATACATGTCAACCCGTTATACGATGATTTAATACGTTTGCGGGTGTATTTTCATTATATGACTGAAAATTCCTGTCCTATGTGCGGAAGTACCTTCGGGTCGCTTTTGGCAAAAGGCATATTGATGATCATTCTCGGTATCCTGATGATGGTTTTCACTCTGGCATCCCTGTTTGCCAGCGAGATCCTGCTTGCGGTCCTGCTGATCTTCGTGGGTATCACTCTTCTGACCGCAGGAACAACGTTTTTCGGTGAAGTAAAACGCACCTGGTGGGTCGTTCTTCTCGGTATCCTTGTGATTCTCTTCGGCATCCTGGCTCTGATCTTCCCAGCTATCATGCTTGTGTACGCGATGTATGTTCTCGCAGCAGCCGCATTGATCGGCGGAGTCACCGACCTTGCCCTTGCCCTGATGGGGACCTCAGCTCAGGTCAACCGCGGTCTTCTCGCCGTTTCCGGTATCCTCGGCATCATTCTCGGTATCCTGTTCCTGATCAATCCGATCATCTCGGCATTCACGATCGTCGAGATCGCGGGTATCTTCTTCTTTGCTTTCGGTATCGTTGCGATCATCGAAGCATTCATGGCAAAATCCGCGACCGCATAAACGCTGAGAAACCTCAGCTTTTTTTTGCGGGGACCTTTAGGTCCCTCAGCCGAGCAAATCTTTGATTTGCGAGTGTGCAGTGCTTTTCGAGCACTGTTATATTTCACCGGTCATTTCCGATCCGCGTTCATGTCTGTGGAAGATATCCTTATCACTCATGTGCGCAAAAGCTAAACATATGAGGCAGAAACAACCCGGTTCCCAGATCGACCGAATAACGATCCGCGGATTTCGTTCGATTCGGTCCTGCGATCTCAAGCTTCGCGACATAAATATTCTGATTGGAGCGAACGGTGCGGGAAAATCGAATTTTCTCGCGGTATTCTGCATGATGGAACAGATGTTTGCCAAACGTCTGCAGAAGTACGTTACCTATAACGGCGGTCCTGACTCCCTCCTCTGGTTTGGGAGACAGGAAACCGAGAAGATAAGTGTCGGCATATACTTCGGAAATAACGGATACGGGTTCGATCTCAAACCAACCAAAGACAATCGGCTGATGTTCGAGGATGAATGGTTCTCCTGGAACCTCCTCAAAGAGAATAGATCGCTTGGCTCAGGACATCTGGAGTCTCTGTATGATGCCGGAACCGGGACATTCATCGATAAATACGTGTTGAAACACGTGCATCAGTGGATCGTCTACCACTTCCACGACACCGGAGACAATGCAAAAGTCAAACAGATCCATGCGATCAATGATAACATTTGTCTCAGACCGGATGCAGGAAATCTTGCCGCATATCTCTATCTGATAAAACTGACTGCTCCAAACAATTATCAGAGGATCAGAAAAGTGATCCAGCTTGCGGCTCCCTTCTTTGATGACTTCATCCTGCGGCCAAAACCAGACAATCCCGAAATGATCGAGCTCGAATGGTGTTCGACCCATGGGAAAACGCCGTTCAAAGCCGCCGACTTCTCCGACGGGACTCTGCGGTTCATCTGCCTTGCAACCCTGCTTCTTCAGCCGGTCGAGAACATCCCGGAAACCGTGCTGCTCGAGGAGCCTGAGTTAGGTCTGCACCCGTATGCCCTCTCGCTGCTTGCAGCCCTGATAAGATCAGCCGGGCTTGTCAAACAGATCATCGTCTCGACACAGTCGGCTCTGCTCCTCAGCGAGTTTGAGCCAAAGGATATCATCGTTGTCGACTGGCAAAATGACGCCTCCACATTCCGCAGACTCGAGGACGATGAAGATCTCCAGAACTGGATCGCACAGGATTATTCGCTTGGGGAACTCTGGGAAAAGAACATCTTTGGCGGGAGACCGCAGTAGGCATGGTCACCCTGTTCATCTCCTGCGAAGGGTATACCGAAGAGGTTTTTATCAAACGCCTGATGGCAAAGGAACTGGCGCATCTGGGAATCACGATTATTCCTATCATCGTGATGACATCGAAAAGCAAATCCGGGGTCGTGCGCCGCGGTGGCTGCTCGTCGTATGAAAAGATCAGAAAGGATGTCCTGAACCTCTGCAGACGGCCTGGTTCGTATGTTACGACGATGTACGATTTCTATAAATTTCCGGCGATCCCGGGATACACGGTATCTTATGATCTGGCGTCTCCTCTAGAACGGGTAACCGAGATGGAAGCGGCGTTTTTTGAGGATATCGATCGGGAAAATTTTCATGCGAACATCCAGCTGCATGAGTTCGAGACCCTGCTGTTTTCCGATCCCTCGGCTTTTTCCGTCTGCGGGATGAGTAAAAAACAGGTAAAAAAACTCGCCGCGGTCCGCAGGGATTTTCTTCCCGAAGAGATCGACGGCGGGGAAATGACCGCACCTTCCAAAAGGATCCTGCGGGTCAATCCCGGATATCAAAAACCGACCGACGGCCTCACGGTCGCACGGGAGATTGGTCTTGATAAGATGTGTGCCGAGTGCCCGCATTTTGGAAAATGGGTTTCCTGGATCAAAACGCTCCCTGAAACGGCAAAACAAACCGAACGTGAGAAGTAAGAAAAATGGAGAAAATAGATTATAAAAAAGCATTTCCTGATCTGTATAAGCCGAAGACGAGCCCGTCCGCGGTGGATGTTCCGCCCATGACCTTCATTATGGTCGACGGGAAAGGAAATCCGAACGATCCAAACGGTGAGTATCCCTGTGCGGTCGAGCTGCTCTACGGTCTTTCATACACGATCAAAATGAACAAAAAAGGGGAGACGAGGCCGAACGGCTACTTTGAGTATGTCGTGCCTCCGCTTGAAGGGTTGTGGAGTCTGGACGACTCTGCCGACTTCAAAAACAAAGATACGTTCCTCTGGACATCCATGATCCGCCAGCCGGAGTTCGTGACGGCTGAGGTGTTTGCAGAAACATGCCCCATGGTCGAAGAAAAGAAGCATCTGGATACGGCAAAGGCGCGGCTCGAGATCTTTTCCGAAGGTCTTTGTGTCCAGTGCATGCATATAGGGCCCTTCGACGATGAACCGGCGACGCTTGACAAGATGGATGCCTTCATCCGCGAAAACGGTTTTGTCCATGACTTCGCCGGCCGCCGGCATCATGAGATTTATCTTTCGGATCCGCGAAAAACCGAACCAGCGAAGATGAAGACCATCCTTCGGGTGCCGGTAAAAAAAGCGTGAGTGTTTATCCGTTTTTCCGGATGAACAGTTCCGTTCTACTGCGGATCTCTTCGGGGGAGAGAGGGATATTGGGGGACGCCGAGTTTTCCGGGCGTATCAGCAGATGAACGAATGAAGTTCCTTTGGCCACGGCACGTGAGATATCTTCCGGAGATACGGCGCGTTCGACCGAGCCGATTCCGGCTGCACGTGCGAGCATGCCGATATCGGCGGTTTCATACGCCGGACTGATCTGGTTTCCTGTGCTGCCGAATGTGCCGTTGTCCAGCGCCATAATATGCAGATTTTCGCATTTCTGTGCCGCGATCACCGGAAGAACTGCGGATCCAAGCAGACTTCCGTCCCCATCTATCACATAGACGGGCGTTTTCGGTGAAGAAAACGCACAACCGAGCCCGATCGCGGACGCCTGCATGTAGCTGCCGAGCATGTAGAAGTTTCCTGGCCGGTCTCCTGAGGCATACAGTTCCTTGGACGGGACCCCGATGTTGGAGATGATGACCGCGTTTTCTGGAACCGCTGAAACGATTTTTTCGATCGCCTTGAGTCTTGTGAGTTTTGGCTCAGAGTATCCGGGAAGGAAAAACGTCCGGTCCGGAAGCGAACGTTTCGGATACGTAATGGGCGATTCCTGCTGCGGGTCCCAGCAGGAGGGAAGGATCAGAGCGACATAGGGCGTCTGCTGTGTAAACGCCCCCTTTATGACCTCTCGGATCCCTTCCAGATCCTCCGCGGATCTGCAGATCCGGTAAGGGATGTTGTACACATCCAGAAGTTTCGGCAGCGGGGCATTGAACGGGATCTGGGCACAGATCTTCTCATCGCAGACGCCTCGCCAGCTTGCCAGGATCGGCAGAGGGAAGTGATACACGCAGGAAAGCGACAGAAGAGCGTTGAGCATATTCCCAAGGCCCGAGCTCTGGATCGAGACGAGCGGACGTTTTCCGGCGAGAACCACTCCAGCCCCGATCCCGACCCCATCCTCTTCGCGGGCAAGGTCGATGACCGAAAACTCCGTCTCTAAAAGCGCAGTAAACCGCTTGTTTTTATCGCACGGCAGGGAAGCGACCATGTCGATCCCCTCTTCATGCATGATCCGAAGAACCGTTTCTTCGTTCATAATACCGGCACCTCTCCGGTATCGACTGTTTCGTAAACGCCTATTTTTGCGGTTTCGCAGTCCTTTTTCACCCGCTGGTATCCCCCGCCGGTGATGTTCAGCAAAATGTCCGCGTTTGTCCTGATGGAGCCTTCTTCGGCTGCAGAGATGAGGGACGCAAAGGCAACGGCGGCGGCAGGATCGATGTCGATTCCGTTTTCCGCTTCGGCGAAGAGGGACGCCGCACTCGCCGCATCTTTGTTTTCCACGGTATACATTTGACCCCCGCAGGATTTCATCGCATCATACACCCCGCCGCAAATCCCGTAAGGGGGTGTACGGTTGGTCAGGACATGGGCGGATACTGCAGAAATCGAAGCCTGCGCATCCGGCATATCCTCATCTATGATATGATCCCTGCCGGCGTTCCATGCACGGACCATCGGAACGAATGGAAGGTTCTGCGAGAGGTGAAGTTCCGGAAATTTACTGCCGAATCGCCCATCCCCGATCAGACGGATCGCAGCCTCCCATGCGGCGATCCCTCCGGTGCCCGACCCGACCGCCTGGAAGTAATACTCGGGCAGTTTTCCTATCGTGACGGCACCATCGAGCATCACACAGCCCATCCCGTCCCGGCGGGCGATGTTTTTGCCGCCGCCTTCCGGGAAAAATCCGGGGGCTTCGCAGATTTTATCGGCCGTTTTGATCGCATCGGTGTAATCTCCGCGGACCGTGACGAGCCGAATGCTGCTGTGATCGAAGTATCCTGCGGTCCAAAGCTTGTCGGCCGAACTTTCCGGTACGACTAATACGACAGGTGTCCCAAACTCCGCGGACATCTGGGCAAACGCCCGGCCCGTGTTTCCGGCGGACGCTACAACCAGCGTTCCGCCTCCCGCCTCATTCAGTCGGACGATCGTCGGCAAAGCTTCCAGTTCCTTGAACGAACCAGTCGGGACATAACAGCCGCGCTCCGGATAATAGCCGGTAAACGTAATCCAGAGATTCGGCTGTCCGAGCTCGCGGCAGAGTTCCCGGTTTTGAAAGGTCACGGGTCTTGATCGTGTCGGGACCGAGCCGCGGACCGGGAGCCAGTCACTGAACCGGAATACGCCCGGCAGATTCTCCCGGACGGTCAATTGTTTGGCTGTATACTCTGCCCGGACAAAACCCGGATGATGCGGGCAGGCAAGCGTATAATGATCTTCGAGAACTTCCCCACCGGTAAGACAGCGCAAAACGTAATCGCCCATCTAAAACCTCCATGCGCCGGAAGAGATCCGGTCGCGGACCAGGGCAGCGGCCCGGTTTCCCCGAACGCGGTCGGACTGGCGAAGACCGATTCGAATATCCGCATCGGGAATATGCAGTGTTCCCGCGTTTGCGGAAAACACCTGATGTCTGCAGACGGTTATGCAGGTCAGACATCCCATGCATGCTTTGCCGATCGAGAGGTCGGGTCTTATAGCCGCGACCGGGCAGAGATCTTTTGCGCATTCCGTGCATTCGTTTACGCAGCGCGAAGCATCGACGCGGACTCTTCCGTCGGTGTTCTGCCAGACATCCGCGTAGGTCGCGGCGGCAAAGGGTGTCCTGTTTTGGATGTCGGCGACCGGGAGGGGGATATCCTCGTCGAGAATGCGGAGAGCGTCCATCGTTTCGTCATCCAGTACAGGGATCGCGGTCCCAATTGAAGTCAGGCATTCGGCGCCGAGCGCGGTCACAAAACCGCCCATCATGTCGGGATGCATACCCTGCATGTCCGCAGACAACGAAAGGTTCGGTTTCTCCGGCGACGATCTCGTCCCGCACCCGAGAATCAGAGCGGGACTGCCGTTCACGAGTGCCGATGCCCCGGGGACGTGATAGCGTAACTTCGGGTCATTTTCGAGCGGATTGATCTCCCCGCATCCGGAAACGGACGCGCTCTGCATCTTTGGCTTCATCGGGAACGTGGAAAAAATCGTGGAGATCTCTTCTTCACTCCGGTTCACAAACCCCATGTAGTTTTTGAATCCTCCGCGGGTGACGATCAGCCTGGCTGCGGACATATCATCCACACTGACCAGACGGCGGATCGTTCCCGTGTCGGTGATGATCTCGGCAGTGACCGGCTTTCCTGCGGCAAGATCCGAAAAAAGGTGTCCGCCGCCGTATGAGGGATTCTGCTCCGCACGGGACGTTCCGTATATAATACAGTCTACATGTCCGTTGCTTTCATTCGGGCAGGGGCCGATGAACGCCGGAACTCCGTTCAGCGTCATGGAGACGACATGCCGGAAGGTTCCAGGCGTCCCGGCTTGGAATGCGAGAAACGCGGATGTTCCAGACATCACCCCGAATGTTCCGCAGGTCACCACGTCAACATCATCCGGGGTGATTATCTCCCCTTTTCGGATACGTTCCTTGAGGCTTTTGGCCGTTATGACGACTGCGGTTTTGTCGGCAATTTTCCGGTTGATTTCTGCAAGAGTTTTCATAATATCACGATCCCCTCCACTCTAACGTGGAGACCGTAGGACTTCTCGAGGATCATATTGACGATGCCGGTGTGCGTCCGGTCCATCATACAAAATCCCGGCAGGAACGGATGCCGGATCCCAAACTGCGGCGGCCGGGCGACGACCCTGGCCACTCCCTCGAATCCGATCATATGATACATTTTCAGATCAACGATATCAGTGTTGTCCCGGGAAAATGCCGGACCAACTACATGTCCGGTGATCAGCCCGGTGATATGATCAGCTTCGAGGACGCGGATGACATGCTGAACAGGGCATCCCGCACCCGCCGGTCTGCCAAGAACGATATCACCTTTTTTGATTTCCTCGCGTTCGACCAGATCAGGCCGAAACGGCAGAAGGATTTTCCGTGCGGAAGGCTCGTTCGGCAGAGCGGAAAGCACGAAGTCGTACGGAGCATTGCAGACATCCGTGCCGGAGTATGATGCGGGAAGCTCTCTGCAGCTGCATGCCGGCACATCCTTATGATAATACGGGCAGGCGGTAAGGTTTTTCATGCCGGATTCTGCCAGGATCATGAATGCATCGCAGCTTTCCGCTCCGCAGGCTCCGCAGTCTTTTCCCGGGGGCGTCCAGACCATCAGTCACCCCGGTAGATACTGTCGGGAGCGTCGATTTGCCGGATCACGCCGAAATGTTCCTGCCACCCGATCTCTTTTTTCCCGATGCAGATCGTGCAGACGCCAAGCGGCGGGACCCCCCGAAGCATATCCTTCTCTAACGGAGCGGGCGGCATATCCGCGATCACTTTGTTGAGATACCGCATACCGGTTCCCTGGACGGCGTTGGTTTCGATGATGTCGATATCCGGCGCGACCTCTTTTATCCGCTCGCGGAAGACCTCTTTTTCCGCCTGGGAAACAAGATCGATCTTTGTTACGACGGCCACGTCCGCGAGGGCGATCATCGGGGCCATTTTAAGCGGAGCATGTGTCCCCGATACGGCCGAGATAACGCAGAGGCCAAGCGAATTTTTGGTATAGGGCGTACAGCGCAGACAAAGACCCGCGCTTTCGTAAAGAAGATACTCGGCGCCGATCTGCTCTGCCCATTCCATCGCGTCCCGGATAACCATGATCCCCATATGATCCGGGCACATATCCCCGGAATACACTTTTTTCGTTGGAATGCCGAACTCGGCGGCGAGCTCCTCGTCTTCCCATGCCTGCACCACATCAATCTTTAGGTATGCGGCTTTTTTCGGGTCGGGAAGACTGCGGATGATCTGTTTGACAACCGCGGTTTTTCCTGCGCTCGGCGGTCCGGCGATGGCGATCAGCTTTACGTTCATGCCTCGACTCCTTCGAGCCCGCACAGGAGTTCGCCGGCACGGATGCGTTCTCGAAGATTCGTGATCTTAGCATCCATTCGTGCGATCTCCGCAAGCGTCTCCTCCTCTTCTCTTCCTGGGGTCAGGATCTTCGTTACGGCGCCGTTTTCCATCACGATCCGTGTCCCGGTAAGGAGAGCGACGTAAGGGTCGTGGGTCACGAAGATAATGGCCTTCTTTTCTTCACGCAGAACTTCGATGACCCGGTCCTTGAAGATGCCGGCATTCTCCACTTCATCCAGCAGAATGATCGGCGTGTCGGAGATTATGATTGCGTCGGCAATAAAAAGAGACCTGGTCTGCCCGCCGGAAAGAGCGCTCATCCGCATATGCGGCCGAATTTTTTCCCCGGTAAACTCGTTTGCAATGCGGATGGTCTTCTCGACAATACCATCTCCGTCCAGTTTCCGTGAACGGATATGCATCTCCAGAAACTCGGAAACGACCAGGTCAGCAAGGCATTTGGTATTCTGCGTGATCATGGCGATGGGTTTTCTGGATGGATCACGGACCAGAGCCTCGTCCGGTTCCCTGCCGTTGATCAAAATCCGGCGGTTCGTAACCGTGTCTCCTTGGGCGAACACTTCGATATCGTTGATGAACGCGGTTTTTCCCGACCCGGTCGGACCGACGATGGAGAACGTGTCGCCCGGGCGGATAACGATCTCATCAAATCCCTCCTTTGTTCCATCCCGGGTGGTTCCGGGAAGAATGGTGAGGGACTCTATCTTTGTGCGTGAAGAAGACATACCTGATACTATCAACTTCACGCGTAATAATACTTTATCTATAGTATATAATTATTAGTCTGTTAAGATATTTTATAATTAAAATTTATCTTTAATGTAATATTAGTAATCGGATGAATGTAATTCATCGAAGTTACGATGAATTGATCAAACCATTTTCAATCAGCATTTGCCGATCGACCTAGTATTTATGAGATTTCATATAGATTATACGAAATTTATGATAAAAGCCGGATTTCGGTCACAACGTCAGCGGACCAATCGAAGAAAAAAAAAGATTTTCTGGAAAAAAGCAGGTTAGAAAAAGTCCAGCGTCGCCTGCTTTGGGGCGAGCTTTTTTTCTTCCTGAGGTTCTTCGAGCGGTTGTTCTTCTGCTGCCGGCGGCGTTTCCGGGACTGGGGGTTCCTGCATGCGCAGAGCTTCCAGCTGCTCCTCGAGTTTTCGCATCTCCGCCTTCTTGGAAGCCGCCATCTTTTTCACCTTCATGTCCCGTTCTTTTGCGGCCTGCTGGACTGTCTTTACCGCGGCGGCAGCGGCTGCTTTGTCATGCAGGATGATTCCCATCTGATCGACGTCGAGGTTGTGGCGTTCGCAGAATGCTGCAGGGTCTTTTTCGGCAAACCGGGAAAGCAGGTCCAGATACTCGCTCTGGATCTGTCTCTCCGGAATGCTGTATCCTTCTGCAAGCGATGCAGCGAGGGTTCGTCTGACCGTCTTCTGCTTTTTTGCGGTACTCATCCGTTTCCAGCGGGACGGGGGCATGATCCGCGTCCGAAATCCTGCGCCGGCGTTTTCCGAAGCCACGCCGAGCGTCATCATCGATGTGGCATACCGCCAGAGGGTGAAATACTGGCGCCGCATCGTTCGTCCAAGATACACATCGGCCCGGGAGATCCTGCCGTATGCTCGGATCCGCCGTTTGGGATCATGCATCAGCGGGATCGATTCCTCGATCCACTGCATAACAGAGTCAGGTTTTTCGTCGCATTCGAACGAAAGTTTCTGCAGTTCCCGGTCCGGTGCTCCGGCAAAAACGCCGCCTACTAAATCAAAAATCGTCGCACGTTCATCCTTCTGGGCGGTATTGATGTCTCCGACAGAGATGCTCGTCTTGCCGGTCGAGGAGCCGAACAGCATATTTACGGCAGTACGCATATCCCCTGCCGAACTTTCCGCGATTGCTGAAAGTGCATCTTCTCCGCAGGCGATGTCTTCGAAACGGCAGATCTCCTTCATCCGTTTCTGGAGCGTAGAGACACCGATCGCTCTGAACGGGACCGGATCACAGAGCCGGCGAATCGAATCGGAGACCCCGTATGCGTCGTTTGCGATCAGAACGATCGGTTGTTTTGCCTCTTTGAGAATATCAGCGATTGCCCGGGCTCCCCCTCTGTCCGCATTTCCTTCGAGGTTATCCACCTCGTCGATGATGATGAGTTTTCGGCCGGCGCCAAATAGACTAGTCGTTGTTGACGAGTTTCCGGCGACCCGCTCGATGATCGTTTTCGTGCGGGCATCCGAAGCGTTCAGTTCCAGAACTTCCCAGTCCATATCGCGGGCGAGAGCAAGGGCTGCAGATGTCTTTCCAATACCCGGTTTTCCCGTGAAAAGCAGCGGACGGGAGTCCGGCGTCCAGGTTTTGGCCCAGTCAACAATCTGTCTGACCGCCGATCCATTGCCTAAAATATCGGCAAGGTGCATCGGGCGGTACTTCTCTGCCCAGTCCATATTCGTAACTGTAGTTATGGATGTCTGGAGATAATAACGGTTGGGAAAAGTCCTGGAACGGGGCCGATGCTGCTTTTGAAAAAGAAATTATTGAGAGAGCCTGACCTGATTTTTCATAACAGTACGGGTTATGAAATCGGCGTAGATGTTGTTTCGCGTGAAAACAGCCTCTTTCTTTCCTTCACGCACATATACTGCAAGTACTTCCTTTCTGTCCGCATAGATGATCACTTTCGTCGGCAGGGACATTTTTCTGAGGATCGGGGGCTGGAACAAAGACTCTTTTGTGTCTTTGTCGGCAAGATAACAGGGGAATGGTATTTTCTTCGCTGTTTTTTTATTACTGACGACACTGTTGACACTTACGCGTTTTACCGCCTGGGAAAGCTCCTCTGCAAAATACTGATAAAATGCGGGATCGTCGGAGATGATGAGAAGTTCGTTCTTTGCTGTTTTCAAAAGAAAACGGATATGATTCTCTATTCCCCACTCAGACTGGATGGTGTAGGTCTGACCAAGCTGATCGGTACAGGCAAGAGCGGCAAAGGTTTCAAGCGCCATGCCAAGCGTATCATAGCGTATAACTGCCTCCCGCTTCAGTCTTTCGACGGTGTGGGGGATGTCGGCGACCCGATAGCGAACCGGGGATTGTCTGTTCGAGATGATAAAACCCTTCTTTTCCAGAGTGGTGAGCGTCTCGTATACCCTTCCCCGGGGAATATTGGTTGTCTCGTGAAGTTCCCGGGGACTTGCGGAATTAATACAGATAAGTGTGAGATAAACCTTTGATTCATACTCACTCATACCTATTCCCTTGAGCTGAACTATCATATTTTCTTCAAACATACACCACCGTCAATGTGATTATGTTTTCCATACGTAACGATATAATTTACCCCGTGTCCAGCCGGCTGAAACATAGATATTATCATTACAGAAGGGGAATAAATAGACAAGACACATATTAAAGGGACTAAAAAATTCCGGCCCCTTTCATTCCCAAGAGGTGATCAAAAAAACATGTCTGCAGATACATATACCCCTGAATCCGTTTCAGACGCCGTTCGAAAATATGACGGCGTTCGACGTAAAAAAGCGATTGGCAATCTAGTAAAAACGCTCCACATCGACAACATTGATGTTGTTGCATCGTACGGAGAGGATGCTGCGGTAATTCAGAACGGTCGTTCGGCTCTCCTCCTGGCTGCAGACGGGATATGGAACCAGCTGATGGAACTCGATCCGTATTGGGCAGGATACTGCTCGATCCTTGTAAATGTTCATGATATAGCGGCGATGGGCGGGCGGCCGGTTGCAATGGTTGATGTTCTTTCTGCCGCAGACGACGAACTTATGAACATGGTCACCCGAGGCATGTGCGATGCGGCCAGAGCTTTCGACGTGCCGGTGGTCGGCGGCCATCTCCACCCCGATGCGCCCCACAATGTCATCGATGTTTCGATCCTCGGGATCGCCGAGCTGGACAGTGTGATCTACAGCACCAAAGCGGAGCCGGGAGATGCGATCATCGTTGCGATGGATCTTAACGGAAGAATCCATCCAAACGCCCGGATGAACTGGGACTCTGTAACGATGAAGGATCCAAAACTGCTCAGATCCCAGATTGCCGTGATGAAAACCCTTGGCGAACGTCATCTCCTTACCGCAGGAAAAGACATCTCGAATCCCGGCATCATCGGAACGCTTGGTATGCTTCTTGAGTCCAGTAATGTCGGAGGTCTGATCGATCTTGATGCGATCCCGCGGCCGGATCTGGATAAGCTTGGGATCGGATTCGAACAGTGGGTTCGCATGTATCCCGGGATGGGATTCATCGTAACAGCAAATCAGGGCTCTGTCGATCAGGTATGTCAGCTGTTTAGAAAAGTCAACATGGCAGCTCAGGTCATCGGGACGGTAAATGATACACGCAAACTCGTCCTTCAGAAAGGAAGCGAGAAAGCCACGCTCTTCAACTTCTGTGTTGAGGGCATTACCAATATTAGTTCAGTATGATAACGCTTGGAATCGGCTGCGGCGCCGACGCCGAAAAAGTTTTGGCAAGTGCAGAGCTGGCAGCTTCAGAGGATCTCCGCATCCTCTGTTACTCATCAACCCCGTTGAATGAAACGGATTCAGCATTTGTCGAGATGGTCATCTCGGATCAACCTCACATTGCTATGATTGATGATCTCCGTTCTGGAAAAATTCAGGGAGCCGTAAGGGGGACTCTGCCGGCAAATGAGACTCTCAGATATCTGAAGACAGCCTACGGCGTCTCCCGTCTGGAACGAATCGCCCTGCTGGAAACAGCCCGAGGCGAACGGTTTTTCCTTGCCCCCGTCGGTGTTGACGAAGGATGGGCCGTTGATGAGAAGATAGAGCTTGTTGCCCGCGGCCGGGACCTTGCACGGAGTTTTGGGTTGAATGAGAAAACCGCAATTCTTTCTGGAGGAAGGATCGGAGATGTCGGCAGGCACCCGGTCGTTGATAAATCCATCAGCGATGCTATTCAGGTTGCGGAAAAAACCGGTGCTGTCCATGGGGAGATTTTGATCGAAGATATGGTCAAAGAGTGCGGTGTCATTATTGCTCCGGACGGCATTTCCGGGAATCTGATATTTCGTACACTAACGTTTCTTGGAGCTGGAATCGGGCATGGTGCGCCAGTTATGAATATTCCCGGCGTATTTATTGATAGTTCGCGCGCCTCGTCAGGATACGTTCCCGCCCTCAATTTGACGGCAACAGTTGTGAAAAAAAATAACCCACAATTAAGCCCAGATTTCTAATCAGGATGAAAATAAAACCCAAATCGAAAATTAAGCCACAATCAAAGAGCAGAATAAAAAATAGCCGCGAAATATCATCAGTCTGCTGAAAATGTCCATAACCGGCATAGTTTTATATATTATTTTGAACCATTTTTTGTTTGAGAATAATTATGGCAGACTTACCAAAAGCAGCAGTCGTCAGACTTGCAAAGAAAGCTGGCGCCGTTCGTGTAGGCGAAGATGCAGCAGATGCATTAGTAGCAAAAGCAGAAGCGTATATTGAAGCTATCGCAAAGCAGGCATTCGAACTTGCCCAGCATGCAGGTCGCAAGACCATCAAGGCAGAGGATATTGACCTCGCCACTAAGGAATAACCTGATTTTGTGTGGTGTGCGGGTCGATGGTGCCCGTGCATAAAAAACAAGCCCAGGCTTGTATTTTTTCATACGGGCGGTTTCGTATGAGGCCTCCCGGATTTTTCTCAAAGAGATTTCTCTTTTAAAAATAGAATTATTATAGTGTTCCTTTCGTGCTTGGAACCGCAGTATTTCCAGGACGGATGGAAAGTGCCTCCCCAAGAGCTATACCGAATGCCTTGAAGATCGCTTCACATTTGTGATGATCGTTTACACCAGAAAATATCACATGGGCAGTGATGCCTGCATTGATGCAGAGACTGTAGAAAAAGTGTTCGAACACGTCGTTTGGAATACTTCCCGTAGAGATACCGGTGAAGGAACCTTCCATGACGAGGTATCCTCTGCCGGAGATATCCAGTGCCGCGGTGGCCCGTGATTCGTCCATCGGGATTATGGCATGAGCGAAACGCCGGATGCCGCGACCTTCGCCTACCGCTTCTTTGATGGCGGTCCCAAGAACGATCCCGATGTCTTCAATTGTGTGATGACAATCGACCTCAAGATCGCCTTTTGCCTCAACGGTCAGAGAAAAGCCGCCGTGGCGGGCAAATGCGTTCAGCATGTGGTCCATAAATGCGACGCCCGTGGATATCTCGATCGTTCCGGGTGTATCCGGATCGAAGACGACACGAATATTGGTTTCTTTTGTCTCTCTGGTTTTTGCCACTGATCTCATACTGCTGCCTCCAGTGCTTCTTTAAGAGTGATTCGTCCGCTGTAGAGTGCCGATCCGAGAACACAGCCCGATGCACCGAGCTGCTTAAGAGCGGTCACATCCTGAGATGTTGTCACGCCTCCTGCCACGATGACCGGAATGTCGACTGCATCCAGAAGTTTCTGCACAGGTTCGATATCGATTCCGGCTTGCTGTCCTTCCACATCTACATTTGTGTAGAGCAGAGATCCTGCACCCAGTTCTTCGAACTTTTGGGCCCAGACGATGAAGTCGCCTGCCAGTTCCTGCCATCCGGAAACGGCGATCTCACCCCGGCGTGCATCCACTCCTGCCATGATGCGTTCGCTGCCGAACTCTTTACTTAAGGTTCGGATAACAGCAGGTTCCCGGGTCGCAAATGTACTCAGAATGATCCGGGCAACGCCGCAGTTCAGCCAGCCGCGTGCATCCTCAAGACTGCGAATACCTCCGCCTACCTGAACAAAAACGTCTGTTTTTTCGACCACTTCGCGGATCATCTCCGCGTTGGTGGTGCTCGCTGTAAATGCTCCGTCAAGATTCACGACATGGAGATTGGATGCTCCTTCGCTGATCCAGCGACGGGCATTGTCCATCGGGGATCCATATACCGTGGCCGTCAGCCGATCGCCGCCGACAAGCTGGACACAGTTCCCGGAAAGTATGTCGACCGCCGGGAAGACTTCCATCCTATCTCACCATCCTCATGATGTCCAGAACAAGGATATCCCGTGCTCCGGCACGTTTCAGCTGATTGATCAGCTGATATACCTTGTTGGTCGATACGACGGCATGGAGGGCAACGGATCCGGAGCCGGCAATGTCCATGATCGTCGGACCCCCAAGACCGGGGATCAGCGCTTTGATCTCCTCGAGTTTCTCCCGTTTCACATTCAGCATCAGATAACACTGACCTTTGGCAGCGATAACGCTCTCAAAGGCAAGAAGGATCTCTTCGATCTTTTCATGCTTTTCGACGAGAGAGGTTTTGTTGGCGATGACGTTGGTCGTGCTTGCAAGGATCTCTTCGACAATCCGGAGTTTGTTGACCTCGAGTGTCGTCCCGGATGAGGTCAGGTCGGCAATTCCGTCGGCTATGCCGAGATGCGGGGCCGCTTCGCATGCCCCGGAAACCTCGATAATATTCACTTCGACGGATCTTTCAGCGAAGAAATCTTTACAGATGCTTGGAAATTCGGTGGCGATCCGGCAGCCGTTCATCGTCTCGACAGACGTGATAGGAGATTCCTGAGGGACGGCGATTACGAGTTTTGCCGAGCCGAACTTCAGATCCAGAAGACGGGCAACGTCCGCCCGGCGTTCAGCGACCATATCGAGCCCGGTGATGCCGAGATCGGCAACACCCTTCGCCACATATTCTGGTATGTCAATCGGCCTGACGAACAGGACCTCGATCTCCGGATCGATCGTCTTTGCGATAAGCTGACGGGAGCCGGTCATATTGATATGGATACCGGCTTTGTCCATCAGATCGTTGATCGGCTCTGCTATACGACCCTTATTTGGAATCGCCAGACGTATTTTTGCCATACTTAGAAGGTCTTTAATTTACCGTCGATGACGAGTCTGGTGATATCGGTGATGTTCTCCAGACGTTTGTTGACGATCTCTTCAACTTCAGGTGCAAAGTCCTTGAAGTTGTATCCGCGTTTGGTTATGCACTGGACACTGGCAATGTGCGGGTAGTCGATTGGATGACCGATCTGGGAAAGGAGTCTGACGTACATTTCCTCGATGCCGTCGACCTTCTGGCATGCTTCCTTTGCGATTTCAGTAGAAAGCAGGTTGTAGATCTTACCGATATGGTTGATGGGGTTCTTACCGGAAGTTGCTTCCATGGACATTGGTCTGTTCGGGGTGATAAGCCCATTGCAGCGGTTTCCGCGTCCGACGGACCCGTCGTCGCCCATCTCTGCCGAGGTGCCATTCACGGTCAGGAAAACTGAGGTCGCCTTTTTGCGGATGATATCTGCAGTGTTGATCTCAACTTTTACTTTCCTGTCGGTGTATTGTCTGGCTACCTGCGTAAAAGATTCAACCATCTTTTCCTTCATCTCTACATATTCGTCGATACCGGAACAATACCGGTCGACCATCGCGGAAGCGACGGTGATAGTGATAGTATTGATGTCTCTCAGTCCCATGAGCTTGAGATCGTAACCGACCATCGGGTTTTTCGGGCGGAACTCTTTGGAGATGTACTCGTCAAGTCCAAGGATGATCTGTTCAACCTGAGAGAACGGGGCGTGGCCTACACCAAAGGAGGTGTCGTTTGCACGAGGAACTGCAGTGTGGCCTTTCTTCGTGTGGAAAACATCACGAAGGTCGGTAGAACCGGTTCCCATACGGCAGTCGACGATGACGTCGGTGTCCATATTAAAGGTGGGTATTGTTTCGCTCAGGTAGGCACGTGCTGCTTCTATTGCGATGGCGTCGGTGGCGAATACTTTGTTGCCGAACTGGCGGGTTGCTCTTCCGGTTAAGAGGAAGTAGATCGGTTTAATGATTTTTCCGCCGCCGAACTGAGGAAGGGATTCCCCTGCTACAACTTCGCCCTGATCGGTGTTGTGGTGGAGGACCGCACCATCGCACTCCTCCATATATTCTCTGCAGAGTGCACGGGAAATCGCCTCGGCGACTCCATCGGCAATACTGTCGGGGTGACCGATACATTTGCGTTCGACCAGTTCGACTTTCTGCTTTTCCATTGGAGTTTGAGAAAGATGAGTGATGCTGATATTTCTCTTCATTTTTGAATCACTTCAGAATAATCTGATGTTTGAATATAAAAAAGCTCGCATTGCAAATCGGGAAATTTTGGAACTAATAATAATTAAACAGAGAATAATATGGAAGTATTCATATCCATTTACCGCATCAACTCACCGGAAAACGAAGTACAGGATTCATCGCGCCGGTTTAAAGAACTAATTTAATATCAGTACGGATCTGGGCAACGGACTTCCCGCCGACAAAAACGCGGATGACTCCGCCTGACTCCGACACGACGATCCCGACCGCATGTACGACCTTGGTGATCGCTGCGGTGGCCAGATGGCGGCCGCCGAGTCCGCTCTGCAGATTCGCATCGCGGCTGTCTGCATCGAGGTATCTGCCGGATGCTGCGATGATCCCGTTTTTATCGATGATAAAGACACCGTCGAGCTGGGCAAACTCTTTCACGCTTTCCCAGTTTTCCTCGATTTTCACGTCCCTGACCTCTTCCGGATGTCCCTCGTAAGGATTTAAGACACCCTGATGGGACCAGCGTTTCAGTTCATCGATATCGCCAACAATGAAGGCAGTACCGACTGATCGCCCTTCACGTCCGTCGTGGGCAAGTTCAAGGGCAAGCATCAGTACAGAATGCAGAGCTTCCGGATCGACAATGTGTGCATAATCTCCGACCGAGAAGGAGTTGTCCTGACTTTCCACATCATAAATGAGGATCGCATAGGGAAATGCGGCAACCACGGTTCCGCTGTCCACGTTTGCAAGTATCTTGTATTGAAGAACGGCATCGATGATCTGGTTCGAACAGTAATCCACAAGGGCAACCATACTGTGGTCACGCAGGATCTCGGGCTGAATATCGACCACGTGGACCGTCGGCGTGTCGATGACGATATCCTCCTCTTTTGGAAGAAAGGAGATTACGGCGAGGGCATTTACCGTTTTTGCCAGATTGTCCGCCGCTGTAAGAAGAAGCCGGTTCTTCTCACTCATAACAACCGCCGTATAAGATCCGGGATCTCGGACGGGCGGGTTGCAACAGGGATATCGAGTGCCCGCAGACGCTCGATCTTGGATGCAGCATCTCCTTCTCCTCCTTCGACGATTGCACCGGCGTGTCCCATCCTTTTCTCTTTCGGGGCGGAAACACCGGCGATATACGAGACGATCGGCATGCCGATATCCAGCGCACGGCGTGCTCCCTCGATCTCCAGACTGCCGCCCACCTCGCCGATCAGAACGACTGTTTTAGTCCGTCCGTCTGCGTGGAACTCGTCCATAACTTCAGAGAAGGTCTGACCGATAACTGCGTCCCCGCCGATGCCTATGATTCCCGACTGACCAAAACCTGCCGATGTCAGTTCTGAGATGACCTGATAGGTCAGTGTGCCGCTTCGCGAGATAACGCCGACATCCCCTTTTCTGCAGAGATTTGCCGGAATGATACCCAGCTTGCACTCGTCCGGAACAAGCATTCCCGGGCAGTTTGGACCAATAACCCGGGATCCGCGGGAACCGGCATAAGCCACCGCCCGCATAATATCATGAACCGGGACATGTTCCGTGATCGTGACGATAGTTGGGATGCGTGCATCGGCGGCTTCCATAATAGCGTCGCCGCATCCGCCAGCCGGGACAAAGATGACGGATGCTCCAATCTCGTGTTCATCCATGGCATCCACGACGGAGTTATAAACCGGAACGCCGAAGACGTCCTGGCCGGCTTTTCCGGGAGTCATGCCGGCAACAATGCCGGTGCCGCCCACCTGTCGTGCATAAGCGTTCATCAGATTGATATGGAATTTTCCCTGGGATCCTGTTGCTCCCTGAACTAGAATGCCCGTGTTCTTTCCTGCGTAGATCATTGTACTACCTCCACTGCGGCACGAATCGCCGCATCCATAGTGTCAGACATGACATATCCGCATTCCTGAAGAAGTCTTCGGCCTTCCTCCTCGTTTGTACCGGCGATCCGAACGATCACCGGCTGCGGGACTCCTGCCTCAATGATTCCTTTGGCAACCTCGTCGCAGCGTGTGATCCCGCCGAGAAGATTGACCACGATCACTTTGACGCCGGGCATGGAAGCAACCAGCTGGACTGCATACATAACCCGGTCCGAAGCAGCTCCGCCGCCGACATCCAGGAAGTTCGCGGCTTTTCCGTGATAATGGGAGATGATATCGAGGGTTGCCATGGTTAGACCCGCGCCGTTTCCGATCACGCCGATGTTTCCTTCCAGTTCGACATAGGAAAAACCGTGTTTCTCGGCCTCAGCTTCGCGGGGTGTGAGGTCTCTGTTCTCGGAGATTCCCTGACGGATCAGAGAGTTGTCATCCAGAATGATCTTGCCGTCTGCTGCGAGAATGCCTTTCGGCGTCATAACCAGAGGATTGATCTCTGCAAGAACGGCGTCCCTGGACCTGAAAACGGCAAAAAGATCCCTGACAATTGTTCCGATCTCTTTTGGATTCGTTCCGATGACGTTTCGGACGATGAAATCCGGGAGCGTGACAAAGGACGGATCAACATAGACGCGGCGGAGCGCCTCCGGCCTTTCCTTTGCGAGGGTCTCGATCTCAACTCCTCCTTCGCTGGAAAAGAGGATCAGCGGCATCTTTTTCGCACGGTCAATCGTGATGCTCAGATAATATTCGTGTGAGATCTCGAGCGCTTCTTCGACCAGGATCTTTTCGACGGGAAGTCCCTTGATGGTCTTCGCAAACAGATCGCGGGCGACGTCTGAGATGTTTTCCGCGTTTGCCGGAAGGATGCCGCCGGCTTTACCTCTGCCGCCGACATCGACCTGAGCTTTGAGGACAACCTTTTCCGCGACTTTTTTCTGGGCCGCGTTTGCCTCGTCGGCGGAGGTGATCAGAACACTGTTTGGCACCGGGATTCCTGCTTCCCGGAAGATCTGTTTTGCTTCATATTCGCGGAATTTCATAATTGACTCCTGACGAGTTCCTGCCCGATTGCAAGCGCCCGTTTGTTATTCTCTTCTGTACCTTTTGGAACGCTGTCCAGAACTGCGTGTTCGAGTGCATCGTAGGAAACGATCCCGGTTGCTTCAAGGATGCCTCCAAGCATGATCACATTGGCAAAAACCGTTTTTCCAAGTTGGGCCTTTGCTTCTGCCGTTGCCGGGACTTCAAAAAATCTGCATGACGGCCGGCTGGTGACATAGCCGGGATCAAGAAGCATTACGGCATCCTCCCTGACATTCGAGCCGTATTTATTGTATGCTTCCTGGGACATGATCGCGTATACGTCCGGGTCCGTTACCTTTGGATAATAGATCGGGTCGTCCGAGATGATCACCGCAGAGGCCGAGGCCCCGCCGCGTGCTTCGGGTCCGTAGCTCTGAGTCTGAACGACGTGTTTACTGCCATACAATGCGGCCGCTCTGCCGAGGATGACCGCGGCGGTGATGATCCCCTGACCGCCGAGGCCGGAGAATCGAATCTCGGATTTCATTTTGCGGCCTCCACGCCTAGGGGAGGATTGTTTCTCCGAACAAACTGACCTACAACGAACTTTTCAGGAGAAAGTTGGATACCTTTTGTCGCATCGCGGTCGGCTTTCGCCTTTAATACGACATTGTCCCGGAACATATCGAGCATCTGCGTGACCTGCCGCATCTTGTTCTTGCTGCCGAACGAGGTGGGGCACTGGGTCATAACTTCGATGAATGAAAGGCCCGGCGTCTCAAGACCGACGCGGATCGCCTCGGTCAACTCTTTTACATGGAACGAGGTCCAGCGTGCAACATAATTCGCTCCCGAAGCTTCGGCTACTTTGCAGAGATCGAACGGCTGCTCCTGCATGCCGTAAGGTGTCGTGGTGCTGATGGCCCCATACGGTGTACAGGGACTTCCCTGACCGCCGGTCATGCCGTAGATATTGTTGTTCATACAGATCACGGTGATGTCGATGTTTCGTCTGCATGCATGGATGAAGTGGTTTCCGCCAATCGCAGAACAATCCCCGTCCCCGGTGAAAACGATCACATGCTGGCGGGGTTTCACGAGTTTCAGACCGGTCGCAAAGGCGAGGGCACGGCCGTGGGTCGTGTGGAGCGAGTCGGACGAGGTGTATCCCGAAGCACGGGAAGAACAACCAATTCCAGATACGAAGGTCGTCTCCTCCTGTTTGTAGTCCAGTTCCTCAACGGCCCGAAGAGTACAGTTGAGGATCGTTCCGTTGCCGCACCCGGCACAATAAATGTGAGGCAGCCGGTCCTGACGGTACCAGTCTTCCAGATTCATAAACGCACCTCGGTCACCGGTTTTTTCACGGTTTTTGCAACTTCGACTGCTTTAAGAAGTTCAGCCGGTGTATGGAGGGCGCCTCCGAGTTTCGGCACGACGACTATCGGGGTGTTGGTGTGCTGGCGGACCTCTTTGGCTATCTGTCCGAGATTCATCTCCGGGATGATGAACGCTTTGGCGTTTTTGAATGCAAGCAGGGATTCATCGGGGAACGGCCAGACGATACGCAGATTCAGATGACCGTAGGTATCGGGAATATCGTTAAGAAGCTGGCGGACCGTACGGGTCGGAGCGCCGTACGAGATGAAGACCAGCTCGGCTTCCGGGTTGACGATGTCGACATCGGCGATCTCATTTCTGAAATCCTCGATTTTTCGGACCTGACGGCGGACCAGATTCTCATGGACTTCTGCGGAATCGGTCGACGGATAGCCCTTTTCATTATGGGTCAGTCCGGTGATGTGGACGTTATGGCCCATACCGAAGGTCGCAAATCCCGGAACTCCATTCTCGTCCGGAGCACAGGGAAGTTCGCCCTCCTTTAATTCGCGACGGGGCACGATCTCGACATTGCTGTGCAAAGTGATCTTTTCCCGCATATGTCCGATAGTTTCGTCCGTCATCAGGAATACCGGAGTTCTGAACCGGTCGGCAAGATTGAACGCTTTGACCGTCAGATCGTACATCTCCTGAACGGAGGAGGGGGACAGAGCGATCACGCTGTAATCCCCGTGTGACCCGTATCTGCACTGAAGCATATCACCCTGAGCAGCCATCGTCGGCTGGCCGGTGGAAGGTCCTCCGCGTTGAACATTCACGATCACGATCGGGGTTTCGGTGAAGGCGGCGTATCCTATATTTTCCATCATCAGGGAAAAGCCGGGTCCCGACGTTGCGGTCATCGTCCTGGCACCTGCCCAGGATCCCCCGATAATCGCGGCGGCACTTGCCAGTTCATCTTCCATCTGGATGAAAATCCCGCCGACTTTGGGCAGACGAACTGCCATCCGCTCGGCGACCTCCGTCGAGGGGGTGATAGGATATCCGGCGAAAAATCTGCATCCGGCAGCCAAAGCCCCTTCAGCACAGGCCACATTACCGTTCAGGAAATCAGTTTTGTCCGTCAATATTCAATCACCACTTTCTGAGGCTCGAATGGTTTTTCATCAATCCAGGATATTGCCTGGTCCGGACATATCATCTGACACATCCCGCAGAGTTGACGCCCATAGAGCTTCTGCAAACGGCAGTTTGTACATCTCTCTGGATGGTCCAAAACCGGGATGATGTAGCCGCGTGAACCTGGTCTCTTTCCTTCCTGGAAAATCCCGTAAGGACAGACTTTTGTACACATATTGCAGCCTTTACACCGGCGTTCATTGACTACGAGCTTCATTATTAATACTATCAATATTATGAGTCTTTAACAGGCTAAAAGTTCTTCCGTTGAGTATGCCGTATATCCCGAAAATATCAGGAAAAGAAACCAGCCAACTTATCCAAATAGATGTGAAAAGAAAAATCATCTCTGGGTACAGCGATGAACTTCACACCGTCATGCGGAAATTATAGGGGCATGTGTGGAGGCTCACCTTGTCATACAGTGACATACATACGCCTATGGGAATCCTTATCCATTTCAAAAAGAAGAAATAATAGGAATCAGAGGGATACGCTTGCAGAAAAATGTCCGAACCTCGCTAAGACTAGAACTCAAAGACAAACCTGGGCAGTTACTTGCCGCAATAGAACCAATATCAAAAAGCGGAGCAAATATCATAACTATCTCCCATCAGCGCGACACCAAGTCCGTGAACGGAGCCTTAATTGTAGATATCGTCATCTCTCTTCCAGAGACCCGGCTCGTTGAACTGATGGATGCTCTCCGTGCAAACGGCGTGGCCATCGTACGAATTGGAACCGAACATCTCACCTGTACAAAAACTTTCATCCTGATTGGCCATATCCTTCACACCGATCTGACAGATACGGTGAACCGGATCGATAAGAAGAATATTGCTGAAGTAACCGAACTCGACATCGTAATGCCTGGTATGGACGAACCCTCCACCGCGAAACTCACGATAAAAGCCGTAAGTGAACAGGAGATGACTCAGGCAGTGATAACGCTTAAAGAAATCGCCGTGGAAAAACATCTTCTCATCATCAACCAGATAGGAGGCGGCTTATGAAAACATGGAATGTCGCGCTGATCGGCCTTGGTTCGGTCGGACGCGGTGTCGCAGAAGTCCTCGCAGGAGATGAGCGGTTCCGGATCGTTGCCGCCGCGGATTCAAAAAGCGGCGTAATTGATCCTGCCGGCCTCAATATAGAAGAGATTCTTGCAAAGAAAAAGAAGACCGGACGCTGCGGGGACCCCGCCTGGCCCGCGGCACGAATCTCGGCCGAAGCTGAATACGATATCCTTGTCGAGGTTACTCCTACAAACGCCGAGACTGGCGAACCAGCACTTTCTATCATCAAAACCGCGATCATGCGGGGAAAGCATGTCGTCACTTCGAACAAAGGACCTGTCTCTCTCGCTTCAGCCGAACTGCTCAGACTGGCGGAAGAAAATAACGTTGGATTCCTTTTCGAAGGAACCGTGGCAGGCGCCGTACCAATTCTTCGCGGGATAAAATACGGACTTGCCGGCAACAAAATCAAAGCACTCTACGGCGTTTTAAACGGAACCTGCAATTATATTCTGACCAGAATGGAGGAAGAGGGTTTGACGTATGTCCAGGCACTCGCCGAAGCACGCGATCTTGGATATGCCGAGGCAGATCCCACTTACGATATTAACGGGACCGATGCCGCGATCAAACTCGTCATCCTTGCAAATACCATGCTCGGGATGGATGTGAAACTTGACGATGTTCAACGTACCGGCATATCGGATTTGACCGTTGATGCTCTCTTGATGGCCGAAGAAACAGGACACTCGATACGGCTGATTGCAACCCTTCACCCGGAAAAGAATCTTCTGGAGGTCTCGCCGCGGCTTATCTCCAAAACCAATCCGCTTGTCGTTACCGGCACGTTGAACGCAGTGACCGTTGAAACCGAGTATGCCGGCGCGATCACCTTCATCGGCCGGGGCGCAGGATCTGTTGAAACGGCCAGTGCGATCCTGGCGGATCTTCTCTTTATCACAGACAAATATGACCGGTAAGGAAAAATCCGGCGGCGTCCTCGAACGCCGCGGAGCATTTCTCACAGCCATGAGGCAGATGACCTTCGAAGCAGGGCACTTCACCACTGCTGATCTGGCATCTGCCGCCAATGTCCCCCGTTCAACGGCCCAGGACTGGATTAACCGGATGATAAAAGAGGGCTGCATCTTCGTGAAAGAAGAGCCTCACGGAAGAAATCCCGCACATTACGCCTCGAGAAGTGCCCTTCCTCAGACCACCTGCAAACGTATTTTTACAACTCTTGACGGCAGGGACGTGGAAATTTTTCACGAGTGTCTCTCGAGCGGCTGTGCGGGATTCTGCGAATTTCATCACCGGAAAGCCGGCGGAGCGGCAATCTCCGTTACCCGCGACGGGATGATCTTTCGCGAACGATCAAGGATCGGCGAGGAGAATGAACTCAGACTTGATTTTGCCGCAGTAGGTCTTGCTGCGGTCAAAAAAGACGGAGCCGACATCATACAGACGATCCATTCGATCCCCGGAGGGCCCGCATACTCGTTATCGGCGATGATGGGGCATGCAAAAGGAGTAAAGGGCGTACAGATTACGGTTGGAAACGGCGTAGTCACCGGTGAAGTTCGAACCCCGGCACTTACCCCCGTAACGATCGGCGTCGATGATACCGACCGGAAAGGATGCGGCGGCGCGACCTTTGCCCTGTCCCAGGCTCTGATGAAGTATCTGACGGATCCTGGAAGTGTGATCGGGATAAGACATCAGGTCGCCGCCCTCTGTCAGGACATCGAAGAAAAAACCGCAGGAAACTCCTGCAGCTTCATCGAACTTGCCGTTGATCCGAGCGTTCTCCCAACGCTTGCCGCAAAGGTCTGCAGATTTGTCGATGAGGAAAGCGTCTCCGATGAATGGGGTGTCGCCATCATGACGAGCATCACCGTGCCGGAAGGTCTTCTCAGGCTTGGCGAAAAGATCCGTCGTGAACGCGTTTCCATGGAAGAAGTCCTAGAGACTGCGAAAAGGTCGGGCGTTCAGGTCTACGGGAAAAAAGGCATCATCGGGGCGGTCGGGGCGGTCAGTCTGAAATCACAGCCGCAGGAAATCCTTCTGGATCCGGCATGTCCGATTGTCTTCTGAATTATTTTTAACAAAAATAGCGAGGGTTAGTGTACCCACTCTCCCCGGGCATTTCCTGAGAGTTCCTGTTTCCAGATCGGCACTTTTTCCTTCAGTTTTTCGATGATAAAGCGGGAGCCCTCGTATGCCTCGGGGCGATGACCGGCGCCGACTAAAATAACAACGATCGTTTCTCCCAGAGCAAGACGGCCGTATCGGTGAACGATGTCGACCGAGTTCAAACTGAACCGTTCCATCGCCTCCGCGGCGATATCGGCAAGATCTTTTTCTGCGACCGGAACGAACGCTTCGATCTCAAGAGCATCCATATTCCCGTCGTCTCTGACGCAGCCGATAAAAACGATCTGGGCCCCGTCATTATTCGTTCGCGAGGCACTGATCAGAGCTCCAATATCTATATCCTCTTTCTGCAATGCGAGAACCATCTTTTATCCTCCGGAAACCGGCGGATAGATGACGAGTTCGTCACCCTCTGCCATATGAATGGTCTTTGCATCGTCGGAGTCGATCCTTTCCCGGTTATACATAAGAATGATGTGCGATCCAAGTTTGCCGCCGGCAAAGAGTTCATCCATCCCGTCTTTCTGCGTCTTGGCAAAAGCCAGAAGGGCACCTAGAATGGAGGTGCCTTCCGGAACGCTTACCGTGTTCACTTCACCGAAGAGTTCTCTGAACTTGGCAAATGAGCGTATGGTTATCTGTGGCATGTTCGCTGATATGGTGTTTGATCTAAAGATATGAATAATTACGCGTCGGGTTCAGCGGCGCAGATCTCGGCAAGCGTTATCGTAAACACGAGTGTTTTGCCTGCAAGAGGGTGATTTGCATCAAGCGTCACCGTGTTCTCGTCGATCTTCGTGATAGTGACCGGGATCTGGTTTCCATCCCCAAGCTGGATCATAAGCTGCTCGCCGGGATTAGCGGTGAAATCCTCCCCGAACTCTGCACGCGGAATATCCACCGTCATCTCATCGGTCTTTTCACCGTATGCATCGACCGGAAGGATTGTGACTGATTTTGTCTCGCCGATCTCCATTCCAAGAACTGCGGCATCGAAACCTGGGACTACCATACCGGAACCAACAGTAAACTGAAGGGGGTCGCGGCCCTCCGATGAGTCGAAACGTGTGCCGTCGGTTAATTCTCCAATGTAGTGTACGCGTATTGTATCGCCGTTTTGTACTGACATACCGTGATTGTGGGATGTAACGGTATAAGTATTTGGCGGGGCCGGGATATCCTGAAAAATCACCCTGCATGAACCCTCGTTTTTTCCGACACTATCACCGAAATAAACGCATGAACGCCGGATTTTATCATGCATAGACCAAAATCCTATATCATACCACATCACATATTATTTATCATGTTAGTTTACATAAACGGGAAATTTGTGCCTGAAGAACAGGCAACCGTGTCAATTTTCGACCACGGATTCCTTTACGGAGACGGTGTGTTTGAAGGAATCAGAGCATACAATGGTCGTGTGTTCCGCCTCAAAGAACACGTTGACCGTCTCTTCGACTCGGCTAAAGCCTTAGATCTTGATCCCGGGATCACCCGCGCCGAGATGGCCGAGATCATCAAAGAGACTCTGCGCCAGAACAACCTGAAGGATGCCTACATCCGTCCGATCATTACGCGTGGTGTCGGAACTATGGGACTCGACCCGCGTCACTGCGCAAACCCCTCGATCATCTGTGCTGCTTCAGCCTGGGGAGCAATGTACGGCGACCTCTATGAAACCGGTCTTACCGCGGTGACGGTCTGTGTGAGAAGAAACCCGCCGGACACTCTCCCGCCGAACATCAAATCCCTCAACTACCTGAACAACATTCTTGGTAAGATCGAGGCAAACTACAAGGGCGGCGACGAAGCCATCTTCCTTGATCGAACCGGAAAACTTGCAGAAGGTTCCGGCGACAACATCTATCTCATAAAAGACGGCGTTCTCTACACTCCTCCGACCATCAACAACCTCAAAGGCATCACCCGCCTTGTCCTTCTCGACATCTGCGCGAAAATCGGGATCCGCTACGAGATCTGCGAGCTCGGACTCTTTGATCTTTACACCGCCGACGAAGTCATGGTCACAGGAACGGCCGCAGAAATCTGCGCAATCACCAAAATAGACGGCAGAACGATCGGAACCGGCGTTCCAGGCCCAGTCTACAAAAAACTTCTTGCATCATTCCAGACGGAGACTCAGAACTCCGGCGATGCATACTGATCCTGAAATCAAAAGGGATCAATCAAAATCTTTTTATAAATCAGCGTAGACTATTATAGGCAGTTTGAGCTGATATAGTGTAGAGGCCAATCATGCCGGCCTTTCACGCCGGCGACTCGGGTTCGAATCCCGATATCAGCATTTATCGGCGGCACGGGTGTGCTGCCAAGTCAAACATGACCACGAGTCATGAGTATTTTCCTGCAGTTTTATTATGACATTTCACCCCACAAACAACCCTGTCTTCTGGAAGACTACCGCAGACAATCTTCTCGCAGATGAGCGCTATGAAAAAGCAGCGGAAGCCTACCTGAGATTAACGGAACTTCTGCCGAATGATGCTGAAGCCTGGAAAGGAAGAGGCACAGCCCTGATCGGTCTTGAAAAATACGGAGATGCCGTCAGCGCTTTGGAAAGAGCCCTGATTCTTCTGCCCGATGACAAACCCACCCTTGAATTACTTGCCGAATGCTTTGACAAGCTTGGTGCTGTTGAGAAAAAAACGGCCTGCATTCTCCGAATCAACGATCTGTAGAGCGTATCGGGAAGATATCCTTATCCTCTAAGACACCAAGAAAAATATATGCCCGATTTTCAGTGTCCAAAGTGCGGCGCAGCACTTCAGGTCAAACCAGGCACACAGATGGCGACCTGCTCATTCTGTGGCACGGTCACTTATATCGATCGAAGTTCTGCGCTGTTCTTTTATCTGCTCCCCTTCTCCATAAACGAGGGTGCAGCAAAAGGGATTTTTAAACGCTGGACTGCCGGCCCGGCGCAGGCAAAAGATCTCGAGTCAGCAGCCAGGATTACGAAACTCACCAAAGAGTTCTTCCCGGTGTTCCGGTTCCGCCGGACAATAAACGGCAGGGAAACCGTTTTTGCAAAACCTGCGAAAGGGACACTCCTTCCTGGAATGCAGGACCTCACGATTCCTCCGGGAAACGTTGTCGTCTATGATGCGAAAGCCTCGACCGGGGACGCAGACGTGATCCAGCCGGATATTGCAATCGATTCGTATCTTCCGGAACTCGCCGGAACCCCCATCGACCAGGCACTCGTGTATTTCCCGATTTACGAAATCTCCTATGAATATCAGGGAGCTTCCTACCAGGCAGTCATCGACGGATCATCCGGAGCAGTCTATACTACCTCGTCTCCCACCCGCAGTTCCAGTGCATACATCGCGGTCATGGGACTTGCCTTCACCTTAGGCCTTCTTGGAAGTATTCTCGGCGTAATGGTGAATCCGATATTTTTCGTTCTGATCATTGCCGGATTTTTCGCAGGAAAACTTCTTGCAGGCAAAGTGGTCGAACGGCAGAAACCCGCTAAGGAGGTGAAGGCAGAATGAGCGAAGCACAGAAGATCCTTGTTTCAATGACCTGTCCGTCATGCGGAGGTCAGGTTCAGTGCGAAGAAGGAGAGGATCTAGTCCTCTGCAAGTTCTGTGAATCCGTGTTCGCACTGACAACAGACGAAGGGGCAAATAAGGTCATGTACAAAATGACCGTCGATAAGGACAAGGCCCTTGCGAAAGTCAATGCATGGTTTGGAACAGGACCGAAGGCAAAAGATCTGCAGAAGACAGCGGCGATTACCGAAGCATACCCCATGTATCTTCCGTTCTGGCGTCTGATCGCCAGAGGAAAGGCCTGTGTCTGCGGTATCGAAGAACAGAGAACCGGAAAGGATAATCAGAAGGTCGAGATCCCTCGCGAGGCACTCATCAACCGCGAGTACATCTACTCGGAAATTGCCTGCGAAGCAGGAGATCTTGGTATCCAAAGCATCGTGATTCCGGACAGAGCCGAGGCAATCTCCTATGATGATCAGGAGATCGTCACATTCGGCGTGACCTCCTCTCGTGATGCCGCATTTGATGAAGGCGGCAGAGCGATCCGGAAGACGGCAGTCGAAGACGGCAGTGCCCGGATGGACAAGGTCCACTTCTCGCAGTCGTTCTGTTTCCCCAAAGCCTTCACCTTAGTCTACTATCCGTTTTGGATTGTGAGGTATACATATGAAGGCAGAACCTACTTTGCCACCGTCGACGGCATCACGGCACGGGTCGTTTCAGGCAGAGCGCCGGGAGATGCGGGCAGTCAAAGTACGGCAGCAGGTATCGGCGGAGCGCTTTCCGGCGGAGCAGTGGGTCTTGGAATTGGACTCGCCATCGTTACCGAAGGTACGGACATCGGGATTGGTGTTCTCGTGGTCGGATTCATCGCGGCCGTCGCACTCCTTGGATACTTCTACAACAGATTCAGATATGGAGACGAAATCTTAGAAGGAGCGCTGAACGGAAAAGGCCTCAAATCAGGCAGAACCCAGAAAAAAGTACAGCCCATCTACAATGAAACATATGACTACTTCAAATGAAGGTGATCCAAGATGCTGTTAAAAGAACTTAAATGCCCAGGATGCGGTGCACCTCTCAAATCCAAGGAACGCGACATGATGCTGGCCTGCAGTCACTGCGGACGCATCAGTCTGTATGCTGATGGAAAAGTGGGCGATGTTGCCTACTCGATTGCGGCGCCTGCAGACGGTTACTCCGGCGAACTGATCTACGTCCCGTTCTGGATCGTGAATGCAGATCTGAATGTCAGGAAGGAGACTATATCCGGCGGAAAAATCTCCAGATTTATTTCAGACAAAAGACAGATGCGGGGCACCCGCGACTTCTATGTGTGTGCCGCATCGATCCCCGAGGAGTTCTGTCGGGAATGGAATATGGAACTGACGCTTGATCAGCCTGTGCTGAATCTCATTTCGAGCTTCAAGGGCGGCAAACGTGCCGTGATGACGATGGAGAAAGGAATAGCCGGAGAAAATGCCGAATTCCTGTTTCTGCGCTATGAAACGGAGATCCCAGGCACGCTCCAGAAACTTGAGTATGATTTTAAGATAAACAGCACAAAAGTGCTTTATCTTCCCGCATACAAAACCAATGACAAATATGTATTAGGTATTTCTCATGAGTGATGTTGAAGAGAAACGTATACACCTGATTTGGGCATCCGTCATATTGATGCTCGGCATCTCCATTCTGGTGACGTATCTTGTACCGGCAGTAGGATTTTGGGAAGGGACCGGCATCTTTCTGACAGGTGTCGGCGTGATCTCGTGTTGTCTGGCCATGTTCATGGGCCAGCGGAGATCACCGGTTTTCCCTCTCCTCATGATCCTTGCCGGAGTACTTCTTCTCGTTCAGGGCCTGCTGACGACGATATTTCCGGTCATCAGCACGCCGGTCCTGATTGGAGCAGCGCTGGTGATCGTGGCGGCAGGTGCCATTATTTTCCTGATACTAAAAAAATAAACAAACCATGACAGTAGATTTACGCGACAAAGTTGAGGAAGACCGCGGTCTGATCAAAAAAATCCAGCTCTGCGTCCCGGGATTTCGGGGATACCGGCAGAAAGAGGATATCCGGATTGCCGATTCGATGCTGCGCCTGCAGCTTGCAGACGAGTTGAAAAACAACGTTCTCCTGCCTCTGGAGCAGACCCGCGAGTCGGCCAGCCGGGCACTCGAACTTGATCTGATGAACGATCTGGCCGCGGCAATCTCGCAGGCAAAGACCGCAGAAGCAAAGATCCGCCATGCCGAGCAGGGATACTCAGGCATCTCCGCAGCAACCCGTGTCAAGACGCCGGAACTGAACACCCTGTATGAATATGATCTCGCATTGCTTGACGGAATTCGTGGAATCGGGGACCTGGCGAAGGCCGCATTCAGCAGTGCCGATGCAGGAAACTTTAACAAAACAGCAGACAGACTCCGGGAGATCAAATCCGGGTTCAGCGAGTTTACGGTAATTTTCGACAAACGCAGCGTTGACATGGCAGGCATTGGTGCATTCTAATGAGTTTCTTCTCAAAAACAAACAAAACCATCGGCTCCGGTTCGGATATCGAGGGTGCAGAATCCAGAAAAGGCTTCTACTGGGTCGATGATCAGAAGGGTGACAACGTCATCTGGCGTCTCCCAAGAAACGTTATGTGGAACGACAACGTGCTCGTCCGCGAGGATGAGTATGGTATCTTCTTCCGGGACGGGAAAGCTCTCGTCGTTTTCGACCGCCCCGACAGATATGCCCTGACGACCGAGAACATCCCGGTCCTGAAAAGTATTCTTGGAACTGTTGTTGGAAACGTTCAGATCGGAGAGTTCTACTGGGCACAGAAGCGTGAGTTCCGGGATAAGTTCGGGACTCCGCAGCCTCTTGCATTCCGCGATGTGGACTTCGGTGTTGTCCAGCTCAGAATCTTCGGTCAGTTCTCCTACAAAGTTGTCGATCCGCTGCTTCTGATCACCCAGTTCGTCGGAACAAAAGGCCTGACGAAATCCGAGGAGATCGTCGAGTGGCTGAAATCGCAGATCGTGATGATCTTAAACGATACCCTCGGCGAGCTGAAAGCAAAGAAGCAGATGGGTGTTCTGGATATGCCTGCATATCTGCAGGAGATCGAGCAGCTCTGCCTTGGCAAACTGACGACCGAGACAGAAGTGTACGGTCTGAAGATCATGAAGTTTGCCGGCCTGAACATCAACATGCCCGAAGAGGTTCAGGAAGCGATCAACAAACGCGGAGCAATGTCTGCTCTGGGCGTGAACTATCTCCAGTATGAGTCCGGAAAAGCTATCGAAGGCATCGGACAGGGAGCCGCCCAAGGCGGAGAAGGCTCCGGATTTGCCATGATGGGTGCAGGAATGGGCGCCGGAATGAGCATGGGCGGCATGATGACCCAGAGCATGGCAGGTGCAGGAGGCCAGCCGGCTCCCTTTGGCGGTCAGCCGGGAGCAGGCCAGGCTGCAGCACAACAACCGACCGGGAAAATGGAGACATGCAGCAACTGCGGAGCAAAGGTCCCGGCAGGCACGAAGTTCTGCCCGGAGTGCGGCCAGAAGATGGTGCCTGCGGGCGGTTCAACCTGCACAAACTGCGGAGCGACTCTTGCACCAGGCGCTAAATTCTGCCCCGAGTGCGGTACAAAAGTCGAGACCATCAGGAGATGCCCGAAATGCAATGCCGTGGTCCCTGCCGGAACAAAGTTCTGTCCTGAATGCGGACAGAAGCTCTAATATTTTTCTTTTTTATCAGACCCGAAAACCGGGAAAAATACGTATCGTATTGAGAGAGAACTCATACTTCCGTTTCAAAAAGAGCGTCCATTATTTTTCTGCCGAGAATTTTTTCCACCTGAGCCTGTTCTTCGTCGGATATTCCGGTAAAGAGGCGGCGTGACCCTGCCGGTGTTGTAAAGATCCCGACCCGCTCTGTCCGGGTAAGATACCCGTTCGCCTCAAGTCCGGCAAAGTAGGGAAGGACATAGTAATGCGGCACGTCGAGTTCCGTCGATATTTTACGGGTAGTTGGGAACTTCACTTCGATCCCGTCGGAACTGATGGTGAACGAGATCTTGCCTTCGGCAATCAGGAGTTTTCTCCCGCACGTAAAAATAGCATCTTCTGAAAGAGGTTGTGCCATCAAGAATATATGTTGGCACGCAGCCCTCTTCATAGTTATGATGTTTTCGGGATCACATGCACTACATCGGAACGCCATCCGAGCCGGACATGTTCACCAGGAACATACACATCCCCTGTCTGTCTAAACGGCACGATGACCTTGAAAAGACAGCCTGCATTCACGACAACATCCATGAACGCTCCGGACCTGACCGATGACACCACGACACCCGGAACGGAGACCAGTGTGTCGGGAACGGCCGTTTTTGACAGAGAGATATCTTCTGCCCTGAGCATGATGACAACGCCTCCTTCGGTGAACTTAGGAACATGACAGAAAACGACACCTCCGGAGACGGCACTTCCGTTTCTGACAGAACCGGTGAAGATATTCTGGACTCCGACGAACTTTGCCACATGTTCATTGACCGGCTGATAAAACACTTCATCGACCGGCCCAATCTGTGCGAACGCCCCATCAATCATCACGGCAACCCGGTCGGCAAGACGCTGACCCTGCGCCTGATCGTGCGTATTAATTATGATGGTCGTTTTGTTCACGCGGTTTTCATGGAGAATCAGCTCCTCAAGAACCTGAGTCGAGACTGGATCCAGATTTGCCGTAGGCTCATCCAGAAAGAGGATCTCCGGGCGTGTAACGAGAACCCGGGCAAACGATATCCTCTGCCCCTCCCCGCCTGAGAGAGAATGGCCACCGCGCTCGGCAAAACGACTCAGGCCCATACTTTCAAGGATGGCTGAAACCCGCTCCATCCGTTCCTTTTTCGGAAGATTGCGATAGGAAAGACCAAGCTCGACATTTTCCGCAACGGTTCTGTCAAAGAGAACCGTCTTTTGAAACAGCATCCCCATTCTCCCCCGAAGTGCATGCATCGAACGCTTCGTTACGGGTTCGCCGAAGATGATCAGTTCTCCTTTGGAGGCTGGTTCGATGGTGTCGAGCATTCGCATAAGCGTACTTTTCCCGGCTCCCGAGGGACCGATGATTGCCAGGATCTCGCCTTTTTTCACCGAGAAATCAAGCGGCCGGACAACCTCTTTTTTTCCGTAGCTTTTTGCAAGGCCGCGGGCAGTAATTATATCCTCACTCATCTTTGACCCTCCCGTGATAGTGCTGGAGAATATTCACACCGCAGTTGACGATCAACGCAATTGTAAGAAGAATGATTCCGAGCGCGATGGACATGGCAAAGTCACCCATGGATGTGTTGAGCGTAATGGCCGTTGTAAGCGTCCGGGTAAAGTGCCGGATGTTTCCACCGACCATCATCACGGCGCCGACTTCGGCGATGGCACGGCCGAATGCCAGAACAACCGCCGAAAGGATGGCAAACTTCGCTTCCCGAACCAGTGTCAGGATCGCACGGTAGGCACGGGCGTTCAAAGCCATAGTCGTATACTTCATCTCCTTATCCAGACCGGAGAGACCGGCAATCGTGAACCCGACGATCAGCGGAGAGACTAAAATGACCTGAGCAATGATCATCGCATTGGTCGTATAGAGGAGATTCATAAAGCCCAACGGCCCAGAATAGGATACGAGAAGATAGACCAGCAAACCGACAATCACAGTTGGAAGGGCATATAAGGTCTGGACGAGATTGATCACGGCACGTTTCCCGCGGAAATCATAATAATAAATGAGAGCGCCAAGCGGGATGGCGATCAGCGCCGCAACCAGCGTTGCCGCGACGGACACATACAAACTCCTGGCGGCAATTTCCATTATTTCCGGGTTCAAGGTGACGATGAGATTTACGGCCTCAATAAATCCGTCAGTAATCTCGCCCATGTGTATTGTATCCTTTGCTGTGTAAATTAAAAAAAAGATGGGTTGATGTTTTTTATGCAGTCGGGACGACTACAGGGGTTTTACAATCAATGTTGAACGGCGGAAGAGTGCTGTTGGCAACTGTGCTCATCGGGATGAACAGAGGTTTACCGTAGGTCTCGACACCAAATGCGCCGATGAAGTCCTGTCCCTCTTTGGAGATTAACCAGTTGGTGAAGTCAGTCGCATCAACAACATTAGTGTCGGGGAATTTCTCCGGGTTGATCGTCATGACGGTGTACCGGTTCAGAAGAGAGGTTCCTTCGTCAATGATGACTTCAAGCGGGAGGTTATTGTTTTTCTTGTAGGTAAGATAGGTTGCTTCGTCCGTAAGGATGTAAGCGCCGAGCTGACCGGCTGTGGTCAGGGAGTCGCCCATGCCTGCTCCAGTCTCTTTGTACCAGGGCCCTGATCCGGTGATCTGTGTAGTGTAGTTGAATCCGGCACATTTCCAGATGTTCTTTTCTGCAGAGTGGGTTCCTGAGTTGTCACCGCGGGAAACAAAGATAATACCTTCAGTTCCTGCATCGCCAAGTTCCTTGAGTTTGGTAACTGCATCTTCAGGAGTCATACCGGCGATTCCTGCCGGATCATCGGCCGGACCGACAATAACGAAGTAGTTATAGGCAATACCACGGTGATTGACCCCATATCCCTCATCGATAAATGCTGCTTCCTGTGCTGGAGAGTGAACCAAAAGTACATCAACATCGCCGTTCTTGGCGGAGGCTATGGCTTTGCCGGTACCTTGGGAAGTGATCAGAAGATCAACGTTGTATTTGTCCAGATAATAATCCTGAACGGCGTCAAGAAGACCGGTGTCGTAAAGAGAAGTGGTTGTTGCGATTTTGAGCTGAGTGGGCTCCTGTTGTTCAGCGGTAACACACCCTGCCGCAAAGATGACTGCAAACAGGATGAGAAACACGCCCAATACGGACAATAATTTTTTCATACATATTAATGTTTATTATGCAGATTATAAATAGGATTGTGAGATTTTATAGAGGTCAATTAGATTAATTTAACAAATTTTTCTAAAATATTCAACATATTTGAGGCTATAATTTTTGATTTTTCAAAGACAATATTTTAGTATATTTTGCTAACCAAATGATATATCAAAGTGGTATACAACTACCGATTTCTAAAGATCAATATTCGGGGAAAAAAGTGACAGCGCATGACTGTTTCGACTAAAGCATGGCTGAACATAATTCAGCAAAAAGTTAGTAGACATAAATGATGCCTGTTGAATTGAGATAAATGTTGATGTCTTCTTTTACTGTGGTCCCGGCAAGTTTTTCTGGAACGGCAAGCATGATCCGGTTGATCAAAGCTCCTGTGTCATATTGTACTTTAATATTGAGCTGACGGGCTGATTTGTAGATCGAGTAAGCCTCACGAGTCAGTTCGCTACCTGCTGCAAGGGTACATATAAGTGTGGAATTTTGGGAGTAGACATACGCCAGAGCTTCTTTTGCCAGCCGGATATTTTCATTTGCCGACTTTTCGATCAGACTGATATTCGATCTGGTTGTCTGAAGAAGATCGGCGATCTCCTGCTGGGTCAAACCATCCTTACGGTATTGAATCACCATCTTTTGACGATCGGTAAGCAACGGTTTGGGCACAAAGGTAGTGTATCACTTGAATACTATAATAATCCTTTTATCCCATCTGACAAACAAAATGACCCTTGTTTATCGTGCGGCGCACCCCAAATTATTCAAACCCACCAATATTAATCATATATTTTTTTAAAAACCTCAGTAAATTCCCCTAATTTGAAGAAACACCCATATTCTCCCCCCGCTTCCAAAATGAGAATAAGCCCGCAAATTGCGCGTATTGCCAAAACTGGCTCAATTTGACCGTATATCATAAATCAAACAATTCTTTTTACAATCTTTATTTGTAAACATATTTTAAATTTTCAAAGGCATTTTAGTTATCATGTAAACTAACACAAATTAATGTTAACTTAAAATACTAAGTCTGGATGAAGGTTAATATGGACAGTTTCAAACCTATATTCATATGAGGTTTTACACATGACTGATTTGAAGTATGTAACAACAACCTGTCCGTACTGCGGAACCGGTTGCTCATTCAACCTCGTTGTCCGTGACGGAAAAACCGTTGGGGTCACTCCCTTCACCCGTTCACCTGTCAACGAAGGTAAACTGTGTCCAAAAGGCATGTACGCATTTGAGTTCGTCAACAGCCCCGACAGACTTACCACCCCTCTTATCAAGAAGGACGGTAAATTCGTTCCGGCAAGCTGGGATGAAGCAACTGACTACATCGCACAGAAGATGAAGACATTCAAGCCCTCCGAGATTGCATGTCTTGCATCCGCCAGAACCTCTAACGAGGACAACTACGCTATGATGAAGCTTGCCCGTGGTGTGTTCAAGACGACTCATATCGACCACTGTGCACGTCTGTGCCACTCCTCCACCGTTGCCGGTCTCGCAACCTCTTTTGGCTCCGGTGCAATGACCAACAGCATTCTTGATATCGAGCAGTCAAAATGCCTCTTTATTCTTGGTTCCAACACCTTCGAGCAGCACCCGCTGATCGGACGCCGTGTAACCATGGCCAAGAAGAACGGTGCCAAGATCATCTACGCAGACCCGCGTTACACCCCGACCGGAAAGCAGGCAGATCTCTACATGCAGTTCCGCAGCGGATCCGATGTGGCAATCCTCAACGGTCTGATGCAGCTCATCATCAAGAACGGCTGGGAAAACAAGGAATTCATTGCAAACCGTACAAAAGACTACGAAGCAATGAAAGAAATCGTCATGAAGGACACCTACTCGCCTGAAAATGTCGAGAAGATCTCCGGTATCCCGGCAGCCCAGCTCAAGCAGGCAGCAGAGTGGATCGGAACCTCCGGCGCAACTGCCATCCTCTATTCCATGGGTATCACCCAGCACACCGTTGGTGTCGACAACGTTCACTCCGTCGCAAACATCCAGATGCTCTGCGGCAACCTCGGTCGCCCCGGAACCGGTGTCAACGCACTTCGTGGACAGAACAATGTGCAGGGAGCCTGCGATATGGGAGCACTTCCAGTCAGCTTCACTGCATACCAGAAAGTCATCGACCCGGCTGCACACAAGAAATTCGAAGAAGGCTGGGGCTTCCCAGACGGTATCTGCGAACCGAAGAACGGTTACGAAGTCACCGTTATGATGGATGTCTTAACCGACAAGCCCGGAGAGCTCAAAGCACTCTACATCATGGGTGAGAACCCGATGCTTTCCGATCCGGATCTGACTCACGTCAAGCACGCTCTTGAAGAAGTCGAGTTCATGGTCGTCCAGGATATCTTCATGACCGAGACTGCCGAATTTGCAGACGTCGTTCTTCCGGCAACCTGCTACGCAGAACGTGACGGGACCCAGACCTCGACCGAACGCCGTGTCCAGAAATGGAGAAAGGCACAGGATGCCCCCGGAGAGGCAAAACTCGACTGGGAAATCATCGCAATGGTCGCTGCAAAGATGGGCTACGCAGCCCAGTTCCCGTGGAAGACCTCCGAGGATGTCTTCAACGAGATGAGAATGCTCACCCCGTCCTACCGCGGAATGACCTACGAAAGACTCGACAAACCCGAAGCACTTCACTGGCCATGCCCAGAAGAGACCCACCCGGGAACTCCGATCCTTCACGGTGCAAAGTTTGCCCACCCGGATGGACTTGGTATTTTCTTCCCATGCGAGTGGAAAGCACCTGCCGAGGTCCCGGACGCAGAGTATCCGTTCATCCTTACCACCGGCCGCTGTCTCTGGCACTGGCACACTGGTACCATGACCCGCAGATCCGACAGTCTTGACCACGAGGTCCCGACCGGATGGATCGAGATCAACACCGAAGACGCAGCCGAACTCGGCATCACCGACGGTGAAAAGGTCAAAGCAATGACCCGCCGCGGCGAAGTCATTGTCGGTGCAAAAGTCACCCCTGACATCATGAAAGGCGTTATGTTCATGCCCTTCCACTTCGTTGAATGTGCAGCAAACATGCTGACCAACAATGCACTCGACCCGGTTTGTAAGATTCCGGAGTTCAAGGCATGTGCTGTGAAAGTTGAAAAGATTGCGGAGGCCTAAAAATGTCAGCAAAAGGCGATATGTTCTACGCATGGACTAACGTATCCGATATTAAAGGTGAATGCGGCGGAGCAGTAACCTCAATTCTCAAGTACCTCCTTGAGAGCAAGACCGTCGACGCAGTACTCACCGTTCAGAAAGGTGCCGATGTCTTCGACGCAGAACCTGTCGTAATCACCGACCCGGCAGACCTCGTAAAGTCCGCCGGTTCCCTCCACTGCGGAACCCTGTTGTTGCCCAAGCTCATCAAAAAGTACCTCAACGGTGCAAAAGACATGAAACTTGCCGTCACCTGCAAAGGATGCGACGCAAAAGCAATGTACGAGCTTGCAAAACGCCAGCAGATCAACCTCGACAACATCGTCATGATCGGTCTTAACTGCGGAGGATCCGTCTCCCCGGTCCTTGCACGCAAGATGATCACCGAGAAATACGGCATTGACCCCAACGACGTCGTCAAGGAAGAGATCGACAAGGGACAGTTCATCGTTATGACCAAAGACGGTCAGCACAAAGGCATCAAGATCGACGACCTCGAAGAGGAAGGTCTTGGCCGGAGAAAGAACTGCCAGCGCTGCGAAACCAAGATCCCACGCCAGACCGATATCGTCTGCGGTAACTGGGGTGTCGTCGGCGAGAAAGCCGGTAAGGCAACCTTCGTTGAGATCTGCTCCGACAAAGGTGCAATGGTCTTCGACGGCGCTGTGAAAGCAGGCGTCCTCGCAACCTCAGCACCCGACGAGAAAGGCCTCGAGATCCGTGACAAGATCGAAAACGTCATGGTCAAGATGGGTAAGAAGAACCAGGCAAAACAGTTTGCAGAGATCGGCGAAGGTACCGACCGCCTGAAATACATCATGGCAGAGACCGGGCGCTGCATTAAATGCTACGGTTGTATCGAAAACTGCCCGATCTGTTACTGTGTTGAGTGCTCCACCAAGAAGCCACACCTCGTCAGACCAGGTCAGGTTCCGCCGGACTTCATGTTCCAGATGATAAGATTCGCCCACATCGCAGACTCCTGTGTGAACTGCGGTCAGTGTACCGACGTCTGCCCACAGAACATCCCGAACTCACTCTTCATGCACGCCCAGCAGGTCGAGCTTGAAAAGATGTTCGGTCACAAGCCGGGTATGGACATGGAACTCCCAGTCCTCGCATTCGCCGAAGAAATCGACGAGCGCGCCCGTCTGCATGCAACCGGCTCCGACATGATCTACGAGAACGTGTTCGGCGAAGAGAAATAATCTTCACCCAGCTACAGGAAAACCAATTACAGAGTTGGCCGGGAAGTGAGCTTTCACTTCCAAGGCATCTCTCTGATCTATTTTTAAAAGATGTAGGTAGACGTGAAACGTTCCTTTTACGAAATATTTCTAAAAAAAGAAAAAATCAGGACCGACGGATCGTTACCGACGCGGCATGGGCGGCAAGCCCTTCGGCTTCTGCCAGTATCTCCACAACATCGCCGATCATGCCCAGGCCTTCTTTTGTGACCATCTGGACCTGCGAACGTTTCATGAAGTGGTGAACGTCCAGAGCCGAGTAGCTCTTTGCATATCCGGCCGTTGGGAGAACATGGTTGGTTCCTGATGCATAATCCCCGCAGGCAACCGGCGTGTACGGACCGATAAAAATCGAACCTGCATGACGGATTTTTCCAAGTGTGGTAAGTGGGTCGGCGGTCTGAATCGACAAATGCTCAGGAGCGATCTCATTCATCAGATCGATCGCTTCATCCAGATCCCCGGCGATCACGTAACCTGAGTGGGCTAGAGCTTTTTCCATGATCTCGCGGCGCGGAGCGGACCTTATCTGACGTTCGATCTCAGCTCCGACGTCCAGTGCGATTCTCTCTGATGTGGTCACGAGAACACAGGCCGCGTTCGGGTCGTGTTCGGCCTGAGCAAGGATATCGGCTGCAATGAATGCAGGGTTTGCCGACTCGTCTGCAAGAACGCCGATCTCGCTTGGTCCGGCCGGAAAGTCGATCTCCGCAGATTCACGCAGGAGCATTTTTGCCTGTGTAACGAAGACGTTTCCAGGTCCTACGATCTTTTGGACCGGGCGGATCGTTTCGGTTCCAAGAGCCAGCGCTGCTATTGCCTGGGCTCCGCCTACAGAGTAGGCTTCCGTAACTCCGGCAATATCGAGAGCGACTAGGGTCAGCGGGTTTACCGGCGGCGGCGTGAAAAGAACTATCTCCGGAACGCCGGCAACGCGGGCTGCGACGGTGGTCATAAGGACAGTGGAAGGATATGCCGCCCTACCGCCGGGAATATAAGCCCCGACACGGTCGAGAGGTGTCGTTTTAACGCCGAGCGTGATGCCCGGTTCCGTTTCCTCGAGCCAGAGCGATTTATCCATCTGGAGTTCGTGGAACCGGGTGATGCGGGCCTCGGCCTCGATCAGTGCCTGGACAAGGGCAGGATCGACCTCATCATACGCTGCATCGATCGCTTCGGGGGATATCTGAAGGGAAGAGAGTTTCTGCTTATCGAACTTTTCCGTCAGGGCAAAAAGAGCGGCATCCCCGTTGGTACGGACATCCTCAATAATCGCCTCGACTGATTCCTTTACGTCGGCCAGCGAGCCGCGGCGCATCGAAACCCACGACTCAACATTAAGCGGCTGCCAAAACATGATAAACAGTATGGGTTGTGGAAAGATTTAGAGTATGGGGATTACTTTCTCTGGTCCGCTTCCCATGCATCCAGTTTTTTCTCGAGGATCAGGGCGGCCGACTCAACCAGTTTTGGACAGAGCGTTTTAAACAGGCCCTTCTCTTTGATGATCGCGAGTTCATTCTCCTTCAGAATATCGTATCCAAGAAGATCCCGGCAGAGAATTGAGCCGTGTTCCGCTTTGAACGCATCGAGAAATTCCACGGTTTTTTCATTTGTATTCGCCTTCGCTTCAAGATCTTCGCCAGTGGAGGGACCGTATTTTAGGCCGATCACCATCAGCGCACCCGTGACGGCGCCGCAAACTTCGCCGTACCGCATGCCTGAACCAAAACTTCCGGCGATTTTCTTTGCGGTCTTCTCATCGACACCGAGGTCGTTCGAGAATGAGGAAAACACCGACTGTGCACAGTTTAACCCTTGGGAAAACGTAGCTACTGCTTTTTGTGCATTATCCATACGTAAATCCCTTAAAGATATTCCATTGATTGGAAAAAAATCATTCGGCGAGCAGTTCGACTTCCATCGACAGACGCCAGATCTTCCGTTTCGATCCGGCCGGTAGATCCGCAATCTGCATCATCCGCTGATAGATAGTGACCTCGCGCGATCCGGACACGAGATTGTCGGCGTGTGCTACGATCTTCTCTTCAAGCGTCTCCGGCACAACAGAAACAGGAGAGAGACTGAGAAGCACCGACTCATCCTCGGTCAGACCGGCTCCCGTATGCCTTCCGACGATTTTGACGATATCCTCGGAAAGTTCCAGACGGCGGCAGATCTTCGCTCCTTTCGCGGCATGTTTGATCGAATGCGTCTTCGATCTCCCGATGTCATGCAGCATTGCCCCGGCATGCACTAACTCGGAATCGACCGATTCGCCGACATACCGTGCGGCGACCTCGGCAACTTTTTCGCAGTGGGAAACAACCCCGGCGTCACATCCGGCGGAAAAAAGAGTTTTGGAATATTCAGGCATTATCAAGTGCGGTCTGCATCTTGGCAAGGCGTTTTTTCAAGGCCGTGATGATCAGTTCGTCATCGAAATGCACCAGCATCGTTCCGCACTGAGGGCAGGAGAAGTTGGTCGTCATGGCATTATTGAAGGTCGTCGTGATACCGCAGTTTTTACACTGGTAAAAGTCGTTGGCCTCATCGTATCTCAGTCTGCCCGCCAGTTTTCCCGCTGCGACCTCCATCTCGTTACGCAGAACCATGTTCATATGATCCATACGCATAAGCCAAAGATAGGTGAGCCAGCCGGTTTCGTTGTTTTTGATCCTGCGGTATTCAGCAAGACGGTGTTCATATAAGTTATAGAGAGTGTGGCGAACCGAGTTCAGATTGATGCCGGTGAGTTCGGCGATCTCCTCGTCGCTGCGTTCCGCTTCGACAAGATCCTCGTCGGAACGTCTTGATTCGGCAAGGAACCGTGCTTTGTCGGCTGCCTTAAGATCTTCACTGCTCAGCTTTTCCTCCACCCATCTGCGTGCATAGGATACATCTGACCAGCGGCGAAGGAGTTCAAGACCCTCTTCCCCGACTAGTTTGAGCAGATATTGATAGATTGCCGGATTCCCGAGTTGCTCTTCTGTGATGACCGTCATTCCTTAATAAATTGTAGGGCATCCCTAATATTTTTATCCAGCGAGGAGAAAGCATCCTCGCGGGTCGGTCCGGAACCAGTCACGGAGAACATTACCTCCCCTTCCTCAAAAGATGTACCGGGGTAGGGAATGTCGGTGATCGTGCTTCGCAGAGCGGACATTTCTTTTTGAATCGTGATATTTCTGGGCGCTGCAAGGATCTTTCTTACGCCGAAACACACCGGTTCGGGGCGTTTTTCCGGCAGGATGCCCATACAGGCATCACGGTGTAAGGAAAAAAGATTCATGCCGAGAGCGGTTTCAACCGTCTCGACGGTTCCCTGGAACCGGGGATTTATTTCGATCGCATAGGCCTCGTCATCAGTCAGGACGAAGTCCACGCCGACCGAACCCACACAGCCGCTTTCAGCGATGATCTGCTCTGCAAGTTCCATCATGCGCTCGGCAAGCGGATGTTTGCACGGGGTCAGCGAACCGGAAAATGCGTAGGCACAGGAGTCGCCGCCTCTAAGGATCTGCTCGTTTGCACAGAGAGCAAGGGCCGCATCGCCGGTCCCAAGGCATGAAACGCTTGCCGGCTGGCCGTCGATCGGCTCCTGGGCCATGCAGGGAGCATAGTCGGCAAACTCCTCCCAGGCTTCACGTTCGGCATCGGAGTGAACACAGGCATTCCGCCAGCCACCCGCACCGGATAAGGTTTTCATCATCGCCGGATACTCGCCCGGACCAAGCCTTTTGGGGACCGGAGCGCCGAGATCTTCGAAAAAATCCTGGGTCTTTCCCTTGTCCATGAACCGTTCTGCAATATGTGCGGGCGTTCCAAGACGGTTGGATATTTCGAGAAGTTCCGCGCCGGAGGTGGTAACGACATGGTCGATATCATGCGTTTCCATCATCTCTTCAACAGCAAATGGCAGTTCGTCCAGTTCATCGAAGGCGAGATGATCCTTCGTGTACCAGATCAGATCCTGGTCGCAGAAATGATCTACTGCGTAGACGTCATACCCGGCACGGGATGCCGAGGCGGCAACGTGGCGGGTCGTATATCCGGCGACGAGAACACTCTTCATGGTTTTTCTTGGTCGTGTTCGTGTTTGATCGTAGTCTTCCCTATCTTCGTCGGCAGGACTTCAAGTTCGGCATCGGGAAATGCGAGGTCGAGCTCCTTTCCTTCATACAGATGATCGAGACAGAGAGCAAGGGCGGAGATCTCGGAGTGGGGCTGATTTGCGACGGCAACATTGTAGTCGGCAAGTTCGTACAGATCGCCCGGGACTTTTTCCGCACCTACAACGATCATGACCTTCTCCTCCTTTCTGATATCGGCGATTACGTCCTGAAGCCTAAGACCGTACATCGTCAGGTGGACGACTTTTCCGCCGCTCTTTTTGAACTGATTGATGCAGGACTTCCATTTGACATTGTTTTCGCAGAAGAAGGTCCCGCCGAACCTTGTTGCGACATCGGTTATACTGTCGGCGACCTTTGCATCGTCGGCTGCCAGATACATGCCGCTTGCCCCAAGAGCACGGGAGCTTAAACCGACATGGGTGGTGACACGCTGATCCCTTTCGGGACGGTGTCCTATTCTAAGGATATAGGATTCGGGTTTGAGATTCATTTTCGTACCTTGATGATGCCGTCTTCGATGTAGATGTCGGAGGAGGGCTGCTGTATTTCGTTCATCATGAACATATCGGTGATCGAGAGAGCACAGACGACCTCGCCTTTTACATGGATAAGACAGGCTTTTTGGAGGCGTGCAAGGGAAGCTCTGATTTCATCCTCGGAAAATCCGGACTGCTCCGCAAGTTCTGCGATCGTCCGCATCCCATTCTCCGGGATCATATGAAATAGTGCCCAGTCCACGTCCTCATTTCTCATGTCCTAACAATTAGGAAGAGATAGACATTATACTTTATTGATTCACGCAACAGAAAAGTACAGCGTAATGGCATATACCTCCGCCTCGGATCTTGAACCTCTTGCCGATGAACTCTACGAAGCATCGGGGGATGATGATTTCAGACTCGCCGAACTCATTCGTCAGCTGCCTAAAGAGACGGCGGTCCGGCTCTGCACTTCGGACCTGACCAATGCCCTGCAGACCTACATCTACGCATTCGAGGAGGAGCCGGAGATCGATATCTATGAACGTCTGCTGCTCCAGCCCTCTTCGCAGCTCCTGCGCGGGATTAAAATCGCCAATGTGGAGCTTTCCGAGATCATCTTCGGATTCGATAAAAAGAGTTCGCTGTTTTTCATCGCGGTCTGGGATGGAGAAAAATTCCTGAAAGCATTTTCCGGCCCGGGATCCTCCCGGGAAGCGGTGAAGTATGCAAAAGAGATGTCCGCCTAACCTTTCGTGATCAGATCATAGCTGACATGCGCCGGCACGATCTCGGGCAGATCCCCCCACCGGCCGATCCAGTCGCCGATCACCGCATACACGGCAAAGACCGAGGACTCTTCCACTTTTTTCATGACCTTGTCAAAGTTTTCCGGAGTTAAGATATTACAAAGACCAGTCGCCCAGGCATCCGCCTTTGCAGGATCATGGGAAAAACAGGTCACCGAATCTGCGATCCCAAACGAGACCGAAGGCCCGACGGTCGCAGACGACGTGCATATCCCAAGGATTTCGGTCTGCGGCGTGATGAGGAATGCGAACTTCCCGGATGAAGGGGCGGGGCCTGCATAGATCCCGACCCGCAGTTCACGATTTGAAAACAGCACGATATCCCCGCCGTTGTCAATCAACCCAAAGGCGGCCCCCCGATTCTGCATCGCTTTGACGCCTGCCCAGCCGATCGTCGCCGCGACAGCCGCCATAGGCCCGACATCCGCCTCGAACGAGGCAGCGGCCATACACCGGACCGACTCCGGCGCATCTGCCGGGGCAGAGACCGGACTGTAACTCATCTGAAAAAAGGGATCGGTCAGAAGATACTCTTCAACACCGGTCCGGGCCGCGATCATCCCTCCCTTTGCCGCTTCAACATGTGAAGTATCGTCGGCAAGGATCGTGGTGATCGTTTCGCGGTACGCGAACTTCTCGCGGATCATTACTTCTGGATACTCAGGGCACGCTGGGGGCAGTAGGTCGCACATCTGCCGCAGAGGACGCACCGCTCCGAGTCGACGACGAGCTGCCAGTTTTCATCGAAGGAGAACACCTGCTTTTGACAGATGCTGATGCACAGTCCGCAGTCCACGCAGTCCGTACGGCTGTGGGACACCGCATCCTTCTGGATCCGGATCGAGACTCCTTTTCTTGTAAGGGCGGCGATGAATTTTCCCGCATCGCGGTCATCGACATCGAGCAGCGCCCAGCCCTCGTCCCCGTCGATAAGGGCGCGTTCCACATTCACCATCACGCCGGACCGAAGGATGGCGGCGGCGATGTTTGGATACTGGACTCCGTCCGAATCGAACTCGACCATCAGTTTCATCTTCGTCCCCTCCCGCCGACAAGATCGCCGAGATCATACGAGTTGAGCATGCCGAGGATATGTCTGGATGCATCGATCACGACAAGGGCGCCGATGTTGTGCTGCTGAAGGGTCCGTGCGGCAAAGTCCACCGGCGCGTCCGGGGCGATCGTGATGACGTTTTTGGTCATTATCTCGGACACGGTAAGATCCTGCGCATCGTTCGCAAAGGCCTTGGAGACATCGTAGGTCGTCACGATACCAATCAAATGGTTCTCCGCATCGATCACCGGGAGATGGTTCGTCTCGCCTTTCAGGAGACGTTTGGCAGCCTCCTTGACGCTCTCCTGTCCCGTGATGGTCACAAAGGTCGAGACCATCATCTCGTTGACATGACAGACATACCCCTTCTCCGCCATCGGTTTGTTCCTCTTCTGGGAATCGATCGGGCGGGAGGCCAGAGCCATCGTAAAAGAACCGTTTTCGATCCGGTTCTTTAGTTCGGCTGCGACCTCACGGGCCTTCTTGTAACTGGAGAGCGGAGAACAGCGGACCTCTTCGCCGTCGATCTCGATCGAGCCGCTCTTCAGCTCGGCATAGGTGACCTCGCGGATCACGGGTCTGTCCCTGAACGGAGTTCCATAATCGACGATGCTCGTCTTCAGATCCTCGTCGCGGACCGCGGTGTGCTTAACGATCTCCTCATTCAAGAGAGGGATCGGGATACCCACACCGACATACATCGTCACGCCGTATCCGGTCATGGTTGCCGCCCGGATGAAATCGGGAGACATATCCTTCATGTTTCCGGAAGTCATGAGGGTTCCAAACCCGGCTCCAGGGGAAGACTGCGTGCCTTCCCCGACAACGACACCGTTCGCTCCGCCGATAAAGATCGGGGTTCCGGATCCGATAACCGACAAGGTCGGATCATTTGGAAGAGGAGAGAGACAGCCGGCTCCCGAGTAGGTGATATTTCTGTGAGACGGAAGAAGGAATCCCATATAGGTCCGTATTGCCCGATCGCTCATATTGGTCGCGGCATTATAGGATTGATACGAGTTCCTCGGGTTGACCATTATTGCCTGATTCAGTTCATCTATGGTAAATTCATTGGTTATTGAGGTTCTCGGGTAGCAGTCGGTCCCTTTTGCCCGGGCGTGGAGTTCCACGGATTTTCCGGCGATAAGGTCCTCGATAACGTGGGCCCCGCCGTATTCCGAGTTTCTCGTGGTGGACTCCTGGGTTGCTCCGATATAACAGTCGACGGCTGCTATTCCTGCATAGGCCTCGACGTTATTCAGCCACATTTTTTCCATTCTTATTGGGATTTCCGAGTGGCCGAAGTTCAAAAAAGCTCCGGATGAGCACATCGCGCCGAAAGTGCCGGTGGTGACCACGTCCACTTCTTTGAGTGCCCCGGTAACGCCGAGTTCATCGACGATATCCGGCATCTCTTCAGCGCTGACCACACGGACACTTCCATCACGAATACGTTCATTTATTTCGTCGATGGATTTGTACATATAAATAATATTTAATCCCGCTCATCCTATATAAATGGCGTCATTCCAGGTTCGGATAATCCTGTTTTGCCCGAATTACGGCCCTGATTCCGCCCCGAGGATTAGGTACATCACCCGCATATCTTGGGATAAGATGGAGATGGGCATGCATGACCGTCTGGCCGGCAGCTTCCCCGCAGTTCACGCCGATATTGTATCCGGCAGGCGAGTAGAGTTTATCCAGATGCTCTCTGGCACGCCCGATAAGTTCACTCACGGCCGCATGTTCGTCTGCGGTGAGATCAAACCAGGAGGAGACGTGCCGGCGGGGAATAATAAGGACGTGCCCCGGCGAGACAGGGTAGAGATCCCATTTTACATAGGCGAGATCGTTCCCGAACAAAGATGAATCATCAGTACAGAACGGACAGTCCATATTTATGTCCGCGGCTTTTTGCCGAGCATCAACCGGATATCGTCTCGGTAAATAAAGAGGATCTCACGGATATTGCTGATCAGTCCGGGCGAGAACCGGAAGAGAAGGTAGGCGATAACGAGGATGAGAAGGAACGCCGCTCCTTCGCAGATGACATTGTGGGACCAGAAAAAGCTTGCATATCCAGGAATCGTCGGGTGGGTGAGCTCCTCCTCGAACCAGGGGAACCACTGCCCGAAGTAGGCCATGATGACAAAGACGTTCCTAAAGATGTTGATGATAAATATCGGCACGCAGACCAGAAGCGTAAGCCCGATTTTCTGCGCCAAAGAGGTTTTGGTGAGAGCTATCACGCCCAGAAGGATCGCGATCGCCGTAATTCCGGTACATCCGAGAATGATCTGATCCATGTAGCCATATGTCTGGCCCGGAACGGTCCATACCGACTCGAAGATATTCCAATCAGCCATGATGTAGGGAAAACTGATTATATCAAACACCTTTCGGATACAAAACACCACTATTGAGATGAGCCTGTTGCCGAGTCCAGTGAATATGGCAAACGGGGCATAAACGATTCCACAGATGGCCGCCGCATAGGTGAGTCTGAGGATATGCTGGTCACGGATGAGCAGACGTTTAATGGTAATATATACGAGCGGGATTCCGGCGATGGCGAGCAGCGGATAAAAAAAATTTCCCTCTTCAAGAAGATCAGGGAGCATGAAAAGGAAGCTGAGTTCCACCATGATCCATCCTGTAATCGCAGTATATTTGTCATATTTTCCAGGAATCAGCGTGAGAAGAAATGCGACCAGACTGATGATTAATGTGCAGAGTATCAGAGTATCCAGCATATCGATGCTTATTGGTTGGGCATGGTTGGATAAATGGGTTTGCCAGCCGAACCTGCCGGCTTCATAAGGCTATTTAACGTTGAAAAACCAATAGTGTATTCTATGATGTTCTGCCCAACATGCGGGAAGCTGATGAAATCAAAAGACGGACAGCTCTGCTGTTCAAAATGTGGATATACCGAAACCATCACCGCCGAAAATAAGGAGCAGATGAAAAAAGTCGCTTACATGCAGGAAAACGACATTCTGATCGTGGAAGAAGGCGCGGATATGGGAACCAAACCAACAATCGCCATCAAATGTCCAAACTGCGGTCACGGCATCGCCGAGTGGTGGCTCCGCCAGTTACGCAGTGCTGATGAATCCGAAGTAAGATTCTTCCGCTGCACGAAATGCAAACATACCTGGCGTGAATACGATTAAGCATATTTTCCCCCTCTTTTTTTAAGCAACCCACACGAGTATTTATATACTAACCTGTATTAACTTATAAATATGTCAAACCTTCCCGAAGACTCGCTGAAGATTGAGAATATTGTTGCATCAACCAAGGTGAATGACAGTCTGGACCTTGTGGCGCTCGCCGCCCAGATTCCGGGAGCGGAATATAATAAACAGCGTTTCCCCGGAGTCGTCCTGCGCATGCAGAATCCGAAAATTGCGGCCCTGGTTTTCGGATCGGGAAAAGTCGTCCTTACCGGCGCCAAAAGCCTCGAGAATCTGACCAAAGGACTGGAATACCTGGTAGCTCTCCTAAAAGAGCTCAAGATCAACATTCTGGACAACCCGACCTACACCGTTCAAAACATCGTCACCTCGGCCGACCTTGGAAGCCGCATCAATCTCAACAAGATCGCGATGAGCTTCAATCTGGACAAGATCGAGTATGAACCCGAGCAGTTTCCGGGACTCGTCTACCGGCTCGACGATCCGAAAGTGGTCGTTCTGCTCTTTGGTTCGGGAAAACTTATCATCACCGGCGGAAAGAAAACGGCAGATGCAAAGAAAGCGGTCAAAAAGATCTACGATGATCTGATCTCTCTCAAACTTCTGCAGATAGAATAACCAATATCGATTTTCCTCTGTTTTTTAGATGTTTACGCCAGGAAAGCAAAAGGCTTGAAAAAAGGCAGGGAGTTATCCCTGATAGGTGACTTCGAGACTGCCGTGGGCAGTGGTTTTCCCGTCGCGGAACGCTTCGATCACTTCATCCATCTTGGCATTTGCCGAGATGATCAGGGGTTCGGTCCGGCCGAACACCTGGAATAAGAGTCGGTCAGTGATCCCAAGACCCGGTGACGGGCCGTGCCAGGCATGCTCGCCGAAGTCGTTTACCCCCTGGACTGCAGGGAACGGGAACTTCGGAGCAGGGCCGACGTCGTATCCCGGCGGGATGTAGCCGACTGAGGGGATGTTCCAGACCGACCATATGCATTTGTAGTTCTCGCCGCCGGATTTATTCTGGACGATCATGCCTACATACTGGACCTCTTTGGGTACACCCAGAAGTTCAATCTTCGGAGAGATGTTGCCTCCGTCAAAGGTACTCGACGCAGTCAGTCCATGGGTTCCTACATGAATGGTGATAGTGTCCATGTTCTATACTCAGACAGGCACATTAATTAAAGTATAGGTCGAGTTACTAATCCATGGACCATCTGACGATCTACACTGACGGGGCAAGCCGGGGAAACCCAGGACAGGCCGCTGCCGCGTGGCTGATTTTACGCGGAGACGAGGTCCTTGAGTCCGATGTCCTGACGCTTGGGCTTGCAACCAATAATGCGGCAGAATACTCGGCGCTGAACTCCGCTCTGCGCCGGGCCGTGAAGTTCTGCAAGCCCAAAGAGACGAACGTCGAGGTCTTTTCCGACAGCAATCTGATGATTTCCCAGATGACCGGGAGATACGCGGTAAGGTCGGCGGATCTGCGGCCCTTGTATGAAAAAGCAAAACAGCTGGCATCGGAGTTTGCCTCGGTCTCCTACACGCATGTCCCGCGGGAAAACGCCTACGTCGGGTCATGCGACTGGTTATGCAATAATGCTCTCGATCTCCTCTCCCTCAAATCCGCACCCGCCCAGAAAAATGCCCCAAATAAAATAGAATGCACCCCGATCGGCATCGTTCATTCGCCCTTCGAACGTCAGGACGACGCACCAAGACAAGGGATCTTCACCGACAAACCAAGCAGGATAACGATCTATGAGAAATACCGGGACGGACTCTTTGGGCTTGCCGCCGGTGACAAAGTCTTCATCCTCTGCTGGTTCGACCGGGCGGAACGGGACGTCCTCAAAGTAAAACCGCATGGCCACGGAAAAGGCGAGATGCGCGGCGTATTCTCGACCCGTGCTCCGGTAAGACCGAATCCGATCTCTCTTACGCTTGTTACGATCATCAGCATAAATGACCTCGTCCTCACCGTCAAAGGACTCGAAGCACTCGATAATACGCCGGTCCTCGACATCAAACCGTACTACGCGGATATCGACAGCTGAGAAGCATCCGGTTTGCGATCTCCACCATCTCCCGGACCTCGCCCTCGCACCTCTGTTCGACCGCCCCGTACTCCTTTGCATCCATCATCTCCCACACCTTTTTTCCGGTAGGTTTTCTGGCACGCTCAGGAAGCAGAGCGTCGGCCAGCTGATTATGCGAACAGGGGTGCAGAATAGGATTCTGTGTCGGGACAAAACCGATACCCGCAACGGAAAGATCGACGACCCGGCACTTGCCTATCGTGTTGTAGATTTCTTCGGGAGGAGCCACCTGGTACTGGAGACATTTCGTCAGGAGAAACGGCATATCGAATGTCGAGATCCCGACCCCGCAGACAACAGGATCCGCCTGGATCATCTTCTTGTCTTTGACCCCGTCCCACATCGCGGCAAAAACCCGGTAAAGGGCGGTCACCACCTCTTTTTCCCCTCCTTCGCGCCACATCCAGTAATGAGCATAGTCCTGGACCACCTCGCCTGTGAGCGGCCGGCCGCCGTAGACAACACCGCCTAGAAGGGTATGCCCTTCGCGAAACGCATTCACGGCAAGGGAGGCTCCGGTCCGTTTCCTCCGGTCCATCGGCGGCACGAACGCCTCCAGATCAAAAACGAGGAACTCAGTCATTTCCGGTTTGAAGACGACCATGATCAGGCGACCGAAAGGGCAATCAGTCCAAGGATACCGGTCCAGATCGTATGTACGGCAATCGCCGTAAGCAGAAGACCTACGATTTTTGAGAGGATCACAAGCACGGTTTCTCCGAGCAGTTTCTTGATCTGCGCCGAGAAGATCAAAATCAGCCAGATACAAAACAGGGCAAGGATCACGGCAACGAGGGTCAGAATGATACCATCCTGAGCCCCGAGGATCATCACTGTCGTGATCGTTCCAGGCCCGCACATCACCGGCGTGCCGATGATGACGCCTGCCATGGATTTTTTCCCGATCCGGTCCGAGCTCTCCAGACTTTTGTGCCCTGCCGAGGAGCCGCCGATTTCCAGACCAAGAACGATCTGCAGACCAAGAATAAAGAGAATGATACCTCCAGCGACCTTGAAACTCTCCAGTTCAATGCCGAGAAGATCGAACAGCAGATTATTGAATATCAGAAATGTCAGCATCAGAACGCCGGCGACGCCCGTTGCCACGAAAGCCTGCCTGATCATCTCGGGTTTTGGAGATCCCTGGTCAGATTGATGAACATCGAGACCGAAAGCAGGGGATCAAGAATAATGATCAGCGTAAACGCGGCTGATATGACGGCTACCAGTAGTTCCAGCATAGAGATATGTAATATTGAGCGTTCCCGCATATTATACCTCGGGAAGATGGTATTTCGATGCCGAAGACCGCGAAAATCCCATTCCGCCTCTGCAGAAAAAAAACGGCACATACCGGCCGTTTGTCTGCCGTCTCCCACAAATATATAACGGATTGGGGAGTTCTATTCACATAACAGCGAAATGGCAGAGAAAGAAGTTATCCGTGTTGAAAGACTCGGCTTTCCGTTCGTAACGGACAATCCGTTTCTTTTCTGTGCTCATCATAAAGATATGTACCCGAAAGGAGAACGGGACCTCGGTCCGGCCGTCTCTCTTTCCGGCAGAAACCTGGGAAACGATTTTGTCATAAAAAACGGGTTCCGCATGTATCACGGGCAGCGAGTCCCGGGCTTCCCGGTTCATCCGCACCGGGGCTTTGAGACGATCACGGCCACGATACAGGGCTATGTGGATCATTCCGATTCGCTCGGCTCTTCAGGCAGATATTGCAACGGGGATGTGCAGTGGATGACAGCCGGGAGCGGCTGCCAGCACGCGGAGATGTTCCCGCTCGTACATGCGGACCGGGAAAATCCGCTCGAACTTTTCCAGATATGGCTGAACCTTCCGGCAAAGGACAAACTTGCGCAGCCGCATTACCGGATGCTCTGGGCCGAGGACATACCCGTCATCACCTCCAGGGATGCCGCCGGAAAAGCAAGCACGATCCGACTGATTGCAGGAGTATGGGACGGGAAACGTGCCCCCGCACCCTCGCCTGCGTCCTGGGCAACCGACCCGGACAATCATGTCAGGGTTCTCCTCATCAGAATGGCCCCGGGAGCAGAACTTCGCATCCCGGCCGTTACTTCGACGATCTCTCGAAATCTCTATTTCTACGACGGCGATAAAATCATGATCGGCACAAAGGAGATCGGCCCCTACTCGCGGGTCGTACTCCCGGGAGGCGAGGATATCTCGATACATGCCGGAAATGCCCGGTGTTCCCTCCTTCTTCTGGAAGGAGAGCCGATCAATGAACCGATCGCCAGATACGGTCCGTTTGTCATGAACACGCCTGAAGAGATCCAGGAAGCCTATCGGGACTTCCGGCAGACCGAATTTGGCGGGTGGCCGTGGGATGTCCCCGACCCAGTCCATGACATCGGCGAAAACCGGTTCGCACGGTATGTGGACGGGCATGTCGAAGAGCGGCGATCGTATCACGATCCCGGGCTGGATGATTGACCGGATTTTCCGGGAAAAATCGCGACCCCAAATATCTTTTTTCTTTGAAAATATCCAAAACCTTGAAATGATATTATATAAACCGCCGCGCATTTACAGATGAAACCACACCCGCATCTAACGCGAAGTATTATGCTTGTCCGTGCTCCATTTAATAAAGATGGATGGGAAAACATACTCCTCTCTGAAGATTGAAAATATCGTCGCCTCCGGCGTAATTGCCGAAGAAATTGATCTTGCAGAGATCTCCGAAAAAATTGACGGGTGTGAACTCAATACAAAACGTTTCCCCGGTGCAGTGTATCGTATCGACAGTCCGAAAATGGCATCGCTGATCTTCTCGTCGGGAAAGGTCGTGCTTACCGGAATCAGAAATGAAGAGTCGCTGGGAGAAGGTCTCGCAAAGGTGCTTGCCTCCCTGAAAGAAGCAGGCGTAAACGTGCTGGATGTCCCGCGGGTCGCCGTGACCAACATAGTCTGTTCCTACGACATCGGTCGGTTTATCAACCTGAACCGTGTGGTCGCAACCCTCTCTCTCGAAGCCATCGAGTATGAACCCGAGCAGTTTCCGGGTCTCGTATACCGTATCAAAGATCCGAAAATCGTTGCACTGCTCTTCTCGTCTGGAAAGATCATCTTAACCGGCGGTAAGAATCTTGACGATGTCAGAAAAGGTCTGGACTTCCTCGAAGAGAGTCTCAAAGACGTCCTGACCGAACAAAAATAATCCTAATACTTTTTTTCCGGCCGTCTTAGTAATGGAAGACGATGTCCCGGCCGTCTTTGACGGACTCGGCATACCGGTTTACATTCTCTTCGATCAGCGTGATGTTGATCGAACCGTGCAGCCGTTTCATGAACTCCTCTTTGAGTTCGTTCGATAAAAGACACCGGGTCGTGACCTCGTATGCTCCGTCAAGACGGCCTTCCGCCGCCATCTGGATAATCACCCGGTCGACCATCGACACGGTCGCAGGCTCCATGAGATCAAGAACGCACCCTCCGCGACCGCCGGGCGCCGAGACGATCTCCCCGTAGAGGGCGCCGCGGGAGAGATCGAGGCCTGCTCCTGTGCAGGCAAGAGCGAAGTTCGCATACAAAACCGCATACCCGTGGGACATCATCACGTTCACCGGATCCATAAACGGCGGCTGGCATCTCCGGCGGTAGCCCAGCACTTTGGGAAGTTTCCTGCCGATGATCTCGTAATACATCGTCTTCGTCAGGGAAAACGCCCGGCCGATTTCCGGAAGGGTGATCAGATACTCCAGTTCCTCACGTGCTGCGGTGAGGATGTCAAACTCCCCTTTGAAGTAGAGACCTTCGGGATCGAACTCGGCAAGCTCGTTGATGTACCGCAGACGTTCATCCAGCGAAGACCTAATCGAGGCCATCGCGAATTTATGGATTGGGATATCCCGCTGCTGAGACGCAAGAGACGGGGCGCCTTTTCCGTAGATCCCGCCGACGGGTTTTCCGTGCGCCGTGAAAAAGGAGACGGCGATCCCGCGGTCCGCGAGGCGTTCCAGGACCGAGGTGTGCAGAGAGTGGCCGCCGGCGATCAAAAGATGCCGCATATCATCCAGAGGATACTGGGTCGTACTGCCTTTCTGCCGCACGATCAGCGAGTCGCGGGTCGATTTGATCTCGGCGCCGTATCCCCAGACGGTGACCCAGGGGATCATGAGAACAGATCATCCTCCAGCGTGTCGCCGTTCAGCTGGACCCGGCATTTTCCGCAGAAGTACTTCCGCTTCCGGTCCAGTTCGTCCAGATTCCGCGGACAATACATGATGCATCCTGGATTATCGCAGTGACCAAGCCCGAACAGGTGCCCGATCTCGTGAGCTCCTTCTTTTACGATCCGATCAATCAGCGCCGAGTCGTCGGCATATTTGCCGTAGAACTCGTTTTGGAGCCGGTGCGGCGAAACGATCGCCACCCCGAGTTTCGGGTAGGCAAGACCGAACACAAAGTCCGCGAGAGGTTCGTAGAGATCGCCCGGCGTCACGAGAAGGATCTTTTCGTGCAGATGATTGAATTTATTGTAGAATTCCAGGTCCATATCGGCCGGCTTGAAGATCTGGGGCATTCTTCTCCGGAACATGTCCAGTTTTAAAAGAACCTTCACGGCATCATACTGGTTTCGGACCGGGTCGAAGCCCTCGAGCGGAAAAATGCCGTCGTCTATCCTCGAGACGGGCATCTCGAGAACCGCGGACAGCTCCTCGGAAACCGGACGCGACAGGCCGACAGGAACGCGGCTGTCCCAAAAAAGATGTATCCCCATTTGTATAGGTATTTCTTTGTGCAAAGCGATAAATGTACCTTATTCTATGAGAAACGGCATCGAGACGGCGGTCGGTCGGTATATCGCGGCGAATTACCGCTCGGCAGTAGAGGTGGGCTTTGGCGGGAAAACGACGGCCGCAGAGATCGTGCAGAATGCAGGCATCCCGGTGCTCTGCACGGACGTGCACGCATACGCCGAAGGCCCGGTTCCCTCGGTTGTTGACGACTGTGTCGAGCCGACGATCTCACTTTATCAGGCGGCGGGCGTGATCTACGCGATCCGTCCGGGGACGGAGATCGTTCCTGCGCTGATCGAGCTTGCGACTCGCATAAACGCCGACCTGATCGTCTATCATCTTGGCTTCGAGCTGTACGAAAACGGCGGAGAACGGATCGTGACGGACGGCGTTATGCTGCACCGATATGTGAAGGCTCACCAGGAGTGAGCATAGCCCCGCTTTTCGACAGGCTCCCCGTCGCACCAGACCCCTTTTTCCCCGACGACCTTACCGATAACGGTGTACTCCGCATCGAGGGCCGGTAAACGCTCCCGCGATATGCAGAAAAGGAGACCAAAGTCCCCGCCGCCGTAGAGATAATACTCCCGTGCGGACCCTGCCCGGACGTCCGGGAGATTGAATTTTGCCGATTCGAGCGCGAATCCGACGTTGGACGCCTCCGACATATCAAAAAGAGAGATCGAAAGACCATCTGAGACGTCCATCATCGAGGACGCGCCGGCGGCGGCGATTTTCTGCCCGGCTTTTACCTGCGGGATCGGGGTGAGCAGATTTTTCCGGTAGCGTTCATCGCCTTCGAGTGCCGCCATGGCAAGCCCCGGTGTTCCCGTGATACAGACGAGATCGCCGGCACGGGCACCGGACCGCCGGCAGTAGTGCGTTTTTTCCACGATCCCAAAACCCGTTGTCACAACGGTGAGTTCGATATGACTGTCGATATCCCCGCCGGAAACCTTCGCGCCGAAGGTTTTTGCGCAGGAAACGGCGCCTTCCATAAAGGGAACAAGCCGGGATGGATCGTCCAGACCGACGGCAACAAGGAGCTGGACGGGTTTTGCCCCGCAGCTCGCGATATCCGAAAGCGTGACGGCGGCGCTCATCCAGCCTTTTTCGAATTCGGTCATGCCTTTCGGGAAGTCGGTCGTCTCGTGCAGCATGTCGGTGCTGGAGACGAGGATCCTGCCGTCCAAGAGGTCGAAGGCGGCGCAGTCGTCCGCCGTCTCGTCTTCGCCGATCAGATGACGGATCGAGTCAAGAAGGGAACGGTCGTCCATTATTTTTTCAGCTCCTTTTTGCGTTCTTCGCGGTACTCGGAGAGGACGCCAAAGAGGATCTTCTCCGCGGATCCGTTCTCAGGCTTCTTGGAGGATGCGGGTTTTTTCGGGGTTTCCTTTTTCGGCGCCGGTTTTGGCACCGGGGCCGGAGCCGGCTTTGGAACCGGCTTCGCTACGGGTTTTGCTGCGGGCTTTACCACGGGTTTTTCTGCCGGAGCAGGTTTTTCCACAGGCGGGGCAGCGGGTTTTGGTCTGAAAACCGTGGCCGGTTTTTCAGGAACCGGAGGTGACGCCGGCGTCTCGGGTTTTGCCCGGTCCACCTCGAACACCAGCGTCGGGTCGATCCCTTTCTCCAGGACATCTTTGACCCGCTCAACCTGATACTCCTTCACCATCCCGTGAATCTCACCGATCTTCTTCTCGTTCTTGTAGACATCCTGCGTCGTCTTCCAGTCGGCAAGGGCCGCCTCGAACGCGGCCGAGTCCACCACGCCGATCTTTCCTTTTACGCGGGGTGAAAGGTTCGCTCCGTCCAGGATCGGGATGTCCGCTTCTCTAAACTCCTCGATAAGATGCTGGCTTTTTGCCCGCTGATACGTCAGCCGCGGCAGGATCACCGCCCCGATCTTCGCCTCCGCAAGATCGCGGATCACCGTCTTACCCCAGCCGTCGATCGTGAGGACATACAGGATATCCTCCTCGCCGACCCCCATCTCGTCGTCCAGCGTCTTCACATGATCCTTCGCAAGCAGCAGGAGGACTTTCAGCGCCGTGCAGCCGTCGCCTGCCTGCAGAGAGATGTAATGCTTCATCCGCTCGAGTCTGGTCCGAAGCGTCTTACTGCGGCGCTCTTCTTTCCTGAGAGCCTTTTTCACCTGGGCGAGTTCCGTGTCGCGGGAGGTGATCGCTTCAGTTGAGAGCATCTCCGCGTTCCTCTCTTCCCGTTCGAAAACAAGCCGTTTCTGCAGGGCTGCGATCGCCTTGTCCTTCACCTCGACTTCTTCGGATAAACTTCCAGCGAGTTTACGAAGTTTCGCGACGGTCTCTTCGAGCCGGGCGATGCGTTCGTCCTTTTCGTCGGGGACGAACTCTTCCACAATGACCTCCGGCTCTTCGGGCAGAATTTCCGGATGCTTCAGGGTTTCGAGGATCTGCTCGAGGGAGAGGCCGCGGATGATCCCAGCCCTGACCATGTCGATGTCGGTTCCCGGGGGCATGCGTTTCTGGACCGACTCGAACTTGTTCGCATAACTCCGGTAAGCCATTACCGCGGCCGAGAGAGAGTCGCGTTCGTGATCGTTCCCGAAGTCGTAGCCTTCGGCAAGATCATACTTCTCTTTGATCAGCACATCCTTCGCCGGAGTCCAGGCCACGGCGGAGAAGGCCCGTCTGACTTTTTCCACCCCGAACGGCATCTCGGCCTTGTCGGTCGCGATCAAAACAGGTCTTCCGACCGCAGTGATTGCCGCGATGATCTCGGCCTGACCAAGAGCCCGGGTGCTGGAGAGATGGACCAGGTCGCCGTCGAGATTGAGGGCGGCGATCCCGACGGTAGTGCCCGGGTCGATGCCGACGATCAAGTAGGGCGGCCGCTTTGAGATAGGGAGGAAATCGGGAGCCTCCTTTCTCGTGCCGGCGACCCGGACGGAAACTCCGGCCGATGTCTTCGAGGACGCGGGGACCTCGTGACGGGGAGCGGTGACGCTGAATTCCACGATCCGCTCGCCCCGAAACGACCGGGAGATCGACGAGGAAAACATGAGACCGTTTGCAAGGAGGCCGGCCTCGATCTCGCGGGAGATCGACATCAGAGACCCCTGCATGTGCCGGATGTACCGGTTCTGGTGCGTGCGGATCGGCGGGCGGGCTCTCGACACGGTGATGGTCGTGACCCCTTCGAAGGTCCTGATCTCGTATCCGCCTCCAAACGAGGCGATGAGACCCGAGATCTTGGCCTGTTCCATAGGGTTGGAGGCGTCGAAGCGGAGGTTGTATCGCTCGGCGAGTTTCGGGAGAGGGGCGGATTTTGCCCCGATGCAGGCGATGAGAACGAGCTTCGTGCCAAAGGGCAGGGCTTCTGTCAGGGTAAAAAGGGAGCGTGTGTCGGGGGCGATCTCCCGGAGCGAGGCAAAGGCGACGATCTCCGGCTTCTCGGCATTGATGAGATGGAGGAGATGCTGGAGGGTGATGCTGCGTTCTTCGGACTCGATCCTTTTGTCGACTACCCGGACGAGGGAGTAGAGGCCGCCCGGCGAGGAATGAGCGGAACCCGTGATCTTGTCGATGCCGAATACGAGATTCATGGCTTTGTTACGAAAGCGACCGCCTCTTCGAGGTCGTAGTTTGTCTGGTATTTCTTTGCGAAGTAGGTGATGACGTTTTCAAGGTCGTGCCGGAGGACGGCGTCGGCGTTCTGATGGGTGGGCGGGATCCACTGGGGCCAGTCGATGAGCCAGACGGTTTCCCCGTCGGTCATGATGTTGTATTCGGAGAGGTCTCCGTGGATGAATCCTGCGGCGTAGGCTTTTTGAACTTCGTCGAGGATCTGCCGGTAGATGGTGTCGGGGTCTTCGAGGACGCAGCGGATGAGGTTGGCGCCCGGGACCTGGGACATGACGATGACGTGCCGGTTGATGTCGATCGGGACCGGGACGCTGACTTTGCCGTTTAAGGCTTTGAGCGCTTCGTATTCCCGTTCGGCGGATTTTGCGGAGGCGAATATCCAGGGGCAGTGTCCTTCTCCGGGCATGTATTCGCGGTTGGTTTTGAGAGTCTGGAAGGATCTCTGGCCGACTTTGTGGAGTTTGAGGATGACGATGCCGAAACCAAGCGCTTCGTAGATCTCGGATTCTTTGCCGACGCCGACCATGCAGCCAAGGGCGGAGATGGTCTTTTTGCCGGCGAGGTCGGATAAAGCGAGGGCGTCGTAGCCGGCAAAGACGAGGGCGTAGCCTTTGTAGGGGACGGAGTCGGATCGGACGAGGTCACGGTGGATGAGGTTGCCGAGACGATATTTGAGTTCGGGAGGGGAGAGTTTGACGGCGGCACGGAGGTCGTCTTCGGGGACCCAGCGGTATCGTTTCATCATCCGCTCGAGGGCGTGAAGGATGCGTATTTCGTATTTATGGAGAGATTTTATGATGTCTGCATCAATGGGCATTGGTGATATAGGTTTGGCGGTGATGGGACAAATAGATGATTGAGCGGGCCGTCCCTTTAGAGGCGGCCTTAGCTGAGCAAATCTTTGATTTGCGACCAAGTCGTCAGACTTGCGAGCGGGCGGCGGGGACCTTTAGGTCCCTCAGTTGAGCAAATCTTTGATTTGCGACCGGGCGGCGTCAGCCGTCAGGCTCGACCTCAGCAGAGCAAACCGATAGACGTGCGACCAAATCATTGATTTGCGAGGTAGACCGTATTTATTGGAAGAGAAAACTCGGCTGAGTTAAGTTTTTGGATGGGACTTGCAAGTGAGCTACTTGAAGGGCGACCAAAGCATGAGTAAGTGATTTGGATTTCTAACCACAAGTCACATATCCCCAGATTATTTCAGAAAAGGAGTTAATTGTTACGTATTGACGGAAATGAATGTGACAAACGACACACAGTGGAAGAAGAACACGAATGCAAAACAACATTTATTCAATAGATTCTAATGCTGTGAAAAAAGGAAAATCCAATGCCTTCAGCCGGAATTGAACCGGCGACAACCAGATCTTCAGTCTGGCGCTCTCCCGACTGAGCTATAAAGGCTCTTGCGTAACTAATGTTAGTATGAGAACTATTTATAATAATCTGATTGACTCTCTCAAACAGCTTATCCATTCCAAAAACGTAGTACTACACAATGGTCAAGAGCGCCAATACAAAAAACGGAACCAATAAACAGACCCTTCAGGAAAAAATCGTCGGGCGAACCACAAATATCGTCCATCTAACGCACAACGATTTGGACGCCGCGGGGTCGGACGCGATCTGCAGGATGGCGTTCGGCAATGAAATTTTTACGCTCTTCTCGTCCGTCGGCCGGTTCGGCTGGTTTCTCGCGCAGGTCGGCGGGTGCAACGGGAAAGGAGACACGCTGATAATCAGCGATCTCGGATATCAGAATGGCATCGAGGATCAGATACGAAAAGCCCATGCCGCCGGCTGGGTCATCCTGTGGTATGACCACCACAAATGGACCGAGCCTGAGAAAAAACGTGTCCAGCCTTTCGTCCAGACCCTCATCGTGGACACAACGAAATGTGCGACCGGCGTTGTTGCCTCGGTCTTAGCCAAAGATAACCAAAGCGCACGCGAGGTCGCAGGCGTCGTCTGCGATTACGATCTCTGGAAACACCAGGATCCGCGGTCTGCAAAACTCGGGATCGTCACCTCGAAACAGGAAAACCTCAGACTCGTCAGGGACAAACTCACACAAGGCATCATCATCGACGACGAAGTATCCCGCATCTTTGAAAAAATCGAGCACGACAAAAACAAGTGCATGAAAAAAAGCATCAAGGCTGCAAAAATATTCCGGGGAAAATACACCATTGCAGTTATGCCCTCCTACGGATATCCAAGCGAGACCTCGGCCGAAGCACGCAGGCAGCTTGGTACCGACATCGAACTCCTCGTCTTCGACACAGGAAAATTCTCTCTGCGCAGCGTTCCTGAAATCAGCCATCTCATCGCGAGAGAGTTCGGGGGAGGAGGACACCCCAACGCATCCGGCGGGAGTTTCAACTACACCTGGAAAGAAAAATGGATGCTCAAGCTCTTCAAAAAAGTTTCCCAGAAAGACAAATTCATTGCTGCGGCAGAGAAACTCTGACCGCACGCTTTTTTTATCACCCGCCCAATACTAGCTTATGACCAATCTGGCCGAAAGCATCCAAATTAATTACGGAATTTGCACGACCTGCGGAGCCTGCGTCAAAGCATGCCCAAACAACATCATTCAGCGTGACGACGACGCCTCGCCGATCGTTCATCCCGGCCCGGAGTGCATATCCTGCGGGCACTGTATCGCGATCTGCCCAAGCGGCGCCATGACGATTCCACAAGAGACGGAAAAGGCAGGATTCGCCGACGCTGCGATCCTTGCACGCCACCTCAGATCGCGCCGGTCGATCCGTCTCTGGAAAGACAGCCCAGTTACGAAAGAAGAGTGCGAAGAACTGATTAGAATCACCGCTCATGCACCATCGGGCTGTAATATCCACCCGGTCAAATGGGTCGTCGTGAATGAGCCCGCAAAAGTGAAGGCATTCGTCGCGGCTTCAGCCGAACTCCTGAGGCAGGTTCCAAAGGATAACCGCATGTACGGTCTTGCTGCCGGAATGCTGAGAAAACTGGATGCAGGAAACGACATTCTCTGCAGAAACGCACCGGCGCTTCTTATCGCAGTCGCAAATCCCAAAGAAGATTTAGGTCTTGTGGACAGTATTATCTCTCTGACCTATGCGGATGTCTATGCCCCTTCGATCGGGCTTGGGACCTGCTGGGCAGGATTTGTGATGATCCTTCTGGGCGTTTTCCCCCCGCTTGAAAAAATTCTCGGCATTCCGGAAGGATACAAAGCGCAGTTCGCCCTACTTGCAGGACATCCGCAGTATGCATTCACGCAGATTCCGCCTAGAGATATGCCGGAAATCTTCTGGACGTAAAAAAAGATTAGAGGGTCATAAGCAAACGGGGCAGCTCGAGAGCAAGCCAGGGATTTGCCTTGAATATTGCAATCACAAGAGATTTCACCGTGATCTCATCAAGAGAAAGATCGCTCATAGAATGGACGATGGAGTTGAACTTTGCATCATCCATTTTGATGAACGACTCTTTTACCGCATAATTTCTCGCCAGTGCATGACCAAGAGGGCCTTCACGCCAGGTATTATCATAGACCATCAATGCCTTTTTGGAGGTGTCGCCTTTTTTCAGGGCTGCTGCAGCGACTTCGCCAGCAAGCTTTCCGGTGTACATGGCATTGTAGATTCCTCCGCCGGTGATCGGATCGGAAAGACGGGCTGCGTCACCAACGATGATTAGATTGTCGGCAACCGTACAGTCCAGTGGTTTACAAACCGAAACACCACCTACGATAAGCTCGGTGACCTTTCCGTTCGGGAATTCGCGGGCAATGAACCGGTCGAGGTAATCTTTGGCACGGTGGCCTTCGCCGGATTTCGTACCGGCAATGCCGATACCGACATTGGCACATCTGTGTCCTTTAGGGAAAACCCAGATGTATCCCCATGGAGCGTCCGTATATGAAAAATAAAACAGATTGGCACGCTCATCGATATCGATATCGTTGACGATGTACTGGGCGCAGGTTTCAAGCTCGGCCAGAGGGACGGTTGTATTGATGCCGGCCCACTTGGCAAACTTCGACTCGACACCGTCGGCTGCAATAATTACTTTTGCCCGAACCTCGTAGGTTTTTCCATGCTGGTGGATCACGGCTCCGGACACTTTGCCGTCGATCATGATCGGGGCAGAGGCACGTGCGTGAACCTGAATTTCAGCTCCTGCCTCGGCTGCCTGCCAGACAAGTTCACGGTCGAACACTTTTCTGTCGAGAACGTAGCCTACTTTTCCTCCGGAATGACTGTCGCCGATCGTGAACTTCGTTCCATCCGGCCCGATCAAAACGGCTTTGTCGAGATCGGCAGCGATCCACTTCGGGTCGGGTTCGATAAACTCAGCCAGTGCTTCCTTGCCGATACCCTCTGCACAGCGGACGGGTGCCCCGATCGCCGGGCGTTTTTCGACGAGGAGAACGGACAATCCCTGTTCAGCGGCAGCTTTTGCTGCAAGAGCTCCTCCCGGACCCCCGCCGACAACTAAAACATCGTATGCTTCCTTCATTGTTCCTCCTGTTCGATTGCCCCAAGCGGGCAAACGGTCTGACAAATCTTACATTTGTTTTTACAGAGGGTCTCATCAACGGTCAGATAGGCATCGATGAGTTCGAGGGCCCCTCTCGGACACACGGAGACACACGCCCCGCAGTACCCGCAGACATCTCGTCGAATATGAATCATCGTCTTAATAATTTGTTTCAGCCGCTTAATAGTTTGCTCTGCGGGAACCTTATATTTCAGCCGCTCGAACTAGTAAGTATGGATGCGGATGAAAAAACCAAACCGAGCGTGATGTATATTATCTTGATGATCGTGGCGATCGCCTGCGTAATTTACGGCGTCTACGGATGGGTCACCGGTCAGTGGTAAAAAAAGGAGATTTATTTTTTCGAGCCGGGCGCGGCAGTTACCTTTAACACGGCTTCTGCGAGCTCCTCAATTCTTTCGACCGGGAAACCGGCAACCATTTCGTCATCTGCAATGCCGGAGAATTTCCGGGAACCGTCGCAGCCGAGAGAGAAGTTCGGCTCTCCGTTCTGATAGACATACGCCGTCGCATCGGAACAAACCGACTGGATACCGGCAAATTCGGGGTAGAGACGACCGCCGAGCCTATAGAGAGACGCCTGCGCAAGTTTCAGCATTGCAAACGGATTAGCGAAGATGATCACGACATCCGGAACGAAGGTCGCTTTTTCCAAAGGTGCATAGACGGTGGCATAGGTGTCCTGCGGGAGAGCCGGGACATTGAACACCGTTCTTTTGCTCGCGCCGAGTGAGCTGTACTTTCCAAGTTTAAAGTAATGCTCTCCCGACTCCATTGACTCGCCGATCTCGCGCAGACCAAGGACCCATGCTCCGCCGCCGCACTGATGCTTGGAATCAGGCGCGTAGAAGACTTTTCCCTGACGTGCAAGAGAGACCATCCCACAGTGACGAACAGTTTCTTCGATCTCCGGGACGCCTGCTGGAAGCTTGTCCGGCGATGAGACCAGTTTTACCGCGACCGGAGACCCCACGAGGTGGAGGGTTTCCTTGAGGGTTGCCGAGATTTTTGCATAATCTGTCATAACGTAAAATTGGTCATGCGATTATTTAATAGCGCTCATAGAAGACGTAATTTCTGCTCGACCTTGTCGAAAAATCCTCTGCCCACATCTACAAAGAGAGCCGGATCGGGGGATTTTCGAATAAGCAACGTGGCATTTTCGCCGATTTCGTACTGATCCTGTCCGTCAATCACCAGAAGCGCGGGTTTGACGGAGACGAGACGTATCTCGACTTCGCTGTTCGAGTTGATCAGATACGGGCGGGATGAAAGCATGTAGGGCGCAAGCGGGACGAGAAGCATGGCCTCGATCGTCGAGTCGACGATCGGACCGCCGGCGCTCATCGCATAGGCGGTAGAACCGGTCGGCGTCCCAATGATGAGACCGTCGGCACGGAACTCGTCGATCTGTCTGCCGTTGACGAAGACAGCAAACTTCAGAATTTTTGCCGGGCGCGAGGTCACGATGACCGCCTCGTTGAGGGCCGAACCAACGGACCTTCCGTTGAATTCGATGGATATCCGCATGCGGGGATCCAGCGGGAGCGGCAGGGAGAGGGATGTCAGGATCTCTTCAGCTTTGTCCCGTTCGATATCCGTCAGGAATCCAACCTGACCCTGATTGATCCCGACAACAGGAACCTGATGATCCAGCATTCTGATGGTCCGAAGAACACTCCCGTCGCCGCCGAGAACAACGATCAGATCGGCTGAAAAATCTTTGGAAAGGGATACCGGGGCATACCCCAGTTCAGCGGCGACCGACTGTTCATATACGACATCATGTCCCTGATCGCGGAGCATCCACCCAAGGGACTGGGCAAGTTCGACCGGTTCTTTCAGATCGATCCGGGATACGATACAGATTTTCATTGCAGCCTCATGATATCTGAAACTAATTTATGTATTGCTGGAGTTGCTGCGAGAAGCCTTCTACCGGAACGGACGTCGTCCGGAAAAGATACCGGAGACCCGTCTGGTGAGGTTACGATCCCGCCGGCCTCCTCGCAGATGAACATGCCCGCTGCGGCGTCGGTAATTCGAAGAGTGTTTCTGAGATCCAGAAATCCTTCGATCCTCCCGCAGGCGACATAGCAGAGTTCAAGCGCCGATGCACCGAATTTTCTTCCCCTTCGGGCACGAAGACCTTTCTCCAGAAGAGAGATGAGTTCGGGAGACCTAGCATAAATGCTCATCGCAGAAACGTTCAGTTCGGTTTTTTTCGATACGCGAATGGGTTTTCCATTCAGGAATGCACCTTTCCCGCGGACCGCCGTGAAAGTTTCGCCGTTTGCGAGATTTCGAACATACCCGGCGACCATCTTCCCGCCGTCGGAAAGGCCGATGGACAGGGCATAAAAGGGGATGCCAACACCGGCATTGAACGATCCGTCCACCGGATCAAGATACGCGAGACCCGACTCCCCGCCGATATCCTGAACCATACCTGCCTCTTCCGAAAGAAGGGCACGGCAGACTTTGCGTGATCGAAACACTGCGAGAATGATATCCTCGGCAATTTTGTCAAGGCGTTCGGTCGGCGTATTATCCGCACCCATACAGAGCTCTTCAGCACCATACTCTGTCCCAATCAGAGGAGCAAGCGCTTCCTCGACCATGGGAGCAACTTTGTCGCAAACAAAAAGAAACTCTGTCGGATCCATACTTATTAGTTGTATTGGTGGGATATCCACATGAATTCTTGCCTATGGATGAGTGCCGTAACACTCATAAGCAATCACCTCCCATACTTAGAGAGATATACTATGAAGGAACAGACTGAAGTTGGAAAACTGAAAGAAGGTCGTTACGTTGTCGTTGACGATGAGCCATGCAAGATCCAGAGCATCTCCATCTCCAAACCGGGAAAACACGGAGCAGCAAAGGCAAGATTAGATGTTGTCGGTCTCTTTGATGGACAGAAACGCTCGGTTGTCTCCCCGACCTCGGCAACCGTCTATGCACCGATAGTTGAGAGAAAGACCGGACAGATCTTAACGATTGCAGGAAACGTTGTCACGTTCATGGATATGAAAGACTTCAATAACTTTGAACTTATTGTAGAGGATGAACACATTCTGGCAACCTTCCAGCCGGCTCAGGAAGTTCCCTACATCGAGTCACTCGGCAAGCGTAAGCTTGACCTCTAAGACTGCACAATAATCCTATATGCAGTCTTTCTCTAACACTCTTTTTGCTGATGCTGAAAGCGAATATTCAGATGCATCATATGGGATATTTGGCGTTCCCTTCGATGGGACAACCTCTTTTAAAGCAGGATGCAGAGATGCGCCTGCAGCGATACGTCAGGCATCATACAATATCGAGACGTACAATCCCTATTACGACATAGAGCTTCCCGACATTCCGTTTCATGATATGGGCGATATTTATGCAGAATGTCTGCCCGACCTCGTTGTCGCCCAGGTTGAGGATGTTGTTCTCGATCTGATGAAAGACGGGAAGATCCCGATAATGATTGGTGGAGAACATTCGATAACGATCGGTGCCGTCAGAGCTCTTTCTCCATCCTGGTATGTTGTCTGTGATGCCCACCTTGATATGCAGGATGAATACCGAGGATCCCCTTATAATCACGACTGCGTAACCGCACGCGTGAGCGAGATCACGCCAAATATCATCATTCTTGGGGCACGAAGCGGATCACGAGACGAGTTCTTACTTGCCAAGGAGAAGTATCATCTGTATACGGCTGATGATATCAAGGATCGGGGCATTGGGACAGTGTTGAATGAGATTAAAGCGCTGATAGGGGATGCAGATCTGTATCTTTCTATCGACGCGGATTCGATTGACTGCTGCCTGACTCCCGGCCTTGGCACACCGGAACCATTCGGGCTTACTCCAAGAGAGGTGCGGGAGGTTGTAAGAGCTCTTGCCAAAAATGCCGTTGGATTTGATTATGTGGAGGTGCTTCCAAACGATGCTGGTCAAACCGCGATGGTTGCAGCCCATATCATCCGCGAGTTCATTGCAGGTCACGCCTGCAAATCTAAATGAACCTTGGTTTCATCCCTAACCATCATCAATTTGCTTTTTTGTAGGTGAATGCATTTAGCCTTAAAACGCAGCTTACAGCTAAAAAAGGAGGGAGTATTTAGGCCTGAACAAAGTTCAGGAGTTCTTTTCCATTTTCATCAGTGATGATTAAGTGTGCGTCAACGATCGAGTAGCCGGCAGACATTGTAAGCGCATGGAAGAATGCTGACTCGGCCTGCATCTGTTCCTCGGTTCCCGCCATCATTGTAGAGATGATATCATCGCCAATGGAAAGGGTGTGTCCAGAGGTTGTGTAGGACCCGCCGTAGATGTTAACCGGTGCCTGACCTCCAAATGAACCATTGGGGTTGAATGTAACGGTGACATTGTTATCGGAGGCAAGGAGCCACTTCCCGACTATTGCCGGGATTTCTTTGAAAGTTAGGATGGTATTTCCGGCGTTGTCTGATATGATAAGCGAACCGTCAGTTATTTTATATGCGGCTGCATTGGCAAGGGCAGCATAATATTTCTGCTCCTGTTCCATCAAATCAGCAGGACCGGCCATCTTGGTTGATCCAAGACCGCTGATGTTGAGTTTTCCATCCTGACCCATGGTGATTTTACCAAAGTAGTTATTTACCCCGCTGTTTCCGGAGATGGTGGAGCCGGCAATCTCAAGGGTGATGTCCCCGATGATTGACGTGTTGTCACTACCGATACCTGTGAGAACCCAGTTTCCTTCGAGAGATTCGCTATCAGGACTGATACATCCTGCAGCAAATATTACAGCCCCAATTATTACAAGAGCTGAGAACACGAGTGTTGTGTGCTTCATACATTATTATTAGATGTCAGAGACTATAAGTATGGCTTTAACTACAAATTTTTTACCAGTTATTATAGACTGATTTTAACATATATTTTGATTTTTTACACTTTTCTTTAGAACACAGACCTACATGTTGGCGCAGACATAATGAAAGATATGTTAATATCCAAGAATTACCAAACAAATTGTTTGTATGACCTCTAAAACGGATGAAATCGTTGGTACATGGCATGCAGATCAGGAATATTACGATCATGGGACCTACTTTAATCTGAAATACGTTTTCGCTTTGGATGGTACGGTTACTGAGTTCTGGTATGATGTCAATGATGGAACACTCCAGAAGCAGTTTGATTTGATTTGGGAAAAGGACAGCGACGGCGAGTATACGCTCAATGATGGAAAAGATTTTCGCAAGTATACAATTTCCAATGACAATCTCTGCGATGTAGATTTTTCCCTGTATTATCACCGCGGATAGCATTCTTTCTTTTTTTATTTTCCTCTTTCGTCCCGATGTATGCGGGATACGTTACCGTATCCTGATAAAACATGACGGAAAACAAAAACCATACTACAAACGCAAAAAGCTTACGCTCAATACAAAAAACACACTAAACATTTCAAAAGAATAAGGGGGGTGCAGCGTTGACAACTTCCCGAGAATTCGCATATCTCAGTACAATAGCCGACGTAAGAGAGCTTAACTGCCGGGTTCGGAATGGGTCCGGGTGGAACCTCTCTGCTATGGCCGCATGATCCCCCAAGCCAAGTTCCCGATTTGAACGGGAGTAGAGTTGCTCTGCAGGCAACCGCGTGGCCGCTCCGCCAACTTGGCACAGTAATCTGGCATAATATATAAGCAGTTACTGTTTATAAAGGATATACTTTTAGGTTTTGCATTCGGATAACGTCTGGGCACAGCGGATACTGCAATATATGCCGGTAGTAGACAGGCTCTCTAAAAGAACAAAGGCACATTGTTTCATGATGCCGACGTCCATCTACCACTGCATTCCATTGAAGTAACCAATCATCCATTGTGTAATCATCGAGGCATACCAGTTCATTAAGAATCTGGATTTGAGCGTTAGTACTTGCGGACTAAACACGTCGTTACCTTCGTGCGTACATCCCAAGCCTATTAACCCGGTCTTTTACCGGTGCTCTATAACGAAATCTCTTTTCAAGCGAAGTTTCAAACTTAGATGCTTTCAGTTTTTATCTCGTGCCACGTAGCTGCTCGGCACTGCCTTATCAGACAACCGATACACCAGAGGTGACGAATGAAAGTTCCTCTCGTACTATTTCATTCTTGCTCTCAGATTTCGAACACTCCCATCAGATAGTAACCGACCTGTCTCACGACGGTCTGAACCCAGCTCACGATCCCCTTTAATAGGCGAACAACCTCACCCTTGGCTGCTGCTGCACAGCCAGGATGGAAAGAACCGACATCGAGGTAGCAAGCCGCCGGGTCGATATGTGCTCTTGCCGGCGACGACTCTGTTATCCCCAGGGTAGCTTTTCTGTAGTCAATAGCCCTCACCAAAAAGGCGTATTGGTTCGTTAGACCCGTGTTTCCACTCGTGATTTCTTGCTATGCGAAATCACGTCAAGCCAACTTATGCTCTTGACACTCTCCTGTGAGTTGCTGACTCACATGAGTTGACCATAGGGCACCCTTGATATTTTTTCGAGGGTGTGGCGCCCCACCCAAACTGCCTACCTACCGATGTCCTCATCATGAAAGATGAGTGAGAATTACAGCAGAACAAGGATAGTGTCTCAACTGTGGCTCCACTCATACCGGAATATGAGCATTAACACCTACTATCTACGCTGCGCATGTAATACCGTAAGTCAACGACAGGCTGCAGTAAAGCTCCATGGGGTCTTCACTTCCCGATGGGAGTCCCTTGCCTCTGCACAAGGATAAAAGGTTCAACGGATTTGCGGTAGGGACAGTAGAGCCCTTATTAATCCATTCATGCAAGTCGCCAATTAAGCGACAAGGTACTACGCTACCTTAAGAGGGTCATAGTTACCCCCGCCGTTTACGGGTCCTTCGTCCGATTGTAATCAGTGTTCAGATACCCGCACTGGGCAGGATTCACAGACTATACTAGTCCTTACGGAGTTGCAGTCTGCTATGTTGTTGTTAGACAGTTAGAGCTCCCTGGTCACTGCGACCTGCCTAATCACTAGGCAGGCACTCCTTGTTCCGAAGGTACGGAGCCATTTTGCCGAGTTCCCTTACCACAAATAATTCCGACACGCCTGAGTCTTTTCAACTAGGGGCACCTGTGTCGGTTCTCGGTACGGACATTGCGTTACCTTTTCACGGGCACCAGGTGTTTACACACTTACGCCATCACGCTTTCACTCAATTCTCACCATTACGGTACTCCAAGAGTTTATACGATTGGACGGGACGACGGTCCCGCTATGCATAACCCGATGCGTCAGTATATTAACGCACGGTACAGGAATATTAACCTGTTTCCCTTTTGCTGCATGCAACTTATGATGCAGCTTAGGACCGACTAACCCTCGGCTGACGAACATTGCCGAGGAAACCTAGCCCCTTCGGCGGAATGGATTCTCACCATTCTTTGCTTCTACTACTGCCAAAATTCTCATTCCTATACGGTCCACAGGAACTTACACCCCTGCTTCAGCCCATACAGGACGCCTCTCTACTCGATCACGTTCAAAAACGTGCGCCATGGTATCTGCAGTAGGCTTGAGCCCCGTCCATTTTCTGCGCCCTAAATCTTGACTGGTAAGCTGTTACGCACTTTTTAAAGGATAGCTGCTTCTGAGCTCACCTTCCAGTTGTCTTTGACCTAGGACTTCATTCAGTGTTGACACTTAGCCTACATTGGGGGGCATTAACCATGGTCTGGGTTGTCTCCCTTACGGACTACAAGCTTACCCCGTAGCCCGGACTGCCCGACGTCTACAAAGATAGGGAGTTTGGAGTTTTACAGGAAAGCGAGGAATTTCTTCCCCGGGATTTCCAATAGGTGCTCTACCTCACTATCATTCTCGGTCGAGGTCATGCTTAGACATGTTTCGAGAGGAACCAGCTGACACCCGGTTCGATGAATCTTTCACTCCTATACCCAAGTCACGCGAATGATTTGCATATCAATACCGCATGCGGTCCTCCACGCACCTTTCGGCACGCTTCAACCTGCTCAGGCATAGATCACCAGGTTTCAGGTCGTATCCCGTTGACTCCACGCACTATTAGTACGCCGCGCCAGGTAAACTACGCGCTTGTCGCTTTCGCTGCGGCTGCCCTTCCGGTTAACCTCGCCAGCGGAATACACTCTTTGGCCCGTTCTTCAAAACGTAAGTTACGACGTCGGCAACCAATCTCATACTACCGCCTCGCGACGGGTTCTTTCGATCGGAAGATCCTTGCACGCCGTAACACACGATCACCGGTTAGTTTCAGGCACTTTTCATTTCCTTTTCAGGGATACTTTTCAGTTTTCGCTCACGCTACTATTTCGCTATCGGTTTTGAGGAGTATTTAGTCTTGGAGGTTAGGTGACCCCCATATTCACGTGGGAATTCCAACCCGCGCTACTCAGGACACTTCTAAGCTGTGTTTACCACCACGTACGGGACTGTCACCCTCTAAGGTAAGCCATTCCAAGCTACTTTCATTAGATAAACACATACTACAACGAAGGCCATACACTACATGTCCCTTGCGGGATTCAGTTTAGACTATTACGGGTTCGATCGCCTCTACTAACGTAATCTCAATTGATTTCTCTTCCTCCCCCTACTGAGATGTTTCACTTCGGGGGGTTCCCCATCCTTACGGATTCACGATAAATCGTGGGGAGGTCCTATTAGGGGATCCCCGGATCACAGACTCCTTGCGTCTTCCCGGGGCATTTCGCTGCTTGGCACGCCCTTCATCAGCTCTCAAACCGAACCATTCACTAACCGGCATAAGAACCAGGTTCTTTGTTCTTCGATGTTCCAAAGCTAGGAACATCGAAGGGTATGTCGATGATTGTTTTTGATGATTGTTTGTTACAACAATGTATTATTTGTGGTAAATGGAATATGCAGCATCATGCTTATGTGCTGTTGCCAGGGTCCCTTTGTCTCTCTTAAAGTGTGTCGATACCGACAAATATACTTTCAGTAAAGAAAGGTTCCGCTGATACCCATTTAACGTCCAAATGCAAAACCTATACACAGCCTCAAAGAGTCAATGACTCTCGGCCCTTCCCCGGTAACTCGCGTTTCCGGGTGCATTGGTAACCGCAACCGGTGACAGAAATTCTGTCACAGCCGGTTACGGAGTGGACGCGTGGGGATTTGAACCCCAGGCCTCGGCGTTGCAAACGCCGCGCTCTTCCAGCTGAGCTACGCGCCCCTCACACATTATATTCAGTCGTTTGTTAGATACTGTTTAACAAACCATACAGCGTGAGTATGATATTGATGTGTTGGAATTGTGGCGATTGTACGGTTCATTGAAATGACCATGCTAATTCTGTCATACAGGTTGTGTTTGGATCATTCTTTAGGAGGTGATCCAGCCGCAGATTCCCCTACGGCTACCTTGTTACGACTTAACCCTCCTCACGGAACCTAGATTCGACCCCGGCAAAGACCAGGGACTCATCCAAACCCCACTAGGATGGTTTGACGGGCGGTGTGTGCAAGGAGCAGGGACGTATTCACCGCGCTATAGTGAAACGCGATTACTACAGATTCCAGATTCATGCGGGTGAGTTGCAACCCGCAATCCTAACTAAGGGCGGGGTTCGGAGATTGACTGCACCTTTCGGTGTTGTTACCCATTGTCCCGTCCATTGTAGCCCGCGTGTAGCCCGGATAATTCGGGGCATGCTGACCTACCGTTGCCCATTCCTTCCTCCCCTTTAGCAGAGGCGGTCCCGACAATGTCCCCAGCCATCCGGAGATGCTGCTGGCAATTGTCGGCGTGGGTCTCGCTCGTTGCCTGACTTAACAGGATGCTTCACAGTACGAACTGACGACGGCCATGCACCTCCTCTCAGCTAGTCATGTAAAACCTTCAGATTGACAATCATTCAGCTGTCTTATCCGGTGAGATGTCCGGCGTTGAATCCAATTAAACCGCAGGCTCCACCTGTTGTGGTGCTCCCCCGCCAATTCCTTTAAGTTTCAGCCTTGCGACCGTACTTCCCAGGTGGTGCGTTTCACGATTTCTCTTCGGCGCATCAGTAACACGTGGTTACCGACACACCTAACGCACATTGTTTACGGCTGGGACTACCGGGGTATCTAATCCCGTTTGCTCCCCCAGCTTTCGTCCCTCACTGTCGAAGCTGTTCTGGTAAACTGCCTTCGCCATAGGTCGTCCCTCGAGGATTACAAGATTTCACTCCTACCCCCGAAGTACGGTTTACCTCTCCCAGTTCCAAGACTGCCGGTATCTCTTAGACGCCTTCACGTTGAGCGCGAAGATTTCCCAAGAGACCTAACAGTCAAGCTACGGACGCTTTAAACCCAGTAATAGTGGCCATCACTCGAGCAGCCGGTATTACCGCGGCGGCTGGCACCGGTCTTGCCCTGCCCTTTCTTCACATATGATTTAGATATATGAACAGCCTGCATCGACAGGCACTCAGGGTTTCCTTATCACGATTGCTCGCATTGTAAAGTTTGCGCGCCTGCTGCGCCCCGTAGGGCCTGGATTCATGTCTCAGAATCCATCTCCGGGATCTTGCTCCCACAACCCGTACCGATAAAAGGCTTGGTGGGCCGTTACCCCGCCAACAACCTAATCGGACGCAGTCCCATCCTAAGGCGACGGATCTTTCGAGGATATACCATTCCAGGACATATCCACTATGGAGCATTAGCCCCAGTTTCCCGGGAGTATTCTCCACCTTAGGGCAGGTTAACCACGTGTTACTGAGCAGTATGCCGAGGTCTTACACCTCTCGACTCGCATGGCTTAGTCAAACCCTGATAGCAATGGCCTCTGGCAGGATCAACCAGAATTACTATTTTTTACTTTTCTTTCTTATAGGCACACAGTTGTTGTTTCTACGACATAATCACAAAAACACAACCGTATGAAAGGAATCAGCGGTCATTTCAATGAATGTCCGCATCGCCACAATTCCAACGTCAGGACCAACAATCACTCCGGCATCAACCGGATGATTCGCGTTTTGTCCTCCACTTAAACAGCTCTACCATATTCGCATCAGATGCTTATATAGTCTTCGAACCGAACGCCCGGAACACAGGCAAACAACGTGCCTGCGTCCCAAGGCCCAGTTCGCGAGCCTTGCGAGGTAACATAGTTACCCCCAATCACTTATAAACCCACCGAAACAGTGAGGCGGCGTCCGGGAAAAATTCCCGGATTGTGTCGCTCAGAGATCAGTTGACTTGTGAGGTAATAATGTTAGCCAATCAGGCATATAAACTAAACGGAATGAGGTCGATAGCAAGACCAGAAATATCATTATCTAGAACCACGCAGAAGAAAATAAGAAAAATAAAACATAGGACAATATCTCCGTGCCAGAAAATGAAATAACCCTTAGCGAAGTCCGTTCATGGAATACAACCGAAATCGTCGACCTTTATAGAACCGGAGGGTGGTGGGACATGGGATGGAGCACAGACCGCATCGCGCAGATACTGGAGGGAAGTTTCATCTTCATAATTGCCCACGACACGCAGAATCGCGCAGTTGGAATGGGACGCATCATCGCTGACGGAACGGCAGACGGATACATTCAGGACGTGGTCGTCTTTCCCGAATATCGCGGACGCGGGATTGGAGAGCGCATAGCTGCGACGCTTCGACGCCTGGGATCAGCGCACGGCCTTACCTGGATCGGACTCATCTCCGCACCCCAAAAAGAATCGATCTACCTCAGAGCAGGCTTCTCTGAAATGAAAAACTACACCCCGATGCTCTTTGAAAATGAAAAAAATTGATTTCAAAAAAATAACGCTCGCCGACAAACCACTTATCGAAGACTACTTCCGGCGATTTCCCCAGTACCACTCGGAACATAACTTTCTCACCCTCCTCTGCTGGGAGCATTACTCTCATTGCGAATATGCCGTGATAAATGATCACCTGATCCTTTCCAACATGACCTGCGGACAATGCACATGTCATGCACCAATCGGTGAATTTGACCCGGCATTATTCGAAGAACTTCTACAGTACACCAAAAAACATACAGGAGACTGCGCCGTTACCTTCCATGAAGACAAATATCTCCCATACATGAAACTGTATCATCCCGAAACACCAGTATATCAATCACGCGGCTGCAGCGATTATTATTACAGAACAAAAGAACTTGCAGAACTTGCCGGACAAAAATACCTCAACATCCGTAAACAGATCAACCAATTCAACACCAAATATCAGTACACCGTGGATCCAATCACCCCGGAAAGCATTCCCGAGATTCATGAGATGCTCGATAAATGGAGCGACGCCAAAAACACCGAGGTGAACTCAGTTCTCAATGAAGAAGTGGGAGCAGCGCACGCAGCATTGAACCAATGGGATGAACTCGGATGTGAAGGGCTGATCATCCGCATCCTTCCCAAAAACAAAATAGGGGCTGTTGCCATTTGGGGGGAGATGAATAACGAGACTGCTGTCATCCATTTTGAGAAAGGCATATCTCAGTATAAGGGCATCTATAAAGTCATCAATCAGGAGACCGCTAAAGCACTCTTGGGAAAATACAGCTGGATAAACCGCGAGTCCGACATGGATGTCCCCGGACTCCGCGAGGCAAAACTTCGGTATCATCCGGAAAAATGTGCGAAGATCTGGTACATCAAACGAAAAGAGATACTTTGATAGCCGCTTCAACAACCATCTGAAAAAATGCACAGATACCGGTGGACCCCACAGATATTATTAGCCAGACGGCACATGTATAAAGCGGATGAACCTGTTGTTTGAACTCTCCGGAGAGAACCAGCCTCTGGCAGTTGCCGAGATCTCCTGTGCGGGTAATGTGACCCGCACGGAAAACGGCATTGCCATAGCTGACGTAAATGATCCGGAAAGAACGACACGGCTCGCACAGACGCATGTAGTCATGCGTCTCCTTGGAGAATGCGATGCATCAAAGGAAGACCTTGAAAGGCTCCTTGACCATCTCGCGCTCACGGCCCCCGGCAGATTCTGCTGTCGGGTAAGAAAGATTCATCCTGTCACCGTCAATGCATCCCAACTGGAACTCGAGCGCATGATGGGACAAAAAATTCACGGGACTGTTGACCTGAACACTCCCGATGTAGAATATCGTGCCGTCTTTACCAACGGCAGATGCTTCTTTGGAGAAGTCCTGCACACCATAGACCGCGGATCTTACGCCTACCGAAACCCTCAGAGAAGAGCATTTTTCCATCCAGGCGTCATGATGCCCCTTATGGCACGAACCATGGTCAATCTGACCCATGTCGAGCCGGGAGAGAAATTGTGCGACCCGTTCTGCGGAACCGGAGGCATGCTCCTTGAATGTGAAATGATGGGGATTGATGCGGTCGGGAGCGACTACGACCCCGAGATGCTTATCGGATGCAAACAGAATCTGCCGAACGGAGCCTGCATCCGGGCCGATGCAACAAAGATGCCCTATCCAGACGAAGCGTTCGACGCGATCGCAACCGACCTGCCGTACGGTCAGTCAACTACCATCGGAGCCGAAAGCATCGATACCTTGTACACGGAATCACTTAAGGAAATCAGGCGTGTTCTGAAACAAGGGGGCAGGGCAGTCATCGTGACTCATAAAGACATCAGACCTCTGGCAAAAGATCTCTTTGAAATCGTTGGTTACTACGAACAGAGGGTGCATAAAAGTCTCACGCGAAGGATACTCGTCCTCGCATAAAATAAAAGTATGAAACAAACAAGCGGAGAGTTGTAATGCTCTCGTGGATTAGTGAGCAGTTCAGCCACTACAAGCCTGACCGGGCAATCGCAGTGAGAGCTTTGCGTCACATGCGTCCGGCAGAACGCAAAAACCTTTTTTCGGACGACATCATGCTGATGCGGACTGCCGAAGGATACTGGTTTGAGAATCTCATATACGAACAGCTCATCAGAATTGCGGAAAAAACCGACACCATCAAAAAAATTGTGAGAAAAGGAGCCGACGTCCCAAAACACCGTGAAAAAATCAGACTCGGCGTCAACGGAATATACTCTGCGGAAAAAGGCGACATCAGGGTCAGAGGGAACGGACAGGATCTGGCAGAGGTGGATCTTCTTCTCTTCAATAAAGACAAGCAGGTCGTCTTCAGCGAGATTGTGACGAGCCCGGCTGATCTCAAAGATCTTGAAGCAGAGATCATTTATAAGAAAAAACTGTTCGGATACATGTTCAATCAGGAACATGTGGGCTTCATTCTTTTCTCTTCTGTCGATATCTCCGGAACACAAGTCGTGAGAAGGCTCGTCGCAGATCCTGATAACGTATACATCGGGACTCATGAATGCGAGGTCATGAAATCCTGTCTCAAAGGTCTTAGAATAACATCAATCCAAAAACAACCGGAAAAAAACCCGGTACTCATCCCAAGTGAGACATTAAAAATACGGGACTTCGATTATAAAAAACTCCACGACGACGCACTCACCAAACTGTTTTTTGCGATGGATCACAATCTGACGCCGGATCAGTACTTCTCGGACCCATCCGTCTCCCCCCTCGTAAAAAAAGTAATCTGCGGAGGTCTGTATCCTTCGGCGATCAAAGCATTGGTTGCAAATTACGGTCTTCGTGTCAAATCGGAGGTTCTTGATGCCGAATCTCTTCTGGAAAACTATACAAGAGTGATTCTCGCGGTTGATTTTCCAGAAATGTCTCCCGTGATTTATCTCAAACCAAAGAAGCAGCGCACGTATCTGAAGATGGTTCCTTCAAAGACGGGCGGATTCAAATACGAACGCCCCACTCCGTCAAGAGTTGGATTCTATTTATGGCTCGAGGCCACCAAACCGGCAATCGGAGCGGAACGGGCACTTACGGTCTTGGAATACTGCAATACCCCTCTCAAAGACAGGATTGTCGAACCCGCGGCCCAATTACCAGACGGTATTGTTCCCAAACATCAGTATCGCCCAAGAAGAAAACACAAGTAAACCCAATTACCCATTTTTTACTGCAGGAGCATAACACGGACAGCGGACGACAAGGAGTCCGCCGAGCAGCACGCACGCCCCAACAATAATGAATACACCCAGATATCCCAGGGGAATAACGATCAAACCGGTAATAAACGGCAATACCGCCATCCCGGCATACTGCATCGTTATTAAGAGACCATTCATCATACCCTGGGGATGAGGAGTGCCCGCGATATAATTCAAAACTGCGACCGAGATTATGCCAAAAACGGCACCGACAAGGATCATGCCGATCGGCGTAAAGAAAACCAGAGGAACCGAGATGGCAAGGATGAATGCCGAACGCCGGAGAAATCCCAGAGAATCCTGAAGAGATAACCGTGATACAGCATAAACACAGACAGCAGTAGACACACTCATCAGCGCAGTCACGACTCCGGAAATTTCTGCAGAAGACCCCGACATCTCCGGATACATACTCGTGACGACACCGGTCGCTCCTGTGAAAATAAACAGAGCAACCCAGAGCCACTTGTGATAGAGTGCGATCGAAAAGATCATGCGAACCGGTATCTTTACAGAGACAAAACCGGAGCCTTCACGGAAGAATATCCCTGCAAAAAATGCGAATCCGGTCAGAACGCTGAACACAAACACGCCGGCATACGGATGGATAACCGATAAGATGCCGGGGATAACAAGACCCGCGACCATACCCACATTCATCAGTGCAAGATACAGACCGGAGAGTTTTGTATGATCAATCTGTGAATTGACATAGGAGAGAGACGATGATACGAACATGCCGGTAAACAAACCCTCCAGGAATCTGAATCCGACGGTCAAAAGAGGATCGTCTGTAAAATACCAGATAAGGAGCCCGGAAACAAATGTTCCCGCCAGACCGATCTTGATGAGCGGAGCGCGTCCGATTTTATCGGATATCCATCCGGCAGGAAATACCATGAAAAACGCGCCTAAAAAGTAGGCAGAGTAGATGGCTCCCTGAACCGCGGCATCCGACGTAATCAGTGCCAGAACCGGGACAACGGCATTCGAGAGAGCCATGGTCGCAAAAGCTCCCAGATAGAGGGAAATCCTGGAAATGTTCATTAGCGCTTTAAAACACCTATCTCGGAGAGCATCGATGGAAGATACTCCTTAGTAACGAAATCAAGACCGCGGCTTGCAAATGCCTGCTGTTCAGACTTGAGATTCATCTCCAGCTGAAGATTGATCTCTTTTTTCCAGAAGTCGGTTGCAAATCTCGGATCGGTGAGTTCCGCCTTCAGCGCAGAAACATCCTGTTCTGTAAGTTTATCGGCAGGCAGATTGTACCGCTGGATATCGGATGGTTTTACCCCGATGAACTGGGCAGAAGGCGTTGCCAGAAGTTCGGACATGTGGGCTGACTTGATAGAACCATAGGCGACTGATGCATAAATGCGGTAGGACCAGGGATCTCCGTCCGTGAAAACAACGACGGGGATTCCCAGCTCCTCGTTCATGCGTTTCAGCATGCGCCGCGTTGCTCGGGCCGGCTGACCCTTCAGGTGAAGAAGAACAGCATTGTACTCTTCATCAAAACCGTTTTCCTGCAGACGGGAGAACATACCACCGGTTTCTATCGCGATAACACAGGAGGCGTCGTGATCGACAAGCTCGACATTCTCCACATTATTCGGAATATTGTATCCGGCTTCTCCCACATCATCCTGACAGTGAATCTCTTTCATACCGCGCCGGGTATTTTCCCGGACACGGATCGGACCGAAGATCGAGGCGCCGTCCTCTTCCGGACGCATATGGAAAAATTCCCTCTGGAGAGCAGTGATGATCTCCAGATCCTCAATCAGATAATTGCTCTCGTTCTGGGCTCCGAACTTCGCCTGTTTCCAGCCCTCAGAGATGTAATACATTTCTCTTAACGTCGAGGAGCGGTTTTCCTGCAGTTGGGTTTTGATGAACCAGATGACATAAGCCATCTTGAGCATATGCGTGGCGGACTTCGCAGTGCCTGCATTTCTGACGGACTCTTTATCGCCGTACTTCCACACCTCGGACTCGTCATCATACTCGATGTTGTACTTTGTTCTCGTAGGCAGTGTGATCGAAGGAACGTCGCCGCCCGCAATTTGATCATACCAGACTTTGGCAATTTCCATCAGGCGTTTTTTTGTTGCCGTATCTCTTTCACTTGGGTCAGACATCGAGATCCACCACCACTTTGAGATTTTCCGCAACACCCTGCATCTCGATCATACCGCCGCCAAGACCGGTATAGATCACCTCGAACGCTTCGCCCGAGGCAAGAGCAAACTTCCATATTTTTGTGTACTCGCCGTCCATTTCGGAAACAAATGAGGGAGGGATTGTTGCATCACCCGCAGGGTCACCCGATATATCATAAAGGGAGATCTCCTGGGGTTTTGTTGTGTAGTTGTCGATATGGATCATAATTTTTCCGCCGGCCGTACTTTTCTTGAGGACCACGCGCCGCATGATCCTTCCTTCGATGAGGGACGTATCGGGTACAGGAAGTTCAACGATCTCGCCAACTTTTGCAGCGATCAAGGGGATCACGGAACATATCGCCCGGGCACGGTCATCCTGCAGTTTGTTCCTGTCGCGGCGAGAGAGAAACATCTTCAGATCGCGGCCGAGCTCCTGCAGAGCAAGCGTGATCTCGCGCTCGATCTCGGGAATCGCTGCGATGGCATCTTTCGATTCGCCCGTAAAAGGAACGCTTGTCGCCGCTACATGGACAAGAATGAGGATAGGACCAGTGGGCAGTCCTGACTGGGAAACCCCGTAGGCTTTCCAGTTCACATTCTGGACGGCGTTTGTAATCGCGCAGGCCCCCTGCTGATACAAAAGCGGAACGCGGTTTGCAAACCGGAGGAGAATGGCATTTCCTTCGGGTGGAAGTTTGCCGCCGTATCCTATTGCCGCCTCCACGATGAACGAGTGACCGCCGTACACGTTTCCGGGACGGGTCCGCGCCTTGATAAAGTCCAGCTCGAACTCCTTTTCCATGCCTTTCACGATCAGCTCATCGGTGATTGGAGAGAGACATTGGGACGCCGACGGAGCAGGGATTTTGGTCGTCTGCATGGCATCGAGCAGACGATTGAGCGATTCAAGATCAAGGGTTGAGACCTTTACAACAGGATCGAGTCTTGCAGAACTGCATATCTCAAGAGAGGTTTTCTCGCCGACTTTCGAGAAACTTTCTACGAGAAACTCCTTAAGGGGCAGATCGGAAGCTGCCGTCATTCGTTTCAAGACGCCGAGTTCTATACCGTACGGATGAGGCTTGATCGCCACAGGACACGGCGGGACCTCGGAAGAAACACGCTCAAATGTAAATGCCTCGTCTTCGATCTCGACACGGAACTTTGCGTGAGGATTGACGATCGATGTGTATTTCAGATACTCGATGAGTTTTTTCCTGGCCGCGATATTGCTTTTGAACTCGAGCTGGACTCGGGTCCCGTGGGGAAGGATCCAGTCAACCTCTTCGTGGGAAAGGACTTCGGGTTCGTTTGTCTCCGTTTTGATAACAAGAGACATGGTGTGAGCCTTGTTCTTCGCATCGGTCCGGGAGGTTACAATAGTCGGCTTTCCGGTGGTGAGCTGAGCATACAATACGGCAGCAGAAATACCGATTCCCTGCTGACCGCGGGTCTGTCTGACCTGATGGAACCGCGAACCGTACAATAATTTGGCAAAAACGCTCGGCATTTTTTCCGGGACAATTCCCGGGCCGTTATCTTCGACGACGACGCGAAACACGTCGTTTGAAACCCTTCTTACCGAAACAAGAATGTCGGGAAGGACCTGTGCTTCTTCGCAGGCATCAAGCGAGTTGTCGATCGCTTCTTTTATGGTGGTGATGATTCCCCTTGTTGGAGAATCAAAACCAAGCATCTGTTTATTTTTCTCGAAAAATTCCGCTACACTGATGCTTCGCTGTTTCTTGGCAAGCTCATCGGCAAGAACCATGGATTACCTCGATGGCATTGTCGATTGACATCTCAGTCTGGACGGCAGTGGCAAGATCTTTGAGCGTGATCATTCCAGCGGCAGCCTCCTTTTCTCCGATCACCACCGCAAACGATGCCCCGGACTTCAGCGCCGAAGACAGCTGCGCCCCAAATCCTCGATCAAGAAGATCCATGACTGCAGTTATCCCTGCACTGCGGAGAGCCGACGCCGCATTGTATGCCGGGATTCGAGTCTCCGGCGTGCAGATGACGGCCACAACCGGTATTGTCTGGGGCGTAATCTCGCCAAGAGAGACCAGAACGCGGTCAAATCCGATCCCAAACCCGCAGGAAGGAACGTCCTTCCCGCCGAACAGGTGAGCGAGCCGATAGACGCCGCCGCCGAGGATCTGATTTTCAGCACCGAGATTGTCGGCGAATCCTTCGAAGACCATGCCCGTATAATAGTCAAGTCCGCGGGCTATGCCAAAGTTCTGTTCGAAGGGGATATTTTGTGCTTCGAGATAGCCGAAGGTCTCCTCAATTCTTGCTTTTTCCGGAATATCTCCCGTTACTGCAAAAATTTCCGGGAGGGTTTTTGCCGTCACGAGACCCTTCAGCGGCTCAAAAAGATCTGAACTATCAAGAGAAGCGAGCGTTGTTCCAAGCAGATCCATATCCCGTTTATCGAGAGCAGCCATAACCTGCTTCTGTGATGGAGCGTCAAGACCTGATAGAAGATGCTTCATCGGGGCAAGGTGGCCTACTTTCATCACAAAGCGGACGCCGGTACATCGTAAAAGTTCGTAAGCAAGAGAGATTACTTCGGCATCTGCGGCTGCAGAGTCTGCACCGATAAGTTCGGAGCCAAACTGCCAGAATTGCCGGTATCTCCCTTTTTGCGGGCGTTCATACCGGAAACATTCCGCAAAGTAGAACCAGCGGAGGGGTTTTGGCGCCATCTGCGCTTCGTTGACGTAGGCACGGAGAACGGCGGCGGTGATTTCCGGGCGAAGCGTAATTTTTCTGCCGCCTTTGTCTTCGAAGGCATACATCTCGTTGATGATTCCTTCACCGGATTTTATCGTGAAAAGTTCCAGCTCCTCAAACATCGGAGTGACGATTTCGCCGTAGCCGAACGTTGCCGCGACGGCACGCATTTTTTGTTCAACAAACCGGCGTTGTGCCATTTCAGCCGGAAGAAAATCTCTTGTTCCGCGGGGTTTTTGTATCATATTTATTTTCTCTCCTGGCGGGGCGCCGATCCAATGAACCGGGTCCATGCAGATTCATTTCCTACCCATACATCCTCTTTCTTCAGTCTGGACTGGAGATACAAAGCGATCAGCATACAGCCGACACCCAGATACATAAACGTGGTCTCGCCGAATCCGGCAAGAGCACATCCGAACCAGCCGAGAGCCGAATAAAGAACGCCGTGATACGCGGCCTTTCGATACCCGTCTTTACCGGTTCTGACAAAGATACGCGTATCCCTTAACCACAAGAACGAGACGGATGCAGCGCCAAAGGCGATGATTATTACTATCGGGTCGAGGTAGGTCATGAATGATGTACTATTTGGCGGAAGTATGCATTAAAGATGTCACCTGGATTATACCTCTGTGAATATACACGGAAAGTTATCTGAATTATGCCGTGCGCCGGGAATCAAAAATGGAATGAAAAATGAAGAGGGTCAGGCCTCGTCTGTCGCTTCCGGCAGGGCAGGTTCGTCCTCGTCGGGAGGGACGATGGCAACACTCGTGACCTTGTCGCCGGAGTCGACACGAATTACACGAACGCCTTTCGTTCCGCGTCCCTGGATGGAAATATCCGATGCAGAAGTCCTGAGAACAACTCCCCCAGCCGTCGTGATGATGACCTGATCATCATCGGAGACCGCAAGCGAGGAGACGACCTTGCCGCGCTCGAAGTTCGCCACGATAGATTTCACGCCCTGTGTGCCGCGGCCGTGTCCACGGAACTCTTCGAACTCAGTCCGTTTGCCGAATCCTTTGTCGGTGATCATCAGAAGATACTGGGTTTCGACAAGCGTCAGAGCACAGACGTAATCACCCTCGAACTTCAGTCTGATACCAATAACACCCTGTGTACCGCGGCCGGTGGCCCGAACCTCATCCTCGGAGAAGCGAAGTGCCTGACCAAATGCAGTTGTAAGAACGACATCTGTACTGCCGTCGGTTACGACAACGTCCACAAGTTCATCGCCGTCAAGAAGTGTTATGCCGATAATTCCTCCGGTCCTCGGCCGTGAGAAAAGATCCTGACTGAACTTGCCAACACGGCCTTTCTTCGTGGCATAAAGAAGATTCTTTTCAGCATCGAAGTCACGCATCGGGATGACCGCCGAAACCTCTTCGTCGGTAAGGTTCAGCAGATTTACGATCGCCTTACCCTTACTTGTTCTCGATCCTTCGGGAATCTCATAGACCCGGAGCCAGTAGACTCTGCCTTTGTTGGTGAAACACAGCAGATAATCATGCGTATTTGCCAGGAAGACTTTGTCCACGGAATCCTCGTCTTTTGTGGTCATGCCGATCACTCCTCTGCCACCGCGTTTCTGCTGGCGATAGAGATCGAGAGGCACGCGTTTTATGTAATTCTGGGTCGTGAGCATCACAAGGGTCTGTTCATCGGGGATCAGATCCATCACGTTGAAGTCAGTGTTTGCAGTGTAATCGATCTGGGTCCGGCGTTCATCGGCATATGCCGTGCGAATCTCCGACGTCTCGGTTTTGACAACCGAGAGGATGTTCTCCTCGGACGAAAGTATCCAGGTAAGTTTGTCAATAACCAACTGGAGCGAGGTGGTCTCATCCAGAATCTTCTGCTGTTCAAGGGCCGCGAGACGGCGCAACTGCATTTTGAGAATCGCCTCGGCCTGTGCTTCCGAGAAACCAAGTTTAGAGACTAACGCTTCCTGAGCTACCGAAACTTCGGGCGAAGCACGGATGGTGGCGATTACCACATCGATCATATCGAGAGCCTTCAAAAGTCCCGAGAGAATATGCATGCGTTCCTCGGCTTTCCGCAGATCGAAAAGGGACCGACGCCGAACGACATCGACACGGTGTGCGATGAAATGACGCAGAAGTTCTGCCAGGGACAGGATCTTCGGTTTCTTGTCAACGATCGCGAGATTGATAATGCCGAACGAACTTTCGAGCTGAGTATGTTTATACAGCAGATTGAGAACAACGTTTGCCTGGGTATTCTGCTTAAGTTCGATAATAACACGGATACCGTCTTTATCGGACTCGTCCCGGATGTCGCTGATGCCTTCGATCGTCTTCGATTTTACAAGATCGGCAATCTTTTCGATCATCGCCGCCTTGTTCACCTGATAGGGGATCTCGGTGATGACGATCTGCTCGAATCCTTTTTTGCGTTCCTCGATCTCGGCAATGCCGCGGAGAACAACTTTCCCCTGACCCGTCTGATAGGCATTGACGATCCCGTCGGTGCCCATGATCTTACCGCCGGTCGGGAAATCCGGGGCCGGAAGGATCTTCATCATCTCTTCAAGAGACATCTCCGGGTTATCGATGTAGGCATCGACCAGATCGCAGACCTCGCCGAGGTTGTGCGGCATCATGTTGGTCGCCATACCGACAGCAATACCCGTCGTACCGTTTACGAGGAGGTTTGGGATCCGGCTGGGGAGAACATCCGGTTCCTGGGATGATTCATCGAAGTTCGGCACGAAATCGACGGTTTCCTTGTCGATATCCTCCAAAAGGGATTCTGCCGCTTTGGTAAGGCGCGCCTCGGTATAACGCATTGCTGCTGCCGAGTCGCCGTCGATCGAACCGAAGTTACCCTGCCCGTCCACCAGCGTATAGCGATACGAAAACGGCTGGGCCATCTTCACGAGTGTGTCGTAGATCGCAGAGTCACCGTGCGGGTGATAATTACCCATGGTGGCGGCGACTGCCTTGGCCGATTTCTTGTATGCCTTATCACTCGTGTTCCCCTCGTCGTGGAACATGGCATACAGAATACGCCGGTGGACCGGTTTCAGACCATCACGGACATCGGGGATCGCACGCCCAATGATGACACTCATCGCGTAATCGATGAAGCAGTTCTTCATCTCATCCTCGATGTTGATCGAGACCGTTTTGTGCGTGGTGTTCTCTTCAGATGTCAAGGTTCTTCACCTCCCCTGCATGACGTTTAATGAAATCTTTTCTGGGCATGACATCATCTCCCATGAGTTTTTCAAATATCTCATTCGCATAACTTGCATCCTCGATTCTGACCTGCTTCAGGATCCGGAACTCGGGATTCATTGTTGTGTTCCAGAGCTGGCCTGCATTCATTTCACCAAGACCCTTGTACCGCTGGACCGAGATGCCCTTCTCGCCGTACTCAGCGATGGCAAGACGCATATCCTCTTCCGTGTACACGTATTTTTCCTGTTTTCCTTTCGCAATTCTAAAGAGAGGTGGCTGAGCGATGTAGATATATCCCATCTCCACAAGCGGCTTCATGAACCGGTAGAAGAAGGTCAGAAGCAGAATCCTGATATGAGCGCCGTCCACATCCGCATCCGTCATGATGACGATGTGATGATATCTCGCACGTTCGGCATCGAACTTATCCCCGTATCCGGCACCGATCGCGGTGATGAGGGTCTGAATTTCGGCATTTTTCAAGGCCTTGTGTTCCAGTGCTTTTTCTACGTTCAGGATTTTACCACGAAGCGGCAGGATCGCCTGGAACTTTCTGTCGCGCCCCTGTTTGGCCGAACCACCGGCAGAATCTCCCTCCACGATATAGATCTCGCTTTTTGCCGGGTCGCGCTCGGAACAGTCGGCAAGTTTTCCAGGAAGACCCGACATCTCGAGAGATGTTTTTCTTCGGGCAAGCTCCTTTGCACGACGGGCAGCCTCGCGGGCATTTGCGGCATCAAGGGATTTCTTGGCGATGGCGGCGATGACCTTCGGGTTTTCCTCGAAAAACTCTGTCAGTGCCTGGTACATCATCGAGTCGACGAGACCTTTGACGTTGCTGTTTCCAAGCCGCATCTTCGTCTGCCCCTCGAACTGGGGGTTGGCGATCTTGACGCTGATTACGGCGGTCAGCCCTTCACGAACATCCTCGCCGCGGACGGAAACATCCTCTTTGAGATGTTTGTTTGCATGGGCTATGTTGTTGATCGCACGCGTGAGAGCCGAACGGAATCCTTCCAGGTGAGTCCCTCCCTCACGGGTATTGACACTGTTTACGTATGTATAGAGGATTTCTCCGTAGGTATCGTTATACTGGAGAGCGACCTCCACCTCGATTTTATTTACATCGTCGGATTTGTCGACATAGATCGGCTCCGGGTGGAGCAGTTCTTTTCCTTCGTTTAAATGGGCAACGAACTGACGAAGTCCGCCTTCATAGCAGAACGTGTCCGAATCTCCGGTCCGGTGATCCTCAACATGGATCTCCAGCCCTTTATTGAGATATGCAAGTTCTCTGAACCGGTGGGCAAGGACGTCATAATCGAACTCGGTCGTCTCAAAGATGGAACCATCCGGATAGAAAGTGATCCGCGTTCCGGTGGTAGTTTCTTTCGGCTGACCTTCTTTGTCCAGTCTCTTCTGCCGCAGAAGATACTCTTCGTCGGTTTCCGGGCGGGAGGTGAGAGGCTGCAGAAGTACTCCTTTGCCAAAGACCATGGAATAGATATTCCCGTCACGGTACACTTCGGCAGTAAGACGCGTTGAAAGAGCGTTGACGACCGAAACACCGACTCCGTGCAGACCGCCGGAAACCTGATAGGTATTCTTATCGAACTTTCCGCCGGCATGAAGCACGGTCATAACGACTTCAAGGGCGCTCTTGTTCTGCTTGGGCATGATATCGACCGGAATACCTCTGCCGTCATCCTCCACGCTTACTGATCCGTTGGGGTTGATGATGATGACGATATGCTTACAGAATCCGGCTAAGGCTTCGTCGATGGAGTTATCGACTACCTCGTATACAAGGTGGTGAAGACCGCGGGTATCGGTACTGCCGATATACATGGCAGGTCTTTCTCGGACAGGGGTTAACCCCTCCAGAACAGTAATGTGGGAGGCGTCGTAATTATCAGTCATCTAAGTTTGGTTCTCCTTATCAATTTGAGTCATATTCACCGTCGTTTTTGAAAATGGTTAACATCCTCGAAAGCGATTTTCAAAAATATATTTGCATTATTATATTAGTGCGGATTGCTTATTAATGTGGGTGAACCACAAATGAGAACCTGGTTGGAATATGCCCAAATTGAGGGTGAATCAGTGTGCGGCCAAAGATAGAGCAGCATAAAACAGATATTTTTTGATATGGAGATAAGAGGGAAAACCCAATTTTATCTCATGCGATCATCTGAACAAAATTTTTGAGAATACGGATCCCGGCATCCCCGCTTTTTTCCGGATGGAACTGAACACCCATCACGTTCCCGACACCCACTGCCGAGGCATACGGCACGATGTAATCGGTTTTTGCGATCGTGAACTCGGGAGTCGTATCGGCATAATAGGAGTGAACGAAGTACACATACGTCCCGTCAGATATTCCTTCGAAAAGTGGGTGATTCGAGGGAGAGATGGTATTCCACCCCATCTGGGGGATCTTCATCCCGGGTTTTTTTGGAAAAAGCCGAACCGTTCCCGGCACAAAGCCAAGCCCTTTGTGAAGACCGTGTTCTTCGCTTTCCTCTAAAAGCATCTGCATGCCGAGACATATGCCAAGAAGTGGTTTTTTTGTCGCCTCTTCTTTCACAAGGTCGATCAAAGGAGAGAGCTTGCTCATTCCTTCAGCAAAGGCACCGACCCCCGGAAGGAGAAGTCCGTCTGCCGATTGAATGATCTCGGGATCATTCGTGATTTTCGGACAGGCACCTGCCGCCTCGAGACCGCGGACAACACTGCGGAGATTTCCCAATCCGTAATCCAGAACGGCGATTTCAGAAGTGCCCATCTATATCACTATCTTCTTCATTTGTTTCCCGGATTCTCCATAAACCTTTCGCCGCCCATTCGGGAGATTTACCGTTCGCATCTCCCCAAGCCTTCAGTTTCCGTTCCCAGTCGGCCCACAATTCCGGATACCGCGCCTCGATATCCTTCATGCAGGCTATGTCGGAGGACGGACACATAAAGCAGCCGATCCGGTCGAGACCCAGTTCATAGAGGGGATTATAAGGAGCTTTTTCCCGGAAAAGATAGAGCCAGTCGTGCATAGCTGTCCAATGCTGGATGGGGGCTGCGGAAATCTGGCAGGGGACGTTTCGGTTTCTCCAGACCCGCGGACTCTGCATGCGTTTGGCAGACTCGAACTTTCGCTGACCGATAAAAGAGATCGCCTCGCCCCATTTATTTTCAATGAGGGTCTTGACCGGCGTAAGTTTGCATGCTTTGCAGCACCACCTGAAATCGACCGCCGGCGGCCCCTGCAGTTCAAATCCTTCCCAGAACCCGGAATTTCCCGACTCGATAATCAGCGGGAGGTCAAACAGTTCGGAGACTTTCTGGACATTTTCAATTGTTTCCGGAAATTCAAGGCCCGTGTCCGCAAATATCAGCGGCAGACGAAGCCCTGCCTTGAGCGTGATGAGAAGTGTTACCAGACTGTCTTTCCCCCCGGAGTAGGATACGGTCGGCTGGATTCCCGGGTTTTTGGCGATGACATCATGGATGAACTCAATCGATTTTCTTTCATAGAGATCAAGGATATTGTTGTTTGCCATGATCGCATCTTCCCAGGTTGAAGGGGCAGCGTCCACTATGGGTTTTTGAGTCCGGCGGGTTCTGACCAGCTGACCCCGGGTAGCACCCACCGTTTCCCGATATGACATCTTGGCTCTGCCGACCGCCACGCAGTCCCCAGACTCGGAAAGAACGAACACACTGTCGCCGACTTCGATATCGGGCGATACAAAGGTAACGCCGGGCATAAGAACGCTGCTTCCGTCCCGAATATATCCTGCGGCATCGTCCGTGACTCGAATGAATCGTTTGGTCGGGACGACTAGGGCCGCCGCTGCTTCTCTAGGCAGAACTTCCCATCGGGACTCTGCCGGAATATATCGAATAGCGCAGACCACCGCACCGCCGATGATGATCTCTTCCATCCGGTCCTCATCGGGGACTTTGTTGAGAAGGGCGAGATATCCATCAGGGATCAACGGAACGCCGAACTGTTCTTCGAAGAGGCGGTTCACTAGATCTCTGTCCCGCTGAAAAGCCGGACGAACATCTCCCGGCGGAGTCACGGAGACGGGACGGGCCTTTTCCCCGCAGGAGCAGAGTTTTCCCATCACCGGGGCATGACATTTGTCACACCAGTAAAACGGCACGGGAGCAAGAAATGGAGAGTTTTTCATAGTATTCACTCAATTAAAAGGAGCATGACCGTTGTCATTGGAGAATCCAGAACGGATCCGCCGGGAACATTCGTGCATGAGAGGATATCAAGATCCCATCCGACGGAGGCACAGGAAGCATAGACATCGATTCCGGCAGCTTCCATGCTTGGACGCATTTTTCTTCTGTTCATACAGTCAGTGATATCTGCATCGTCGTCTTTTGCCGTGCAGTGCGTGCATAATCCACACTGATGACCGGTATAGGCAAACGCCTTGTAGAACCCTGCAGAGAATGCCATACTCTCGAGTTCATACATGACATTTTGAACATAGGCAGTCATATCGCGGGAGACGAGGCGCTCCGGCGTTGTTTCCCCGACATCCCCTAAAAATTTTATCAGAAGGGCTGTTTTGTATTCTTTAAGGACTTTTTTCGTCTCTGCAGGCGTCGGAGAGTAAGGCGGGCAGGAAAACCTGCGGCCAAATCCGCTGCAACCGAAAAGACATTTCTGTCGGACCCATTCGGCAGTGACGATGTCTTTTGCAGGGATCATGGTAGCTTCCCCGCCTTTTTCAACAACAAACCTGACAAGTTCAGCAATCAGGTCCTGTTTTTCCTGCTTCATTTAGTTCTTCTCCGAACGGCCTCATCGATGATCTTTGTTGATGAAGTAAAAGGCATCCCGGTGTACTCGGAGATTCGCACAACATCTGCACAGATATTCCGTTCAGCCAGATCGGCCCTCAGCTTTTCCTCGGACCATTTCTGGTTAAAACCGATCGTTATGACGGCGGGATCGATCTCACGGATAGGTTTGTACATATCCGTCTGATCCCCAAGTACGGCATGATCAACGCACTTGAGACTCTGGATCATTTTGAGCCGCTGATCTTCGGAAACGATAGGGCGGGGTTTATGAACGACATTCTTTTCCCGGGCAACAATGACCCACAACTCGTCACCTAATTTTTTCGACTCTTCAAGATAGTATATATGTCCGGGATGGAGGATATCAAATGTCCCGGTGGCGACTATTTTTTTCATGGTATAACTTCCAAGACTTTTTGTTTCCCGTCCCTGCCGTAACATCTCCAGGAGTTTTCATCGAAGGGGGGGCCTACGATGATATGGCACTGACCGCTCTGGGAAAATGTTGCCAGATCCGCATCCGAAGGTGATAAACAGCCGTTTGGATGACTGTGAGCCGTCCCTGCGATCTGCATTCCAAGGGGGATCATATCCATGAAAATATTGGCGCTATCCTGTGAGACTCTGGTACCGGGGATCGGATAGGTGACGTTGATGACACCCTTTTCCATGCCCAGCATGACGATATATTCATCCGGAAAGCTTGATCTTCCCATCTCCAAAAGGAGATCAAGTACTTCCTGATCTATGGCACGGACTAACATTCAGTTACTTATATTGGAGAGTATGAGAGATAATGTTTCACATATGGGTTTGGCGGTTATATGGAATGGATACATAATTCCCATTGAGGTCATTTATTCGGATCGGAGAAGATCCTGGGCGATCGAAGTTAAGACGAACGGCGAGGTGCTGATACGCGTTCCAAAAGCCACTTCCTTGGAAAAAGTTCAGGAGATCGCACAGAGCAAAGCCGAGTGGATCGCAAAACAGCAGGCTCTGTTTCAAAACAGGGACACAAAACCCAGAAGCTACAGTGATGGGGAAGTAATTCCATTTTTCGGGGAAGACCTGACCATACAACGGAGTGCCGGACCCGCCAAAGCGGAGATCGCGGGAGAAGTTCTTCACATATCAACACCGGATTCCTTTACGCCGGATGAAGCCGAAATGATTGCCCGCGATGTGGTAATGCTTTTGTACAGGCGTCGTGGACCCGCGGTTCTGGATGCATATGTGGAAAAGTATGCGGAGCTTGCCGGCGTGACGAAGCCAAACCTGCGAATGAAGCTGCAGAAGAAAAAATGGGGATGTTGTACTCCAAAAAATGGGATAATCATCAATGCACGAGTGCTGCTTGCCCCAAAAATCGTTGCCGAGTATCTGGTCGTCCACGAAATAGTACATCTCAGATATCCCCACCATCAGAAAACCTACTGGAAAGAGGTCGAACGACTTATGCCCAAATACCGGGACGTCGAAAAACTGATGAAAGCCGACGGATGGAAATGGGAGTTTTGATTTTTGGAACCTGAGTTATTATCCATATCCTGAATTCCAAAAAAGGAATGAAGAAGGATTATGCTTGCTTTACAAATGAAGTAATTCCAGTAGAGACAGCGACGAGGGATTTTCCGTCAGCAGAGAGCGTATATGTCCCTGCGTTAAATAATGCGGAGGTTCCGGTAAGCTTATAGGTCTTTTCTTCGACCTTCTCCCAGGTCATGGGAACTGTGGAATTGATGCCAAGAAGGCTGATGGTCAGACTCCCGGTTCCATTCTCATAAAACACGACGGGAATGTCGGTACCGTAAATATACCAGTTCCCAACAATAGGTTCACTGGCGATGCAGCCGGCAGCGCCAACAGAGATAAAAAGGGCAATCAGCAAGGCGGCAATCAGACTTTTCTTCATAAGAGAGAAATGAGAGAGTTAAGTATATCTCTCTTTCTTTTTCCAATTACGCGGTTTTTATCTTCGCAACGTCGGCGAGACCAAGATCGGCGATGGATATCTCCTGCATATCGCCTTTCTTGATTTTGCCTGTAACGGTCATGGGGAAAGAATCCACAAACTTGTAATAACGCGGGATCTTGTGGCGGGCAATCTTCCCGTCGGCAAATGCCTTGATCTCTTCTTCCGTGATCGTAGTTCCAGGTTCTGCTTTCACCCAGGCACAGAGTTCCTCGCCGTATTTCGCATCCGGAACTCCGATGACATAGATGTCGGAAATCTTCGGGTGAAGATGGAAGAACTCCTCGATCTCTCTTGGATAAAGGTTTTCTCCGCCGCGAATGACCATCTCCTTCAGACGGCCTGCCATCCGGACATAGCCTTCCTCATCCATCGTTCCAAGATCGCCGGAGTGGAGCCAGCCGTCTTTGTCGATGACCTGCTTGGTTGCATTCGGATTATTGTAGTAACATTTCATCTTCATGTAACCGCGGGCACATATTTCGCCTTTCTCGCCGAGAGGGACGATTCTTCCTGTCTTCGGATCTGTGATCTTGATTTCAGTGTGCGGGAAGGCACGACCAACGGTCGCCACACGGTTTTCAAGCGTGTCGGAGGTGGTGGACATGGTAATACCCGGTGCCGTTTCAGTCAGACCGTAAACGATAACGATATCTTTCATGTTCATCCTTGAAGCGACCTCCCGCATCTTCTCGATAGGACATGGAGATCCTGCCATGATACCGGTCCTAAGACTGGAAAGATCATACCGGTTGAAGTTCGGGTGCTCCAGTTCTGCGATGAACATGGTTGGAACGCCGTGAAGAGCCGTACATTTTTCCGCCTCGACCGCCTGAAGTACGGCCTCGGCATCGAAGAACGGACCGGGGATGACCATCGTGGATCCGTGCGTCACACAGGCCATATTCGAGAGGACCATCCCGAAACAGTGATAGAACGGAACCGGAATACAGAGTTTGTCGTTCTCGGTAAAACTCATCCCGTCACCGATAAACAGTCCGTTGTTTAAGACCGAATGATGGGACAAAACGACGCCTTTGGGAAATCCGGTCGTTCCGGACGTATACTGGATGTTGAGCGCATCGTCGAAAGAGACAGACTCTTCACGGTTTTCCAGTTCGAAGTCGGAGACATACTCACCCATCTCGAGAAGTTCGCTCCAGCGGTACATCCCGTTATAGATGATCTCGCCCATGAATACGACGTTACGTAAATACGGGAACTTCTCTGACCGGATCTTGCCGGGTTTTGCCTCGAATGCCTCGGGGCATGCCTCGTAGAACATACCGACGTAATCGGAGGTCTTGAACTTTCCCTGAAGGATCAGAGTGTCCACTTCCGACTGCTTGAGGGCGTATTCCAGTTCGAACGTACGGTAGGCAGGATTGATGTTCACCATCACCGCACCGATCTTGGCGGTCGCAAACTGGACAAGGATCCACTCGGCATAATTCATTGCCCAGATGGCAACACGCGTCCCGTGTTCCACGCCAAGCATCATAAGACCTTTGGCCACCGCATTCGTCTCAGCAAGGAACTCCGTCCAATTATAGCGAAGTACCTTAGACCCGGCAGTGTTTAGAGTTAGTCTGGCCTCGCGATACGAGTTCGGCTCGTCGGATACGAGCCCTTCGTGGCAGTAGTTTGCCGCGTCAGACATACACCGTTTGCTGTAGGGATTCGGCTGAAAGGAGACTAGAGCATCGTTGCGGGGATATTTAGCCGCAATGCTGTTCAAGACATCTCCTACGGTACTTCCCAAAAGGGGTTTCTGGGAAGTCCCACATGCGTAGCTTTCAGACATGTGCTTACTACGTTAGAGTGGAGAATATAAAAAACGTAGTGGACCTGAAAAATCAGGTACGTTTTACGGTGATCATGACATCGTCAAGCATGATGACATCGACCGATTCACCGGAGACAGAATAGATGTATGAAGTGGTCCAGGCACCTTCGGGAACCGAGATCTCCTCGCCGTCCACGAGAACTGTTTTCGGCGGGGTGATCTTGTCTGCATCGGAAAGAGCATTGACCGCGGCCATGAATGCTCCTGCTTTGTTCCTGAGGGTTTTTCCAACAACGCCTTTGTTGAACGCAACGTCCCCAACCATTTTTTCGAGGGACGGCTCTTCCGCTTTCCAGACAACCGTCGCGTTTATGGTCCGGCCGAGATCGCCGGAGTCATCGATGTCGTGGGAAGGCGTGTAGATCGTGACGTTTCCAAGCGGGGAGTTGAGAGCAAGACCGGAGTCGTGCTTGTATTTGCGGAGAAGACTGACGATTCGGACAACGAGATCGCCGTCCCGAAGAGCGTCCTCATCAACATACGAGAAGGTTGTCCAAGGCCGATCGATGATCCGCTTGCCGCCGGATAAATGGTGATAGCACTCCTGAGCGAAGAACGGAATGTAGGGGGAGAGCATCGTACAGAGTGCATCAAGGGTCGTCTTCAGTGTGTAAATCGCACCGGCACGCAGCGGATCTTCGCTGTAGAGTCTGCCTTTCACGAACTCAAGATACTCATCGGCCATGACATTCCAGGCAAATTCGCGAATGATCTTCAGACCCTTGTCGAAGAGGTAGGCATCCATAGACTCAGTGACCTCGGCAACCGTTTTGGAAAGGTTCGCAAGCATCCACCGGTCGATAAGCGTGGACGGAGCATCCGTCTCCGGTACCGGGGACTCTTTCTGAATCTGCATTAAGGAGAATCTGACTATGTTCCACATCTTCGTCTGGAATCTGGATGCAGCGACGACATCGTTCCAGTTGAAGAGGATATCCTGACCGGTCGAGGAGCCGGCGGCTGCCCACTGTCTGAGGGCATCCACTCCGTAGGGCCCCATAACATCCTCGGGACCGATGACATTGTCCCGGGACTTGGACATCTTGAATCCGTCTTCTCCGAGAACCATTCCGTTGACGAGAATATTGTCCCACGGTTTCTCGCCAAGCAGGGCAACGCTCCTGAGAATAGTATAGAACGCCCAGGTCCGGATGATATCGTGTCCCTGCGGGCGAAGCTGCGCCGGGAAATACGGTGGTCTGCCGCTCCCATCCCACCCGGTAACGTGGAGATCGGTGATGGATGAATCCATCCAGGTGTCGAGAACATCCTTTTCGCCGGTGAACTCGGTCCCGCCGCATTTTGGACAGGCATGTTTGGGCTTTTCGATGGTCGGATCGACCGGGAGATCGGCCTCATCAGGGAGGATAAGTTCCCCGCATTTGTCACAGAACCAGACCGGGATCGGGGTCGCAAACAGTCTCTGTCTGGAGATACACCAGTCCCACTCCATCTGATCTGCCCAGTTTTCCAGGCGCTGGAGCATGTGTTCAGGATACCATTTGATTTCTCTGGCTGCCTTGACGATATCGCCGCCGTTTACCTTCACGAACCACTGACGTTCAGAGAGAATCTCGATCGGGGTCTTGCATCTCCAGCAGCCGCCGACTCTCTGTTCGATCTTTTTCTGGTCCTTTAAAATGCCGAGCTCTTTCATATCGGCGAGGATAGCCGCACGACATTCCTTGGAAGGCATGCCTTCGTATTTTCCGCAGATCGCGGTCATCGTGCCTTTGGTCGTGAGAGCCTTGCGGAGCGGGAGGTGATGCTTCTTCCACCAGAACACATCGGTCTTGTCACCAAACGTACAGATCATCACGGCACCGGAACCGAATGCCATATCAACGGCATCGTCTGCGATGATGGTTACTTCGTGACCGAAGATCGGGACCTTGAGCGTATTTCCTACGATAGATTTGTACCGCTCATCGTCCGGGTGAACCGCGACCCCCACGCAGGCCGCGAGGAGTTCGGGGCGGGTCGTTGCGATTTCGATCCCGTCGAAATCGAAGAAGTTCAGAAGGGTCTCCCCATCATAATACGAAACTTCGGCAAAGGCGATCGCCGTTTCGCAGCGGGTACAGAAGTTGACCGGATGCTCATCCTGATAAATGTAGCCGGCTTTGAGCATGCGCAAAAACGACAGCTGGGTCTTTGCGTAGTAATATGGCTCCATCGTGATGTATTCGTTGCTCCAATCAACGGAGAAACCCATAGTCCTCAGGCTCTGCCGCATCCGGGTGATGTTTTCGACGGTGAGGTCCCGGCACATTTTACGGAACTCTTCACGGGAAACATCGTTTTTGGTGATATGATGGGTCTCTTCGACCTTTACCTCGGTCGGAAGTCCATGACAGTCCCACCCTTGGGGGAACATGACATTGAAACCCATCATCCGCTTGTAGCGGGCGATGATATCCATATACACCCAGTTAAGAGCGTGTCCGATGTGGAGTTTTCCGGTCGGATACGGAGGGGGAGTATCCATTACGTATTGTGGTTTTTTCGAGTCTTTCTCGAAGTAAAAGTCGCTGTCGTCCCACTGGTCAAGCCAGCGTTTTTCGACAGAGGCAAAGTCGTAGGTCTTTGGAAGTTCCTCGGTCAACATGTGGAGTACGTTTTGTTTTTCTTCCCATATAATTCTCCCACACCCGAGAGAAGCTAATTGTCGATAGACCTGAGTTTTAGGGAGACCGCCGGACGGTCGAGCCGGTTATGCTGGATGAACTCGGCAAGGCCGGCAAGTTTCTGATACTCGGCAACGAGTCTGTTGTAGGAGTCGAGCGTCTTTTTCAGCCTCTCAACGTTTTTGTTGTGGGTCTGCCGAAGTGATTCATACTCCTCCGTTTTATCTTCCTTCATCAGGACAGGAAGTTCATCGCGGGATTTCGTCAGTTCCTCTTTAAGGAGGAGAAGTTTTTCATGAAGACGGACGATCTCCAAAGTTAGCGTCCCCTCCTCAGATATTTTTTCGTTGAGAGAGGAAAGGGTCGCGAGAATTTTTGCGACATCACGGATGCTCTCATACTTCTTTGTCCCGTGGCCGATCACAAACACCTTGGGCCGGGAAGTTGTCGAAGCATATTCTCCCGCGGGATGACCTATATAGGATATCGCCGTGGTTTCAACAACCGTCTGGCCGCATCCGGCAAAATCATAGCCATCCGGGGCCGGGAGTCCAACGGTCAGATGATTTTCTTTTCCAAACTGGAGAACGGACACTGCATATCCTTCGTGGGAAAGAAGACCGGCAAGAAGCAGGGATTTGTCGCTGCATATTCCAGTTCCGTCAACGATCGTCTCGATCGGAAAACGGGGGGCTATTTCTATTGAAGATAGTTTGTCCGCATCGTATGGAAGAGACTGGACATACGCGGTCAAAAGTTCCAGATACTCGTCGGAGTTCAGATTTCTCTCACTTCGGATTCGGCGAAACTGCGATAAGAGCGTTTGATATATTTTGGTTTGCGAAGGGTCAAGCGCAAAGGCTTTGTAATAGCCGGCAAGCCACGCATCCTGAATCCCGGCAGGAACGCGGGCCGACTTTCCCGAAAGTTTCGCGCCTTCGTAGAGCGAGTTCGGGACTTCGATCGTAAACGAATAGTTCAGATGGCGATAGGGGAACGCGATTTTTACCGGGATCATTTCCGACTTTTCAGTAGGAACGATAGATGGGTAAGTTACATATTTTTCCAGACCCCGTTTTGCCATGCTGGTAAATAATTTAGAGTATCAAGAGAAAAAACCGAATACTGGCACCACGCCAAACAGTCGTTTCAATGAATAAGAAAAGTGATAGGACATCAGGACCACGCATCATCACAACCTTGCGGTTCAGCGGGGGTAACTTTCATCATCTGTCCGATTAACTATTATATCACTCATCAGTATCATTAATTCTTTGCAAAACATATGAGAACTGTAGAATACTGCTTATGGCCGACAAGAAGACAGTAACTATTGGAGTAACGATCAATCTGGGCAATTACGAAAGCCTGAGGGTTGAAGTATCCGATACAGCGGAAAATGAGGCAGCAGTCAGAGACCTTGCGGATTTTCTTGGAAGAACCCTGGACGAATTCGGGACAGGCGACCCCTCAGCGAGAGCGGCCGTCGAGAGATATAAAGAACGGGTTCTCGACAAATACGCGCAGGAAGAAGAAGAGGAGGAAGCCGGATATTATCCGATGAACGAGATGCCCCTTACGCACCCAGTCGAAGAGGAAGAGGAGGAGATTCCGATGCAGGTTCTGGAGGATACGCGCATCGAAGTCCCGCCCGCCGAAGATGTCGAGGTCCCTGATACCAACATAAATCAGGCTCCCGTAGTTTCACCGACCGAAGGCGAGTTCGTCTGTGAAAAATGCGGCGTTTCGATATCCAAAGTGCAAAGAGATGTCTCCAATCTCTTTATGGGGAAGACTCTCTGTAAAAAATGCATGAAATGAGGGGAAAATGAAAAAGAATCTGCTTATGTGGGACCAGACCCTTTTCAGAGACATAGAAGTCTTTGAAATCACCTATGTCCCCGAGCAGTTCGATTACCGTGATGAACAGATTGAACGGCTGGCCTTTGCCGTCAAACCCGCTCTGATGGGCGGAAGTATTCTCAATACCATTTGCCGGGGTGTTCCAGGGACCGGTAAAACCACCTCAGTGAAGAAATTTTTCGAAGAGATCGAAGAGGCAACGAAAAAGATCGTGCCGATCCATATCAACTGTCAGATCGACAGCACCGAGTATGCGGTTTTTTCCCGGATATATACAAAACTGACGAAAAACAGCCCTCCCTCCTCAGGGACGGCCTTCAAGGTCCTCATCGACATGCTCGCAAAATACATCGAAAAAGAGGGCGTGATCCCGCTCATCTGTCTGGACGATGCGAACTATCTCATATACAATAAAGAGTTCAACAATGTCCTTTATGCAGCCCTCCGTATCCACGAAGTATACGAAAACATAGGAATAGGAGTGATCGTTGTCATCAGCGATCCAGATATTCTTCTTGAATCCGTACTCGATGCAAGAGTCGCATCCGTTTTCAGGTACGAAACGATCAATTTCGCACCTTACAGTGCCTCGGAAGTCGCCGGAATCCTTTCACAGAGAGTTGCCCAGGGCCTGTACCCGAACGTCCTTTCTTCCGAACAACTGGACTACATCGTGGATCGGACAATGCGATGCGGGGATATCAGGGTTGGTCTTGATCTGATCAAACGTGCCGTTATGTATGCGGAAACGGATGCACGAAGAGAGGTCACGCAGGAAGATCTGCAGAAAGCCTTTTCCGCCTCCCAGGACCTGCATCTCTCGGGGACACTCAGATCGCTTTCATCTGATGAACTGCTTGTTTTCAGACAACTGGTGAAGATGACGAACGACAATACGCTCATCACAACGGGGGACATCAGAAGAGCGATGCCGGATGATGCACCGAAACTCACCAGATTCAACGAGATCATCGAAAAGTTCGATCACCTGCGGTTGATTACGCTTGGATATGCTAACAAAGGGAGCGGAAGAAAACGGTATGTGAACCTCAGATACGATAAAGAACGGGTCAACAAGCTTCTTCAGAAGAAGAACTGACAGGGAAATTCCGACTCATAACTCTTATCTATTTGACGGTTCCATATCTGACTAATATTCCTTAGGGTGATTTATTTTGGTAAGTGTAAACGAACTTGGACTTGATCTCTTCGAAGAACTCGTAGAGAACGCAGATCTGTTTAATGTTGCATACCACGAACTCGACAACGGTTCCCGTGTCGTCGACTGTGGTGTGAGTGTTCCGGGCGGCTATGGAGCCGGCGACTACTTTACCCGTATTTGTATGGGCGGCCTTGGCGATATCGCATTCCGTCAGGGTATGGTCGGCCAGTTCCCGATGACGTTCATCGATGTGAACACCGATTTCCCGGCAATCTCCTGCCTTGGCTCACAGAAAGCCGGATGGACTGTCAAACACGACAACTTCTTCGCCATGGGTTCAGGACCCGCACGTGCCCTGTCCCTTCAGCCGAAACACACCTTCGAAGTCATCGGCTACGAGGATGAGTCCGATGCAGCAGTAATCTGTCTTGAGGCTGACCGCCTCCCAAGCGGAGCTGTCATGGAGATGATCGCAGAGAAGTGTAAGGTCGATGTTGCAAACGTCTGCGCTCTTGTCGCTCCGACCTCGTCACTGGTTGGTTCGATCCAGGTTGCAGGACGCTGTGTCGAGACTGCAGTCTACAAACTGAACGAACTCGGCTTTGACACGACGAAGATCATTGCAGCAGCAGGTACCGCCCCGATCCCGCCAGTACGCGGAGCAAAACTCGCAATGGGCGTTACAAACGACGCAACTATCTACCACGGACAGATCAACCTGACGATGAATGCACCGGAGATCGTTGACTATCTTGAGAAGATCCCGAGCTGCTCGTCCAACGGATACGGCAAACCGTTCAATGATATCTTCAAGGAAGCAGGATACGACTTCTACAAGATCGACAAGAGTCTCTTCTCCCCGGCAGAAGTTATCATCAACGAAGTTTCCACCGGCAAAGTGTATCAGGTCGGAAAGGTCGACACCGCTGTAACCCTGAAGTCATTCGGTCTTGCATAAGACGAGGAATCAGAACAGGGAATCGCTCCCACTCTTTTTCCGCAGGATTAATAACTACGTAAATAGTATTTAGTAAGGTAATTTGGACTCGTGGTCTAGGTGGTTATGACGCCAGCCTTACATGCTGGAGGTCAGGGGTTCGAATCCCTTCGGGTCCACTCTTTTTGATTTATTTATTTTATTTTTTGCATTATTCAGAGTAAAGGCATGGTAAAGACAATTTTTTGCGCTTCAATGCAGAAACAACACCAATAGATATTATGTGAAATTCTCTCTGCAATAGATATCAATCCAAACATATTTTGTAAATTATAATAATTTAACTTAAACACAATAATTAATGAATTTATTTATACAATTACATACGAATAATGATACCAGAAAGGCAAAAAATGACTTTTGACGATCTGCATTTCACTGTACAGATTTCGAGACTCCCAAAAAGCCTTGGTAACTGAAAATGACGATAAATACTTTGTACCCGAAATATTCAAAAAAAAGAGATAACGATGCGAACATGGTCATGGAGCAGCGTCTTCTCAAATCGGTATCGCAGCTCATTCTTGACACATCGAGATGCGTCGGGTGCGGAATCTGTCTGGATTCCTGCCCAAAAGATGCAATCGTTTTACAAAATGCAGGTGTTCTCAAAGGAGAAGGGGCAATCAGTGTTGACCCGGTAAAATGTTCGTACTGCGGTATCTGCGCAATTCTCTGCCCGCTGAGGGCAGTGAAAGTCACTGTTAACGGGGAAAAGACATTGGCTATCCTTGATAATGAAGGATTTCCCCAGTATGATTTTACAACCAGTATCGATGAAAAAAAGTGCAAACGATGTACTGTCTGCAGCGAAGTATGTCCTGAGGGTGCAATAATTCGGGACATTCCGATCTACGAGGGACAGGACCCGGCAGGTGCCCAGCGTCACACGGCTTTAACAGCAGATATCACCATGGTCATCTGCCTGCATAAATGTACCGTCTGCGGTGTGTGTGCTTCACTCTGCCCGGCCCTTTCTGTCGAACGCGACCCCTTTACTGCAGAAAAAATGTGCTTTGGTCCAATCGGATGTCCGGCAGAAAAAAGCGGAATAAAATGCAACAGTCAGTCGGGCCAGATCAAATGGGAAAAATCCCTTTGCGATGCCTGCGGTGTCTGTATGGCTGCCTGTCCGGAAGAGGCAATTCTCGAAGTTACCCGTAAGCTGAAAAAAGACCCGATTCTCCCCGGGAAAGTTACTATCAACAAAGAAAACTGCGTTACATGCAGCTGGTGTGAGAAAACCTGCCCATATGATGCTGTAGAAGTAACGAAGTTTTTTGAGGGAGAACTCGTCATCGACGCAGAAAAATGTCCAGAGGGCTGCAGTACCTGTGTAGAGATTTGTCCCTGCCATGCGATATTTATGGCAGCTCCGGCAGGTACCAAAGGAGGGAAAAAGGCAAAGAAAGGAAAAAAACTGCAATTATCCATAAATCAGGATTTGTGTATTCTCTGCGGAGCATGTGTAAATGCGTGTCATGGAGAGAATGCACTCACTCTTCATCGGACACATATCAACGTCAAAGGCACCGAGACCGATATGTTCAAGGACATCGCTAAAAGACTCTGCGAAAAGAAAATTTCGTCAGGGATTGACAATACAGCTGATATCAGCGATGTCAAAGAATAATGATCTAAAATACTGATTGTAGTTCATAGAGAAACACCTCTTTTTTATTTAACGAAGAAACAGCGCGGGGCTGCCGTATCCAAATCCATATTTAAGTTTCATCCAAATACCGCGCCCAATATTAAGTCATTCTAACTCATTTTTGATTGGCAACTCAAATAGAGGAATGATTATATGTGTACGAGTCGAATAAATACTAAGGCTGGTTCAACCTGCACAGGAGTAAATAATCATGTTCACCGGAATCGTAGAGGAAATTGGAATTGTGACCAAAATCATGAAAGGTCAAAACTCCTCTGTCCTTTCCATTCAGGGAAACAGGATTTTTGAAGATCTGACGTTAGGAGACAGTGTTGCTGTAAACGGTGTGTGTCTTACCGTAAGCGGTCTGAACCGGCAAAGTTTCGATGCCGACACAACAAGCGAAACACTCGCACGAACCTCGCTTGGAGCTCTCAGAACCGGAAGTTCCGTGAATCTCGAACGTGCCATGTCCGCAAACGGACGCTTCGGAGGACACATCGTCACGGGGCATGTTGACGGGACAGGCATTATTTCCACGATCCGCCGGGATGAACGGACCGTCTGGATCACGTTTACTGCAGGTCCGGAGATACTCAAATACATCGTTGAGAAAGGATCCATCGCGGTAGACGGGATCAGTCTGACCGTGGCTGCCGTAACGCAGGATTCATTCAGCGTTGCAATCATCCCCCACACAGAAAAATCCACCACTCTCCTCATGAAATCGCAAGGAGAGAGAGTAAATCTGGAGTGTGATATGATTGGAAAATACGTCGAACGGTTCATTGCCAAAAGACAGAAGAATGAACCGCAGAAGTGCGTCATAACCGAGGAATACCTCAGCAAAGCAGGATTTTAGCTATGTTTACATTTAACACGATCGAAGAGGCCCTGAAATCCCTTCAAAACGGAGAGATGATCATCGTCACCGATGATGAGAACCGAGAGAACGAAGGTGACCTGATCTGTGCCGCCGAATATGCCACGACGGAAAATGTCAACTTCATGGCAAAATACGGCAGAGGGCTGATCTGCATGCCGATGGGACGCAGTCTCGTCGAAAAACTTTGTCTCCCGCCGATGGTGCTCAAAAACACCGACAACCACGAAACGGCATTCACGGTCTCCATCGATCATGTCGATACCACTACAGGCATCTCGGCGGTTGAACGCGGCATCACCGCACGGAAATGTATCGACCCAAACGCACGGCCGGAGGATTTTCGAAGACCCGGCCATATGTTCCCGCTGCAGGCAAAGGACAATGGTGTATTCGAGCGTGAGGGACATACGGAAGCAACCGTCGATCTGATGAAACTGGCAGGACTCAGAGAAGCAGGACTCTGCTGCGAGATCATGGCGGACAACGGTGAAATGATGCGGACCCCTGAGCTTATTTCGATGGCCAAGCAGTATAACTTAACCTTTGTGACCATCAAAGACCTCCAGGCCTACCGGAGAAAGCAGGAAGCTTCGGCTCTTGCCGTTGAACAGAAAAATATGAGTCCAATGGACTGTTAAGGAGATTATCATGAAAGTTTACGAAGGAAATCTGGTTTCAAAAAACATCAAAATAGGTATCGTTGCTGCAAGATTCAATGAATTTATCGTATCGAAATTACTCGGAGGAGCTCTCGATGCTCTCAAAAGACATGATGTCGCAGATGACGATGTCGAAATTGCCTGGGTCCCCGGAGCATTCGAGATCCCGCTGATCGCAGAAAAGATGGCAGAATCCAAAAAATACGATGCGGTCATCTGCCTTGGCGCCGTAATCCGCGGATCAACCAGCCACTACGATTATGTCTGCAATGAAGTCACAAAAGGCATAGCAACGGTTTCGCTGAAATCAGGCATCCCGGTCATGTTTGGCGTTCTGACAACGGACAATCTCGAGCAGGCGATCGAACGTGCCGGATCAAAGGTCGGAAACAAAGGTTTCGATGCCGCGGTCGGCGCGATCGAAATGGTCAATGTTATCCGTCAACTCGGCAACTGATACTCCATACACTCCTTTTTTTCTATAGAATATTATTAAGATGCGTTGCGTGTAAGATAAGAACCAAGTATGATTTTGGAGGAATCACCTCGATGTACGGTGTAATAGATCTTGGTTCCAACACGGTGCGTCTGGTGTTGTACAAAGTAATCGACAATACCATTGTGCCAAAGCTCAGCAAAAAACATACGGCGGGGCTGGTCGGGTATGTGAAAAAACGGCGTCTCACCCCGGAAGGTATCCAAAAAGCTGTAGACGTCCTGAATGATTTCAAGATGATTCTTGAGAACGTCCGGGTCGAACGTCTGTATATATTTGCTACCGCCTCGCTTCGAAACATAGAAAATACGCTGGAAGTCACGTCAGAGATCAAGAAGCAGACGGGATTCGATGTTGATGTGATAAGCGGCAGGGAGGAGGCGGTATTCGATTATTACGGAGCGACGCAGACGATCGAAATGCATGACGGTCTTTTGGTGGACATCGGCGGGGGCAGCACCGAACTGGTTTTTTACAAAGATGATGAGATAATCACCACTGAATCGCTGCCGATCGGCTCATTGAATGCCTACACATCATTTGTCTCCGACCTCCTGCCGACTGCCGAGGAACGAAAGGCTATCGAAAAGGAGGTAACTGCGCAGCTTGCTTCCATTCCTCTTCCCTGCAAACCTATTCCCACCGATATCATCTGCGGCGTGGGCGGCACGATACGGGCAAGCTGCCGTCTGAATCATCTATTGAAAGGAAAAGGATCAACTGGTGCCGAATATTCCTGCCGCGATCTCCAAAAGATGATCGATCTGGCTGAAACGAACAGAAAAACCGCGATCTCTCAGATACTCAAGGTTGCTCCCGAAAGAATCCATACACTTGTTCCTGGAATGATCATTCAGCAGACGATTGCAGGCTATTATTCCTGCAAAACCGTGATCGTCAGCAGATCGGGAGTGCGTGACGGATATCTCTATCATAAACTCGAAACGGCCGGTGTGATTCAATAGGAATAAAATACTATCCTCAGGCAAAGCGGTGGGCATTGGCAAAACAGTGTTCTGCACGCTCTTTTTCACCAAGGGCAAGAAGGACAGTTCCTTTTCGTTCCCAGAAACTGACATCGGTTGGAACGATTTCGATCCCAATCTCAAAGGCCTGACATGCCGGCTGGTACTCTTCGAGAACGGCATAGGCAAGGCCGAGATTCATCCAGTAATCTGCCTCGCGAGGATTCAGATTCGTTGCCCTCTGAAATGCCACGACAGCGGCTTCGGGATCTCCCTGACGAAAGAGGATCACGCCCTTTGCACACCAGATAGCAGCACAACGGGGGTCGAGTTCAAGAGCATGTCGGATACAGCGAAGAGCATCATCACCGGATTCATCATTTTCATACATCACTAGACCCAACTCCGACCAGTACACGGCATTAGTAGGAGAAAGTACCGCTGCTCTTTCAAAACACAGCTGCGCCTGACGGAAATTTCCCGCATCACGTTCGCGTTCACCGGCGGCAAACCAGCTTTCCGGATTATCAATCGGGTCAGAATCACTCATAACTAATCAAAATAGAGCTTTGAGCTATTTAATGCATGGTAAGTGAAATGGAGTAAAAAGAAAAATAAGGTTAGTCCCTGCGGACCAAAGCAATGATACCGATGACGCCAAGAAGACCGATTAAGGCAAAGCCCATCGGAGATGATGTCGCGGTCAACGGAGCATTGAAGGTAAGGGTCTCGCCTTTTGTCGGCATTGTTACCCCAATAGTTGCGGTCTGATATCCAGTCGCGGAAACACGTGCCTGATTGACCGGGGTACCGGTCGTGTAGACAGTAATGTCTGCTTTACCGTTGGAGATTGTTCCGGTGTAGCCGACACCTCCGGAAATGGAGATCAGCTCGACTTTTGCGCCTTCAACATTGCTGGTAACGCTGATAACGCCTTGGTCGCCGCCAATAATGGGGTTCGTGGAAACCATCTCAATGTTGACGGTCTCGGTCTGACCTTTTTCAGGGACGGTTACGGAAACAGTCTGAGTAACCCAGCCCGGAGCTGAGACAACAACAGAGCTGATCGGTGTTCCGGTTGTGTAGATAGCAAATTCGATCTTACCGTCTATATCGGTGTAACCAGTTTCAGCAACTGATCCTGAAATCGACATCACATCAACTTTTGCGCCAATGATATTGGTGTTGACCTGGAGGAAACCACGGTCGCCGCCAATCGGCTTTGCTTCAAGGTTTATCGTGACCTGAGTGGTTTCACCGGCTGCAGGAACCGTTACCGGAGCACTGGCGGTATAATAACCGTCTGCAGAAACGATAACCTGACTTGCAGGAGTGCCGGTCGTGTACACGTAGAACTCTGCCATACCATTGGTAATGGCCTTGGTTTCAATGAGATCATTGTTAATGGAGAGAAGAGAGGCAGATGCTCCATTCACATCACAATTAACCTGAATGACACCTTTGTCACCACCAACCGTCTCTGCTGATGCAGCACCTGCGAAGAGGAAGAGAACGATCAGGGCAATAAACAGATAGGAAATTTTTTTCATAAAATCACTCTCGTGTTAATCAGAATATGTTCTGATACTATACAATACATTCCACTAATATGTATTCCTTTTGGAAGAAAACTATGAACATCATGAGGAAAATGTATAACGATTCAGTGAATGAAGGGGATGAGTGTATCTATGAATAGTCACGAGGTATTAAATAACACGAAATGAATATTGCATATAACAGGAGGGTCAATATTTGGCACGAAAAAAAGAGTTTGATCCGTTAGGCGGATCGCTGGGTAGCGACAAACCCAAAAAAGCAAAGAAAGACAATACAATTCTTGGATCGAAAGAACATACCGGATCCTCCAGTATCTACGACGAGGTAAATTATTTGTCCGGATCTGGGAGTAACACGGATGCTTTGACCTCCATTGGACAATCCGAAAAACCAAAGAAAGGGCGGTTCCTCTCAAGTGTCTTTGGCCATAAGAAATCGGATAAAAAGATCAAACCAACAATAAAATCAGAATATGAAGATAATTTTTCCCTCACATATGATACAGACATAAAACCTGCAGAAATACATTCATACCCTGTAAGAGAGCTCCCAGAAGATGATATCTTTGAAGAAGAAACGCAGGTAATGAGCGAACCTGCAACCATTCTCGCAGAACCATCTGAAGAAGAGGGTCTTCCAAAAACTCATTCACTCATAGATGATCAGCCAAAAAAACCGGCAGTGAAATCCCACCCGAACGTCTGTTATCTGTGCGGAGCGGATTCTTCAACCCCGCATCAGCAGTTTCGATTCAGGGGTGAGTCTGATTCGGAGAACACCATTCCCCTCTGCAAAACATGCATGCGCGCTGTAAAGACACTGATGAAATACCGCGATCCTGCAGATGAACAGGAAATCAAAAGTGAATGGCGGATCCTGGCACCCGGGCTGGATGAAAGCCGTGCTGAAGAAATCATCAGTGAAGGACGTAGACATTACTAGTTAAATCAATTTAACTCATTTTTGAGTTATAACTCAAAACAGGCAACGATTAATACCTCAAAAATCCATACTGAGGTATTATGGAGACATTGCGTCTGAGTGCAAAACAGTATATTATTGCCATAACAGTCGGAATTGCCTGTTTTTTACCCCCGTTCATCGGAGAAGCGACAAACATCGCCCTCCCAAATATGCTCGTCGGACTGGGATACACAATGGGAGCCGACTACTGGAATCTTTACGGCTGGATCCTGACCGTTTATCTGTTGACATCCACGATCTTTCTTATACCTGCTGCAAGACTTGCCGATAAATTCAGCAAGAAGTGGTTCTTCAGTATCGGTGTCCTTCTTCTTGGGGTCGGTTCTCTAGGTGTTGGAATGTCGACTTCCGGCGAAATGGTCCTTGCCATGCGCACGATCGAGGGTATCGGAAACGCACTGATGTTTGGAAGCGCGATAGCTTTGCTCGCATCGGCGGTAAAAGTAGAACTCCGGGGGACCGCAATTGGTATCGCGATGACCGGCGTATTCCTTGGCCAGCTCGCCGGACCGCTGCTTGCCGGCGCTCTGACGGATGTCTTTGGATGGTCGATGGTGTATCTTATCCTCTGTCCGGTGGCACTTCTCTCCTTCTTCCTTGCCATTCCTTTCATCCCGCGGGATCAGCCAACCGACAAAGGACCGTACGACTGGATCGGTGCCCTGCTCTTTATGGGAGGAATGGGTTTTGCCCTCTACGGATTTTCCAAACAGCCGAACACGGAGGCACTCGCACTTCTCGTTTCCGGGATCTTTCTTTTGATCGCATTCTTTTTCTATGAAAAGAGGAATAAAAATCCCCTCATCCCGGTCAAACTGATTCTCCGCAACAGAGGATTCACCTTCAATAACTCCGCAAACCTGCTGTATTATGTGGCGATCTATGCAATGGGCTCCCTTGTTTCGCTCTACATGACGAATGTCTGGGGGATCACGGACGCACTGCCCCGTGCGCTGATCGTGACAACGCAAGGGTTGATTCTCGTGCTCTTTACGATCGTTGCCGGCAGATTCTACGACCACCTTCTGCCCAGATGGCTGCTCGCATTCGGCGTACTTTTCACGATCGGCGGCATAGCCGGAGCATGGATAATGGGTGTTCCCTCAACGGGAACCCTCTGGCTGATTGGAGCGATCCTCTGCGCAAGCGTCGCGGCATTCGGTCTCGGATCTTTAATCCTCGCCGGGATCGACCGGTATATCAAAAATGCTCCGCCAAAGTATGCAACGACAACGGGACTTATCCTCATCAGTATTGGAATGATCATCCTTCTTACCTGCGGGACCGAAACCGCGATCTGGAGCATGATCGCCGTCCAGGCATTCTTCGGAGTAGGTATCGCCATATTCGTCACGCCGAACAGCACGGCGATCATGAACTCCGTGACGCCTCAGGAATTTGGGATGGCGTCCGGAACCCTTTCTACGACCAGAATGCTTGGCATGGCGATCTCGATTGGGATCGTGTCCATTCTGAAAAACATCTTCCTTTCAGGGACATCTGACGACTATGCGGCCTCCTTCCTCCAGATGATGGACGGGACCATTATTGCTGCACTCGTCGTTTTAGTTCTCGCGATGATCTTTTCCTGGACCGCAGGGTCGAGAAGGAGAATATAATCCAAAATCCAACAACCACTCACTTTTTTTCCTGCCGCCTTCATAGTATTACCTCATATGGCAAAGAGATCCGGCAAAAGAAAACGTTCGTCCAAAACGGCACAAACGAAGATCATCAGTCTCGTCTGCGGTCTGCTCGTCATCGCCGCGATAGTGATCTTCGGCGGAGCGGAACTTGAAGGGACCGGCAGTTCGAATCCCTTAGCTTCGCAGATAACGGATGAACACGCCTTTTCCGTGCATGTCATCGATATCGGACAAGGGGACGCGATCCTTCTCTCTAAAGACGATACATACGCGCTTATCGACGCAGGGGAGACGATGTCCCCGTCGGACCGCGAATCACGTACGGCGATATTCGCATACCTTGATTCGCTCGACATTGACAGGCTGGAGTTCCTGCTCATAACCCATCAGGATTACGATCATATCGGTTCAGCAAAGGATGTCCTCTCCACCTACGATGTTGGAACCTTCTACGATAACGGTGTCGAACATACATCCGCGACGTATGAAAAGCTCATGACATACATCTCTGAAGAAAACGTCACCTACTCGATCGTTAGAGAAGGAGATCAAATCGAAAGCCCCTGGACAGATGTGACGATCGAGATCATCTCCCCGCCGCAGGATCTTATCATGACCGGATCATCGCCCGACATCAATGAAAACTCCATCGTTTTGAATATAACATACGGTGAGGTTTCGTTTATTCTCGCAGGAGATGCCGGCGAAAAGGCGGAAGAATACATCATCTCGACCGGAACATCGATCGACGCGGAGATCCTGAAAGCCGGCCATCACGGAAGTTCCGGCTCATCCACGGACGCCTTCCTTGAAGCAGTCAGTCCAAACGTTATCGTCATGAGCGTTGGTGCAGACAACGATTATGGCCACCCCCACCTCGAAACCCTAACGCGTTTCGCACAATACACTGAAAACATATACCGGACAGATCTTGACGGGGACGTCATCATAACGACCGACGGATCGGAATACTCGGTCATTACCGAAAATGAGCATATAGCAGAAAATATTCTCGTCTCAGGAAACGGGGTTAGTGTATGAAAATGCTCGTGACCGTGGATGAGATAGAAAACGGCAAAGCCGCTCTCCTGCTTCGCGGTCCAAACGGCGAAAAACCACTTGGAACATTTCCTTTGGAAAGTCTGCCGGCAGGCGTAAACGTCGGCGACATCCTCTCCCTTTCTTTTGAAAAAGAAGAGGGAGAAACTGCGGCAGCACGCCGGAGAATCCGTGTTTTGCACAAAACTCTGGAAAAATGATAGATTGCTTTTTATTTTTTTGAGACATAGTGAAATATATGTCCATTGAAGCCCACCGGTTTTTTTTCGACACCGGAAATACTCTCCCAATCCAGCGCAGACTTCTTGCTCTGCAGAAACTCCGGACATCCATCGAAACCCATGAACCGGAAATCACGGCGGCCTTATTTTCGGATCTTGGAAAATGTCCCTTCGAGGCATACGCATTCGAGATCGCTCCTGTCCTGCACGAAATCGATTATCTGATCAAGCACACGAATAAAATCCTGAAACCGGAGAAAGTACGCTCACCAATGATGATTTTCCCGGCAAAAACGGTTATCCGTCACGACCCATTCGGTCTTGCCCTCCTTTTGTCCCCGTGGAATTATCCGTTCCATCTCTTCATGCTCCCGCTTGCAGGAATCGTCGCCGGCGGAAACGTCGTGATCGGAAAAACATCCCGGAGATCACCCGAGACCGGAAAGATCATCCGAACGATCCTTGCCGAAGTATTCCCCGAAGAATGGGTTAGTGTAGAGGATGAAGTCGATTTAGATGCGCATTATGACTACATCTTCTTCACCGGCGGAAAAGATACGGGAAAAATGATCGCCGAAAAGGCGGCTGCCCACTTAACACCGGTGACCCTGGAGCTCGGCGGGAAAAATGCCTGTATCGTCGATGAGACCGCAGATATCCCTGTAGCCGCAAAACGGATCGCCTGGGGAAAGTTTGCAAATTCCGGACAGACCTGCATCGCCCCTGACTATCTGCTGGTACATAAATCCGTTCGGGATCAACTCGTAAATAAAGTCAAAGAAGAAATCGTCACCCTCTACGGAAGTAATCCGGCAACGAACAACGACTACGGCAAGATCGTCACCAAAGATGCATACGACCGTCTGGTCGCGTTCGAAACACCGGAGAACCTCATCTTCCGTGCCGGAGAGCACAATCCCGACGGAAGAAAAGTCGCGCCGACGATTCTGTCCGCAGATATGTCCGACCCCGTCATGCAGAACGAGATCTTCGGACCGATCCTCCCGGTCCTCGCGTGGGAGAGAAAGGATGAACTCGAACAGCTGATCAAAAAGGAGCCGCTGGCCCTCTACATCTTCTCCGAAAACGAAACCTTCCGCAATCATCTCATCGAACGAAACCCTTCAGGCGGGGTTTGCATCAATGATGTCATGATGCAGGTCGCAAACCAGAACGCTCCTTTCGGCGGGGTTGGAACCAGCGGGATGGGAAAATATCACGGAAAGGATTCGCTTGAAACCTACACGCGGAAACGCACGGTCGTGATCAAGAAAACAAGACCCGACCCGAAGATCCGGTATCCTCCGTACACCGAAAAAACCCTGAACATGGTCAAAAAGTGGAGAAAACTGCTGTTTTAGATAGTAAACAGATGCCGGTCTCCGGAAATCGAAAACAGACCGGCACGAACCCCGCAGTCCAGCCAGCCGTATCCGTAGGAAAAGAAGATCAGAGCGTTGATAAGATCGTCGGGAAGATATACACCCCCTCGTGCAAGATACGAGCCGGCGGTTTTTAAAATACTGCACGCCGCGGCATACATCACCGTTTCAGAATCGGGCGAGGGAGAGACGTCCTCCAAAGCGCTCGTCAGCATCCTCTGATACCGGTAGGTCTTCTCGGAAAGATGTTCAAAAAGAGAATCGGGGAGACGTTCCTCGATCTTTGGAGGAACCGACGGCGAACCGGCAAGATATCCAAGAAAGCGTCCGGCATCCAGCCAGCCGTATCCGTAGGCAAACGAGGCGACGGCATTGACCAGATCACCTTTTTTGTAAAAAACCCTACCGTCCGATGCATAACAGGAAACCATCTCGAGGATCTCGTCCGCGGTCTGTCCAAGAACGGTGCCTTCCGAAACGGTCTTTTCAGAACACGAATCCTCAGCAAAGGTCTTCCCATATGCATCGATCAGCATAGACCCGCAAACCTCTCCAGATACTCGCGCTCAATTTCGTGAAGTGTTGCCGGAACGATTAAAATGTGCAGGGGAGAACCGAAATCAAACGCCTTCATCTCTTCGGCATTTCCTGCATGCACCGTAGGCTCCGGTGAACCGGCCCGGGCGATACCTACATACAGAGGGATCCCGGCATCCACGCGGCGTGCCTGCTCTTCCAGAAGATCGACGGCCTCGGAGATCTTCATGTAGCGTTCCTTGTCCTTTTGAATATCCAGAAACACCAGCGTATGAAGATTTTCCTTGAGATTTGCCGAGATGACTTCTATTGGAGTCATCGGGAACCATTTCCCGTACGGAAACGGTACGGAAACCGATTTGCCGAACCGGTAGTTCTGCAGACCGGAAAGACCGCAGACCGCGGTCGTTATCGAGGCGCCGTGAATGATGGTCGTCGGGATATTCCGGTCGGCCGCCCGGATACGAAGATCCGAATGGGTCGTTGCGACCATGGAATCGCCGGCGGTCAGAAAAACCGCATTTCCAAACTCTGCCGCATCGAGGATCTTATCTGCATGGATCTCCACATCCTCCCGGTACAAAGGCGTGATTTTCTTGCCGTAGAACGCTTCGAGCCGTTCGATCGGGGCACCCATAAGAACCGAGGTGTACACTTCCAGAAAAACCGTGTCGGCGGATTTTATAGCATCCAGACCCCGGACCGATACATCATATTCGTCAAAGAGGCCAAGCCCGATAAAAGTCAGCATTGTTACTCACTTGTTGGCTCTCGGTCATGTTATTTTTATTGAGGGAAGGGGGAATCCCCGCTCACACCAGCATGAAAACAAAATGCAGAAGTGCCCCTAGCGAGGTGCCGAGCAGAAGCGTAAAAACCGTGATGAGAGCGGCGGCCTTTACCCCGATCTCCTTCATCAAAACGGCGATCGTCGAGATGCAGGGAACGAAAAGAACGCACACCAGCGCGAAAATATACAACTGGCTGCTTGTGAGAATGGAGGCAAGATCGGTTGTTCCCCCCATGATCGCGAGCGTTTCAAACGCCATCTCTTTACGAAGGATCCCAAACATGAGAGCGGTGAATGCAAAGCCCGGCAGCCCGAGAACGGCCGTTGAGATCGGATCGATGAACGACTCGAACATCGTAACAAGGCCGAAGTATTCAAAAATCCCCAGAAACACGCTGCTGACCAAGAGAAGCGGCATCGCGATGTACAAGAACTCGCTTACCCGCATCCAGGCTTTCCTGACCACATACTTCGGGATCGGACGGCGAAGCTGCGCCATTTCGAGGATCATCCCATACTGCTCGCCCGGGGTGATTCGGGAAAGAACGCAGCCGAGAACAAAGACCAGAATGAAAACGATACCGTAGATGGAGAATGCGGCGCCGAATCCGATGAATGAGGCGACTATCCCTGAGATAACGACCGTTCGCGCAGAGCAGGGAAGCATCGTCACGAGAACGGAGGCTATGATCCGCTCGCGTCTGGTCGGAAGAAAACGCGTGCTCATGATGGCCGGAACACTGCATCCAAACGAGAGAACAAGCGGGATCAGTCCCTGACCATGAAGCCCGAGATGGTGCATGCCCCGATCCGCAAGAAAAGCGGCCCGGGTCAGATATCCGGTGTCTTCCAGAATCGAGATGAAGATGTAGAAGAGAAACACATACGGAAATGCGATCCCAAGACCCGACATAAGGGCAAGGATCACCGCACCGCCCACCGTATCCCAAAACGGCGCGAGATTCAGCGCATGAAAAGGATCTAAGAGATACGTCGTCATCACGCTGATGATGGCCTCTTCCAGAAATCCTCCAAGGAGAAAAACGATCGCGAGGATACCAACCATCGTGATGATCAAAATGGGAATCCCCGGAAAACCGCGGGTCAGAAGTGAGTCGAGATCACGGCGTTTCTTTTGGGGGGCTAAGGTCGTCACCTCATCTGAAATCGCTTTTGCCGTGTTGTGCCGGTTTGCCCCGATAATCTGATCGGGAGACATCATGTGGCGTTTTTCGATCTCCGACGAGATCGCGGCGGCACTCTCCATAACTTCCGGCGACAGCGTGCTCAAGGAAACGTTTTCCAGTGCAAAGAGCGCTTCAGCCAAAGAGAGATTATGATACTTCTGCAGATTTCTTGCCGCCGCTTCGATGTGATGATCATACCGCGGAACGATTATTGGAACGGGGAGTTCGTCGCCGATGACGTAGTCGGCGATCTTCTCCAAATTTTTTCCCTCGGTCGCGATCGTCTCGATCACCGGAACGCCGAACTTCGCCGAAAGCGCGGCGGCATCGATGATTTTTCCGGCTGATCTCGCATCGTCCATCATATTCAAAACGATAACCAGAGGTTTTCGAATCTCGGCAGCCTGCAAAAGAAGATACAGATTCCGTTCCAGATGTTTGGCATCCAAAACCGCGACGATCAGATCGGCGTCACCCGTGATGAGATACTCTCTGACGAGTTTTTCCTCGTCGGATTTTCCCGACAGCGAATAGATGCCCGGCAGATCAGTGAGCGAAAACTCTGTTTCGTTGTAGCGGACGATTCCCGACATCAGCCCGACCGTGGTGCCCGGATAATTGCTCACCTCGACGCCAAGACCGGTCAGATGATTGAAGATGAGGGATTTTCCAACACTTGGATTCCCGAGCAGGGCGGCGCGGCGCATCATTGCGTGTTGCACCGCTCGACCATAATATTCTCGGCAACCTCGGGACTTAGGGCGATGTCGCATCCTTTGACGGTGATTACAACAGCGTGATTGTCGAGTTTTCGCCGAAGTGTGATCAGTTCCCCGGGAATCACGCCGAGATCGATGAGCCTGCTGTGTTTACCAAAACACCGGATCATGGAGACATGCAGAAGAGAGCCTTCCTCGCACTCGGATAAGGAAACGATCGGATTGCGTTTTGTAAGGCCGGCATGTCCTTCATGTTCCTGCATTACGGGATGCTCTGTTCGGGCTGCCCTTCTTCCCCATGTTCGTCCGTGTCCAGGTTTGTGTCCCGGACCCCGGTTTTCCAGGAATGTGTCGAGACGGTCGATCGTCTCGGTGGAGATGCTGTGTTCCATCTGGCATGCTTCCTTTGAAGCATGATCTGGTTCGGTGCCGAGAACGTCGGTGAGGAAACTGGTCAGCACCGCATGTTTGCGCGCCACCTGGGCCGCTTTCACTGCGCCCTTGTCCGTGAGAGAAAGTCCTTTTGCCGATTCGGTGACGTAGCCTTTGTCTTTGAGGCAGGTAAGCGCTTTGCTGAACTTATCAGTGTCGCCGTGTGCCATATCCTCCAGATTCGAGACCTTTACCGTCTCTTTGCCGGTATTGAGTATTGCTTCGAGAATATCTTCCGAGAGTTCAAAGGTCATTATTATCTTACTATTTTTCACCTCAAAATATGTATATTATGCCTTTGACATCATTTTGGAAAAGAGAGATTTTGGTTTTTCAACAGCGGAGCAGGTTTCAACAAATTTACACCGGGTGCAGTATGGACCCCGGACAACTTTCGGAATCCCGCCTGCAAGCACTTTCTCTGCTGCCCTTAGTGCAAGGAATAATGCACGCCGATCCTGCGGCTCGACTACGACACTGCGTATCGTCCCTGACCCGAGATACTCGACGCGCCCGTAGAACGGTTTTCCAAACATATCTTCAAGACATACCGCATAGCAGACCACCCTAAGACGATCAGAAAGATAGACGCCGCGGGTAGGCGCGTTTCCGCTTTTTACCAGAGAAAAACTGTCGTCGAAGAATCGGTCAACCTTCCCGCACATACCGTATTTTTCAGAAAAAACAGAAACATCATACCGCTCGGCCTGACGCCAGGTCAGTTTGCTGCAGGCAGCGACCATTTGTTCGAGGTAGGTAAGCGCGGGCTGATCCTCGGGCACCATATTTTTCAGCCCTTGCTCCCAGACATCCTCGGTCGAGAGAATATCGCCAAGATAATAGGAAAGTTGTTTTGCAACCGTATATTTAATCGGCTCTTCGTAGGGGGTATCGGTGGATTTTGCCAGGTAAAGCTGCATGGGACAGGTGCCTGCTTTCACCACATCTGTTACAGAGATTTTTTCGACCGGCATGACGACTCCATAAACATAAGTTCGTCTAACGCACTATTAATAATTATGGCAGGTAACGAACTCAACATTCAGATCCCTCAAAACCTTGATCCCGTGTACAGCAATATGATCCAGATCGCATTCAAGGATGATGAGTTCACGATGATGTTTTTACACCAGCTTCCAATGGCAAATCAGGCAAAAGCCAAGGCTATCGTAGCGATCAGCCCGACGCATGCGAAGAAACTTCTGGCAGCTTTGGATAAGAGCGTGAAAGACTACGAGGCGAAGTTCGGACAAATCACCGGCGGGGCGCATGCCGATGGATCCGACACCGCGACGCTGCAGGGATATTCATAAATCAATAACTTATTTATTGTCTAACAGGCAATGTGTTTAAGCACATAATGTGCCGTCGTGGCTTAGCGGTATAGCGGCTGATTCGTAATCAGCAGGCCGAGGGTTCAAGTCCCTCCGACGGCTTATCATTCTCTTCTTTTCACGGTGTTTTTCTTATTTTATTTGATTCGCTAGATGACGCGGCAATTCCAAAAATTGGAGTGATCCCGCTTAATAATAATACACGCCGTCGATGCGGGTCGTAGCTTTCCCGCCAAACAGCAGGACATCATCCTGGAACCGAAGTTTGATTCTGTTAAATTCCCGGTCGTCTCCCCCCTGTTCGAGGGAACACGACGACCCGTCCCATATGCCGTGTTTGAGCATGTAGTAGCCGAATGCGCTGTTCCCAGACCCGGTCGCGGGATCTTCCAGGTACCCGAACCTCGGAGCAAAAACCCGTGTATGGGCAATATTTTCCGGATCGGCCGGATTCAAGGAAAAGATCAGGATGATGTCGATATCGTTTTGCAGGCAGAACTTCTTGAGACACGGTTCATCCGGATAGATGGAGACGAGTTTTTGGAAAGATTTTACCGGCACGATCAATGTCCTTAGTCCGGCATCGATGACCTCGAGAGGGAACTCCCGACTGAGATCCTCATCGCACAAATCAAGCGGCGCAGCAGTATCCTCCGGTTTTAAACCGGTGGGGAGATAACCTGGGTTTGGAGCGGAGATAAATACGGCGTCCTCATCCGCGATTCTGTTATAGACGGTGAGCTGCCCTTTTTTGTTCGTATGTATGGGGATCTCGCTGCATGAAAAAAGGCCAGGCGTGTTCTTGATCAGCGTATACATGCAGGCGATCGTTCCGTGCCCACAGAAACTTACCTCGCCTTCGGAAGAGTAGTATGTGAGAAAAATACCGTCGTGACTTTTACAATAGATCACTTCCGAGACGAAACCTCTGTGCTGCTTTGCTATCTCCAGCATAGCGTCTTCTGAAAGGGTCTGGTTTTCGTCCAAAAAAGGCAGGCGGCAGGATTGCCGTTGGAAGCATCCGAGGTGAATGCATCTGCTTTTCGATATCGGTATGTCTCCATAACGCACCCCGAAAATATCAGGGGTATTTGTTGTCTTTTGGACGGATGTGTTTTTCCACACCGTTCGAGATGTACACGTACCGGTATCCCTGCCACTCACCGTTCGGTTTTTTCACATCGGTGAGCGTTTCCATGGCTTCGAGACCATCTTCATCATAGCATTCCAGCTCCAGGGTCTCTTCCACCTCGCCGGTCTTGGTGTTGTACCGCTCCCAGATGACAACGGATTCATCATACTCATCGAACTCGTCATACTCTTCCATTTCAGCTTCCTGATCGGAATTGGATTTCTTAAACGGATTGAACATAGAGATAGATATCTACATTAGGTAATATAATTTCCTGTTTTTTTCACGATTGAGAGGGATTGGGCCAAAGCCGCATCATGCCTGTTCACTGAGAACTTTTTTGACCTCTTCGCCTGAGATGACGCCGAGTTTCTGCAAAATTTCCGGTTTTATGCGGGCGATATAGGTCGCAACAAGTCCGCTGATGATCCCTTCGATGATCGAGATCGGGATCTGAACTACGGCAAAAACGGCCGCTGCCGCAAGAAAAGCGGTCAGAACACTGCCTTCGACCGGATATGCCAGGGCTATCTGGAGAGAGGTTATGAGATAGGTCACACAGTTGGCAACAACCGCCGCACAGAAAACCGCCGGTCCAAGAGGGACCCGGCCGGTTTTTCGAAGGCCCTTAAAAACCAGCCATGCGGCTAAAGGCCCCATAACCGCCATCGAAAAGGCGGTGGCCCCAAGTGTGGTGAATCCTCCGTGTCCAAGCAAAAGCGCCTGGAACACGAGAATGATCAGACCGAGAACCGACGTGACGGCCGGTCCAAAGAACGAAGCCGAGAGACCGGTCCCCGTCGGGTGGGAGCAGCTCCCGGTCGGCGACGGGATATCCACTAAAGAAACCACGAATATAAACGCTCCGCATACTGCCATCAAAGGAAGGACATGCCTGTCATTATTGATCATTTTCGTTATTTTCCACATACCGTAGATGAGAAACGGAGCTGCCAGAACGGCCCAGAAAACACACCAGCCAATGGGCAGGAACCCATCCATAAAGTGCATAACCAAACATTGCCGCGGAGAGTGTAAGAAGATTATCCTCCCACAAAAAAAGGACGGCATATCCTGCCGTAATCTTCGCAGCATGGAAGAAATCTACAAATTAAGGCGCAGATGGAAAAACTGTGTCGCAATCTCTTTGAATAAGATGCCCAAGATTAGAGACTGATCACTACACGATGCAAAATGCGGCGCATGCATCCCGCGGAGGGTTTCGTGAATCTCTCGAACATGCAGAATCCACATAAACGTGCAGAATCAGAGAATCCTCTGCTCAAAACAATCTACAATATCTCCAAAAAAGTATCATAAATTGAGAGCTTTGGCAAAAGCCTTAGTTCTCAACAATTACCCGGACCGGAGTCGGGAGTTTGTATCCGCTGTGGAGGAGTGCATCCTTTGCCTGATCGACATACTGCGGGGTTGTCCAGACGGTAAAAACACGCTGTCTTGGTGCAACACGGGCTGCAGTTCCGACTGCTTTACCGAATGCAAGTCTCATACCCTCGGAAACACGGTCTGCACCAGCTCCGGTTGCCTGCTTGTGTTCACGAAGAACGTGGTGCGGGTATGCTCTGATTTTTAAGTGGAAGTTGTTTCTTCCGACGGTCTTCATAAGACGTCTGTTCATATTGATACGTGCAGCTTCCATTGCCGTGTGACGGATCTGGCATGCTTCAAGTGCTTCAAGATGGATGGCGACCGGGAAATCCTCGGAGAGGTTACCCATATCAAACTGTACAACCTTAAGACCCGGTACACCACCCATGTATTCACGGCGGCAGTAGGCCTTTTTGGCAAGGTTGCGATACATTCGTGCTGGCTTTCTTACCATTTTTAATTACTCCTAGCTCTCTTAAATGTGCAAATCAGGTTGGTTGGAAACCATATTAAAGGTTCTTATTCTCCCCCTCTAGTTTCTCGATTTCTGCGAGAACATCTTTTCTGAGTTTAGCAAACTCAATACTGGTTCTATCACGCGGTCTTGGCAGTGGATTTGGATATATTTCGTAAATTCTTCCAGGACGAGGTGTGAGAATGACAATTTTATCTGAAAGATAAACTGCCTCATCAACGCTATGCGTAACGAAAAGAATAGTCTTTTTCGTTTCTTCCCAGATCTGGAGAAGCTCACGCTGCATTTTATTCCGGGTCTGCGCATCGAGCGCGCCAAAGGGTTCATCCATCAGCATAACCGCCGGATCAGTAGCAAGTGCCCGGGCAACGGCAGCCCGCTGACGCATACCCCCCGACAGCTCGTAAGGATAATTATCGCCAAATCCGGTCAGCCCAACCAGAGCAAGACGCTTGTTGACTTCGGCGATCCTCTCCTCCTTTGGAACGCCGATCATCTCCAAACCAAAACCCACATTTTCCGCGACGGTGCGCCACGGATAGAGCGAGTATTCCTGGAACACCATCGTCATCTTCGGTGACGGGCCGTCCACGATTTTTCCATCTATGGAGACGGTTCCGCTTGTTGGAACATCAAGACCGCCGATCATACGAAGGAGGGTGGTCTTCCCGCATCCCGAGGGGCCGAGCAGGCAGACGAACTGCCCGTCATGAACCTCAAGATTAACATGCTCCAAGGCAGTAACATCGCCTTTTCGGGAAGAGAACGTTTTCGTAGCGTCTTCCACTTTCACCCATACTTTATCCCAGTCTGTCATTTGTCAAGCACCTCCCAGGCAAACTTCGTTCGCATTACATACTGGAAGAACTGATCCATGGCAATGCCGATGATGCCTATGGCAATCATACCTGCGATAACCATCTGGACCTGACCCCAGTTATAGGTATACATGATGAGATATCCAAGACCCGAGACGGTCCCAGGCATCATTTCCGCTGCGACAACGCTCATCCATGCAATGCCGAAACCGACACGAAGACCGTTCCAGATTGCAGGACCCGCAGCCGGAATAATGACCTTGGTGATGATCTGGCGTTCATTTGCCTGATAAATCTTAGCGGTTTCGACCCAACTTCTCTTCACCCTCTTCACACCGTCAATAGTATTGACAAGAATCGGGAAGATACAGCCGATCACAATAATAAACAGGATCGGCGTAAGCCCAAGACCAAACCATGCAAGGGATAAAGGCACCCACGCCATCGGAGGAATGGGACGCAGGATCTGGATCAGACTGTCTGAAAATTGTTCAAGAACAGGATACCTGCCGAGAATGATCCCCAGAGGGACGGCGATTACACAGGCAATGATGAAACCAAGAGTTACCCGGTAAATACTGACCCAGCTGTTCTCCACAAGACTCCCGCAGCCGTAAAGATCGGCAAACGGGGTTGCAAAGACTGCGAGAACGGTTTCCACCCGCGGAAGGATGTATGCATTATTCATCAGAATTGCCGCAACTTCCCACACTACGAGAACCAGTGCCGGAAGTATCAGCTTAATGTACCATTTCATGATCTTTGATGCTCACCATCCTCTTTTATGTATGTGGATCTTGCAGAATATCAAATGTGTTACTTGTTTTAAGTGAATCTGATGTCCGTGTTAACGAGACAGGACACATCAGATGTAATGATAAAATAAAAAAAAGTGAGGAAGTTTACGCGGATTTTACCACGTAGACAATACCAGCCGATTCAAGAGCAGCTTTCAGCTGAACATCCTGAATGGATCCAAGCTGGGGATCGCCAAGAACCACATTCTTGCCTTCGGCACTGCGTGATTTGACCCATGAAACAAAACTATTCCAGTCGTTTGCGGGGGAAGAGACGGATGCGACAAGTCCGGATCCTTCAAGCATGATTGGAGAGAGAATCTTGAGACTCATGTCACCTGTACTCTTATCAACCGCGCTGATGAAAGGCGGCGTGCCGGCAAGTGCATACTGGATAGCATTCTGCTGGAGAAGGGTCATCAGCTGAGGTCCGCCGGTTCCTTCAACGAGCTTGACATCGGCGATCTTCTGACCATTGGTGTAAAGTTCAGCATCGGTGATCTTTCCGGTCTTTTCCGTGACGGGTTTCAGATAGCAGTTATAGGTATCCTTAAAGTACTCCCAATCTTTCAGGAGAACGAACAGAGGTGCGTGGTGATCGCTTGGCAGATACCCGATTGAGATGGTCGAGGTCGCCGCAGGCGTGATGAATGTTCCGCTTTCAACCTGTAAAACAGCCGACTCATACGGACCGAAGTCATAAAGGATTTCTGCAGATTCATCCGCGGATGTCGTGGCGAGTTTGGAAGTAACGAGTCCAAGTTCACGCTGGGACAGGATGAACGCCTGATTACTGTCCATCCAGGATTCGGTAACTTCGCTGGAGAACTTGATCGTCGGGATCGAGGTCTTCATCACGTCAATTGAACTGACCGTGACATTTCCATAGGTCATGTTCTGACTGGAGAAGAGCCAGTCAGCAGTTAATACGGCTGCGTTATCCGGATTATCATTGATATACTTGTTTCCAAGGATCATCAGAGCCGAAAGACTTGCGGCAATTTCTGGATTTTCCAGAGCTTTGGAGTTGGCCCCAAACACGCAGCAGGTGTGGTTTGTCCACGTTCCTTTAGGTGGAAGATCCTGACTGTAGGAGATTACTTTTCCGATGTCACCCTCTAATGCGACGGCAACAAAAGGCTGCCAGTTGATGTATCCGTCGATCTGACCGGTCGCGAGAAGCCCCGGCATGGTTCCGGCTCCAGTATAGAGAATCTCCACGGTAGCATTATCACTTCCCGTATCAGTACATCCTGCGGTAAAAACTACCATGACACACACAAGAAGTGCCATCAAAAACATAATCAGCTTTTTCTGCATGGATATATGTTGGCGTATCTCCATAATCAATTAACCGCAATGTAAAGTATAATTCAACCCGAAAAATATCCAATACGTGCTTTGAAACAACCCAATGTATATTTTACACCAAAAATTCACAAGTTTTGCATCCGACATACGGGCTGCCCACATCAGGAAAACCCTGCTTTTAATGTGGTGAAGAGACAATATAATAAGAACAAATGAGGATATTAATACTTGGTGCCGGAGCAGTAGGGCTGTCAGTCGCCGCAAAATTATCGAAATATGCCGAAGTTTTTGCAGTATGCCGGGAAAGATGCAGTACGTCTATCGAAAAGGATGGCTTTTTTCTAACAGGGATCTGGGGGACGGAAACATTCCGGTTTCCCTGCGGAGTAACTCCCCCGGAAGGGCCCTGGGATTATATCATTATATCCACCAAAGCTGCCGCCACACGCGAAATATGTGAAAAATATAATCATCTGTTCGGTGAGGCCGAGGTCGTGAGTCTCCAGAACGGAATCGGAAATGAAGAGGTCATTGCCGAATATACCGACCATGTGATCGGCGCAATGATTATTACCGGATTTGAATGGAAAGCAGACAATGCGGTGTTCGTATCAGTCGACGGCGGAGCCACAGTCTTTGGAAGATATACGGGAGGAGCTGATCGAAAAGCGGAACTCCTGTCTGATCTCTTCAACAAAGCAGGCATGCGGGCGAGCGCCACGGATAATATCAAAGGGACCATCTGGTCAAAAGCATTGTACAGCTGCTCGCTGAATCCTCTTGGGGCAGTTATGGAATGCCCTTACGGAGATCTCCTCAGAGAACCCGCATGGAATATCATTATTAACATAGTGCATGAAGCGTTCGAAGTGGCACGCGCAGAAAATATCTCACTTGTACAAAAAACAGCGAATGAATATCTTGAGTTCCTGAAGACAGCGAAGATCCCCCCAACGGCCGCACATTTTTCCTCAATGTATCAGGACATAGCTGCCGGCCGCAAAACCGAGGTTGACTTTATCAATGGAGCCATAGTTTCACTTGGCAGGAGACACGGCATCCCAACTCCCGTGAATGAAACGATCGTCAATTTAACTCACTTCAAAGAGGAGCTTTCATGACGGCAAAACGATCCGCGATGATCCTTGCAGGCGGTGAGGCACGAAGAGTAAACGGACGCGAAAAGTATTTGTTTTCTTACCAAGGCTGCTCATTTATTTCTCGGCTTGTTACGACCTTCGAAGGACTCGTCGATGAGATCGTGATCGTTGCAAAAAACAAAAAACAGACCGAGCATTTTGCCGGCCTTCCGGAAATCGTCAGATGTACATGGGATACACAGCCAGGTCTTGGACCAATCGGCGGAATATCGGCAGGTCTAAACGAAATCAAGGGAGAACTCGTGTTCATCTCGGCATGCGATATGCCTACCATCCACAAACCCATCGTTCAATATCTGTTCGAGAATATCGAAGGGTATGACGCTATCATCCCGGAATGGGAAAATACCGACCTAGAGCCGCTTCATGCAGTTTATCGGGTATCGGCACTTAGGGAATATATCGGAAAACACGAATCTCTTTCCCTCCGCGACATGGTGAATACGCTGAATACAAAACGAATAGCACCGGAGATGTTTCGAACGGTCGATCCTGACCTTGAAAGTTTCAGGAACGTAAATACCCTTGAAGAACTTCTTGCCATGGGCCCGGAAGCAGCCTATCAGGAAAAACATCCTGAAAAGTAAAACAGTTTCAATTTTCGGCGAATCAGCACGCCCTAGAATATATCTCTAAAAATGAGATGAGTTATAACTCATCCTCTTCAGACTCTTCTTCCTCTTCCTGTTTGAGCTCGACGTTGGCGATATCAAACTGGCGGAAAGCAAGTTTCTTTGCTTTGATGATGTTTCTGCCTTCTTTTCCGATTGCAAGACCGCGATCGGTATCTGCAACCTCGATGTAGGCAACTTCGGTGTTTTCCTCTTCATCTTCTTCGAAGGTGACGGTCTGAACGTGGACAGGGAGGAAGCAGTTTCTGATGAACTGAACCTTGTCCGGGTTGTATTCAACGACCTCGACCTTCTTACCGAAAGCGTCAGATGCCTTCTTGATACTGGCACCCTTCTTTCCGATTGCAAGTCCCATCTCTCCCGGGTTGATGACGAAGAGAATCCGGCTGAATTTATCATCGACAACACAGTCTCTTGCGCCTGCACCGGTGAGATTCTCAAACTGGGCAATCATGCGCATGGCGTCTTCGGAAATAGTTATCTCACTCATATTTATTCACTCTTAAGGGAGAGGATATCGGACTCGCCAGCGTTGACGATCGCAAGGACGCTGATCATGTGATCTCTACCGCATTCTTTTCCAAGCTGACGGGAGCTGCCGTCAAATTCATAAAGAGGGACGTTTTCGTTTGCAGCAAGGAAGTTACGGATCTGTGCCGGAGCATTCTTTGCGATGATGACGAGTTCTGCTTTGTTCTCAGCAACGATTTTCTCAACAGAGTTCTGGCCGAGGGTTACCTCGCCGGTTTTCATTGCTCTTCTTAAAGATAAGTTGAAATCCATGTTTTTTCACCTTTTTGAGGTTCACTGCACTCTGGACAAGACTCAGGGGAGGTGAGTCCCGGCAGGTATTCTTGTCCTTCCCGCAGACCTCCGGCTTCACAGAAGACCGGGTAGTTTCTTCAGGAACATCCTGAAAAACTCTGTACATATACGCGTCGAGCAATAATGAAAGTATCCTCACTGATACCAGAGAGAAGAGATCACAAAAAAAGAGAAGATTAGTCTCTTCCGTAGAAGCCGTGACCGGAATCTCTTCTGGAGGAACTCCGATCGCCGCTTCCACGGCTGAAACTTCTTCGGTCGCTGCTTCCGGAATTTCCATAGCTGCGGCGTTCACCGCTGCCGGAACTCCGATCACCGCTTCGGTAGTTGCTGCCCCCGCGGCTTCCGTATGACCCACGGTTGTTGTTATAACTGCGGCGTTCACCGCTGCCGGAGTTCCGGTCACCACTGCGGTATCCTGAGGATCCGCCGCGCCTATCTCCGCTTCTGTCCCGATCACGCTCGCGTTCCTCTTCTTCCGGAGTACGCGGTGCTGCGATGGAAATCTCAAGTTCCTGACCGCGAATGGTCTTGGAACCCATAACTTCGGCAACGAGGTTGGCATGCTCTAAGGGGACATCTACATAGGAGTAGTTGTTGTAGAGATCGATTCGTCCAATCGAAGAGCCGGGTATGTCGCACTCACCTGCAAAGGCTCCGACGATATCCTTTGGACGGATCTGCTGGTTTTTACCAAGGGAGATACGGAATCTTACCATCCCGGGCTCGGCACCGCTGTTTTCAACGGTCCCGGGCGTAAACGTCTCAGAACTTGAGGGGGACGGCTGGAGAGGTTTGATCTCTTCACTCTGAGCGGCATTTTTCCCACTGTCAAGGTGCATCTTGAGAAGAGCTGCCGCAACCTGGATACTGGTTATCTCCGAAGTGGATTCGGAATCGACATCGGTTTCCGTCTCGAGAAGCTGCTCGACAAGAGGCAGATAAAGCTCAAGATTTCCTGCGGCCATGATGTCCCTGACTTTGTCGAGGAAGATCTGCTGCTTCATCTCGGCAACGTCGTCAAGCGTCGGCAGAGGTGTCTTGGCGATCTGGATCTTTGCATACCGCTGGATATCCCTGAGTTTGTAGATCTCACGCGGAGCAACAAACGTCACGGATTTTCCGGTCCTTCCGGCACGGGCAGTTCTGCCGATCCGGTGAACATAATACTCGACATCCTGGGGAACATCGTAATTGAAAACGATATCCACATCATCGACATCGATACCGCGTGCTGCAACATCCGTTGCGATCAGAACATCGATTGAACCGGACCGGAAACGTGCCATGACGCGGTCACGCTGCTGCTGCTTCATATCTCCGTGGAGGGCCTCCACAAAGTATCCGCGCGCCTGCATACGACTCATTAAATCATCCACCGTTCTCTTCGTGTTACAGAACACGAGAGCAAGTTCGGGGTTGTTCATATCAAGAGTACGGCAGAGCGCTTCAAGCTTGTCGCGTTCTCTGACCTCAATATACGTCTGCTCGATCTGGGGGACAGTAAGTTCCTTGCGGGTGATCTTCACGAACTGAGGATCACGCTGGAACCTTCTGGTAATGTCCAGGATCGGCTGCGGCATAGTTGCCGAAAACAGAATTGTCTGCCGGTCTTTGGGCGTATCGCGGAAAATGTCCTCGATATCCTCACGGAAACCCATATCGAGCATCTGATCAGCTTCATCCAGGATGAACATGGTGACTGAATCGAGATGAAGTGTCCCGCGTTTGATATGATCAATGACACGACCCGGGGTCCCGATGACGACCTGCACCGTACCTTTGAGGGCACGAAGCTGGCGTTCGATCGGCTGTCCACCATAAATTGGGACGACATTCAGTCCTTTTTTATATTTCATCAGCCGGGAAAATTCCTCGGCGGTCTGTATTGCAAGTTCCCTTGTTGGGGACAGGACAAGTGCCTGTACATTTTTGTTATCTGGATCAAGCCTTTCAATAATTGGAATCCCAAACGCTGCCGTTTTTCCCGTTCCCGTCTGAGCCTGCCCCGTTACATCTTTCCCATCAAGAATCTGTGGTATTGCCATTGCCTGGATAGGTGTCGGCTCCTCAAATCCCATGTCGCCTATCGCCTGAAGTAGTTCTTCAGAGATAGCGAACTCCGCGAATGTTTTAGTTTCCTCCATTCTTCGTACATATGCGTCTTATGAGGTTATAGAATGGTGGGTGCCGGATGGACAGAACCGATGTAACTATCATAATGCATGAGAAGCAAATATTCTCCAAGAATGGTTCGGGTATTCATAGCAGTTGAACCTGCAAAGGAGATAAGAGAGAGGCTGGAGGTGGCCGGGATGTCGCTTCGCGGGTCAACGGCACGACTGACGCTACCGACAGCTGATCAAATGCATATAACCCTGAAGTTTCTTGGAGAGATCCCGGAGGTGAAAATCCCGAAAATTGCGGGAGCTCTGGAAAAAGTGAGGGGCGCCCCGTTCCAGCTACAGGCAGCACGGGTCAGTACATTTGGGCGGCGGGTCATCAAAGCCGAAGTAACCGATCAGAGCTGCTGTGCGGATATTGCAAAACAAATCGACGGGCTTTTGCTCCCGCTTGGATTTCCCAAAGAAGCACGCCCGTTCTCCCCCCACATCACCCTTGCCCGGATCAAAGAGTATGCACCGGATCTCCAGGAAAAAACGGATGCACTTTGCGACGCCGAATTTGGTACATGTATGATCGAAGAAATCCTCCTAAAACAGAGCACATTAACCCCACGGGGATCCATATATACAACACTTGCCCGGGTGAAGTTATGAGAGATCCAATTGAGGAGGAAGTATTACAAAATATCCGGCCCACGGAAGAAGAGCGGCACGAAGTTTTTGAGATGGGACAAAAACTCATCGAAGCGGTGAGAGAAATCGCCGGTGTTCCGGCCATGATGACGGGATCCGTGGCCCGAGGAACATGGGTAAGGGGCGACAAAGACATAGATATTTTCATGCTGTTTCCCCCGACACTGTCAAGGGAAGAACTTCAGGAAAAAGGACTTGCCGCAGCATACGGCGTCGTGGCTAAATTCAACGGATCGTCAGAAGAAAAATACGCAGAACATCCCTACCTGAATGCCGTCATCGAAGGTTTCGACGTGGACCTGGTCCCCTGCTATCACGTAGAATCCACCGCCGAGATGAAATGTGCCGTTGACCGGACCCCTTTCCATACGCGATATCTGCTTGATCGAATAGACGGACTTCAGGACGACGTGCTCCTTATGAAACAGTTTTCAAAAGGAGGCGGCGTATACGGATCGGATCATATGACCGGAGGATTCTCCGGATATCTCTGCGAACTACTCGTCCTCGCATATGGAGGATTCAACGCGCTGCTTCAGGCAGCTGCAAAATTCCGTTTCGGAGAGGTCATCGATATCGAGGGATTCTATCCCGACAAAAAAACGATTCGAAAGCTCTTCTCCGAACCGTTAATCGTCATAGACCCAACCGATAAAACCAGAAACGTAGCGGCAGCATTGACCCCCACACGGTTCTCTGAATTCATGGAACTTGCCAGAGACTACTGCGCGAGACCCGATTCCTGCTACTTCATTCCTGATTCCCCAACCTCGATTTCAAAGGAGGAGTTCGCAGAAACACTTGAGATGAGGGGGACAACAACGCTGGCATTATCATTCAAAACACCCGCATATGTTCCCGACACCGTCGTTCCTCAGTTAAGAAAAACGATGGAGTCCATCAAAAATCAGCTTACAGCCGAAGACTTCCACGTTCATCGGGCGGAAGTGGCGATGGGGGCAGACCACTGTCTTATCCTCTTCGAACTGCTGGTCGCCGACCTGCCGACGATAACGCTGAGAAACGGACCGCCTGTTTGGGTTCACGACAACGCAGACAAATTCGTGGACAAGTACCTTCGAGAAAATCCCTTTGCGGGACCGTGGATCGAGGAAGACCGTTATTATACCGAGGTGGAACGCAAATACAGGCATGCATCCGATCTTCTGGCTGATAAGCAGATGATCCTCTCCGGATCGATTGGAAAACATGTCAGGATCTCGATGGAGGAAGAATACACTATACTTAAAAACGAAGATATATGGTCACCTGAATTCACCTTCTTCCTGTCGGCATACTTTGCAAAAAGCTCTCATGCGGTCAGAAAACTCCGGGTACTTGAACACCAATGACATTATCTGAGATCCTAAGAGAACATTCACCGGCTTTAGTAGCTCTCTCCGGCGGGACCGACAGTATGACCCTTCTCGCGGCATTCGTCAAAGAGGGGGGACCAGTCTCTGCAGCCACCATAAGATCAGAGTTCACTCCTCCAGATGAAGTCACAAGAGCGGAGCATTTCGCCCGCAGACTTGGGGTAAACTGGACGGTTATCGATGTATCTGTTTTATCCAAAGAGAACCTGCGATTCAATCCGCAGGACAGGTGCTATATCTGCAAAAAACTCATCATGAAAAAAATGCTCGAAGCTGCCGACGGAAAAACCGTCTGTGACGGGACCCATGCAGATGATGCAGCAGAGGAACGGCCCGGAAGAAAAGCCCTCAAAGAACTTGGAATCGTCAGCCCGTTTGCATTGGCAGGAATCGGAAAAAAAGAGATATACGCACTCGCGAAGGAGCTTGGTGTGCCGGTAATTCCCTCATCATCGTGTCTTGCCACACGGATCCCGTTCGGCGAAAAAATCACAGAAGACGACCTGAAAAAGATCGCAGACTCTGAGTCTTTCCTGCGAAAGAAAGGAATTAGAGGGATGCTTCGGGTACGTCTTTCATCCGGGCATGCCGTCATCGAAACCGAAAAAAATGAGATGGCCAATGCAGAATTATATGCAGATGATCTGAAGGCCTTCGGGTTTTCCACAATATCGGTCTCAGAATACAAAACAGGAGGTTCACAGACATGGAACAAAATAGAGCAGTAATGGTCAGGATCGGGGAGCTTTGGCTCAAAAGCGAGCCGGTCAAAAAACAGTTCATGCTTGCGCTAACGCGAAATATCAAAGCAGCTCTGGATACGCAGGAAATCCCATACATGTTAGAGGAATACCGGGGAAGACTGCTGATCTTCGGCGATGCCGCAAGAATCGCCCCGGTCGTAGCGAGGATATTTGGAATCGTTGACGTCAGTATCTGCGAAACGACCACAAACCGTCCCGAAGACATGGCAAAAACCGCCCTGACGTTTTCTGAGAAAAAACTCAAATCCGGTATGCGTTTTGCGGTCAGAGCGCGACGCCAGCATGTGAGCGGATTCACCAGTCAGCAGCTTGCCGGCATGATCGCCGATGCCATTTGGGAGAAGATCCCGGATTTCGTTGTCGATCTCGATGACCCGGAGTATGAAATATTCGTCGAGGCACGGGAATACGGTGGAATCGTATATGATGAGAGAATTCCAGGACAAGGCGGACTTCCCCTTGGAACAGCAGGCCGGGCAGTAGCGCTTCTTTCCGCAGGCATCGATTCGCCCGTTGCCGCATGGCTGATGATGAGGAGAGGCGTAGTCATCTCCGGTGTATTTATGGATGGGGGAAGATGGGCGGGATCTGCCACGCGTGACTTGGCAATGGATAATGTCAGAATTCTCTCCACCTGGTGTCCCGGAAGGGGTCTGCCGCTTTGGATCGTGAATCTCGAGCCGTTCTTCGATGCGATGATGACTGCATGTGACCGACATTACACCTGCCTATTCTGTAAGAGATTCATGATGCGGGTGGCTGAAGAGGTGGCGAAAGAGAATAAAATGGAGGGGATCGTCTCCGGAGAAAATCTCGGGCAGGTGGCATCACAAACTTTGCAGAATATGGGCGTCATCACCGAATCGGTGAAGCTTCCAGTTTTGCGCCCTCTCCTGACCTATGATAAAGAGGAGATCGTAGCGATCTCACGAAGAATCGGCACCTATCACGAAAGCCCAGGCGACACGGGGTGCCTCGCGGTCCCCAAAAAACCGGCAACCCGCTCCGCACAGGATCTGATCGACACTGAAGAAAACAAGCTCGAGATGAATGAGCTCGTTCGGCAGGCCGTTGAATCAGCAGAGCTTTGGATCGCCAAAGACGGAGAGATCTTCCAAAAAATACTCACTGAGAGAACGATCGATTCTTCCGTTTAACAACACACAATCTATTTTTACCACAACGACAAATATCATAAGGTCCGGAGCCGAGATAGTCTAGTCCGGAAAGGCGGTGGCCTTGAAAGCCTCTGGTAGTAATACCTCGGGAGTTCAAATCTCCCTCTCGGCGCCATTTTGAACCGGTCTCTTTTCGCTTTCTTTATCACTCATATCAACCAATATACCATCATATGTGTATTGCAGTTCCCGCTGAAATTCTTGAGATACGCGATGGAAATATCGCACTTGTTGATTACGGCGAACTCCAGCAGGAGGTCCGCATCGATTTGGTTGACGTAAAAGTCGGCGAGTTCGTTCTTGTACATGTAGGTTTTGCCATTCAGCGGCTTTCGCGTGAGGAAGGGTTGGAAACGCGGGAACTGTTTAAAGAAGTCTACAAAGCGATGGAAGAAGCGGACCATGCATGAATCCGGCATTGCCTATGACGTTTATGTGACCTCAAAGCGGGCAGCAGAAGAGAATCACGCAAAACTGGTGAAGACCATTTATGTGGATGTCGGATCCATGGCGATGGTAAACCCGGAACAGGTGGAGTTCATGTTCCGGACTTTTATCACCGACGATCCGATTTTTGCAGAGACAAAACTCGTTTTTAACACCATTCTCCCGATAGCCGAGTGTGCCTGCGGATACAAGGGGCCTGAGATTTTTGTATGTCCCAACTGCGGGAAACTGCCCCATATGGTCCAGGGAAGAGAGATCGTCGTCAAGAATCTGGAGATCGAAACAGGTGAATCAGCATGAAAAAAGATACCGAAGTAAATATGATGCACGGAGCCGGCGGGGAGGTCATGGGAGAACTTCTCCAGACACTCACGGCGTTCAAAAACAATAATGCCGGCGGAATCGGCCTTGAGTCTCTGGATGACGGATCGACATTCACAATCGGGGGAAAGACTACCGTTTTAACCACCGACTCGCACGTGGTCAAGCCGATCTTTTTTCCGGGCGGGGACATCGGCAGGGTCGCGGTCTCTGGAACAATCAATGATCTTGCCGTGATGGGTGCACGGCCGATCGCCCTGACCTGTGCAATGGTCATTGAAGAAGGATTTCCGATCACTGATCTTGAAAAGATCGTTGCTTCGATGGATGAAGCCTTAGGAGAGGTCGGAGCAGCAGTCATCACCGGCGATACGAAAGTCGTTGAGAAAGGAAGTCTTGACGGAATCGTGATCAATACTGCCGGAGTTGGCGTGATCGAGGAGGAAGGATTTCTGATTCGCGACAAAAATCTCTCGGTCGGAGACAAGATCATCGTATCCGGTACGCTCGGAGATCACGGACTTGCCATCGTTTCGTTTAGAGAAGGGTTCGATCTTGGGGATCAGCTGAAGTCCGACGTTGCCCCGCTCTGGACGATGATCGAAGCAGCGATGAAGGCGGCCGGTACTAATAATATTCACGCAATGAAGGATCCGACACGTGGAGGATTTGCAGCCTGCATCAACGAGATGGCCCGCAAAGCCGGCGTAAAGGTCGTCGTCAGCGAAGAAAAAGTTCCCATCAGGGAAAGCGTTGCCTCCGCAGGATCCCTTCTTGGAATCGACCCGCTGCAGGTCGCAAATGAGGGTAAATGCGTGATGGGCGTTGCTCCCGAAGCAGCGGACCGCGTGCTTGCCGCCCTGAAAAACCACCCGTACGGGAAAAATGCCGCAATCATCGGCGAAGTGATTGAAGGTTCCGGGGTTGTCATGCAGACACGTATCGGCGGCGAACGATTCATCGAACCGCCGCTTGGCGATCCGGTTCCAAGAGTTTGCTGAAATATGTCTGAACTGGTTCTTTCAAATGCCCGGCTGCCTGACGGAAGGATCGCAGACATCTCCATAGATCAGGGAATCATCACCCACATCGGGAGTTCCGGACATGGAGAAAGAGTAATTAACTGCAGAAACCGGCTCTGCATACCGGCTGCTACCGACATGCATGTCCATATGCGGGATGGTAGTCAGGCAGCAAAAGAGACTTGGAAAACCGGGACTCAGGCGGCGGCGGCAGGAGGAGTGGCTACGGTCGTCGACCAGCCAAACACCATTCCTCCAATGGATACCGTTGAAAACTTTCTGGAGAGAGCCGCTCTCGCCTCGAAGGAATCCTTCTGTCACTTCGGCATCAACGGATCGGTTACCGAACATGCGGATATTGCAGGCCTCGCAAAAGCTGGAGTTCTTGCATTTGGCGAGATGTTTGCAGCTCCATCGAGTTACGGCAGCGCCCTCCCTGCAGAGGTGATCAGGGATTCTCTAAAAACCATCGCAAATCAAAACATGCTGGTCACCGTACATGCGGAAGAAGTTATTCTCGGGGAGATTCATTCCCTTGCCGAGCATTCCCGTTCACGTCCGATATCCGGAGAGATAGAAACCATCCGGCTTGTGCAGAATCTCGCACCGACGCATGCACAACTGCACATCTGTCATGTCAGCGGCGCCGAAGCATTCGAAACGATCAAAGGAAGTTTCGAAGTCGCCCCCCATCATCTTTTTTTGTCCTATGAAGATACTGATCCGGAAAATACTTTTTGGAAAATGAATCCCCCGCTCCGTTCAAAAAAGGAGCGGCTGCATCTCATTCAAAACTTCGCAAAAATCCCCGTGATTGCCTCGGACCATGCCCCCCATACAATTCAGGAAAAGTCACAGCCGTTCTCCGCTTCTGCACCGTCCGGAGTTCCCGGCGTGGAAACGATGCTCCCTCTCCTGATGAATGCCGTGACACAGCGAACGATCACCCTGAACGATGTAATTGAAAAAACGGTAACAAATCCATGCAGAATACTTGGCATATCTGCCCCATCGCTTAGTCCGGGCAGCCGGGCCGATCTTGCCGTATATGTCGACATCCCGACAAAGATAACCGGCGAAGCTCTGCACAGTAAATGCGGGTGGACCCCCTATGAAGGAATGTCCGGGCTTTTTCCCGCAACAACGGTGATAGGCGGTATCCCTGCATGGCATGACGGGGAATTTACCCACGGCGGCGGACAGATGTGGAAAAATACCCAAAAGGCACAACTTCGCCGAAAAGAGTAATAAGCTTCAGGACAAACAAAATATGCGTGCCGAAAATACCAGACATGTTTTAGGCCCCCGTACGATCAATACGCGATCGCGTGAAATGAGTTTCGGGACAACAGAACATGCCACAGGCGCCTCCTGCCAGGTCAAAGATCCGCGAGTACATGCAACAGCATACGATGAACGGGCTCGGTTAATGGCAGGGGACACTTATCTTTTCAGTCATGGCTCGACGTTTGTCAGAAAAAAGTGATGATGGTGTTTCTCCCGCTATCGCTATACTGCTCATTATTGCCTTAACAGTAATTCTTTGTGCTATTCTCATGGTCTACTGTATGAGCCTCGTCAACATACAATGGGAGCAACCACTCAATAGATCACCGCCGGAGATTCTGACGATTATTTCCGTAGACCATTATGATGATAAAGGCAAACTAACATACGAAAGCATTGTTACCCTGCGAAATATTGGGACACAGCCTCTCAAAAATTCAGATTACCGGGCAGAGGTATTTATCAACGGCAAGAAAGAGATGGTTGTCATCAAAACATTACAGGCCCATGATTTTATTTCGACAAATCATTTTGGGATTCAACTTCTCTACGGAATCGGACCAATTGGATATGAATGGGAACCCGGAAAAATCGGTGTTTTCGATCTGAACGATCGGCTTCTTCATCCTGGAGACATTCTCCAAATCGATATCATTGATAACAACACATCAAGTATTTCCTATTCTCAAGTTATCTCGCGTTCGATATTCCATGTTGAATAAAAGATTTTTCCAACATGTTGCTTAAGTAGTAGAAGAATAAATATATCCCGTACCTATGGATTTTCATCACATTCACTCACACATCCATGGAGGCTTTACATGTATTCAATTGACAGTATCAAATATCTCATTCATATCCATATCGAAGCAGAAGGGGTGGTTGAAAAAACCGACGTAGTCGGGGCCATATTCGGCCAAACCGAGGGGCTTCTCGGCGAAGAACTCGACCTCCGCGATTTGCAGCGGAGCGGTCGGATCGGCCGGATAGATGTCCAGATAGTTAGCAAACACGGAAAAACAGCAGGCGAGTGCTACATCGCATCCTCCCTTGATCGAGCAGAAACCGCGATATTAGCTGCTGCTCTGGAAACTATCGACCGTATCGGCCCGTGCATGGCGGCAATACGGATCCAGAACATTGAGGATCTACGGGCAATCAAACGCCGGCAGATAGTTGAACGGGCCAAGGAGCTTCTCCTCGAATCCTTTGACGAGGTAGGGATCTCTACCTATGACATCCTTACAGAGGTCAGAGAAGCAAGCAGGGTCGAAAAGATCACGACAATTGGACCCGAACGACTCCCCGCAGGACCTGCCGTTCTGGAATCGGACGCGATCATCATCGTCGAGGGAAGAGCAGACGTCCTGAATCTTTTAAAGTGCGGTATTAATAATACCGTGGCAGTCGAAGGAACCAAGGTTCCGGAAACGGTCATTGACTTGTCCGCCAAGAAAAACACCACCGTATTTGTTGACGGGGACAGAGGAGGAGATCTGATCCTGCGGGAACTCCTTCAGGTCGCCGATATCGATTTCGTGGCATTTTCTCCCCGCAGAAGAAGCGTAGAGGACATGAGCCGAAAGGAGATCGTCAAATCTCTCAGAAACAAGGTCCCGGCATCGGTTCTGAAAAGCCATATCGAGAAGGATGAACCTATCTCCGACCTCGTCTTCGAGATTGAGGCAGGGGAAGAGGAACATAGTTCTGTTTCACAAAAAGAGGAGGGAAATAATACCACTCCTGATGTCCCCGCAGATCTGCCGGAAGAACCTCCCAAAAGTAACATTGATGAGGCCATAATTCCTCCAATCACCACATCGGAACAAAACCTGGTTAAACCGGAAAATCCGCACACAATTCAGGAACACACCCAGTATATGAAAAATACGGGACGAAGCAGGGTTCTCGCGGAGGATGCTGGGGTGATCGGCGATTATTCACTTCAGGAACTCAAGGCAATCCTGCCGAAACTGAATGACGATGTGGCCGGTGTTATTGTGGACGCAGCCGTCGATCAGAAGTTCATCGATCAGGCTTTTGCAAAAGGTCTGACATATGTCGCTGCAAATGCATTTGAAGGAATCGTCCGAAGACCCGCAGGTCTCAGGTTGATCCCCTTCTAACTCAAAAACGTTTTTTATCCGCACAGAACCGGCCGATGATATCCATATACTCCTCGGGTCGGTTCATAACATCCAAAGTATCAGTCGTGCCGACCATGCCATAGAGACCTCTTCCCGGAACAAGACCCAGCTCCGGAAGAGGAAGCGGGAGAATCACGTGCATAGGGATCCGGTCACCGTAATGGGGATTCGGGACCCAGCCCTCTTTTTTCATATAATAGTATGCGGCCCCATGCATCTCGTTGATCTCGCCGTATTCACTGGAAAAATCTGTGGAGACCAGATTTGCCATAATCAGCTCTTCACGTCCCGGGTTGATGGTTACATGACCGTATCCGGGAGGAATGAGAACGAGATCACCTGCGTGGGCCGGAACGAGTATGACGTCGGTATGATCGCGTTTCTGTAACAGATAATAAGCAGATCCGGAGAGTACCTCGTATACCTCGGGATAGGGAACCCCGGCAGAGTTGGAGGGATGATAGTGTCCTTTGGTTTTGGTATATTCTCCGTTGATAACTCCGGCAGGAATCCGGGTGATATCATATCTGAGGTGATGGCGTTCGAGCCAGGTGTGGTCGCCATGCGTCTGATAGAGATCACGGTACATATAATATAGAGGGGTATCGGGATCGCGATTCGACGGACGGGAGGCGAATACATTCTCCATATCCTCCACGGTCCGGACGGAAGGTGCGGGGAGGGAGCCTGGCCAGAACTGTTTCATGGAATATTGTTATGCGGTTCATGCTATAAGGACATGATTATTTCCAGAACCAACCGGAGATACTTTTTATCGGGAAAAGACAATGGTATATCTATGCAGATCGCAATAACCCGGCTCGCGGAAAAAGGTACGAAAGATCAGGCATTGTGCGAAAAATACGGCCATTCAGCCAGGATCGTCTCGCCCCTTCAGGCTGAGCTTAATGCAAGTCTTGTCCAGACCTTTGTTCTTGCCGCAAATGATGGAGAGTTCGATGCGATATTCTTCACAAGCGCCTATCCTGCAAAACATATCGGGCTGCTTCTAAACAGGGAGATCACCAAAAGATGCCGGGTCATTGCAATTGGGCCGCAAACCGCAAAGATACTGCACGAGCAGGGGGTTGCTGCCGAGACGCTGCCAACCTTTTACTCACGAGACTTCGTGCCGTATCTCGGGAATTGGATCGAAGGAAAACGTATCGGGATTCCGCGGGCGGACGTCCCAAACCCCGAACTGATTCGGGCGATAGAAGATGCAGGGGGGTTGGCATTCGAGTATCGATGTTACGGACTTGTGCCGACGGGCGAGTTCCTTGATCTTGAGGGCGTGGATGTGGTTCTCTTTACAAGTGCAAACTCCTTCTCACAGGCACGTCTGCCGGATTTGACAAGAATAATTCCCGCGGCGATTGGTGAGATCACGGCAGAACGCATGAAAGAGGGAGGAGTCACGCCGATTGTGGTTGGAGATGGATCTTTGGAAGGGACACTGATTGCATTGAACGGATATTTGAAAAAACAATAACCTTTTTTTCTCTCTTTTTTTACAAACACTCGTGATGATATACAAAGTAAGGACAAGACGAAGAGTGGAAACATCAACAAATCAGATATAAAAAAACAAAGTGCATCGACCGGGACTCGAACCCGAGTTTAGGCGTTGGCAACGCCTAGTGATAACCACTACACTATCGATGCTAGTGTGCCCTATTCTATTACATAAATTCGTATAAATAGGTTTCTACCAGACAAGCCAGCCCCATGAACCTGCAATAAGGCAGCAGAGGAAGAAACCAATGATCGCACACCCATTGATCAGGGGGAGACCGGGCTGGGGTTTTCCTGTGTTTACCGGCACCATTAATATCAAAAGACCAATAATTCCACCGATTAAAGCCCCTAATGCCGGCAGATAGAGACCAAATACGGAGAGAACTCCTTCGCCTCCGGCAAATACCTGTGCCGATACCACAAGGATTGCGGGCATGATCACGTCCCCCATACCAATCATGTACGCGCCGCGTTCACCTTTTGAATCACGGATGGATAAGCCGTTTTTCCGGTATGAGTAACCTTTCGTCTTCGGAACGAGAAACATGATCGGCATCTTCTGGCGAAGAACGCCATCAGCAAGGGTCAGCATATGCTTTGACCGCTTTACTGCAATAAAATCATAAATCATCAGCAGAACAAGAAGAATCAGGACAGGGAAAAGCGAGAGAGAGACTCCGAAAATAACCGCACATCCGGCAGCCACCACGATTCCGGCAAGATTGATCACGTACCATTCCGGATAGAGCCAAAGGAGAGCAATGATACCAATACCAACAATCACTCCTCCGATATCGGCCCAGATACCAAGGCCGAGCTGCTGCAGGAGAGCCATTACCACATAATAGATCACCGCTGCCAGAGAAAAACCGATGATCAGACTGATCACCTGCTGTGCTTTCCATTTGATCAAAATCAAAAGCACCGCAGTGACCACCAGCATCGCAAAGATGAAGAAAAATGCATTCAAAACAGAGTCCGGGTCCTCAAATGCACCCAGACCTGCTGCCGTCACCGGACCGATTAAAAGGACAGCAAGAAGACTGGTCACCGCCATCATCAGAATAAGACCGGCATATGAAGCCGCTGAACGCATAGTATGTTCGCTCATGTATAGTTAAGTTAATATTAACCCTCACCTTAGTTAAACTATGAATGTTCGCGACATCATTCCGGAGATACTGCTTATCCTTCTGATGGCGGTATCCGCGATCGTGGTTGTCAGCAGATTATGGCAGGATGCCATCATTTCCATTGGGATTCTGCTGCTTATACTTGCATTCGGCGGGCTTATCCTGCAGGTATTGATTCGTCTCCGCAGGCTGGAAGAACAGGCAATCCAGCGTGAGCGCATGCTGAGAAGTAATCTTGAAGACCTAGGCAGACAGCTGATCGCCAAGCAGGACCACACCTCACAGACGGTCATCGAAGCGGTCGAAAGTATCAAAATGCGGATGTACCGTTAGATGGGTGTTGCCCTCCGGCCGCTTCTTGCGGAGTATAAGGAGTCTCCCGGATGGGACGGGCTTGGCGGGATTGCAGCAGTCGACGCATTCAATGCTCTCTATCAGTTCCTTTCCGGGATACGGCAGGCCGACGGCGCACCCCTAATGGATGGGCAGGGGCGTATCACCTCGCATCTGAGCGGACTTCTCTTTCGGAATGCGAACCTGATTGAAAAAAATATCACCCCCATATACGTTTTTGACGGAAAGCCGCCGGTCTTCAAAGCATCAACACTCTCAAAGCGGCGCGAAGTTCGGGAAAACGCAGCTGATGCATGGGAAAAAGCCCTGAAAGAGGGGGATGAAGAGAGCGCACGAAAATATGCAATGGCCTCTTCGAAAATCGATGCCTTCATCATTGATTCATCGAAGGAACTCCTCTCTGCCCTTGGGATAGCCTGGATACAGGCACCCGAAGAGGGGGAGGCCCAGTCTTCGTTTATGACAAAGAATGGGGACGTGACCTACGCCGTTTCTCAGGATTATGACTCACTCCTGTTCGGAGCACCGGACCTGGTTCGAAACATCACGGTCTCGGGCAAGAAAAGGATTCGGGGAAAGGTACTGTCAGTGTATCCTGAGCGACTGAGACTGGAGGAGGTACTCACTGGACTTTCCGTAACTCAGGAAGAACTCATCCAGATAGCTCTACTGATTGGGACCGATTACAACAGCGGGGTGCCGGGCGTCGGGCCAAAGACCGCTGTCAAGATCGTCAGAGAGGGAAAGTTCTATGATCGGATCGGAGAGTCGGAGAATGCCGCAGAGCCAGATCAGCTGATCGGGTACTTTATGGATCCTCCGGTCGAGCGGTCCTATAATATTGAAAGTAGGTCACCAGATCCGGATCGGGTCATTGATCTATTGTGCGGGGAGCATGGTTTTACTCAGGAAAGAGTTGAGGCCGGACTCGAACGGCTCGGCGCGAAAAAGGGTCAGGCAACTCTGGACGCCTGGTTCTAAATCACATTTTTGAATGATATAAATAGGTTTTTCAGTAGAGGTATTTCTAAAAAAATGAAAATAATCAGGCGCTTTTACCGACGATGATAAGCGTCTTTTCGGTCATTTTTGCAAAGATACCGTTTTCCAGCACGCCGGGAATCGCATTGATTGCAGACTCGAGCCCGGAAGGATCGTCAACTTTTCCAAACGCGCAGTCAAAAATATAATTTCCATTGTCCGAGATCACAGGGCCGTCCTTTTTAACACCGTTCCGCATAACAGGCTCACCGCCAAGTGAAGCAAGTTTCCTGCAGACACTTCCATAAGCAAAAGGCAGTATTTCGATTGGCACGGCAGCATCCAAAACCGATACCTCCTTTGCCGAATCGATCACCACGACAAACTGCTTTGCCGCATCGGCCACGATCTTTTCTCGGAGGTGTGCCGCTCCACGTCCCTTGATCATCTGCTTTGAAGGAGTCACCTGATCAGCCCCATCAATGGCAATGTCTAAAACCGGGTGGAGAGACAGAGTCGTCAGTGGAATGCCGTACTCCTCGGCACGCATTGCAGTCTGATTAGAGGTCGGAACACCAAAGATCCTGATGCCCTCTGACGCAATACGCTCTCCCAGACGTTCCATCGCAAAAAACACGGTAGACCCGGTACCAAGACCCACGATCATCCCATCCTTAACCAAATCAGCCGCACGATATCCGGCATTTCTTTTTGCTTCAGTCACAGCATCCATTATGCTCACAAATATGCATGACATCCTAATAATGACTTTGGATAAGCATCTACCCTATTGATTTATAACAAAGAAAATCCTTTTTTTATCATCTATGAAAGATCCTCTCCCAACTGGAAAAACCCTGATCTTCATCCTTATTGTTGCGTCCATCGCCTCGTTTATGTCATCCCTTGACGGAACGATCGTCAATATCGCTCTCCCAAGCATTGGGGAAGCTTTCGATCTCAGCACATCTTCGGTTTCGTGGGTCAGTACCATATATCTACTCGTCATCGCCGGTCTGCTCCTGATCATCGGTAAAATTATCGACACAATCGGCCTCAAAAAAATCTTTCTGGGAGGGTTTGCCATATTTGTAATCGGCTCTTTTTCCTGCGGATTTTTCCCCGAACTCCTGCACTCGTTCAACCTCCTCCTGATCTCACGTGTCGTTCAGGCAATAGGCGGCGGAATGATGATAGTAGTGGCACCTGCCATGCTTTCCCTGTTCATGCCGGGGGACAGACGGGCAAAAGGCCTCTCACTCATAATGCTTTTTGCCGCCGTTGGGATGGCACTTGGTCCGACTCTTGGAGGATATCTTACCGAGTACCTTTCCTGGCACTGGATCTTTTTCATCAACGTCCCGGTCGGCATTTTTGCCATTATTCTGGGCCTGATCGTCATCCCAGACAACAAACCCGATTCGTGCCCTCTCAAAAGATTTGACACACCCGGGGCAATCCTTATTTTTGTCGGCCTTGCGGCGCTGCTCTTCGCCTTCTCGGAAGGATTTTCCCTTGGCTGGACCTCGCCACAGATCATCGTCTCGGTCCTCCTTGCGGTGATCTTTATCGGCGGTTTCATCCGACGTGAACTGCACTACGACAACCCGCTGATCGACCTTGGAATGTTCAAAAGCAGATCGTTTGTTGTCGTGAACATTGTCTTCGCACTGCTCTATTTCACCTTTGCCGGAGCGAACTATGTTCTCCCGTTCTACCTTGAGTATATACACGGTTTTTCGACCGCAAACGCGGGACTCATCCTTACAAGCCTCTCGGTCGGGATGATGATCACCGGTATTTTATCCGGTCTGATCTATGCAAAACTGGTCGGAAGAATAAAATATATGGTCATGGCAGGTGTTGTTCTGGTTGGCGTGGGATATTTCCTTCTCTCTCACTTGAGCCCGGTCACAGGGCTTGGGATCATAATCACCGCACTTTCCATGATCGGTCTCGGCATTGGTGTGACGGTCACGCCTCTTACCACGCTTATCATGGGGGCAGCACCCCCATCCAAGCAGGGAATGGTCTCAAGTCTGACAGGTCTTGAGCGCTATGCCCCCATGACGATCGGTGTGGCAGTCTACAACCTGATGGTGATTGTTGGGATCGTCATAAGCGTCAGGGACTCGGGGATTATCTATAAAACACCAGCAGACATCAGCCCATATATCCTCTCCTTCGGCTTTGACCTGGCATTTGTGATTTCGGTGATTTTGGCCTTGATAATTCTGGCTCTCTGCTTCTTTATCAAAGAAGAAAAAGCGGCAGAAGAGTAATCCTTTTTTCTCATCAAACATAAATAGTTGCAAAAGCAACCAAATAATGTCAATGCAGCAAAACACATTACAGAGAGGTCTTGGCCACAACATCATGGCCTTTGACAAATATTTCCGAATCTATCTGAAAAACAATCTTAAAGACCATAACCTCAATGCCGCCGAGGGAATGGTCCTCCTCTCCCTTTTGGAAAATGGACGAAAAACCGAGGGAGAGATTTTCAATAGTATACATACCAGCGAGTCGGAAATAACCCAGGACCAACTGGTACAAGAACTGCATTATGATAAAAGTGTTATGACCCGAACAATGCAGTCGCTTGAAGGAAAGGGATATGTTGTCCGTGCCGTAAACCCAATGGACAGCAGGTCGTTTGTTTTCTCTATGACGGAAAATGGAGCTGCGTTCAGTGAGGTTCTGATGACTATCATGACGGAATGGAACACTGCAGTGTTGGATGAATTTTCGCCTGCGGAGATCGATTTGCTGAACGATATGCTTGCAAGACTTGCACAAAATGCGAAAGTGGCCGGTACCCGGGAGAGAGAATGAACAAACATACAACTATCGCAAAAAAAGCCGGAAAGGGTCTTGCCGCCTATCTGACCGACTGGAAAAATCTGCTGGCGCATGCTCTTCTTGGGTGTCTTCTGCTTCTTATTGCGATTATCGCACCGGTCCCGATATGGGCAAAACTTCTGCTGATCATCTGCCTTGTGACGCTGAACATCATCCGCATGAAATGGTCAAAGAGCCGAAAGATGCAGAATAAAGTGGAAAGATGAAAAAAATACCTCTGCCGCAATTACCTTTAAGTCTACGTGGGATGATTTAGTTAGTAACGAAACCGGAGGCAGGATCATGACATACGCAGTAATTTACTTTTCACGAACGGGAACCAGCAGGAGGATTGCTGAAAAAATCGCGAAAGAACTCTCCGTCGAACCGGTAGAGGTGACCGACAACATGGATTGGGACGGCACTCTCGGCTACATGCGTGCAGCACGCTATGCGATGAAAAACAAAGATGTCGCCATTCAGACCCGCGGAAAGATCGGCGAGGTGGACGAGTATATCGTCGTGAGCCCGATGTGGTGCGGAAAAATCACACCGGCGATCCGGATTCTTCTCCAAGAACTTCCAAAAGAGAAAGTCCGCCTGATTGTTTCTTCCGGAGGCATGATCTACAAAGAACGGGATGGATATCTCTCCGTTCTCGACATTATGAAGAAAGACAAAAACGAAGATCGGCAGATCGATGCATTCGTCGGCGGTCTGAAAAACTCCTAACCAAATCACTCTTTTTTTCACGGAAGCAGCATCCGGATGGCGATCACCAGCATCAGGATAAAAAATATGCGCCGAAGCCAGACCTCCGGCACGCGGCACGAGATTCTGACGGCAAACAAAACCATTGGTATTGCGGTAATGACGAGGATCGCCCACATCATGACATCAATGTAGCCGATTAGGTAAAATCCATATTCTGAGAGATTGATCCCGGCCGAAAAACCATTCACCAGATACGAGAGTATCCCGCCAAGCGTTATAAAGACTATTGCAGCGGAAGAGGTTGCGGCCGCTTTTTTCATCGAAAATTTTCCCAGAAGTACCATAAGCGGTACAAGAATAGTTCCGCCGCCAACGCCTAGAAGTCCCGACATGAATCCTGCGGTACCGCCGATCCCGCCGGCAAGAGGGGCGGGCATTCTCTCTCCAGTACCCGACGGCAGACAGGTTACCAACCGGATCGCACCAAGGATCAGCATTACACTAAATAGAATCGTGAGAATCTGGACCGGCAGATACGTGGCGACCGTACCTCCGATGAATCCGGTCACCGTACCACATAATCCCATGATAAAAGCGTCCCGCCAGACAACATTCCCTTTTTTTGTATGACCAACGGCGCCGGTCAACACGGTTGGAAACGCCGCAGCCAGGCTCGTACCGAATGCCACCAAAATCGCCATGTCATCGGGAACCCCAGAATGGCGAAGAACAAAATACATCACAGGAGCATACAAAAACCCGCCCCCCACTCCAAGAAGACCGGACATGAAGCCGGCAAGAAGGCCGGTTCCTATCAGAATACAGATGAAGACGGGTTCCATGATATCAGGGTATTATCTCGCATCCGTTATATCGTGTGTGGGCAAATGCATCCAAATCAAGTTTGCCTTCATCGATAATCGCCCGGATACGGGGAAGATTTTCCATAAGGGCATCATGCAGATTCCTGACGGTTCCGCAGACGAGGTGATATTCGCCGCGCCACGGACGGACAATATTCGAGTAAAGACAACGGCCACCGCAGAATCCGTATATATCGCAGGAAAGACATGGTTCACGGATTGGTATTTCCGGAAGGAAAAGGGGGTCGGCATCTCTGATATCGCCCGCATAATAATCCGCCATCCCAACCATGATCGGACAGGGGGCGATCCGGCCGTTGGTCATAATACTGTAATTCACGTACCCCGAGCCGCACCTGAGTTTTGACGAGCGGCCAAGCAGAAGATCTTCGGTCGTCGAAAGAAACGGATACCATTTGGGAACAACACCCGTCGTCTCGATCCGGGAAACCCATTCGGAAACGAGCCGGCGAATACCTGCATTATATCCCTCGCTCCACGCGGCAAATCTCCGACGGGAGAAGTCACCGGTAAAATCCGCATCCATCTGCCAGTGGATCGAACTGAAGTGTTCTGCAAGATGGGTGACGGCTGAAAAAATATCCGTGTCTTCGGCAACCGTCATTCTGGCGATAAGCTCGCCTGTATATCCGTTGGAACGAGTCAAATCGGCGGTGCCAAGCACGAGATCGTACATTCCCTCGCCGCGGTGCCTGTCGGTCAGATCCTTTTCCCCGTCGATAGAGATAAGGATCGTCTCGAACCGGTTCGTATATTCAGAAGAGAGTTTTCCAAGAAGGGTCCCATTCGTCTGGAGCATGAACCGTTTTACCGGGGCATGATCCATGATCTCCATAACCAAATCGGATCGGATGAGCGGCTCGCCGCCGATAAACGTGAGAACCGCGTTTGGATCTTTTGCAAGAAACACATAGAGATCCGCCAACGGAAACGACAGATTCTCGCAGATCGTATCATCAATCGTGCCCGGTGAATTCCCGGCAGGGTCTTCCTCCTCGAACATCTTTCCCCTGCAGTACGAACAGCAGAGATTACAGTCATCGGTCACGATCAGATGGAAAAACATACTTCAGTTGATGGTCAGACCATTCGTTTCCGCGATCTCAAGATATGTATCCGCTACATACTCGGCCTGCTTTTTGGTCATGCCGTAGGTGTTGAACTTCCACACCTTGGTGGCGCCGGGAATAATACCGGTAATTCCCTTCTTTCCAAGAGCACTCGACAGGAAAAAGCCGCGCTTCTTGTGGGTCTGCGCGACCTGATCAAACGAACCGGTGGTGTCCACGCGTGTCAGGGTGTGTTTTCTTGGATACTCGGAAAGGATCTTCGTTCCCTCAATGAATCGAAGTGCCTCGACAACGATTTTGCTGTTGGCAAGTTCCTCGTCGAAATGTTCAACGCGGGCCTTTACCGTCGGGAAGGAGGCAAGAAGTCCGACGATCGGAGCACCCATCAGAGAACATCCGAGAATCCCAACCTCTTTGATGCCGAATTTTCTCCCTGTGAGGTCGCCTTCCATCTGCGTCGTGCGGAAAACCTCGTTGGCCCGCTCCTCGGTCGCGGCAAGAATTCCCGACGGGGCAGGAGCAGCCATGCTTTTGTGGCCAGATCCGATGATGAAGTCGACGCCGAGATCTTTGCCGTTCACCGGCATGATACCCACTGTGTAAACACCGTTGTAGAGAACGGGAATATCATACTGATGAGCGACCTTTGCGATGCCTTTCACATCATGCATGTTCCCGAACTGGTAATCCACATGATCGATGTAGAGCAGTTTCGGCGCGATACCGAACTCCCGGACAACATCCTCTATCCGGTTTGCGGTATCTTCTGCCGTGATATGGTTGTCGGCAGTTTTTGGGATCTCGCGAACGATTCCTTTCTGAAGTTCGACGGAGAGATATGAAGTATAGTGGGCAAGCGCACCGATCAGAACAGGATCGCCTTTTTCCACGTAGGTACCTGCAACCTGCTGGAATCCGCGGCGTGCGCCGGGGACCGTGCGTGCCTGAGCCATGCCAAGCCATTCGGCAACATCCACATGGAAATCTTTCAGCGGCGGTTTCTCGATATAATCCAGGCGGAACGGTTTTCTGCAGTTGTCACAGACCGAGTAACCGTCTCCCCAGGAAATCATCGCTTTCATCGCTTCGGGTGTCAGACGGCCCCCCACTTGGATAGGATCAAGATTGATGGAAGTCTCGTCGACCATGCGTGCGTCGATATTATCACAGCATTTCATAAGAGTTCCTCTCTGAGTATGGATATCTGCTTCTCCACCGATGCGAGGGCCTTTGCGGTTTTTGCCTTCTGGTCCTCGTCAAGGGAATGATCCGGGGCAGTAGTCCGGAGAATGGCTCTGATGTCCGTTAGGGAGAATAAAGCCTGAAATACTGCATCTGCGGCTCGCTGTGACATGATGGTATGTACGTCTACTCCTGGACAAAAGAAAATATCGTTACAGGCTGACGAGACCGAGCAGGAATAAGACGCCGATGATGATCGGCACATGGACGATATAGATGATCAGTGTGTGACGTCCAATAAAGCAAAGCGGAGCAAGTACGCGGGGCATTTCGCCGAGCCGGGTGAGGATTCCACGACGGACACCGCCTTTATAGATGACCTGACCGAGCGCCACACCGAGAAGAACAACACCGAACCAGGGAATAAGGGGTTCGTAGTCCAGCGTAGCAAATCCATTATACGTAATACCGAACGGGATCAGAAATGCCGGTCCCCTCAGCATTGAGACGAAAGGAGAGAGAACAATACAGATCAGTCCAAACACGAGGGGGACATATGGTTTGACTTTCATTACGACAAACGGGATGGCAAGTATCGTGGCAACGCCGATCAGATGAAGGATACCAAAGACGACCGTTTCCTCAGGATAAACGATCCAGGTTACTATCGTAATGACGGCTGCAATGCAAAGAAGATAAAGCGATCGAATCACAAGTTTCTTCGCCGCCTTTACCGGACTTGTTTCGCGGCCGGTGGATAATACGAGGGATATGCCGGCAATCACGATAAAAAGAAAAGCGATCGGCGCACCCGACATGGTATACGGATCAAACCAGGGGACAAGTCCAGTGCCGAAAAAGTACAGACAGAAGAGGATATGATAGAGGATCATCAGAATAAGGGCAATCCCGCGTGCAGCGTCCAGTTCAAAGTAGCGTGACCCTCTCATTGGATTTATGTTGATGCGGATATCATATCTATCCATCGAAAAATGAAAGACGAACATATTATCGAGGCGATCGGAATGACGCGTATCGTCATCAGGAACGGAAAAGTTGTGGAGGTTGGAGAGCCGGCAGTCGATTTCTGTCCTCTTGCAAAACGGTTTGCCACACCGGTCGACCCGATCACAAAAGAGTCAGTGCAAAAGAACATCGAGTCGCGAATCAAAACCTTCGGGATGTGTACAAAAGAACGGCAGGTTCTTGACCAGGAAACCTTCGTCCTCTTCGGCGCATCCGAACTGATGAGCACGGGTCTGAGAACAAAGACCCTTGACGCAGCGGTCATCTGCTCGGACGGCGCAGGAACGGTGATTGTTCGAACACCCGATCTTGTTCAGGGACTCGGCGGAAGGATGTCCGGTCTTGTTTCAACGACTCCCCATCCAGAAGTAATCAGAAAAATAGAAGAGTCAGGCGGCATTGTTATCGACAAAGAGACCGCAAAACTCGACGTCCTTGCAGGACTTACCCGGGCAAAAGCCGAAGGATGGACGAAAACGGCAGTGACCGTTGCGGGATTCCAGCATGAACTTGCAGAAGAAATTCGTGCAGAATATCCGGAAGCACTGATAATCGCGGTTCACACATCAGGGGTTGCAAGCGCCGAAAATGCAGAGAGACTCGTCGCCGCCTCTGACCTTGTCTTTGCCTGTGCCTCGAAGTATGTTCGTGCCGCCGTGTCCAAAGCATTGGTACAGGGAGGCGTTGGCGTGCCGGTGTATGCTATGACTCGAGCAGGAAAACGTCTGATCATGGAAAGACTGATTGAAACAGATCAGCAGATCCTGGTGAAAAATACCAAGCTACCGGTCGAAGATATGGGAAAACAGCCGGAACCTTTAGTTTAATTTTTTTGGTTGGCTGAGACCGGAAATACTTCCGGACTTGAGCAAAACTGAACATCAACGTTACGCATTGTTTTTATTTAGAACCCGATTTTGCCAGATTTTTACATTCAGACTGATTATACCGGTAGTGGGGGCAAAAGGTTTAAAGCCTGAGCCCAAAGGTAAAAGTGTTCACCGGACGGGGCAGCCGTATGCCGATGATCTCTAGTTTTTTTCACTGCGGCGTCGGCTTCCCGCACACCGGTCTCTGCCGCATTTGTGCGGAGATGAACACAGACTTGAGGCGAAAATGCATTCATTGTATATTTCATCATTATTCTGGCCAGCAAATGAGCCGGAACATGCTTTGCATGAAAACAATCTGCGAATAAATCCGATCACCGGATGGATCATGGATCATCATTTTGAATTAAGTGATTCCGGCCCGACCAAAACCGGGGAGCGTGATATATGACACTCCAGACAGAGTCTCTGGAGAAAACCGCAGACACAGAGACGCAAACGAACGAGAGTGGTGCCTTTTCAAAGGGAAGATACGCCGGGATTGATGACGGTGAATACTGGAAAAACTGGAAATGGCAGGTCAGGCATGCGGTCAGAAGTATCGACATGGTCCAGCAGGTACTGGGAATAACGTTTGATCCAAAAGAACGAGAAGAACTCCAGAGAACTGTAGAGAAGTTCCCAATCAGTATCACCCCATACTACCTCTCGCTTATCGATACCGAGGATTACCGAAATGACCCGATTTTCAGGCAGGCATTCCCATCTCCTGCAGAACTCATCGTAGAAAATTATGAGCTCAGTGATCCGCTTGCAGAAGATAAAGACAGTCCATGCGAATGTATCACCCACAGGTATCCGGATCGAGTTCTGTTTCTTGTCAGTAATACCTGTGCAATGTACTGCAGACACTGTACACGGAAACGAAAAGTAGGTGATAAAGATTCCATCCCAGACCGTGAAAAAATCCTTGAAGGCATTGCCTACATACGTGAAAACACCCAGATTCGCGACGTACTCCTTTCAGGAGGAGATCCGTTTATGTTGAGTGATGAGAGCTTGGACTGGATACTTACCGAACTTACCGCCATCCCGCATGTAGAAGTGATACGAATCGGGACAAGAGTTCCTGTCGTCCTCCCGTTTAGGATCACCAATCAGCTGGTCGACATTCTCAAAAAGCACAAACCGATCTGGATCAATACACAGTTCAATCACCCAAAAGAGATGACTCCGTCAGCCCAGGCAGCAGTTGCAAAACTTGTCGATGCCGGAATTCCGCTTGGAAATCAGTCGGTCCTCCTTGCACGGATTAACGACTGCCCGGTCATCATGAAAGAACTGGTACATCAACTGGTGAAAAACCGAATTCGGCCTTATTATTTGTATCAGTGCGATCTGTCTGAAGGAATCAGTCATTTCCGAACACCCATCGCGAAAGGAATCGAGATCATGGAAAGTCTGATCGGACACACCAGCGGATTTGCCGTCCCAAGATATGTGGTGGATGCGCCGGGAGGAGGAGGGAAAATCCCTGTGTCTCCAAATTATCTCTTGACATGGTCGGTAAACAAAGTAGTTCTTAGAAACTATGAAGGAATCATCTGCACATATCAGGAGCCGGCGGTTTATGACAGAATTATCTGTGATCAGAATTGCGATGCCTGCAAACTCCAGCTAAACATACGAAATGCAGATGAATCGAAGGTGGTCGGCGTCGCAAAGCTTCTCGCCGATTATGATGATACAACTACACTGATCCCGGAAAATAACGAACGTCTTGAAAGGAGGGAGGATGAAACCAACTGATTCCGTGACCACATATGGAAAAAGTATACTTCAGCACGGCCCTTTCAACAACAGGATCTACTTCATGACACTTGCACCAGATGACCTGCCAGGGATCATCAGGTATGCAGATGATCTTGCCGAAAAGGAGGGATACACCAAAATCGTTGGAAAAGTTCCCTTATCTTCTGCAGAACATTTTTTCCATGCAGGCTACATAATTGAAGCATCCATCCCCGCATTCTATCAGGGCAGAGAAAAAGCAGTGTTCATGGCGAAATACACCAACCCTGCCAGAAGAGAGATCAATGGATCAGACAAACAGACAGAGATGCTTGCTGCAGTTCAGAATCATACTGCTCATCGAAAGGATGGATATCTTTCGGAAGGGTTCGCCCTTCGGCCCGCACAAACCGATGATGCCGACAATCTTGCAGCCTTGTTTCAACGGGTCTTTCCAACGTACCCTTTCCCAATCTTTGATCCCGAATATCTCAAAAAATCCATGCAGGACAACGTACGCTATTTTCTCATCATGCATGGAGAGAAGATTACTGCAGCGGCGGCATGCGAAGTTGATGAGGTGAGCCTGACTGCAGAGATGACGGATTTTGCAGCAGATCCCTTGTATCGCGGCAGGGGATTTGCAGGAATTCTGCTTTCCGAGATGGAAAAGGCTATGAAGCGGGAAGGAATCATCACAGGATATACCATCGCCAGATCGATTTCTCTCCCTATGAATGCAGTTTTTGCAGGGGCTGGTTACCGATTCGGCGGGATGCTGCCAAACAACACCAGCATAAGCGGAGCGATCGAGAGCATGAATATCTGGTACAAAAAACTTTAAAAAATAATCCAGACACCTCAACATTTTTCCAAGACATCTGAATATATGCAAGAATATTCAAAGCAATTTAACCTGATTATCTTCATCGCCGCCATAAGACGGAAAAGGTTTAAACGATTGGAACCAAGTAGAAATCGTTTAAAGAATTGTGCATCAGGTCACTAAGATCTTCTGTTTAACGGCAATGTGACCAGTCTTTTTGCACATATCAAGTCTGCCCCTTTTGGGCGGATTGAACCTTCAACCGAGGGAAAAAATGAAACCAAAGTACATTACATCTATTTCTGCGCTTGACAATCTTGTCGGGCTTGCTCCCAAAGAACGGGAGATGATGGAGAGAGTGACCGACGTATTCCCATTTCGGGCCAACGACTATTATCTATCACTTATCGACTGGAAAGACCGGAGGGACCCAATCAGAGCTATCATCGTCCCTGACCCCCGTGAGCTTGAATCCGGCGGATCAAATGACCCCTCCTGTGAAAAAGATTATACCAAAAAACCCGGTCTCCAGCACAAATATGATCAGACCGGACTTCTGCTTTTGACCGATGTCTGCGGCGGGATATGCCGTTTCTGTTTTCGAAAACGCCTTTTTATGTCCTGCGAACGCGAGACCGTGAGGGACGTATCCGAAAATATTGCGTATATCCGGGAGCACACGGAGATCACCAACGTTCTTCTGACCGGCGGAGACCCCCTGACACTTGATACCCGGCATCTCGAATCCGTGCTCCGTGAACTTCGCGAGATACCGCATGTAAGCATCATCCGGATCGGAAGTAAGATGCTGGCATACAATCCGTATCGTATCCTCAACGATGCTGAACTTCTTTCTGTCCTCTCGCGGTACAGCACCCCGGAAAAACGGATATATCTGATGGCACACTTCAATCATCCCAATGAGATCACAGACGTCTCGATACAGGCGGCAGAAGCTCTGCAGAAAGCCGATGTGATTGTTGTTAACCAGACGCCGATCCTTAATGGAATCAATGCCGAATCGGAGACACTTACAACACTTTTCCGCAAACTCTCCTTCGCCGGCATCGCGCCCTACTATGTTTTCCAGTGCAGACCGGCAACAGGCAATGGACTGTTCCAGGTACCGGTTGAAGAGTCCTATGACATTGTACAGGGAGCCTGGAAAAACTGCTCAGGCCTTGCAAAACGGGCAAGATTTATCATGTCGCACTCGACCGGAAAGGTCGAGGTAGTTGGGAAAGATGCAGAAAATATTTTCATGCGATATCATCAGGCGGCAGAAAACGATGACATTGGAAAGTTCATGACCTTTCCGACGAACCCAAAAGCAACGTGGTTCGATGACTATCTTACAGGTTCTGATTCTGTAAAGAACTAACCTTTTTTTTAATCATGAAAAATTCTGCACAGATCCGATCAGGTGATAGTGTTTCACAAATCAGTTCCGATAAATCTTTTTCTAAATGTAAAATAAACGTGGTGTAAAAAAGAAGATTATGCCTGGCGGCAACCTCTGCCGCCGCCAAATCTCCGACCTTTCCCACAGCCGCACGACATTCCACCGCGACCTACACCATAAAATGGCGCCTGCGAAATAGGCTGTTCACGATATATATCTGAATCGACTGCACCGTCTGGTGTTTGTACCATGGACGGTACCACTTCAGTGCGCCCGGGTCCAACCCGGCATTTCCCAAAGCCCCGTCCTGTCATTGACCCCGCACCTTGGGGTCCTGTACCATCTAATCCTGGCATTATATTTGTTCCCTGATGCTGTTCACAGCACCATATGTACACATATGCGTATAAATACATAAATGTTTGTATTGAGGCAACTCAGATTCAGGCATCAGATCGAGAATCATCCGTTTGATCGGACATGACAGAAGAACGGGGGCAGACCCCTCCGTCCGTCTTAGGACACAGATTCATATTCTGTTTTGGGCATGTACCGTTCCCCCGATCCGAACACTCCTTCATCACGATCACTTTGCCATGTATGATTGCATCGGCCATTTTACGCCGCCCTTCATGTACATCACGCCATATGGTTTTTCTGGAGACCCCGATACGAAGCGCTGCCTCCTCCTGATCAAGCTGCTGGATATCGATCAGGTCAAGCGCGGCAATCTCCTCAGGGAATAGATACACCACTTCAATGTTTTCATGGATATTGCACTGAGGAGCATAACACCGGGCGTGTATCGAATCATACATTCCCCGGTTTCTCCGCGGGCGGCCTCTTCGTCCCCGGCACTCATCATTTTCATTACTGGGCGGCAAGATTTCCCAACTCCTTTTCAAGGGTATCCGCTATCCCGCAGATCGAGAGAGATGCAGGACCTGAACCTTGATCCGTTACTGGAACACCGGCACGAACGGCTGATATCACTGCCGGGTCAAATGGAATCTTTCCAATAAGAGGGATGATCTCCTTCTGACAGTAGGCCTCGATCTCCTCCGTCTTGATTAAATCAAGATCATACCGGTTGATAACGACAAAGATCTTCAATCGGAACTGCCGGCAGACAGTGATGACCCGTTTCATATCATGAAGACCGGATACGCTCGGTTCGGTGACCACGATTACGGCGTTCATCCCGCTCACCGACGAAATCAAAGGACATCCGGTCCCGGGAGGCCCGTCAACGAGAAACTTCTCAGCATCTCCGTCCTCCCGTAAGGCGGTTTTTTTCACTGCATGGACGAGAAGGCCGGAATTTCCTGCACCAGGTACGAGCCGCGCATGGACCAGATGACCCCGGTCGACCTCCGAATACATGATGACTCCCGTCTGTCTGGGCTGCATTGACACGGCATCAGCAGGACAGACGATCGTACAGACCGCACACCCCTCACACCGCGAAGGATTGATCAGATAGGCCCCGTCATCCATCTCTACAGCATGAAAACGACAGTGCTCCAAGCACGCCCCGCACTCTGTACAGAGCTCAGGGTCGATCACCGCCGCCTTCATTCCCATGAACGGATCTGTTCTGATCAGCCGGGGAGACAGAACTAGAGAGAGATTGGCAGCATCCACATCACAATCCGCAAGCACGAGAGATCCTTTCAGAAGGCGGGAGAGGGCCGCAGTTATCATCGTCTTTCCTGTGCCCCCCTTTCCGCTGACAACAGCCATCCTAATCATGACTTTGCCTCCAGAAGTGATTCAGCCTTGGAAAAGACCGAAAGAAATTCCTTCTGCCACTCAGGATATGCCCGGCAGAGGAGATCGCCCCTGTTTTGAACGGCGGCGATCTCACGGCTGAACGGTATCGTCAGCAGGACCGGAAGATCCTGCTGTTCACAGAACCTGAGTGTCTCTTCATCCTTTCCGTCACTCCGATTGATGATGACTCCGGCCGGGATCCCGAGACGTTTGGTCACATCAACCGCAAGTTCGAGATCATGCAGGCCAAACGGCGTCGACTCGGTAACGAGGATACAGGCATCGCATCCTTCAAGCGCCTCGACGACCGGACAGGATGTTCCCGGAGCCGTGTCCAGAATAACAAGAGGATCCGGTTCGGCCTCAAGTTTTACCGCGTGGATAATGGGAACGGCAAGGGGGCTGCCCGAATCCAGCGTACCCGTCACCAGCTTCAGGCCGGGAAGCGGCGTGGAGACAGAGAGTGTCCCGATACGTTTGGATTCTTCATGGATCGCGTGCTCAGGACACAGAAGTGTGCATCCGCCGCAGGAATGGCAGAGATCAGGAAAAAACAGGAGTTTTTTCGGCAGTACGGAGACTGCGCCGTATCGACAGAACTCTCCGCATGCTCCACATAGGGTACAGATGGATGCATCGAACACCGGTATCGGCAGCGTTACGTCACGCGGTGTGGTTTTGGAGGGAAAGAACAGATGAAGATTGGGTTCCTCCACATCACAATCAACGAGACTGACCAAACGATCCGATGCAAGGGTGAAGGCAAGATTCGCTGCTGTCATACTCTTCCCGGTTCCCCCTTTTCCACTGGCTATTGCTAATTTCATACTCTTACTCATTATTATGTAATGAATTGATAATCAATCTCATCGGTCTGCGGGCGTTATTTCACCCGATCAAGCGTGTTCTTTTTGAACGCGTCCAGAGCATCGCTTACCGTTCCGCCAGCTTGATAGACAAACTGTTCTACACCAGCCATATCTAAAACGGCCTTTGCATTTCCCCCTAAAAGACCACTGATGAGAGCTCCGGCCTGATGTTCTATGATCAAGTTGGCGGCTTTTGGACCCACACCGCCGGATCCGTCGGCAAACGGATTTACAACTGCTTCAAACGATCCTGTTTCAGTGTCTGCGATAATGAAATACGGAGCCCGGCCAAACCTGTTTTCGACTTTGGACTCGAGTAGTGCACCCTGTGCTGTAATACATACTTTCATGATAGATATAACCTCAATATTATTTTACACATATGCGCACAAGTAATTTAAACTATCGTATCGTAATCATACTGCCCTCTGCAGAGAGAAAAACTCTGCATGCAAAGGAACGGATCACATGAGCAAAAACAGTATTATTGAAGGTCTGCTTGCAGATCTGCCGGAAAAACCAGTACCCGTCCGATCCGTCTGTATCGGAGCGCACTGGACAGCCGTCTGCAGTACACACTGCGGCCTTGCTGCAACGATTATCGGCGAGGAGGTCCACGACCACACAATCGTTGTCCGCGATGCGGGACATCTTCATGAGAAAAGTGCTCAGGAGCTGGCCGGATACGCTCTCTCGAAAAATCCCCTGGAAGCAGGAATCGGCGTTGCCGCCATCAACTCGCTTCTGGAAGTGAATGAACAAAATGCGGCGGAGATAAACGCGGCGGATCTGCTGATGGAAAAAGGCGCAGGAAAAACGGTAGCGCTTGTCGGGCATTTTCCGTTTATTCAAAAACTCCGGGAACGCGTCGAAAACCTTCAGGTCCTTGAGATACACCCCGGGGAAGATGAGTATCCTAAAGAGGCAGCTGCTGAGATCATTCCTCGTGCAGATGTCGTAGGGATCACCGGGAGTTCTCTGGTAAATCATACGATGGACGGCCTCCTGGACCTTTGTGATCCGAATGCTCTGGTCATTGTTCTGGGTCCGACGACGCCGCTTTCTCCGGTCATGTTTGAGCATGGGGCGGATATTATCGCAGGATCCCGTGTCATCGACGGGAAAAGTGTTCTCGCCGCTGTCGGACAGGGAGCGTCATTCAAACAGATCACCGGAGTGAAACTGCTGGCCTTTACAAACCCCGAAAAACGCATATAATCTAAAAAATAAAATGAAAGCAGATACTATGGATACAACCGCGAACAAAGATGAGGAGGAGATGGGTTCTACCGTATGCCAGGCGGATTCATTCAGATACACGCCGATAGGGATCGTTCGGTCACCCTTTACCGATACAGCAGGGATGCCGATCCAGCCGGCCGGAGCAAAAGGCGTGCGCGGGACCATCGCTCTGCGTCCTGATCTGAAAGCCGGCCTTGCCGATCTGAAAGGATTCTCCCACATAATCCTCATCTATGCATTTCACAGATCGAAAGGATACTCCCTCGAAGTCACGCCGTTTCTGGACACAGCCCGGCACGGTGTTTTTGCGACACGCGCGCCGAAACGCCCGAATGCGATCGGAATCTCGATCGTCAGACTGATCGCGGTCGAGGAAAACGTCCTGATAATAGAGAATGTCGATCTTCTTGACGGAACACCTCTGCTGGATATAAAACCCTATGTGCCGGCATTCGATGCGTTTTCCGATGCAAAAGCAGGATGGCTCGATCAGACCGCCGGTAACGCAGAGTCGGCCAGGGCTGATGAACGATTCAGATAAATGAACGCTGCAGGTGATAGACAAAACGATGAGACAAACTATCAGCACGACCCTCAAAAAATTCTATTATTATCTTTTAGCACTAAATGAGATACCAATGACGAAAAACGCCCCTTGGCACAGATACGGGGGATTGAAATGACAGAAAACCATATCTTCGGGCCGGTCATGTCCCGCAGACTCGGAAGGTCACTTGGGATCGATCTTCTGCCCTTCAAGACCTGTTCATATGACTGTGTCTACTGTGAATGCGGAGCGACCACCCATATCACGACAAAAAGGGCCGAGTTTTTTCCAACTGAAGAGGTGATCTCCCAGCTGGATGCAGTCCTCAGAGAAAGACCTACTTTGGATTACATAACATTTGCCGGATCCGGTGAACCGACCCTTTCCCTGTCGATCGGAAAAATCATCAGACATCTGAAAACAACCTATCCGCAGTATAAGGTCGCCGTCCTCACGAACGGGAGCCTGCTGGGTAATAAGGAGGTCATTGCGGATTTGTCCAGTGCGGATCTGGTTATCCCTACCCTGACCAGCACATCGCAGGAAACGTTTGAAAAAATCCATCGCCCAGATACCTGCCTCTTAATAAAAACGATCATCAGTGACATACTGGAGTTTCGAAAGGAATTCCATGGTGAGATCTGGCTGGAGATCTTCCTCATACCGGATCTGAACACCAGCTTAGAAGAACTGGCATCACTTCGAGACGTTATAGATAAAATCCAACCTGCACGCATCCAGCTGAACACGCTTGACCGGCCGGCAGCAGAGGACTGGGTCACGGCCCCGGATCCGGACGAGCTGGAAAATTTCAGGAAATACTTTGCCGAACTCAAGATCCCTGTAGATGTGGCCGGAGTCTGCTGTGAGCAGCCCGATGTCTGCAGAGCCGGAGAAAGCACGCATGAACATATCCTGAAAACCCTCCGCATCCGGCCTTCGACGGTTGAAGATCTGGCATCCATGACCGGCTTACATCATCATGAGGTGGCAAAGTACCTCTCCGGCCTTCTTGAAGAGGGAACGGTCCATATCCAGAGGGGAAAAAGAGGCGTGTTCTACTCTGCAGGCCCGGATATGACCCGGAAATAATACCGGCCGACGACAAAACGAAACCCCGCATCTCAGTTTTGGGAGTGAACGGCAAAACCGCTGATTCGAAAAAAAACATAAATTCAAATAAAAAGCAGTGAGATAGTATCAGTTAGATGATCTCTTTGCTTCGTTTTCTGTGTACACTAAAAGGAGGCAGGATACCCGGCATAAGTCTGGCAGTCCTCCTCCTCTGTTTTTGTCTAGTCTGCGTGCCGGTTTTGGCTGATTCTGATCTCGGCCCGATACCTGACGCTCGTTCAAATCCCGCAGTAAGTGCTGATGTCGAGGCATTTTTTGACGCATCGATCCCGGCAGAACTCGCAAAATACAATATACCCGGCGCGACGGTCGCAGCAGTATATGATGGAAAACTGATCTTTTCCAAAGGATACGGGTATGCTGATATCGCCAACAGAACACCGGTCGATGCTGGATCGACACTCTTCCATATTGGTTCGGTCACGAAACTTTTCACCTGGACATGTGTTATGCAGCTGGTGGACGAGGGAAAAATAGACCTGGATGCAGACATCAACACCTACCTTGCCGATTTTTCTCTTCCGGACACCTACCCCGGCCAGCCGGTCACTATGCGAAACCTGATGACGCACACTGCCGGATTTGAAGACGCAATCCGGAGGGCTACAGTTGAAGACGTAGATGATCTTTTCTCATTCAGGATCTACTGCCGGGATTATATACCTGCACGGGTCTATCCTCCGGGAACCGTGACCTCCTACTCAAATTACGGCACAACGCTTGCAGCCGTCATTGTTGAGGATGTAAGCGGCATGCCGTTTGAACAGTATCTCCAGGAACATATCTTAACCCCGCTTGATCTCAAAAATACCCATCTATCCTATCTCCTCCCGCCAGAATCCGCCGGCAGCCTCTCCTCCGGATATAATTATATCGGCGGGACAAATGCAGCGATCACCGACACGATTTTTGTCATCGGACCTGCCGGATCCATCAGCTCCACAGCAGAGGATATGGCAGTTTTCCTTGCCGCACATATGCAGAACGGAAAAGTGAACGGCGCAGAAATTCTTTCTGAACCGGCCGCCGCACTCATGCATGCAAGAGCATTTACAAATGACCCGCGGGTCAGCGGCATCTGCCTTGGATTTTATGAAAACTATCTCAATGGCGAGCGGATCATCCTCCACGGCGGAGATACCAATACCTTCCATTCGCTTTTCGTTATCATTCCTGACAAAAAAACCGGGTTTTTTGTCTCATACAATGCTCCCGGAGGGACAAGTGCACGAAATGATCTGCTTCTCGAGTATGTCGGCCGATTCTTCCCCCTAACGGAGACGGAGACGGTGACGCAGGAAATAGAACATTCCGGATCATTTGAGAAGTATACAGGAGTTTATCAGTCAAACCGCCATAATTACCGGACGTTTGAATTTTTCCTTCAACCTCCGCAGCAAATGACGGTTGAAGCGGGAGAAAATAATGCCTGCCTTGTGTTAAATATTGATGGCGACTCTACAGAATACATCGAGGTTTCACCCGGCGTCTTTCAAGAGAAAAGCGGCGGCCCGTCAGTGTATGGAAATATGGTCTTTCGGGAGAATGAGAACGGTGATGTGACGTTCCTCTGTTCCGAAAATACGCCGGTGCTCGCATATGAACGGGTCCCATGGTATTCTGTCAATACGTTTACGTCCGGGCTCCTCTCTGCTTTGAATGGTTCAACAACATGAACCTGTCAGGCAAACCAGAAGAGGCAAAGTTTATGTACGCTGCCTGGCTGAGCGGCATTATGTCGAATGGGGAACCCGCGTTCGCTTCCCAGTGTATTCAATGCGAAGAATGTCTTGAGAAATGTCCCCAGCACCTTGAGATACCAACGCTTCTCGAATGCGTTGTAAAAGAACTTGAGGAACCGGACCTGAAAGAGAGACTTGACATGATAAAATCGATGTTCAGGCAGACGTAACTCCCGACTTTCAGGAGCGGAGGAGAAAAAACAGACCCGATCCGAGAAAAACTGACAACAACGGCTCTTGATGGGCTAAAAAAAGAGAATCATTTATCCATGGTCCCATACTCATTGCGATGAGCAAACGAGTCTGTTTCCCGCCGGACCCGAAGGGCTTCCGATCGCGTGAAGGGGTATCCAAGCCTGATCGCAAACAGGACGGCCATGTGATCGGGAATTCCCATGATCTTTTTTACTTCCTTTTGCACCGGCGAGCCGAACATACTCAGTATCTGGAAACCGATGTCCAGAGACTGAGCCACGAGCCACATATTCTCCATAACGGCCCCGAGGCTGACAGCCCCGAGCAGGTCGCCTGGCGAGGCCGGTGCACGTTTCCGGGTATCGTACAAGAGGATAAGGATCGTCGGGGCACCGTTTATCAGCCGCCCCAGGTTCAAGGGCATCCGTTCCTTTATTGCCGATTCAAGCTGGGCCTTGTCCTGCCAGGCGGGAGGGAACTGTGTTCCCAGTATTCCGACTTTTTTCTGTGCCAGCTCCTTCTCTGTCATCGAAAGCTGCTCAAAGTTTTCCCGGATGAACTCCGGAGAGGGGATAGTGTTCAGATTGCCGAGCCGATTCAGTAATCTTTCGTCATCGACGACAACAATCTCAAAATTCTGCATATTGTGGGATGTCGGCGCCCAGCGTGCCCCTTCGAGAATCTTTTCCACATCTGCTGTCGGTACCTGTCGGTTGGAATCGAATGGTTCCCGTTCAGAATATCTTTGCCGTATAATCGTCATCAGATCATTCATCATATCAGTCTCCTTTGTTTTTCCCGGCCACGTCTTTCCATATCGGGCCATCCAAGACACTATCGGTTGCCCCGGCTTCCATTTCAAGGAACAGGGTGTACGGCACTGCGAAGGTGAACATGTGCCGGGGAATCAATTCACCGACGTTCTCCCGTGCCGCGATATCGTTATATCCGAGCACGGCCCGGGGCTGCTTCTCTTTTGCTTCCGCGTATACCGCCGCCCCGATCTGCTGGCATGCTGCCATCCGGGCAGGGAAAAATACCGGGTCCGGTCGGTCGCGAAGCGTTCCCATGAAAATCGATAGGCCGGAGAGCTGGACAGGATCGACAAGAAATACGACCGAAACCGGCTTCTCATCCTGATTGATCTTCCCCAGGGGCGTGAAAATCACGTACTTTTCAGCAATATCCGTGATCGGGAGATCTTCAGTCATGAACCGTTTCGCGCTCTCAACATCCGGGAAGATGCGTTCCCCGTGAGTGAACTTGTCCCGTTCACGCGCCGGGATGTGCTCTACGATCGCATTGTATGCTTCCGGATTCTTGCTGCTGGCAACTCCCTTGACAAAAAAGGCAGACATGAAATCCACACCGGCTCCGCCAAAAGCAGTGAGGTACCCGTTCCCGAATCCCAGCCCGGCCCGTGCTCCTGTACAGAGACAGGACTCCCGATCAAAGACCACGATCTTTCCTTTTGTCAGTGCCTGTGCGATAAAGTTCATTACGCAGCCGAGAGTATTCGGCTTTGGCTGGAGCGCCCCTTCGGGTTTTGTATCGCTCCAGAGAATGGCAACCGGCTCAAAGCGGAGACCGGCTTTTTGTGCAACGATGCTCTTCATGACGTAATCTCCTTTTTATTTCGTCCGGCCCATCCGTTCATACCATTCGTACTTATGGGCAAATCGATCTTTGTTGAATCTGATCATCTGGCAGAACATTTCTCTCATTCGGGTGTGAACCGCATCCTGATAGGGGTACGAAATCTCTCTATCAGATCGCGCCCATAACAGTTGATTAATCAACTAATAATGTAATCTCCATAATACTATAAATAGTTGATTAATCAACTAATTTTGAGGGCCCGAAATACCATGGTAAAGGACGATAGTGAAACAACCACACAATGGATACAGGAAATCGAAATGCCTGCTGCCCTGATTTCCTATATTTACCGCAGCACTCAACGATATTTTGCACGAGAACTTGCCGAATATCATCTCGGATGGGGGCATTTTGCAGTCCTTATGGCAGTTTATGAAATGGACGGGCCGAGTCAGGATAGCATCGCATTGTCCCGGGGATTCGACAAGACAATGGTGGCAAAAACCGTGATCCGCCTTGAAGAAGAAGGTTTGATTACACGTATTACGGATCCGAATGATCGGCGAAGTAAGAAATTACACCTTACCGATAAAGGAAAACGCATTCTTCCCAACCTCTTGCAAATTGGCCTTGAGCTGAATACGTCAATGTTTGCGGACTTCGATGAAACTGCGTCATCTCAATCTCTCAAGACGCTTAGAAAGATCGCGCTGAATGTGTCTAAATTGTAGGCCTTCATCATCCGCACCATACCCGCTCAAGGACGGAACACTATGGTTAAGCGAGATCATGGCGACAAATCCGACAAATGCTTGTGAAGGAATTAAAATATGAACGCTTCCGGACTTTTATCCCGCATCCGTCGTGATCTGCGCAACCTCCCGGAATACATTGCCCGGATTGAACGGGAGCGGCAGACCGGAGGGAAAGATCCGGCCGGTTTTTCATAAAAATATCATGATGACTGCCTGAAAATCAAATTATGCCGCAGCTTCACCCGGCAGACGACCCGGATCACCCGCAGCGGGAACAAACGACGGCGGCCGGATCCCTGCTATTCTGAACTCCGACCACGCCCGCCGGGTAACTTCCGATTTAAACTCGAACTCGAGCCGGAGATCATTGACATACCCCTTTGCCCGGACACGCATGTAGAACGGGAAATCCTCAAGAAGCACGGTATAAGTATATTTTTTCGAGATGATCACATATTTTGATGTGACCAACGCTTCTTTAAGGATCTTCATAGCCATCTCTGCATCGGATTCCGGATGGATATAGAGATCGATGACTATCATCATAGCAAGATCCCCCGCATTCCCGCTGGTCACCGGCTGACTGAATACCGTAACATTCGGGATCGAGACCTGTTCATCATCAGGGGTCTGCAAACGGGTAGAACGGATCCCGATGTTTTTCACCTCCCCATACGTACCTCCGATGGATACCTTGTCGCCGATCTGGTAGGGTTTTTCAAAGATGATGACGATCCCCCCGATGATATCGGCAAAAACATCCTTCAAACCAAAACCGACAGCAGCGCCGAAGAGACCCGAAAAGGCGATCAATTGGGTCAGCGAAGGCTCGATAACGGCAATTATGATGTAATAAAGGGCGGTCACCGAAACGATAAGCTTCAGAAGCGGGATCACCATGGTCACCGTGGTCCGGTGCCAGCCCATCCGTTCCGAGATATGGGTCAGAACAAAACCGAGCAGCCGGTTCAGGACGTAGGCGAAGACGATGATGAATACAATATAGAGAACAAGATTCAGGTCGAAGGTCTTAAACGGGAGTTCGGTGACGACACCCGTTGTAACATTTGTAAGCAGCGTATCAGCCATGATCACCACAGTCTCCTGGTCTTTTTCAGGTACTCGGCAACCGGCTCAAGTGCAAACGCCGGAATACTGTAATACCCGTCATCATTCCTCACAAGCCCCTCACAGACAAGACGATAGAGGACACGCCGGATATCCATCTCCGACCCGACAATCGCGGTCAGATCCTCCTCCTGCAGGGATTTCATAGACAGGATGATCGTGAGGATGAATGAGTCGCTGGTATCGAGATTGATGGAATAGGGAGTCTCGGTGATGGAGTTCAGAGAGATGACATTATCGTTCAGGCTGGACTCCCAAAGAAGGACGGCTACACCCGGAGTTCCCCGGGATATTCTGTTGATCTTTTCAAAGATGAGATCCTCGAGGGATATCTGGATGCGTTTTTTTCGGGGAAGACGGCGCAGCATGAGAGTAAAGTTCAGTTTTATCCAGGGAATTGATACTTCGGTACCCTTCAGCGGCAAACGGATCTGTTTATGGACCAGAGAAAAAAACATTGAGCGCTCGGCTACCCCGTCGCTGATAAACCGGATCTCACCAGGCTTATACCTGGACATGATCACCTTCTTGAGATCGGGGGCGTCCATCTTCGCAAGAACGATAACGGTCGAAAAATATGCCTCAATGTTCATCACGGCCGAGAGATACTGCCAGCTGTAGATATTCCATGTCGTAATAAAGAGTTTTTTTGAAGAGATCAGGGCACGCAAAAACGCATCAAGGACATCGAAACCCCCGATCCTCCGCGTTGCAAGCAGCCGGCAGTTGTCTATCAGGATAATATCCTCAGGACAGGCTGAAAAATCCGGGAGTGAGGCGGGCGAGATCACGAACTTCAGCGGAAGATAGTTGACCCTTTCACCGTATAGGCGCCGAATCTCATTGGCGATAGTGGTCCGGCCGCCCAGCGGTTCGGAAACAATCGCGATGTGCGCCGGTGCACCATCCCCAAACCGTTCAATGGCCTCGTCGATTTCCTGAAGCTCCTTCTCAAGGCCGATAACGGGTCTGTCGGAAACTGTCGCCGGATTTTCTGCCATGGATTTTTGTACCTGATAATAAGATATCCGGGGAACTATTAAAGGATATGCAGAAAATTGACAGACTCCTGCGGCTTCTTTTATGAATATTTCATGGAAAAATACTCAAAGAAAGTCATCAAAGAGAGATACTGGACCGGAAAAAGAGCCCAGTAAGCAGCTGAACGAAAGCTTACATAAGAAATACAAAAGAAAACTGAATGGGCAGAAGACCAAATGAATATGCGAGGGATGGGATTCGAACCCAAGAACTACTACTAGACTAGCCCCTCAAGCTAGCGCCGTTGACCTGGCTTGGCTACCCTCGCACTGTGCGACCTATACATGTGGGTCAGTCAAGTAAATAAATCTGCTGGATTTACACAGAGCTCTTGGACATCACTGTTCAAAAAACAAGGCAAGCGTATTTATGTGTTCCGTGATAGACACAAAGATACAATGTGGCGGAGAATACTCGAACAATTTCAGGACTCGCCCTCGCAGCAGAGAGTCGTCCGTTTTCTTCTTGAAAACGGTTTCGGCGTATCCGCCGAAGGGAAAGCAGTAGTAAACGGCATAGAAATTTCCGCATCCGCGCTCGCACGGGTGATTAAAGTCGACCGACGGGTCGTAGACTCCACCCTGCGCAGAATCTGCGAGATCGATGAACTGCAGTCTCTTTTTTCCCGTCTCCGGGTCACCCCGGACCTCACAGACGTCGCCAAAAATCTCGGCCTCTCGGTAATCACTATCCTTCCAAATAACGCCGGCGACAAAAACATCGTCGCCTCGGCAGTCGATGTCCTCGCATCCTACGATCTTCCTCTCAGACAGATCTTCGTCACGGATCCATATGTGGTCGAAACACCGCGCCTTGTCATCATCATCGACGGAGTGATTCCGGCAGAAGCCATCCAGAAACTCCGCAATCTCCCGACGGTCAGATCACTCATCCTGTAACTATGTGAGTTTATCTGGTTCGTGAACTTCGACATCTACATCTTTCAGTTCACTTTTTTCTCTCTTCCCCGCTTTTCAGAAACGATGACACACTCATTGTAACCTATATTTTACATTTTGTTATTTTAAAATAATAATTAATAATTAATTATGGCAATAAAAATAATAATATTATTATTTTAGTAACACTAATTACTCGTAAATTAAATTTAATGATTAAAAATGATTATAGGGATAGCACCCCAAATCCCGCAATCTTCAGACACAGCATAGCACGAAAACCAACAAAAACCTATCAATTATGACCAGTAACATGAAAAAAATAGAGATACTGCTCGCATTACTATGCATAACCGCATTCTGTTTTAGTGCAGGCTGTATTGATTCCGGAAACGGACAATCGGATAACGGAACGATCACCATCACCGATGCACTGGGACGGACAGTCACGATTCCAGACAATCCGGAAAAAATCGCTGTCAGCGGATCAGGAGCACTCAGATATTTTGTTTATCTCGATGTTGATCTGGACCGCGTAGCAATAGTCGATTATGGAGACTGCAATGCAACTACGACCGTTGGAGACTCAAGACCCTACAGAATTGCCCACCCCGAAATGTTGGAGATTCCGTCACTAGGCCCTGCGTGCAGCAAAGTAGATGCTGAAAGCCTGATGGCATCGGGAGCTGAAGTACTCTTCCTCTCAACATTCACGGCAACGTTGGAAAATGCCAATGAAATCCAGGAGAAAACCGGCATTCCAGTGGTTATGTTCTACACCGGAGACTATGTAACCGACGCAGATAAAATTCAGGACACCTTCCGCATGATCGGAACAATCTTCCATAAACAGGAAAGAACAGAAGCCCTGATAAACTACTTCGATGCCATCGAAAAAGATCTTCAGTCACGTATACCCAACATACCGGATGATGAAAAACCGACTGTTTACATCGCCGGCGTTTCCTATAGAGGAGGACACGGAATAGATGGAACAAATCCGTACTACTACCCCTTTGCAGTACTTGAAGCCAACAATGTTGCCGGAAATGTCAATGGATCTGAAAGCATCGGATATGTCCAGGTAGCAAAAGAACAGATCCTAGACTGGAATCCGGACATTATCTTTGTCGACCTTTCAACACTCAACGCTGCCAACGGCGGAGCAATCAATGAACTGAAAAATGACCCATCATATAAAGAACTGACTGCCGTAAAGACAGGTCAGGTGTATTCGGTCAATCCGCACACATTCTATGTGGTGAATTATGAAACCACCCTCGCAAATGCATATTATATCGGAACGATCCTTTATCCCGAAACATTTTCAGACATTGATCCTGCAGCAAAAGCTGATGAAATATACACATTTGTCGATGGAGCACCAGTCTATGAAAAACTAAAGGCAAATCGCGAAGGACTCTCCTATCAAAAATTGGAGATCTGAACCATCCTTTTTTGAGGTCAAACTATGAACGATGCAAACGCAGAATGGAATGAAAATTATCACCTTCAGGAAATTAAACCACGATTCAAATCAAGCGCCCAGCATTTCCAAGAAAAAGAAAATGCCGAGAATATGGTCAAAAGGCTGATAGAGCACCCAAGCCCGCACATTCAGGACCAACTTCAATCTCTGGCATTCCCGCCGGGAAGTACCGTACTGGATATTGGTGCAGGACCCGGAACACTGGCCGTACCTCTCACAAAAGAGGGCCATATCGTAACCGTTGTAGAACCCTCCAAAGCCATGAAAGATGCAATGGAACAATACAAACAGTATTGCGGCGTCAAAGCAGACATTCCCCGGATTGAAAAACTCTGGGAAAACGTAGATCCCGCGGAAATTGGCACATACGATTACGTCATCTCCTCATTTGCTCTCGGGGTCCCCGACCTGAAAAAAGCACTGATGAAAATGAATGCCGTCGCAAACAAGGAGGTCCACATCTTCTGGTTCCTGAATCCACAATCATGGAGCCAAATCAAGAAAGATCTCTACACGTTATTGTATCAAGAAGACTATCCTGACTGGATGTCCTATGCAAACGTTGTATGGCAGGCCCTGTATCAGGAGAATATTTATGCCAATCTCACCGTCCATGCGAGAACAGACAAAGACAGATACAAAAACATTGATGAAGTTGTTTCCATGTATGTCAGGCAGTTTTCAGTAACAGATGAGATACAGAGAAATATCATAGAAAACTACCTCAACGAACATTTGACTATGCAAAATGACGGATGGTATACTCTGCCTAACAATGGAAAATACGCCCACATTTGGTGGAAAAAAGAATAGGATTGTCTCTCGCAGAAAATAAAGACCACATGATGAATGGTAAATGTGAAAAATTCACTTATTCTCTCTGATACACCCCAATCATTTTTTTATCTTTTTCCGGCCAGAGAGAAGTCTCAACATTATACAAGGTATTTTCTGGAAAAATTCAAAACAGAGTATGAGTAAATACGCGATTGAGATGTTTGAGTAATAATTCCCATGACAGAGCCGCGATCACGATATGTCTCCGTATGACAACAGCCCATGTCCAGTCTCAAAAGAACAGATTAATTACGTCATATAACTAACACTTAGAGATATGGTATCCAGCATTGTCCTTCCGATAAAAAAAGTCAACTCACTCGTTGACTCAAAAATTTCCGTGGAAATAAAAGATGAGGGATGTAAATTCGAGGGACGGCTCGTCGCAATGGACGAGTATCTCAATCTTCACCTCGAAGAAACCGTTGAGATCACCGCAAACGGTCGAAGAAACATCGGCACCGTCGTCATCCGCGGAAACAACATCCTCACCATCTCTCCGCTGAACTAAATATGTCCAGAGAAGCTGAACTAAACGAAGCGGACGAAAAAACATTTGCCTATCTCAAGGAGCATCCGAAAGGAGTTCTGCAGAGCGACCTCTGGAAAGCAATCGAGGTGGACAGCCGCACCTGTTCGCGCATCCTCAAAAAACTGGAGGATGCAGGCCTCATCGCCCGGGAGGAGACGAAAAAAGACGGAACACGCACCTATCTTATCACCGTCGTCCATACATCCCAGGCAGTCGATCCAAGCCTTTTGATGGCCGGCGAGTACATCGTTCCATGCGTAGCATGCGATGAAGAGTGTACCGTCGAACACTGTAAGATGCTCGAAGACTGGATCTATGAGCTGGTCTTCGACGAACTCGAATAACCTTCTTTTTTTCTCTGTCAATCAATAACGAAACCTATTTCTCCATAGCCTACAGATTCAGTGTATTATGTCGGCAGGTTTTTTTGACCGGTTCTCTGCAAAGAAACCCTGGATCGTCGAGAGTGTACCGCCGCCCTCGACCGGTCACGGGGCAGGAATGCAGGTACCCGAATACAAATCGCACCCCTATTTTATCGTCGCATCCGTAGAGATGGGAAACACCACTACCAAATGTATTCTGACGGGTACAAGCCTTGATGACGGGAAATCCTACATCATCAACAAAACCGTGTCCATGAGCAGAGACGTCAGAAAACCCAAAAACGGAGAAGAGATTTTCGGAGCTACACTTGACGGGACGGAGCTCACCAGAGAGTCCGTCACCGAACTTGTCAGAGACACACTGATAAAATGCCATAAAGATGCAGATCTGAGCATCAAAGACGAACTTGATTTCGTTGTGAGAAGCACGGGAGTCGTGGCCGCAATGGACTCACCCGATCAGGTCGGCGAGTTCGTCAAGGCGCTCGCTAACGGATGCCTGCTCGCCGGCGTCCCGCCGAAAAAGATGACGCCCCCGATGGGAATCAACAGCCTCCCAAAAAAACTCCGGGACTTTTCCTACGCCGACCGGCTCGTTTTTACCGGGGCGATCGCCGGCGTAATGCCTCCAATCGGATCCACCGGTGTTGAGATGGTTGCAAACGAGATGGAGGGAGAGCTCGCAATGGCCGGAATCAAGGAAGGCGCCAAATGGACCGGCGTAGACTTCAGGAATCCCTGTATCTCCATGGACTTTGGGACAACGCTTGATGGACGAATCACCAGCGACGTTGATCCAAAAGCTGAAAATCCTTTTGCAAAAACGATTGGAAACTTCTGCGGCCTCGCCGGCGCAATACCCGATGCAATCATTCGCGGAACCGGCCTCGTCGATAAAAAGAAAGGTACCGCGCTTGACCTGTTCGGAGAAAAATGCAAACCTTCCTCGACCCGTGCGACGAAAAAAGCCCAGCCCTATGTTGACCGCTGCATGGAAATTATCGACATCACCGAAGTCCCGCGGGACCGGACGCATTTCGGCAAAGTGCCGGTCTGTGCCGACGTTGCCGAGGATTCCGGCATCGTTCTGATAGGTGTCGATATCGGTGTAAACGGAGACCGGACGGCAGATCTTGAAGCGATCGGAGCAGAAATCGCCAAAAACGAAAACAAAGAAGTAATCAAAGAGGTTATCGACAGGGTATGTGCAAACGTCGCGCTCAAAATCATAGATATCTGCGTCAAGAGAAACTTCCTGCCGAAAAACAGCTCGATAGGATTCACCGGACGTGCGATCATCTCAGGCAATAAACCCCAATATATCCTCGAGGGCGTAATGGAGCGCGGGATCTATGACGATCCGGTCGATCATCTCGTCTTCGTAGACGACGGACTCGCCCGCGGAGCGGCACTGATGGGCCGTTGTATGAACAGTCTTGGAAATCCAAAGTGCCCGATCGGCGGGGTTCGGGGCGGACATTGTATTATGGCAAAACGCCAAAAGATAGGTAAGTAATATGGAAGACGAAGAATTTGATTTAGTCATTCCTCCGGGAACGCCGAGAACGATCATCCGCGACGCCGCACTCAAGTTCGACGTAGAACTCGTGAGTGTCACCCGTCCGCTGAATTATGCCAACATGGTGAACGACGAACGCGAACTGCTGGCACTTCGGGGAAAGAAAGAGGAGATCGAAAAAGCGAATGAGTTCCTTTATCAGAAGATAAAGGAGTTCATTGACAGCTAACTTTTTTTATTTTCAAAAGAGCCGATCCTCTATACGAAAAGAGAGACTGAAAAATATTGGATATATTAATTGATATTTTCGAGACTGTACCCGCGTGACGTCAGAAGAGCTTTTACTCTGTCACGGTGATTTCCCTGAAGTTCAATAGAATTTTCCTTCACGGTGCCACCGCATGCAAGCCGGCCTTTGAGAAACTTGGACAGATCCTCTAAATCGATCTCATACGGATCGAGACCATCGACAACGGTCACTTCTTTACCGTACCGTCTCTTGCTGACTTTAACGCTAATACGCTGCTGTTCTTTTGCGACTTCTTCACAAATACAGAGTTCCTTTGGTAAACCACATTTCGGGCAGATGCCACTGTTCATTGCAGTAGTTAGTTGGTGCCGGCGAGTTAAAATATATATGGTTGACTTGAGGTGTAAAACATGCCGGGATTTATCCTTTGAAATTATAGAAATAATTATTGAGTTTCTCTTTTTTCGTCACAATATCCCGCTCGGCTTTCGATAAAAGGAGATCGCGCTCCCTGCTTTGGATTGCAGGACAGTATTTGCAGAAGGCATCATCAATATCATTCCAGACTGCGCGGACCGGGCAGTAATACTCACCGTCGTACTGTTCCACGGAAAATCCGCCGGGAAACGGCATACCCACCGGATGAACCGGTTCGTCTTTGATGTAAACGGAATAAGCGGCGATCAGATATTTGAGGGAGCGCAGACGGTCTCCCGGCGTTCCTTTCGAAGCAGCTCTCCGTGCGTCGGCCGTAAATGCTTTCCACGAGGGAGGAAGCAGAACTGCAGCATGGATCGGCGTAAGCTCGTCGGTCATCATCCGGTGGTATCCGTCGACGATCTGGATGCGGGCATACTGCATGAGAGAATCCCCGTACTCTTTGGGAACATTCTCCAGCTTTTTTGCATACCGGTTAAGCATCAGCTCCAGATCTTCGGGAGAATACAGCTGACCTTTCTCTTTGAGGAGAGCGAGAAGAGCACCTTTGCGGGACACGCGGGCAAACTCATCCCATGAAAAAAGAGTTCCCGAAAGGGACGTCCCCTCCCGGTTCCAAAATCCCATCAGGCCACCTTATTCTGACAGCGGTTTTGCGCCTTTCTTCCAGACAGCTTCCCGATAGGTCGGACCGCTGTTATACGTACAGAACGGGATGAGTTTTCCATCCGGCGTCGCATAGTGGATACAGCAGCGGGATACCCGTTCGGTGTCGTAGTTGAAGGCATCCATAAAATGCATCGAGCCGATGAAGAGAGCATTTTCGTGGAATTTTCCAAGCGAGTCGTAGTCATGTTTGACGAGAGCATCGTAGATGAGTTTCTTTAAATCGATCCGGATGCCTTCGACTTCTTCTTTAGAGACGGCCTTGTTGATCTTGCCAAGACCGGTGGCCATTGCCAGATATTTACCGGTTTTTCCGGTCGTCTTGAATTTTTCTGCGAGGACGTTTGCCTCGGCGAAGAACTTGTCAACATCAACGAACCGGGTGATCGGGACGAGATCACCCTCGTCATTCACGAATCCATAGGTCGCGGCTCCGCAGTGAGGGTGAGCGCAGAACATGATCTGGGGTTTTCCGGTGTATGCCTCGATCAGATCACAGATCGTCATGACGGACGGGATCGGATAGAAATCGGATGATTTGAGCTTGCCGCCCATCTGTTCCTCCACGCAGCGGGTGATATCGGGAATGGTCACGCGTTCGCGCAGAACATCATCCTCTTTTGCCGCGCCGGTAAAGGCTACGGGCTGGAAGTTGATACCCCGGATGATGTCGACATTCTTGCTTGCAAACTTAATGATGCCGCCGATCTCGTGATCATTCTTCCCATGGATGATCGTCGGGACAAGCACGACACCAAGACCGACTTTCCGGCAGTTTTCGATTGCCGGAAGCGAAGTTTTTTCCAGAAGAGGATTCGTCTCTTTGGAAATGCCGTCAAAATGGAGATAGACGGTAGAGAGTCCGGCTTCGCGCAGATTCTTTGCAAGTTCGGGATTCTGGGCAAGTTTGACGCCGTTCGATGCCATCTGAACCTGGCTGAAACCAAGCTCTCTGGCTTTTTTGATGAGATCGACGAGATCGTCACGCATCGTGGGCTCGCCGCCGGAAAATTGAACCGCCGGACAGGGGACAGGCTTTTCGTTCCTGAGAAGCGCAAGCATCGAAGTGATTTCATCAAAAGTCGGTTCATAGATATATCCGCAGGCCCGGGCATTGGCAAAACAGAACTCGCACTTCAGATTGCAGCGGTTCGTAACATCGATGTTGGCAAGAAGCGTTCCAGACTTATGGTTTGCACAAAGACCGCAGCGGGTCGTACATTCTCCCGGAAGGTCAACATTCGGATTTTCCACACCCCTTCCCACACGGTCATAGGTGTCGAACCGCCGATACATCTCGGCATCCGACCAGTACAGATTCTTTGCATAACCGTGTTCCGGACAGGTCCGGTATATCCATATTGCACCGTCCTCCTCAATGATTTCCGCGTCAAGCAATTTACCACAGACGGGGCACAGGCTTTTCGTTCTTTTTATTGGCGTCATGGTTAACTCCCTTGAAATATAATTATTATAGTAATTCGCGTTTAACTATAAAAGAATGAGAGTGAGAGTTTGATAACAGATATTTTAACGACTGTGGGGATGGCCTGTCTATGGGCAGTATGGATTATGATACCGGCATACATTCCAAATCCTGCCGCAGCTTTGCTCGGCGGAGGGACACCAGTCGATTTCGGTAAATGCGCCAAAGACGGACGGAGGATCCTTGGAGATGGAAAAACCTGGCGCGGATTGATCGGCGGTATTGTCGTTGGTATCATATTCGGATTAATGCAGATCTTTCTGTATAATTACTTCAATCTGGAATTCCTGCCGAAACAGACGATAATCACCGTATGTGCCCTCGCCACAGGAGCACTTCTCGGAGATATGGTCAAAAGCTACTTCAAGCGCAGATTGGGAAAAGACCGGGGAGCCAAATGGCCGATCGCGGATATGTATGATATGGTTGTTGGATCCCTTGTTCTGATGACACTCGCATTACTCGTGACAGGGAATCTCAATTGGTTCACCGAAAATTTCGACTCGGTCGGATTCCTGATCGCGACCATTATTGCCATCCTCATACTATCACCTCTATTACATAGAGGAACAAATATTATCGGATACTTACTCGGGTTAAAGGACGTACCATGGTAAACAGAATATTAGACCTTCTGATTCAATATAAGGCAGTGGAATTCGGGGATTTCACCCTCGCGTCCGGTGCTCAAAGCAAATACTACATCGATGTAAAAACGGCGATCATGCAGCCGGAACTCCTCTCCGAGATTGCAGCTGAAGTCGCGAAAAAATACGATTTCGAGTGTATCGCGGGCGTCGCCGTTGGAGGGGTCCCGCTCGCCGTGGCCGTATCTCTGGCAGCAAATAAACCGTGCGCCGTCATCCGGGCAGCAGCAAAAGACCATGGAAAAAGTCAGATGATCATCGGAAACGTAAAAGGACAACGGGTCCTGTTAATCGAAGACGTCACGACGTCGGGCGGTTCATCAAAGTACGGCGTCGAAGAACTGCGGAAAGCCGGAGCGCTGATCGATTCCGTCGTCACCGTCGTTGACCGGGAAGGCGGGGCAGAAGAACTTCTCGCCGCAGAAGGGATCACGCTGCACCCGCTCGTGAAAGCGAGCGAACTTCTCGCATAATTTTCTCATTTTCGCGCCTCTAAAAGATCATTTCTTTCCGGTTTATTTGAGAAACCAGAAACAATCTTTATTCAGAGATGGTCGAATTACAAAGTCGGCAGTTCATTACAAGAAAGGTTCGTATTTTTTCAGTCAGTGAAGTGATATGAAGCCGCAAATACCAAGTTATTGGAAACATTATTTGTCTGTTAACGCGCCATAGATAAGGATATGAAAATATTAGTGGCCGGAGGTGGCGGAAGGGAACACGCCATCTGCTTAGCACTCACCAAAAATGCGAACGTTGAACTCTACTCAGTCATGGGGAAAAAGAATCCGGGCATCGCAAAAATAGCCCGCGAATCCTTCATCCACGCAGAAACGGACGTACCCGCAGTTCTTGCATTCGCAAAAGAACACAATATCCAATATGCCGTTGTCGGACCCGAAGCCCCGCTCGAAGCAGGTCTCGTCGATGCCCTTACAAAAGCAGGAATCGGGTGTGTGGGCCCGGTCAAAGCTGCTGCACGCATCGAAACCGACAAGGGATTTTGCCGCGGCCTCATGAATAAATACGGAATCGACGGCTGCCCGGCATACAAACTCTGCAATACCCCCAAAGAAGCCGCCGAATTCATTCGCGAATATCCAGGCGATCTTGCAGTCAAACCGACCGGCCTTACCGGCGGAAAAGGGGTCAAAGTCATGGGCGAACAGGTCGACCGCGAAGGGGCCGTCGAATACGCCATGACCTTGAAAGATCAGGTCATCATCCTCGAAGAACGCCTTCTCGGCGAAGAGTTCACGTTGATGGCATTCGTCGACGGCAAACATCTCGTTCCCATGCCGCTCGTTCAGGATCACAAACGCGCCTTTGAAGGAGATGTCGGCCCCAACACCGGCGGGATGGGATCCTACTCGCTCGAAAACCACAAGTTCCCCTTTGTTACCGAAGACGACTATGCTAAGGCGATCTCCATCATGCAGGCGACCATCGACGCGCTCGCACAAGAGGGAAGTCCTTACAAAGGTATTCTCTACGGCCAATTTATGAACACAAAGACCGGGCCGAAAGTGATCGAGTTCAATGCACGGTTCGGTGACCCCGAAGCGATGAACGTGTTGTCGATCCTGACCTCGGATTTCCTGACCATCGCAGAACACATCATCAACGGCACGCTTTCGGCAAACGACGTCTCCTTTGAGGAGAAAGCCACGGTCTGCAAATATATCGTGCCGATGGACTACCCCGACAAACCTCATGCAGGCGATGTCATCACCGTCGGGCCGGCAGAGAATACCATTCTCTATTATGCAAACATCGCTTTGGAAAACGGTGTCCTGATGACCCTGACCTCCCGCACGATGGCATACGTTGGGATCGGGGCCTCGCTTGCTGAAGCGGAAAAATATGCGGAAGCAGCCTGCAGGAATGTATCCGGCAACGTCAGATACCGGAGTGATATCGGAACAGAGGCGCTGTTTGCAAAACGCATCGCCCACATGAAGGAATTAAGATCATGAAAAAAGATTTTCTTTCGATCACCGACCTCTCGGCAGAGGAGTATGAAGACATTCTCACCCTGGCTGCCCGACTCAAACGCCAGCGGTATGCCGGCGTCCCCCACCCGCTTCTCGCCGGAAAAACCCTCGCAATGATCTTCGAAAAGGCATCCACCAGAACGCGGATGTCGTTTGACGTCGGCATGTACGATCTCGGCGGATATGCACTCTACCTGAATGCTAAAGACACACAGCTCGGACGCGGGGAAACCGTCGCCGATACGGCACGGGTGATGTCCAGATACGTACACGGAGCGATCATGCGGACCTACAAACACGAGACGATCACCGAGTTCGCCAAATACGCATCCATCCCGGTGATCAACGCCCTTTCCGATAAAGAGCATCCCTGCCAAATCATGGCAGACTCATTAACCCTCAAAGAAAAATTCGGAGAGCTGGACGGGCTGAAGATCGCCTGGATCGGCGACGGGAATAATGTCTGTAATTCGCTGATAATGGCCTCCGTGCAAACCGGCATGGAAATCGCTGTCGGAACCCCGAAAGGATACGAACCCGATCCGGCTGCCGTGAAGTTCGCCAAAGAAAACGGCGGGAAAGTCACCATCTACGATGATCCGGTCAGAGCCGTCAGCGATGCCCACGCAATTTACACCGACACCTGGATCTCGATGGGCGAAGAAGACATCAAAGAAACCAAGCTCAAAGACTTCGTCGGCTACCAGCTCGACACCGCCCTGTTAAACAAAGCGGCGGACGACGCTCTCGTTCTCCACTGTCTTCCGGCCCACCGGGGCGAGGAGATCACGGACGAAGTCATCGATTCCATGCAGAGCGGGGTCTGGGATCAGGCGGAGAACCGGCTGCATGCCCAGAAAGCCATCCTCGTTCGGCTGATGACCCAAGGATACTAAAATGCAGCCCGACTTTCCCCGAATCGGCAAACGGTTGTTTGCGGAACACTTGGTTGGAGGAAACTTCGGCAACATGAGTGTAAGAACCGATGATGGATATTTCATCACGAAAACCGGATCCTACCTCGACGCGGACCCCGAACAGATCGTCCTTATGCCCCTAAACGGCAGGGTCACTCCCGGAGCATCCAGCGAATGGCGGGTGCATACTGCAGTCTACAATGCCTCGGAACACAAAGCGATCGTCCACGCCCACCCGCCGTATGCCGTGGCCCTCTCGCTCCTCGCCGACGCCGAAATCGAGACGATCGACAGCGAAGGACACCTGCTCGCCCCGACAATCCAGGTCGTCGAAGGCCCGTGCGGATCACAGCAGCTTGCAGATGTAGTGGCAAAAGGCCTTTCATCTGCCAACATCGTCATTGCCAAAGGTCACGGGACCTTTGCAGCCGGCCGCGATCTGGATCAGGCTTATCTTTACACCTCGCTCGCCGAACACTGCTGCAAAGTCCTGCATCTGACGAAAACCTACAGATAATTTTTCTTATTTTTCCCACCTCAATCTTTAGCCAGAGTCGAGAGCTGAAAATAATTATATGAGGAGATGCATAGTATCAAACATCGATCAATGAAGTTCATCGCAAATCTTAGCACATGGAAGAAAAGATGTCTGTTTTTTGCAGGTGGATTTTTCATTGCATTTCCCGGCGCAGTATTTATGGCGGCACTGGGGATGTACCCGGCACTTTTCAGCACACCGGATATTTTGCAGATTCCGGCAGTCGTCGTCGGGTTAGGATTATTTCTCGCAGGAATGGCCTCCATGTTCCATGCATTTATGCTCAAAGAATAACGTGAACAGAGACCGATTTTAACGAAGAACATTACGGGAATAGGACTTACGCGGTGTGGTTGTGACCCCAATTCGGGAAGGGTACGGCTGGGTTTGAAAACCTGAGGTTATTTAACCGCCAATCTCCGCGAATTAACGCGAATCGCATTTTTCTTGCGTTCGGGTGCTCTGCTTCGGCTGATCGCCTACGCAGAATCGCACCCTCTCTGGAAAAATGCTGAGGAAAAACCCGCGTGCGGGTTTTTCTTATCTTGCATGTCTTTTTTCTGGAAAAATAGATGAACAGTCCCTTTTCTTGACCTGGGGTGCGGGGCCGCGACTCCGGCGCGGAGCGGCCCGCGGTGGGATATCCTATTTGCTGAGGCCCCTATACGTTGCGTGCAAGCCTTCGGCTTGCGTGCCGCCTCAAATGGGCTTTGCCCATTTGGGCTTTCCAGGTAGTTCATCTGGAGTGAAGGATTCAGACAGGAAATATGTGATGATTTTGAAGATACAATTCGGGAAGTATATGGCTGGGTATGGAAGCATGAGAAAGCCCACCGCGTAAGTCCTACGGGAAATTAAAAAAAAATATTGCGGGTTCAGAGTGCCGCATCGATATATTCCGAGATCCTTGGAACGGAAATAGCCCCAACCGGCACAACGTGCCCATTCACCAGAATTATCGGCAGCGGCGGGTGATCGATTTTCACAATCTCGACAACCCTCTCCGGGATCCCCTCATCCAGCGACGTAAGGATCAGGGAGACACGGTCGCCGTACTTCTCTTTCAGCGCTTTTTCCAGTGCCGGAAACGCAAATGCCAGCGTCTCCTTCTCGAAACACTCAACAAGCCCGCAGGACCGGTCTTTATCGCAGGGAAACGGACCGCAGGGCCGGTAGGTATAGCCAATCACTTCAACTGAAATCGGAGTCATACCTAAAGTATTGGTACTGGTTTGTAAAAAAGAATGGTGAAACGGTAAGACGTTTCAGTTTAGATAAGGGCCTTCAAAAGGCTCTCGAGAGTTGCAGCGTCGGTCACTCCCTCCAGACGCTGGATGACCTTCCCGTCCTTTTCGATGATGAGAGTCGGGACTACACTGATGGAATACTTGTTGGCAAGGTCCCCATGCTCATCCACATCGACCATCTGGACATCAACCAAGCCTTCCATTTTTTTGGCAAGATCATGGACGATTGGGCTCTGAATTCTGCAGGGTCCGCACCAGGTGGCGAAGAAGTCGTACAATACCGGTTTTGTCATAATTAAAACTGGGAGAAGAACACTAATATAGCTTCCCATCAGGGAATAAAAAAAGAATCCTATGGAGGAGTTATTTGATGAGAGCCTTGATCAGGTCCCGGTCAAACAGCATGCCCGAAAGCCGCTGATCGTTATCGATGATCGGCATCTGATCGACCCGGCCGCGTTTCATCCGCAGAGCACAGTCGCTGACTTCCGCATTATTGGGGACGGCAATGACTTTTCTGACCATGCAGACCTTTACAGGACGGTTTGGAAGCTCGACTTTGGAGACGCCGTAGGAAATCGTGTGATTATCGCGGATGCTTTCCCAGGTCCACTCATCATCATCCGTTCCGGTCGAAAAGTCGCTCGTCTGAACATCATCCTCAATGCTTGAACATCTGATAAGGTCACGCTCGGAAATAATACCGGTGAGCTGGTTCTCCGAGTTGAGAATGGGCATTGCATCGGTGTGGGCAAGCTCCATGATCCGGCCGACGACCGGGAGAGGGGTTTCTTCCCACATCGCATACGTCCTTTTGCTGACGAAACCATGTCTAATCTCGCGAACGTCCCGAAGTTTGGCAACTGCGCCGACAAGATCGGAGACGCTTAATATGCCTATGAGATTGTCTCCTTCGACAACGGGCAGACGGCGGACATTCATCTTCGTCATGATTTCTGCAGCTTCCGAGAGGGTAACCTCCGGGCGGATCGTCAGCGGCTCGGATGACATCAGAAGTGCAACCTGAGTCTCCTCCGGTTTACGCAGAATATCCTTTCTGGTAACGATACCGAGGAGTTTCTTCTCCGGACCTTTCACCACCGGAACACCACTGATTCCGGTCCGCTTGAGAATACGTAAAACATCATCGCGGCCTGAGGGGATCTCGACCGTGACAACGTCTTTTGTCATGTAATCTTTTGCTAACATTTCCGTCATGATATTCACCTCTGGATGCGGGCCGGCCACAATGATCGGCCCCTGTGATTTCCTTTTGCAGAAAATCCGTGTGTATTTTTTGGAGTGCTGGAGATAAATAACGCTTACATTCCTGCTGCGGATTTCAAGGGAAAAATGCCGGCGAATCAGATATTCGCGCGGAAAAAAGTTGAGGGGATTTATTTTTTGATGATCAGGGTGTTGGTTTTCGCATATGTAATGATATGTGAAGAAACACTGCCGATAAGAAGGCGGTCGAGTTTGCTCTTTCCGCGGGATCCGACAACGATCAGATCGCACTCCAGTTCGGAAGCCATGTTGATGATCGTATCGCCGGCATGTCCTGCTTCAAGATGGGGCGTAACTATCACGCCTTTCTTGGATGCATCCTCGACAAGTTCTTCCATGATATCCCGGCCTTCTTTCTCGAAGCGCTGGTAGATCAGTTCCCAGGAAGCATCCACCGGACCGGGCGAGATCATGCCCGACTCGATAACGTAGATCGCATGCAACTCGGCTTTGGACATTTTTGCCAGTTCAATCGCTTTATTGAATGCACTCTTGCTGATGTCGGATCCGTCAATCGCAACAAGTATCTTGGTAAACATTTTTTAAAACCTCCTACTTTATGAGTAAATTACTCCTCCAAGGTTATAAAGAGTTGGTATTCCACCCGGAAATGACCCGAGTGATACCCCGCGACCCAACCCGATTTAAGAGAGATGTGCGGGGATCCTGCGTCCAGCGGCCGGGATACCCTCCGTCAAGAAGGAGGAGGTCGGCAGGCCCTCCCGCCTCGATTCTGTTCCTTCGGCCAAGAAGGGAGAAGCCGTCCGTCATCATCCGAAGGATATTGCCGGAATCGATTTTGTATATGGTTTGGAGAAAGGCTGCCTCGGCAAACATATCCGGAGCCACAAACATCGCATTGTCGGTCCCAAGAAAAACCCGGCATCCGGCATCCAGCATTTCACGAACCGGCGGCCGGCGGGAATCGGCAGTTGCTCCAAGCAGCCAGTTCGATCTCGGACATATGACGATCGGAATGTCGCAATCGGCCGCTTCCCGGATGTGGGCTCCCGTGAAATGCGTGGCATGGATGATCAGATCGGGTTCGAGGGAAAAAGCAACATCTATATCCTTAACGCCCGCCTCGCCTGCATGCACGGCGAAGAGTTTGCCGGCAGCTTTTGCGAGGCGGACCGTTTCTTCCTCTTCTTTCGTTCCTTTCGCACTGGAAAGACCAAATCCGCGGGCGGAAAACTCGCCGCCGTCTCTTCCGAAAATAACCATGCCTACCGACGGATCGGCCGCCTGATTGAGAAGGTCGACGCCGGACGTTCCCCCTTCCCGGAAATCCGCAAAACCAAGCGTCCCGGTCGCCTTCATAAAAGCAATCGTATCCTGCATCGCAGAGACCAGACGGCGAGCCGGCGTCTCCCGCAAAAGTCTGTGCTTCAACCCGTTGGGCGGGGCGACCAGTTCCGCCAGCGGCCGGTCGATTTTTGTATCCATCCCGACCGTGTCGCCGATGTGAGTATGCGCGTTGAAAAAAGCAGGGACGATCCATTGCGTGGAAGTGGTTTTCCGCTCGGTAATCTCTGAGATACGCCCGTTTTCGATGACGATTTCGACATTCTGCGGGGTAAACTCCTCGCCGATGAATGCCATTCCTTCCAGTATCTCCTCCTGCATCAACCCGTGATCTCCTGTTCTTTTATATGGGTAGAGGATGAATATAATAGGATATGGCAGCAAAGAGCTCGGGCAGAGGACTAAGTTCATCAGCAGGTCTGGTTACCTACTACGATGCGGATGACCGCAAAGCGTTCCACATTAAACCAACGGTTGTTTTAGTGGTCGCGGGCGTCATCGGCGTCGTAATTTACCTGCTGAACCTTTTCATCTAAGTCCAAATAATATACGTGAGATTTTATCTCAACATTTTTTTCTGATCCACGGATCGCTTAAATATTTTAAAAGAGAGGTATCTGTATGCAGTTTCGGATGATCCACAACAATATCAACGTGCTCGACCTCGACCGGTCGATGAAGTTCTATGCAGAAGCTTTGGGACTTTTTGAAGTAAAACGGATCGTGCCCGAGTCAGGGGACGTTACGATCGTCTTTTTAGGCGACGGACAGTCGGATCACAAACTGGAACTCACGCAGGTTACCGGCCGAACAAAACCGTATGAGCCGGGCGACAACGGAAGACATCTGGCGTTCTCGACCGATGATTTTCAGGGCTCGCTCGAAAAACACCAGAAGATGGGCTGCGTGAAGTCGGTCAACGAGGCAAGTGGTATCTATTACCTCGAGGATCCGGACGGATACACGATCGAAATCCTGCCAATCGGCAGAGGATGATATCATATATATGTATATCCAATTTGCGAAAAAATCACAAAAAAATTCGGCTCTTATGTATTCATAACATATATCTGATTACATTCTTCCGGCCTGAAACAGAACACTCAGCATTCTGAGAAACAACCCTCCCGCCGGTATGGATACGAGCTAATTTATGAATATTGATTCGACGATTCCAATCAGAGAGGGGACCCTCTCCCCTCCGGCGGAAGAACTCGACCTCTCGACCTTCTTTCCGCCAACGAACAGCCATTCGAATATCACGCTTACCTTCGATCCTGACGAACCCGAAGGTAAACACTGCCCGGTCTCGCCGGTCCCGGTTCCCCGGGAACTGCCGGCAAACACGGCAGCAGCCGTAAAAAGCGCCGGAAGGGCTCTCCGGTATTATAATACTGCGAACCGTTCCTTTGTCGGCATCTATGCCGGCAGACTGTGCGAAATCACGGACGGAGTGATCGCACCTCTCGACCGGGGAAGGCTTCGCATTCTGCTCACAGCGCTTTCCTCCTGGCACAAACCGGGCGATGAATCCAAGACCGAGATCCCGCTTCCCTTCGACCTGCTCGAAAGCGTGCTGAAGGCTTCGGCAAAGGAGCTGGATCGTCTGCCGGAGATCACAGGCGTGCATTGCGGCGCAATGCTGAAGCAAAACGGCGAAATCGTTTCCGCGAAAGGCTTTGAGAAAGAGACCGGCTGGTATTTCTGCCGGGATCTGGAGATCGAAGAGGCTCCAGACATTCCCAGTGAAGACGATCTTTCGCGTGCACGGGAAGATATCTATTCGGTGTATCGCGAGTTTTTGTTCAAAGACCGGGCGGATTATGAAAATAATCTGGCGGCACTGTTTTCCGCGATGCTCCGACCAAGTCTTCCCGGTCCGTTTCCGATCCATGCCGTGCGGAAAAACAGTCCGCGGACCGGGGGGAGTTTTCTGCAGCAGATCAACGGGATTGCGGCGTTCGGGGCCGAGATGCCGGTCTACCCTGCCCCGTCCCGCACGGAAGAGATGGAGAAGCTGCATAAGACGATCGTTAAGGAGAGTCCGCTGTATGCGGTCATCGATAATGTCCCGCCGGGTGCGGATTTTGTGTCGGAGTTTCTTCTTTCGGCGACGTCGGGAAACGGTAGAGCGTCGTTTCGCGACTTTGGAACGCTGAATCAGGTGGAACGGGCCGTGACTACGCAGTTCTGCGTGAACGGGAACCATCTGAAGATCTCGGCGGATGTCTGCGGACGCGTGATCGCGACAAATATTATGGCGCAGAAACCCTGGCAGGATCTGAGGTTTTCCCGGAAAAAGGATGAGCTGATCGCTTATGCCCAGGAGATGCACCCAAAAATCGTGCGGGCATTCGCGGTGTTTCTGAAAAACTGGATCGCGAAGGGCCGGCCGGCTCCTCCGCCGTGTCCGGGGAATCTGGCGGAGTATCCGCAGTGGTATTCTGTTATCGCCGGGTCGCTGTATGCAGCAGGGTTTTCGAGGGTCCTTTCGAATCTGGATGAGATCCAGACTGAGGAGAATGAGGCGGAGACGGAAGGATGCGAGCTTTTGTCCCGGCTGTTTGCCGCGTTCGGGAGCGAAGTGTTTACGGCCGCCGGGCTGAAGACTGCGATGATCCGCGAAGGAGAGCAGCGTAAGGAGCATCAGGTTTCTGCGCAGACGATTCTGGATTATGCACCGGATCGTCTGGTGAATGCAGCGGTCGCCGGAACGCTGACGGATGTTATGGCGGGGAGATGGATTTCGCAGATTGCGGATCAGAAGTTTGCGGGATATGACCGGTTTCTGATGAAGAGCCGGACACCTCTGGGTGTTCGATATAAACTCGTTCCTGTGGAAAAACAGACATGCCTTACGGATCCTCAGAAGGATATGTAGGTAATGTAGGAGGAATGCAGGATGAAAATCCTCAACCCTACATAGATTTACGGTAGGATTTTTCTTTGTTTTGGATTTGGAGGAGTATTTGTATTTTTATGTAGGGATGTAGGATGATTTTGCGTTGTGTGAATAGGGAGATACGAGTTGAGAGATATTCTGCCGGAGAGGATGGATTTCATTTTATCCTACATTACCTACATAGAGTCATAATGACCCCTTATTCCCAAATTCAAGGATAATTCATGGGATATTACCCACCATGTATCCTACATTCATCCTACATGAGGGGATATTGTGTATTAACATGAAAATAGTTGGTCGCCGACTACGTTTCCAACCCGCTGTCGCAATTCAAAGATTTGCTCGGCTGAGGGCAAGCCTGACGGCTCACCCCGCCTTCCCAAACCTTAATACCCTCCCCTCTCTATAGTTTGTCAGAACAACAATATCATGTCCATACCAACCCGCCTTCTTCTCCTCGGACTTCTCCTCGCCTCGCTCTTCATCATCCCCGCCGCCGCAGACCTGCCGTCCTCCTACGATATGCGGGATGTAAACCTCACCCCCGTGATTACCGATCAGGGAATCTATGGGGTCTGCTGGGCTTTCGCCAGCATCAGTTCGCTTGAGTCCAGTATGATCAGACAGGATCCAGAAACATACACCGGCATCGATCTCTCCCCGTTTTCGGTGGTCTACTACACCTACAACCGTGATGAACTGGTCGACCTCGCATCTCCATATCCGGGACTCGAAGGGATAGCGGGCGACACCACGCACATCGATGAAATCGATCCGCCGGACAACATCTCCGGGCTTCTTCTCGGGGGAGATCTAACCCAGGCGATGTATACTCTTGCCGCCGGATTCGGCGCCGTCAATGAATCCACCACCCCCTTCGATTCCTACGGGAACAATACCGCCCCATCAGCAGACACGGCGATATCGGAGAACGAGATCGTTCTGGACTCCGTAATTATAATCCCACCGACGGAAATCGAAGACGTAAAGACGATGATGCTCGAAAAGGGAGCACCTGCGGTCGGATTTTTCTTTAATCCTGCCGAGCCCTATCTGGAAGAGCTGGAAAACGGGGACTGGATGTATTCTCTTGGAGATACAAACAGGGAAGACCTGGAATCAGCCGGAGGGCATGCAGTTATTCTGATCGGCTGGGATGATGCATTTTCTAAAGAGCAGTTCTATGTGACGCCAAAACAGGACGGCGCATGGCTGGCCCAGAATTCGTGGGGGAGCAATCTCTCGAACATCACCTACTTCTGGATGCCGTATGAGGAACTGACCTATCCGATCACGTTCTTCGTCGGAACCGAGCCATGGGTCGGGCACACTTATCAGTATGACGGGGGAACGCTAGTTCTGAATGAATCCTTGACCCAAACTTCGGCATCCATCAGCAATATTTTCACATGCGGCGGGAATGAAGAGATCCAGGCCGTATCTCTCGATACGAACCAGTCGGTGAACTACACGCTGCGTGTTTACACCGATCCTCTGCCGGATGAGCCGGATTCCGGGACACTGCTTGCAGAGCAGGAGGGGGTAATCGCATTCCCCGGATACTATACGATCCGGCTGGATGAGCCGGTCCCAATCGAGAAGGGGCAGACCTTTTCGGTTGTCTACGATCTTGAGGGGAGGGAGCCTCTGAATATCTCGATCGACACCTCCGCAGTGTCAGAGGAGGTCGAGACGGTGACCTTTGCAAAAGCGGGCCAGAGTTATCTGAATGACGGGACGGGGTGGACGGATCTGAGCGCGGACGGGAAGACAAATCTGCGGATCAAGGCGTTTACAAACGACATGGTGTTTTGGATCGGTATGGATCCAATCTCCGCTTCGATGAAGGAGCGAAGTGTTTCGGTTTCCGGAACGACGAACTTCGCGGCCGGAAAAGAGATCATGGTTACACTTTTCTACCCGGATGGGGAGGTTAAAAGGGAGACGGCAGTGGTGAAGAAAGGTTCTCTGGCAAATTTCTGGGAGGTTACGTTCTCTCCAGTGAAGATGACGGAGGAGGAGTTTTTTGTGTCGGCGGAGCGAAACGGGGTGCTGATGGAGAGCGGATTTGTGCCGGAAGGGTTTACAGGGATGCTGGTTTTCGGGGAGAAACAGACGATCCTGCCGGCGATGGGAGTGATTTAGGTTGACAGGGTATACTGGCATTCTTAAATGAAGAAAGGAGTCGGGATGGGTGTGGATGTATGAGTTAAACCAACCGCGAATCGGCGCGAATCCGCCCTTCGGGCGAAGCGAATCGGATTTGCTATTCCTCACTCTCGCAAGTCTCTCGCAAGACAAAGCCTTGCTCGGCTGAGGCTGCCCCTACGGGTCAGCCCGCCCTCGACTTGCTCGTCCCTTCATCGGGAGCGTTCGGGCAAATCCTGTCGCCGCCCCGGCGGCTCCTGTGAGGGAAATATGCATCGAGCAGTCCTAAAAATGGTAAAATGTTTCTTTTTACTCCCGACTCAAAATGAGACGGAGAAAGAAAATAATCATGAGGAGGCGCTGGGGCGCCGACAGGATTTGCCCGAACGCTCCCGATGAGGGATGAGCAATACAGCGAAGCTGGATTGCGAAAGTGAGGATAAGCAAATCCGATTCTGGGAGCAAGCCAAAGGCTTGCGGGATTCGCGCCGATTCGCGGTTAGTTTTTTCTCTTGTGTCCACATGAATGCCGTACACGAAAACGAAGCACATCTCATAATTACATCAGTTTTTTTTCATGTTCCCACAAACGGATTAATTTTCCGGTACAAATAGTCTGTTTTAATACTGAAAACGTATAAAAATGGAGGATATTATTTTGTTAATCTACGTTACACCATATTTCATTGATTATTTTTTTCAGGAGTGGTAAAGACCCAATAATATAAAGAACATCCCCAAGAATCATAAAACCAATACCCCCAAGAATCAATATATTAAAATGAGCTAATACACCGATCAAACAAATAACCCCTCCAATAATAATGATTGTTAAACCTAACTGCCATAAATTAGGTAATTTGTTAAAACTAACACACATTTCGGAGGATCGATTAATATTTTGTCCAATAAGAAAAAGGAAGCATACACAGATGACATAAATAAGGACATAGTCCACATGACCTGTGAAACTATAGTAAATCACCAAAGGGATAAATGCAATTGTTAGAGCTATATAAAAGCAGTGGAGTTTAGCGGCACGCCCTGAAAATGGTATCTTGAGCAAAATAGATGGAATGTAACAATATAAGATACCCAAGAAAAATGCAATCACACTCGCACAGATAAGAAATATCGTTGTGCCCCAAGCCTCCATTGAATCAGAAAAGCAGGCAGAAAACATTGAAGGAACGCCAATAAACACCATAATCGTGGACAGGACAATTACGAGAAAATTCCAGTTGGTTTCTTTGACGGCAGGGGAGGATGTTTCTTCACGTCTCACTTTCTTTCTATCTCGGGAAATAACCATGAAAGTGACTGATCTTTCTACTTACATAAATCTATCCGGGATACAATAATTCAATCCCGAAGAAAAAAAAGATTTTTGCCTGATTTCTCCTGAAAAAATCAGATCCCTTTCTTATGCAGATAGTATGAATAGAGGATCGGTGCCGCGATCATCGAGATGATCACCCCGAAAAAGACAGCAGCCCAGATGTAAGCAAACCCGTAATACATGAAGAATGCGGCCACAATCAGTACAAACCCGCCGATCATCCAGAGATACCCCGCAAACCGGTGGGTCCGCCGCCAGTTCTCCTCGCTTTCAAGCGTCCAGGGAATCCTGACACCTACAACCGGATTCTGCTTCGTCTTCGGCGAATAATTCCCGATGACGACGAACACAACACCCACCAGCACCGGGGCAATGATCTGGATTGGGATATCCGCACCGAGAGCCTTAAAGAGCATAATCGGAACGATCACAATCGAGATTATCGCAACAAGCCAGCGGCAGAACTTCACCAGCATGCTTTGATTTTCCCCGCCGTATTTTCTGGTAGAAACGTTACAGATGATGTTTATCAGACAGAGAAAGATCGGCAGACCAAACACAACGAGAGCTTTCGGCGCCCAGTTATCCGGATTGCCGGCAAAGTCGAAATGGACCGCAATCATATCCGGCAATCGGTCATACAGCACGACACCCAGCATGATTGGCAGAAGACAGATCACCGAGGTGATTATCAGGGTTTTATCAATTTTCATTTTGTACCTCTTTGAACTGGGAAATCCAACACATAAGCTCCTCGAACACCGAAAGATTCAGCTCGTAATACACGAAGTTCTTGTACTTCGTCTCCGTCACAAGATCCGCTTTTTTGAGCTGGGACAGATGATACGAAATCGTCGCTCCGGTCATGTCGAAGTGTCCGGCGATATCTCCGGCAGACATCTTCCCCTCTTTCAGAATCGTGAGGATCTCGCGCCTGACCGGATCGGATAATGCCTTGAATGTCTCGGGAAATCCCATATTACTCATACTCTGTTGTCTGCGAAACTATTTAGATGTATTTCTAAATTGATGGATTTCGAAATAGCTTGGGGTAAGAGAATGTATGCAGTGTTGAGGTGGATTCAATTCGGAAAAGGTATGGCGGGGTGTGGAAACATGAGATTAAAATACCGCGAATAAACACGAATCGCATTTTCCTTACGTTCGGGTGCTCTGCTCCGGCTGATCGCCTACGCAGAATCGCACCCTCTCTTGAAAAATGCTGGGGAAAAACCCGCCAGCGGGTTTTTCTGTTGTTTCATTCTTTTTCGATTACATCAAATGAGAAGTTTACGGAGAGAAAAACCGGCACGCCGGTTTTTCCAATAGCATTTGTCCAAGAGCCAAAGGCTCTTGAGACGTCTCACGAGCTTTCAGCTCGTGGACTTTTCCAGACGGCGTGCGATTCTGCGTAGGCGAAGCCCAACCAGGCATAGCCTGTTTGAGGCGGCACGCAAATCTTCGATTTGCACGCATCAGCCGGAGCAGAGCACGACGGCGCAAGAAAAAATGCGATTCGCGTTAATTCGCGGAGATTCGCGGTTCTTTTTCTTATTCATTCACACCCAGCCTTAACCTTCCTGAATTGGATTTACACTAACCCCGCGTAAGATTAACATCCCCTCCTACCAATAGATAAGCTAGGTAAACCACATGGGTGAACTTGCAACATTACCCAACATCGGCAAAGACACCGAAGAAAAACTCAACAAAGTCGGGATCACCACAGCTGAACAGCTGCGTGAACTCGGCAGCAAAAAAGCCTGGCTGATGATCAGATCGATCGACGAGACCGCATGTCTTCACCGGTTATACGGACTCGAAGGAGCGGTGTTAGGCGTAAAAAAATCGGCTCTCCCTCCCGAGACGAAAAAAGAACTGAAAGAGTTTTTCTCTTCCTTCTCCTAAAAACGCTAGTTCTCTTCTTTTTTGAATTTAGAATACTTGCCGCCGATGATAATTATGATAATACCGACAAAGATCCCGGCGAGCATCAGGATAAAGTTGTAACCCGATAAGAGAATTGCTGATGCGATAATAACGACTACACCGAGAAGGACGACGGCAGTTGATAAAACCGCCCCGTCTTTGGTAAGATACTCGAAAAATGACGTCATACACATAAAATACACAACCCTCAGGTTTAAAGGTAATGGACACTCAAAAACCATTACGGGAACAGTTAATCTTCATGCATGCCAACATATAGGCATAGGAACGTCCGGGTAAAGGAAAGGGATACTGATATGGTTTACAGGATATTTGTTGAGAAAAAACCCGCACTGGCAAACGAAGCACGCTCACTCCAGAATGAACTGCAGAGTCTGCTCGGCATTAAGGAACTGACATCGGTCAGAATAATCAACCGGTACGATGTCGAAAATATAGAAAAACCGCTGTTCGATTACGCAAAGTCGACGGTCTTCTCCGAACCCCAGCTGGATATAACATACGACGGGCTGGAGCCGGCCAAGGACGAAACCATGTTTGCCGTCGAGTATCTGCCGGGTCAGTTCGACCAGAGGGCAGACAGCGCTGCACAGTGTATCCAGCTGATTTCCCAAGGAGAAAGGCCGCTCGTAAACACCGCCAGGGTGTATATTCTCAAAGGAAAAATCACCAAAGAACAGCTGCTTGCGATCAAAAAATATGTGATCAACCCGGTCGAGAGCAGAGAAGCTTCGCTTGAAAAACCGGCGACCCTTTCCGTATCCTACCATATCCCGACAACCGTGGAAACACTTACCGGATTCACCAAACTGGATGAAAAAGGTCTTGCCGGCCTCATCCGCGAACTGGGGCTCGCGATGGATGAAGACGATATCAGATTCAGCCAGCAGTATTTTATTCAGGAAAACCGTGACCCGACGATCACCGAGATCAGGATGATTGACACCTACTGGTCGGATCACTGCCGCCACACGACGTTTTTAACGACGATCGACGAGGTCAGAACAGAAAGCCCGCTTCTGCAGAAAGCATTCGACGAGTATCTCGCGGTCAGAAAAGCCGTCGGCCGGGACAAACCGGTCAATCTGATGGATATCGCAACGATCGCCGTGAGATATCTGAAACAGGCGGGAAAACTCGACAAGCTGGACGAGTCTCCCGAGATCAATGCCTGCACGGTAAAGATCACGGTGAACGTGGACGGGCAGGACGAAGACTGGCTTTTACTGTTCAAAAACGAGACCCACAATCACCCGACCGAGATCGAACCGTTCGGCGGAGCGGCGACCTGTCTTGGAGGGGCGATCCGCGATCCCCTTTCGGGCCGGGCCTATGTGTATTCGGCGATGCGGCTGACGGGAGCCGGAGATCCCCTGACTCCCGTGAGCGAGACGCTGCTTGGAAAACTTCCGCAGCGAAAGATCGTCTCGACGGCGGCGGCGGGCTACAGTTCGTACGGAAACCAGATAGGGCTTGCCACCGGAATCGTCGATGAACTCTATCATCCGGGCTACGTGGCAAAACGGATGGAAGTCGGCGCCGTTATCGGGGCGGTCCCAAAGGATAATGTCCGGCGCGAGGTGCCAAAAGACGGGGATGTCGTAATTCTTTTAGGCGGACGGACCGGAAGAGACGGATGCGGCGGGGCAGCCGGATCCTCGAAGTCCCATACGGTGGCTTCGCTTACAAGTTGCGGAGCGGAAGTCCAGAAGGGAAATGCTCCGGAAGAACGAAAGATCCAGCGGCTGTTTAGAAACAAGGAAGCTTCCCGTCTTATCAAACGCTGCAACGATTTCGGAGCCGGCGGGGTTTCGGTCGCGATCGGAGAGCTTGCCGAAGGGCTGGAGATCGATCTGAACGCGGTCCCAAAGAAGTATGAAGGTCTTGACGGAACGGAACTTGCGATCAGCGAATCGCAGGAAAGAATGGCAGTCGTCGTGGACAAAAACGATGCGGAAACGTTCCGCTCCCTCGCTCACGCGGAAAATCTCGAAGCAACAGTCGTTGCAAAAGTCACGGAAAATCCGCGCTTGATCATGAACTGGAACGGGAAAAAGATCGTCGATATTTCCCGTGCATTTCTGGATACAAACGGCACGGAAAAACACATCGAGATCGAACTCGCGGACCCCCAGCCGTTTGCAAAAGAGGTCGGCGAAGGGTTTGCCGAAAATTATGAAAAGCTTGCCGGCGACCTAAACAGCTGTTCGAGAAAGGGACTTTCCGAACGGTTCGATTCGACGGTCGGCGCCGGAACGGTCCTTATGCCGTTTGGCGGGAAATATCAGCTGACCCCGATCCAGGCGATGGTGAACAAGATCGCGGTGGAAAAAAGCGATACCGATGACTGCTCGCTGATGGCATGGGGATTCAATCCGATGATCTCTGAAAAGAGCCCGTATCACGGAGCATACCTCGCGGTTGTCGAAAGCGTCTCGAAGCTGATCGCAACCGGAGCTGAGTTTTCGGACGTGTATCTTTCGTTCCAGGAGTACTTCGAGAAGCCGGGCAAGGATCCGAAACGCTGGGGAAAGCCGATGAGCGCTCTCCTAGGGGCATTTGCGGCCCAGATGGGGCTTGGAGTCGGAGCGATCGGAGGGAAGGATTCGATGAGCGGTTCCTTTGAGAAACTAGATGTCCCCCCGACACTGATTTCGTTCGCCGTGACCACGGAGAAGATCAGAAACATCGTCACAAACGAGTTCAAGAGCCCGGGCCACAAGGTCGTTCTGCTGAAAGCGGAGTCTGATGAAAACGGTCTTCCAAAGGCGGAGTCGCTGACCGCAAATTATCGTCTGGTAACGATGCTTATGAGAGAAGGAAAAGTTCTCTCCTGTTATACCCCTTCCCTTGGGGGCATCGCCGAGGCCGTATTAAAAATGGCATTCGGGAACATGATCGGATTCACCTACGACAGCAGCATTGATCCAAAGGATATCTTCGGATACAACTACGGAGCGTTTGTTCTTGAACTGAGCGGTGACGCGGAGGTCGGGGTTCCGTTAGGCGTAACGACGCCGGACGCTTTCATCCGGTATGCAGGTGTAAAACTCCCGCTGGAAACGCTGCTGAACATCTACGAAGCAAAACTCGAATCGGTGTATCCGTGCAATATCCCGCAGGGGTCCGGCAGGATCAAAAAGATCAAGTGCGAGACACGCAGTGTCCTCAAACCGCGTGAGAGGACTGCCCATCCGCGTGTCCTGATCCCGGTTTTCCCGGGAACGAACTGCGAGTACGAAAGCGCCAAGGCCGTCGCAAAATCAGGCGCGATCCCTGAAATCCTCGTGATCAACAACCAGACGGCAAAGGACACGGCCGAGTCGGTCGACCGGGCGGCGGACGCGATCTCAAAGTCCCAGGCAATCTTCATTCCGGGCGGTTTTTCCGGCGGGGACGAACCCGACGGATCTGGCAAGTTCATCACGGCATTCTTCCGCAATGCGAAGATCAAGGACGCCGTACATGATCTGTTAAAGAACCGGGACGGGCTGATTCTTGGAATCTGCAACGGATTCCAGGCCCTGATCAAGTTAGGGCTCGTTCCCTATGGAGAGATCGTCGACGTCGATGCGGATTCGCCGACGCTGACGTTCAATACGATCGGCAGACACCAGTCAAAGATCGTCCGGGTCCGGGTCTCGTCCGTGAAATCCCCCTGGTTCTCCAAGGTACATGTCGGAGACGTGTTCGCCGTGCCTATTTCGCATGGTGAAGGACGATTCCTCGCAAACGACGATGTGCTGAAGCAGCTGATCGAAAACGGCCAGGTGGCGACGCAGTATGTCGATCTGACCAACCATCCGACCTCGGATATCCGTTACAATCCGAATGATTCGATGCTGGCGATCGAAGGGATCACTTCGCCCGACGGACGCGTGCTCGGTAAAATGGGGCATGCCGAACGTATCGGAGACGGACTCTACAAGAATTATGACGACGTGTTCGATATGAAACTCTTCGAGTCGCTGGTCGAGTACTTCAGACCATAATCACTTTTTTTACATGAAATACCCGTGATCCCGAAATAAATACAGTAGTATTAAGTGAATATCTCGTGTATAAGAATACTAATGAGTAAAAGCGGGCTGATCGTCGAAGGAGGGGGGATGAAGTGTGCATACAGTGCAGGCATCCTCGACCGGTTTTTGGATGACGGAATTACTTTCGACGAATGCATTGGTGTGTCGGCCGGGTCCGGCAATCTTGCATCCTATCTCGCAAACCAGCGGGAGAGAAACCTGCATTTCTATACGATATACCAGAATCACCCCGAGTATCTTGGAATGAAGAACTATCTGAAGCACGGTTCATACTTCAATCTGCAGTACATCTACGGCACGATCACCAACTCGACCGGCATCGATCCGGTGGATTATCAGGCACTGACGGCAAATCCCGCGGAGTATTATCTGACGGCGACCAACGCAAAAACCGGCGAAGCCGAATACTTATCCAAAGAGGACATGAAAAAGGATGATTTTCGCGCCATCATGGCGAGCTGCGCGATCCCGGTAGTGTGCAAACCAATCGAACTGAACGGTAAATTATATTTCGACGGCGGGGTTTCCGATTCGATTCCGGTGCAGAAGGCACTCGACGACGGCTGCGATAAACTGGTGGTGATTCTGGAAAACCCGCGAAGTTTCCACCGTCAGCCCCAGAAATATAAACCGTTCTATCATCTTATTTTGCGAAACTATCCGGAGATCGTCAAGAAAATCGACAGACGGCATCTCGAGTATCACAAGGTGATAGCCTATGTCAAAAAACTGGAGGAGGAGGGACGTGCATTCGTCTTTGCTCCGTCCCATGCTGGCAAGGTGAAAACAACGACCAAAGACTCAGAGGATATCCACGAGCAGTATGATCTCGGCATCGCCGATTATGACGCGAGACAGGATGAGCTGAAGGCGTTTCTAAGGGTATGATGATTGAGACAGACAGACTGATCCTTCGTCAGATCGTTGATTCGGATGCTGAAGATATTTTTGCCTATTCACGGGGGCCGAACACCGGTCGGGATGCCGGGTGGAAGCCGCACGAGACCCTGGAAGAGACACGGGCGATCATGCAGGCGATTTATCTTGGGCAGGAGAGTGTTTTCGGGATCGTTCTGAAAGAGACCGGCGTGATGATCGGCAGCATCGGTCTGATCGATGATCCCCTGCGGGAGAATGATTCGGTCAGGATGATCGGGTATGCCCTCGGCGAAGAGTTCTGGGGAAAAGGATTCATGACCGAAGCGGCGAAAGTCGTTGTCGCTTTCGGGTTCGAAACGATGGATCTGGATCTGATTTCAGCTACGTGCTATCCCGAAAACGGGCGTTCCCGGCGTGTCCTCGAAAAACTCGGGTTCCGGTATGAAGGCACACTTGCCCGGACGGAGAGGCGGTATGACGGGCTGGTGATGGATAAGGACTGTTTTTCCCTATCGAAAGAGACATATTTCGAAAATAGGTTCTAATCTAAAAAATGAGGAGCCGTGTCCTCAGGCTGCATCGGGATTACGTCTGACGTGCAGATATCCGACAACGTACACGACGCCAATACACAGCGAAACGAGACCGAATATCAGGAACATGTGTCCGTAACTTGCCGCGAGAAGCAGGATCGGTACGGCGGCAAAGGAAGAGACGAACTGACCAAGGTTTAGAGACATCCCATATCCTCCCATCACTTTTCCCATGACAGCGGGCGGCGTGATAAGGCCGAGCCAGCCAAGGACCGTCGGCATCAACAGACCGTTTCCTATTCCAACAATCATCACCGCGGTGATAAGCGTCTCAAGAGAGACGGAAATGCCAAACAGACAGTACCCAAGGCCAAGCAGGATAAAGGAGAGCGCAAGCGTCATCACCCGGTGGACTTTGCCGGCGATCCTCCAGTAGAAGACCCCAATGAGAGCCGAGAAACACCCCATCACGCCAAGGAGAATGCCGGACAGGATCGCCGAATCGCCGGAGATCTCAGAGACAAGATACGGGAATTTCGTCGGCATCAGGAAGAACAATATCATTCCGATAAACAGTGTTCCATAGATCAGGGCGATCGAGGTAACCGGCACTTTGGTTTTCGGCGCATTCCGGTTGACCTCCGTCTGTTGTTTGACCGGTTCCTTCATGGTGATCAGGGTACCGATCAGAATGAAAAGACCAAGTCCGTAGATAAGAAATGACATTCTCCACGAGATTCCGGCAAGCAGTCCCCCGCTCGTATCCAGAATCAGGACGCCGATTCCCATAGCAGCCGCCTGATAGCCGAGAACACGTACCCGGCAGGGGCCGTTGTAGTAATCGGTGATCAGGGATGTCGTCGAACTGATTATACCGGCGATACCGATACCTAAGATGAAACGTCCGACAAGGATCGCCGGAAGCGTCGTCAGGAAGAATCCGGAAACTCCGGCTAACGTGAATATGACAAGTGATATTGCAAGGACGGGGATTCTCCCGAGTCTGTCGACAACTGCGCCGATAATAAATCCGGTACAGGCGATCGCAAGAGCTGGAAGTGAGATAATGAGGGCTATTGTTGCCTCGGAGGCCTCGGGAAAGGCACTACTAATTTCCGGCAAAGCCGGAGCCACAGCAGCTCCCCCCATTAATATCATCATTGAGGAGAGGAGTAAAAATACCAGTGTCCACCGTGTTGGGCGGAATGTTCTGTTCTGCATTTTACAATATAGATTTGGTCGTAATAAAAGACTGCTCCAGAAATAACGGCGGCGACTATGGGGCCGTATATATATGTCAGGGCAGTGTACTGGGCAAAACGCGCATACAAAAAAAGATATTTTCCAGATGAGATTTTATTTTGTCGAAATAGGCTGTGCGCGAGTTTATTTTTTACCTGATACCAGACATTGTGCTACCTCCTTTGGCACTACTTTGTCTGTTGTTTGGCCGTGATATATCCGGGCCGAAGGAGTTTGGGGTTTTAGAGAATAACCGAAATGTATGTGGAAATTCTCCGGCACTCCCAAATTCACTCGCAGATCAGCTGTTCGCGTCTGAGTGATTTTATTTTGCGTGATGGTTTTAATCCAAGACGAAGCAGGACGAAACCTATCGCAACAAGCATAACCACACATCCAAGATTAAGCCACTGTATCTGACGGATAACGAACCATGCATAGATAACCAGAGCAAGATTAAATCCGGCAATAATGAACTCGAGCCAGACAAAAGTAAACCAGAGATTTTTCACCGTCGAGAGGCGTTTTATCTTTGAGTCGATGTCGGTGTAGAGTTCAAACGGACCGCTGGCCGCCTCTTTTCGTAAGTAAACCCATCTGAATACGGAAGAAACACAGACAACACCCGTGTCTTCCAGGAATCGGAGGTATGCAACGCTTTCCGGCGACTTCGGAAGATTTTCCAGAAGTTCGATTCTATAGATGTACTTTCCAGGCTCGGTCTCTTCGAAGGTATATTTCCCAAAGAAAAAACTGTACAAGGACAGGCCTTTTGCCGCCATCTCATTCAGCCACTTCTCCTCTTTTTCATAATCGGAGATCCATCGCCACACTGAATGCTTCATGTTTGTACTCCGGTAATTTTTTTGCCGTTTGCAAGAAGTTCTTCGAGTCTCAGTATTTCATATTTCACTGCTTTTTTTCCGGATTCGGTTATCTGATACTCTTTTTTTCTCGAATCCGATTCGCCGGCGGAGACGATCCAGCCTTTTTCAAGCAGCGTATTGATCGCTCCGTACAACGTGCCGGGACCAAGATTGACCCGTTCGCCGCTGAGTACCTTCACATTCTGCATGATCCCGTAACCGTGCATCGGTTCGTAGAGAGAAAGCAGGATATAGTACGCTGCTTCGGTGAGGGGAGATTTTTCCAACGTAAGTGTCATGATTTGTTCCGTCTGACGATGCATCGTTTAGCGATATATCACTTGACGATATATTGTAGTATCGTTATCCGATATAATACTTATTCAAAAAAAGAGGAGGGCCTTCCGGCAACCTTCAATTAAGGTTTACCAGCGGGAAAACCCGCCGCCGCCCATCATACCAGATGAGGTCGTACCGTACGATCCGGCAGTCTCATTCAGGGTGATAGATTCGACGATTGAGCCGATCGCAAGCGTATAGGTCGAACCGATCGCCAAATCAGGCATACTGATGATCACGGAGTTGAACGAGATCGACGGCGTATAGGTGAGAAGGACGTTCCCTGATGCGTCGGTAAGAGAGATCGTGGTTCCGGACGCGGCACTTGTATCGAAGTTATACATGAGAGAGGGCTGTCCTGATGAAGAAGCGAATCCTTCCGCCATGGATGAACTTCCAACTGCCAATACCGTTCCGCCGTTTACGACACAGGTTCCACCCGAATCGGTGCCTGCATCAATTGCGCTGTTTCCGTTATTGTTTGCCTCGACATAGAGCGTGCCTCCGTTGATTGTGAGATCGCCGTTCGAATCAACGCCGTCGCCTGAGGTAGAGAACACGGAAATTACTCCACCGTTGATCGTAAGGGTCGGCAGATCACTGCTTCCCGTAACGGTTGAAGTGAAGGTATCCGTATCAAATCCGCCGCCGCCCATCATCATAAATCCGCTTCCGTCAGACCCTCCGCCGGCATTCATACCGTCATCGGTCGAGGTTATGTCGATCTGCCCTCCGTTGATGGTAATGTTGGATCCTTCCAGACCTTCGTAGCTTTGGGTGACGGTAATGGATCCGGCATCTATTACGAGATCATCATCTGCATGCATGCCGTCATCACCCGAAGCGATGGAGAATGTGCCGCCCGATATCGTGATATCGCCGTTCGAGTGGATACCATCATCTTCGCAGTCGAGGGTTATTGTACCGCCGGATATGAGAACCTGCTCGTCGGCCTTCAGACCTTTGGCGCTCACACTGTCGTCAGTGGTCGTAGTTGTCCCGCTGTCCGGAGCGAAACCCTGACCGCCGCCAGTCTTGGCAGTCATATTTCCGTCGAAGCTCGGGCGGGTCATATTCAGATCGCTCGTCATATTGATGTCCGACGAAACAGGCATCGTGGTCATATCAGGAACACTGCCCGTAAATCCGGAATTTCCAGAGATAACAGTCCCGCTTCCTTCACCTGTTGTGATATCAATATCACCACCGGCGATCCGGAGAACGGTTACGGCTTCGATACCATCGCCCGTTGAGGTGATAGTAATACTGCCTCCGTCGATCGAAACGAATCCCTTTTCATCATCATCCGTCTGGTCAGACTGGATACCCTCATCACCGGCAGTTATGGTAATTGTCCCGTCATAAATCTTCACAGACTTCTTTCCGTGGAGACCATCGCCGACCGCGGTCAATACATAGGTGCCGCTGGTGATCGCGAGATCCTCCTGAGAAGCGATCGCATGGAGATAGTTGCCGGTCACGATAAGTGTTCCCTGACCGTTGAGCGTGAGATCGCTTCGTGCATATATCGTAGCTTTGGCTTCCTTGGCGTCGATCGTCGAGGTATATTCACTGCCGTCTTCGAGAGTGTTTACACTGCCTTCGGCCAGGGTGATGAAGACTTTGTCGGCCTGTGCCACGTAAATCGCCGGGTTGTCCGAACAGGAAATCGTAACACCGTCAAGAACGAGCTGAACCTTGTCACTCTCGCCGGCATATATCACGATCTGACCATCCGAAAGACTGCCGCTTACGATGTATGTGCCTTCATCGGTGATGGTGATCACATCATCATAGACCGAGGCCCCGGATCCTTGAACAGTGCTCGCCCCGTCGGCAAGATAGAGAATCGTCGCTGACGTTTCATCGTAGGAGGGATCGAGATCCCGGTCCGTGTAGGTGATATCGATGGTGAGACCGTCATCGGAGACACTGGTCGTTTCCGTAAAGCCAAGAACACCTGGAGCAAACATGATTAAACAGGTAAATCCAATGCCGAGAGCCAGAAGAACGAACGTAACGACGGTGATCCGCTTTTCAGACGAGTCCATTCATCTCACCTCACCATTCGGCGTGCTTTTTTGATCCGGGTTCGCTCTGGAAACAGAGCCCCCAGTCTGGTATTTTGTGCATCCATTGGATGCCTGAGGAGAGGTGATTGTCATATTTTCCTTCCGTAAATCTTGAGAGTAACCATCCGTGTTTTCCCACAACTGTTTTTTGCAGGAGATCGGGAGATCCTTTTCTCTCATTCTCGCATATATATGAAAGTAAAATATATTTAACATTTTGGTGTATTAACCATACACCCTCCTCTTTTGGACGATCTCAGAAAAGAGCTGTCTGCCCGTCGCGTAACCGGATCTGACGGGCATTGGTGACGATATCGCCGTCTCTTGAGGTTCCGATAAGAAACGGTGATAATGGGTCATGGCGTTCCCTGTTTTTCCGGACGGTTTCTGGATCGTAATTCGCATAACAGTAGACACACCCGTGCCCGCAGGTATTGTAGGCCCCGATATCACAGTTCATCAGGCAGGAGCAGGAACTGCGTGTCGATGTGCTGCCGGAGTCGTGACGAAGTTTTTGCCCGACCGCACGTTCTATGACCTCCCAGGTAAGACAGCCGGAACAATCGACGCCGAAGGGTGCCAGTTCGGTTCCTTCGGCGCAGGATTTGATACGTATCCCGTGTTCGCGGCCGATTTCGCAGAAGGCTTTTCCAAGAGCGAGGCGATCCTTTTGTTCCACTTCTTTTCCGGCAGGGAAGTTTCGTCTGGTTTTTTCATAGAGGTCGAGAAAACTGATCACGCATACATCAGTATAGCCGGAAAGTGCCGCCGCCATTTTTTCAAACGAAGCGAGATGATATTCGAGGGAATATTTTTCGGTCAGAAAAATCGGATCATACCGCCAGCCGATCCGGTTGAGTCCGACAATGTGGGAGAGTTTTTGAAACGAATCGATCACCTGATTGATGGATGGGACATTTGGTTCGATCTCTTTTCCGTACGGGGTGATGGTGACGTACCAGAACTGACCAAATCCATCCAGTTCATGGATCCGTGGAAGCATGGGGGCTGGATTTTTGGTGCAGAAGTTGATACAGTCCACTATGCCCGGATCAAGCAGATATTTGGTGACTTTGCGGGGATAATACGGGTTTCGGACAAGGACATACCCTTCCGTGATACGATTGTAGAACCATTCGCTGAAGAAGGCAGGGATGTCTGTTCTGCTTCCGGTATTGAGGATCATGGCGGGTTCACTTAGATAGATGTTTTTTCGAGGAGATAAAAAAGATGCGGGATCTAACAATTCAGTTCTCCAATCACATTTCTCATGAGCACAAATAAGTGAAATTCTCAGGGAAATCACATATCATCGGAAAATAGGGGATTAAAAGAAATTCTTAGTATAATGAGGGAGCAGACTCGGAAAATATATCGGAAAAATATTTTTCCTTGCTTTCATTATTTTAGATTTATAAAAATCATTACCTCCATTTTTCACGGTAATTAACATACTTACTAGTATAGCCAAACAATGTAAGAAGTGAACGGTTACATAATGTTATTGCATCGAGATAAGCATCCGCATGTATTGACACCTGACCATCAAGAATTACGGGCGTATCGTGAATCATTTCATCTCGGAGATGTATAATATCGAGCTCGTTATCAGCTAGAGTCAACCCAACAGCAGAGTACATTTCTGAAAGTTTTATCTTTTTCTTATCTTTATTAAGCTCCCCAATGTTTGAATATAATTTATCTCGATCTTCTTTTGATACTTTATCACAATCAGCTATGTTCTGTTTGATATTCTTAATTTCTTTCGATATTAGAGCTTCAAAACAATCTTTGCAAATTATATCTTTCGGTCTGAAATCTAATCCTTTTTGACCACTCCAAATTTTCATAAATATTTCAAGTCCGCTTACAATTAGAATGAGCCTATAATCCAAATAAAGTAAGCGACTCCCCCATAATCTATGTAATAATGCTATAATCCCAAGGTTGTAAATATCCAAAGGGAGATTACAATAATTTACAACAATTTCATTGAATATTTCCTGAATTTGTGAAGCTGGTAAATCATCATAATCAATTGGAGGACATATTGTATTCAAAGACATTAACATTGTTGAAGCACGTGGATTGATTACATATTTCTCAATTACTTTTCCAGAATCATCATATCGCGAATATCCTAAATTTGTCAAAGGACACCCAAATAAAAAACCAATAATGTGTCTATGATGATCTTGAATTTTTTGAGGAGGAAAGGATCTGTCATTATTTACAGAATAAACCAATGAGACACAATCTAAATTGTGAGGTGTATCATTAATAGATTCATTACAGATAGTAAACGGATAGTCTATGCCTTTTATGGCAATAGATGATGAATGAAGGATCTCGGATATTTTACGATTTTGGTATAAGTAATGATCTCTATGTTCAGTTATTGAAGTTACGTTTTCATCGGTTATTTTTACTGAATTTATTCCATTAATATTAACAATAACAGAATGGACTTCTATCAAGATGTTTTTGTGAGTTTCTTTATCTGTTCCAATGATATTAAGAAGCTTGGAGGGTATGCTCCCCCCAGTATTTAATATTCCATTTTGGCCATATAATGGAATGGAAACTCTTCGAATAAAATCCAAATTATCATCAAGACTGAAATCTGATAAAAATAATTCTCCTGTATCTCTATTCCTTTTGATCGTTAATTCAATTGCTTGATTTATCTGAACTTTTTTATCTGGAGATTCGAGATCTTGAAATTCAAGTTTCTCAAAATGATATGTTTCATTAAACGGTTCTGGATCTATTGCTGACATCAGAATCTACCATTTACATACATGTTCTCATCACATTTCCTTGAAAAATATATGACTTCACGACCTGCCATTAACAATCATAATTGACTCATAACTTTATGAACTCATTCACACAGGCAATACCTCAATAACTCAAATAGGATTTACACGGTGTTGGGATAGATTCAATTCGAAAGGGAGATGAGTGAGTGAGGATAAGCAAATCCGATTCTGAGAGCCCGAAGGGCTCAGATTCACGCCGATTCGCGGTTGGTTTTTCTCAGGTTTCCACACTCAACAAACTCCTTCCCGAATTGGATTGGGAATAACACCGCGTAACTCCTATTGAATAAAAATATCCTGAAAATCTTTGGATGGAGACAACTATGCTCGTAATAAATTCAGAAAAAGAAAAAGAAGCCTCAGGCGAGAGTTGAACTCGCGACCTCGTCCTTACCAAGGACGCGCTATGCCACTAAGCCACTGAGGCAACAAAATATTGCGATAACAAGATACAACTCAGACTCATTTAAACATTCTGAATCGAGAGCAGTATTTTGAAACTGAAAACGCCCCCTCACCAAAAATCGAGGGAGAAAGTTTGCTCACGCGCACAACAACTTAAGGATCGTTTTCGCAGCGGCAAAACCTGTCGAAAACGCCGCCTGGATATTATACCCGCCCGTATCCCCGTCCAGATCCATCACTTCTCCTGCGAAAAATATCCCCGGAGCGATTTTTGACTCGCAGGTCTTCTTATTGATCTCGGAAAGTGAAACACCGCCAGCCGTGCACATCGCCGCGTTGAAATCGCCAAGCCGGGAAATTCTGACCGGAAATGCCGTCAGATTTTCAACCAGCGCGGCACGCATCTTCGACGTGAACTGACCACCGGTCGTTCCTTCGGGAATCCCGGATGCTTCCACCAGAGCACGGATGAGACGATCCGGACAGGAAAGACCGGACAGCAGATTCTGGATCTGCTTTCCCCCGGATGCGGCAGTCCGTTCCTTGAGAAGAACATCCACTTCTTGCGGAGAGAGGGGGGTGAACGCGATCTTGAGCAGATCTCCCGCACGCATCCATCGCGAAGCATCCAGGATCACCGGACCCGAATACCCAAATCGGGTGATCAGCAGATCGCCCTCCCGGGTCAGCAGTTTTTTCCCCTCGCGCCAGATGCTGACCTTTGCCGGAAGAGAGATCCCGGAGAGATCTTTGAGCGGATGATCATCGACATACACCGGCGTCAAAGACGGCTCGGGAGGGGTGATCGTATGGCCAAGTGATTCTGCAAAACCATACCCGTCACCCGTCGAACCGGTCCCGGAATATGACATCCCCCCGGTCGCGATCACCACATACTTCGTCCGATATACCCCAAATGAGGTCTCCACAGAATACCCGTTCATGTTCGGGGTTATCGATTTCACTCCTTCCGAATAATTGATCTCGACGCCCGCCTCATCACAGGCAAAAAGCAACGCATCCAGCACGTCATCCGCGAGAAGGGAAACAGGAAACACCTTCCCGTTCTCGTTTGTGAACAAAGGAACACCCCGGTGTTCGAAAAAATCCGTCACGGCCTGATTAGAACACGCCATCAGAGAAGGCTTCACAAAATTCCCGTGATCCCCGTAGTTTGCGGTGAATGTTTTCACATCACCGGCATGCGTGAGATTACACTGACCGGAACCGGCCAGCAGAAGTTTTCGTCCCGGCAGTTTCATCTTTTCCAGGACGAGAACCTTCGCCGGGGCAAGATGGGCAGCACAAAACAGTCCCGCGGGTCCTGTCCCAACAACGATCACATCATACTCATGCATACTCATTGTATGTACGTACGTCCCAAACCCTTATTATAAATCCCCTCCAACATATACGAAGCACTTAGGTGCTGACTGAAGTAAGTCCGACGTGTCTGTCTACTAAGACACTGCCTTATGGCTTTGGGATTACGACGAGTCAGCTGTAATATACATGCTGCTCTTTTCGTGACTTACGACCATACCTGTCAAATACCAGTATCCGCGAATACGTCGTCAGGTTGGTTCTCCGCCCGGTACGGATGGCGGACAGTCTCATTCGCGAGGTGATAAATTATGGCACGAATGCATGCTAGAAGAAGAGGAATTGCATCCTCTGTCAGACCATACAGAAAAGAAGTCCCTGCCTGGTCCAACTCCGATGTCAAAGAGATCGAGGGTAAAATCGTCGAGCTGCGCAAAGCAGGTCTTACCTGTGCACAGATCGGTCTCGTTCTCCGTGACAAACACGGAGTCCCGAACGTAAAACTCGCAACCGGCAAGAGAATCAATGCCATCGTTCGTGAGAACGACCTTGACACCGACATCCCCGAAGATCTGCGTAACCTTATGCACAAGGCACTCATGATGAGAAAACACCTTGAGCAGAACAGAAAAGACCTTCACAACAAACGTCAGCTCCAGCTGACCGAAGCGAAGGTCCGCAGACTCGTAAAGTACTATGTTGGTACCAAACGCTTACCGCTCGGCTGGGTCTACAAGCCGGAGACTGCAGAGATTCTTCTGTCCAGATAAATCATCATAACTCATGTCACTTGAAGAAGCCGCCAAAACGATCGCCGACCGCCTGAGAGGAATGGAGTACGTGGAAATGTACACCCATCACGATGCGGACGGCATATCCTCGGCGGCAATCATGTCCATCGCCTTAAAACGGGAAGGCATCGCGTTTAGGCTCAGGTTCTTACCTGTTCTTACCGAATCCGATGTCACGAATCCGGACATTTCCCTTCTTTGTGACCTGGGTGCGTCGTGCGCCGGATTACCGGAGACGACAATGATCATCGATCACCACGTGCCTTACACCACCTCGAAGTACCATATCAACCCGCGGCTGTTCGGCGTAGACGGCGAAACGGAACTTTCCGCTGCCGGCTGCGCCTATCTGGTCGCGAATGCCCTTTCAGATAACCGTGACCTTGCAGGTTTGGTTCTTCTCGGCATCATTGGGGATGGTCAGAAACTCGCCGGTATGAATGAAAAGATCATCGGCGAGGGGATAGCGAATAATCTGATAAATCCGGGGAAAGGAATCCTTCTTCCCGGCAGGACAACCAAAGAACAGATCGAAACGGCAGCCTCTCCGTATCTTCCGGGCCTTTCCGGAAACAGCGGAGAGTCTGAGGAGGTCGCAAAGATCTGTTCGGCGAAGACCTCGGACGAGGCCTATCTCGGCTGTCTTTTATCGGAAATCATCGCACGATCAAATGCCTCATATGATGCTCTGATGAATCTCTACGGTGATACCTGGGATCTTGAGCGTGAAAGCATCCAGAATGCCCATTCTCTGACGATGGTCATCGATGCCTGCGGCAAAGCAGGCAAAACCGAGATCGCGTTCGGACTGGCATGCGGGGATGCTTCCCTGCTGAAAGAAGCCTGGGAGATTGCCCTTTCTTTTAAGAAAAAGGTGATCGCTGCCGCAGATTCAGCCAAACAGATAACAAAGAATGCATGGATGGTCGATTCCGTCGATACGGTAAGCGATGTCGCCGACATGTTTGCCGAGTCGGAAAACCGGCCTCTTTTCGTTCTTTGCAGAGGAGAATCTTATCTGAAAATCTCAGCGAGAGCACCCCGGTCCGCAGACGTGGATTTTGAGCAGTTCATCGTGACTGCCGCAAAAACATTCGGCGGAAAGGGCGGAGGTCATAAGACCCGGGCAGGCGGCGAGTTCCCGCTTGCCTGCGAGACTGAGTTTATCAGATCACTGGAGGCATTAGCGTGAAAATTTCCGGCGAGATCAGATCGAAAAATCTGCGTGCAGATGATATCGAAAAATCTCTTTCGCCGGATAACGGCGGGTTTATTGAAACTTCTTTTGAGGACGGGTGTATTGTGGCGAGGGTGAACGGCGAGTCGCTTCGGTCGGTTATTGCGACAGTTGATGATTATCTGATGAATCTCTCGGTTGCAGAACGGCTCATCGAGACGATCTGCGAAGAGAATACGTTAAAAAATACTACAGGTGAATAAACCATGGCAAGAAAAAAGCAGAGTGGCGGACGCAAAGTCGAGGGCTGGAAGGCAAAGAACTGGTATAAAGTTCATGCACCGGAGTTCCTCGGCAAGCAGTTCATTGGAGAGATCATCTCTTCAAATCCGGAAAACGTTCCGGGCCGTGTATTGACGGTTAGTCTGGGCGAACTTATCCAGGACTATTCCAAACAGAATGTTCGTGCATCCTTTAAGATCATGAATGTTGCAGGCGATGCAGCATACACCCAGTTCAATGGTCACGAGATGACCAAAGAGTTCGTTCGTGCAATGGTAAAGAAACGGGCCTCCCGCGTCGACAGCACGATCACGGTCACGCCCCTTGGCAGTACCCGCGAACTTCAGGTCACGATCACCGCATTCACTATCAACCACGCAAGACTTTCCCAGGTTCAGGAGCTTCGTGCAAAGATGGTGAAGGTCGTTGAAGATTCCGCAAAGGAAGCCGACTTCGAGTCCTTTGTTTCTGCTATGCTGAAAGGCGAACTTTCCAAGAAGATGTTCGCAGAATGCAAGCCAATCTTCCCGGTCCGCAGAATCGAGATCATCAAATCCGAGTCGGTCAGCTCTGCAGCAGACCGCGCAGCAGCTCTTATCCGTTAAATTCGGATAAACACATTTTTTTACCGATACGCTCTTACTGAATTTTTATCAGCATGCTAACCGTTTTCCAAAAGAGAGGGACGGGGCCTGTAAAGGATAATAAAAAAATATTGTCAGTCTTCACGCGTATTTACGGCATCCTAGTCTACAACCAGCCCTTCTTCGGTAAATGAGGGGGACCACTGGAGACGTGCGAGGGAAACCCCGGACCGCGGATGTTCGATGACGAGTTCATTCCCTTCCAAATACAGCGTCATGCCGGTGAATTCATCGGCTGAACAGAGAAGATGCTGCTCGGGGTGGGTGCCGCGTCTGATATCACAGCGCATCTCGATTTTTTCGGCGGCCGAGACAACATACGATAGCCGCTTTCCTGCCGGATGGGTTTTTGGAAGAGCGATCACCGGCAGATGGTATGTTCGAACCATCTCAAGAAGATAAAGAGCCGGAAGGACCTCGCCACCTTCCGGTGCCGAGACGATAATCAGATCACCGGGATAGACGCCCTGGACGATCTCGTCTGCGTCGGTTTCGATCAGAAGAGGAAATTTTTCAACGACTTTTGCGATTAAAAGAAAAGAGGTGGTTCCCCGGATGATGAGCGGATGGTCACCTAGGAAAGGAACGCGAAGGTCACCGGTCATTACGATTACATCTCGGTAACGTCGTCTGACTGACAGGTCGGGCACATCGGGTGTTTGCCAAGCCCGGTGAAGGTCGCCCCGCAGTCATTGCATTTATACTTCTTGCCTCTGCCCTTTAAGGGGTCATTGAGGTCAACATCGACAGGTCCGCCTGCTGAACACATAATGCATTTTTTGGGCGGGAAAGATATTATGCGTGTCGGTGGATAGCCAAACCTATATAACATGCCGATAAATATCAACACAAATGTCAGAAGATACTATACAAAAAAAGTTCATCATCTACTTCTGCATAATCGGCTGCTTCGCGATATTCTCGACAACGATTTCAAAAAATCCCGTTCTCCCCTTATATGCAGCGTCTCTTGGAGCAAATGATGCCTACCTCGGCCTTATCGCCGCCGTATCCCCTCTCGCCGGCATTCTCTTCAGTTTTCCCGTAGGCCTGATCTCCGACAGGCTTGGCCGAAGAAAACTCCTTATCGTCTCAGGATGCATATTTCTTATAGCTCCCCTGCTTTATCTTCTGATAACGGACCCGGTATTTCTTATCCCCATCAGATTCTTTCACGGCTTGGCGACGGCGATCCTTGGACCGGTGGTAGGAGCGGCGATCGCAGAAAAATTCGGCAACAGAAAAGGCGTAATGATGGGGACATACAGTTCTGCCACACTCGTCGGCAGGACGGCAGCTCCGCTGATTGGCGGAACAATTATCACATTATTTGCCTTGGCACCGGGATTCACCGCCTATCATATGGTGTATCTCGCAGCGTTTTGTGCTGCAGTACCGGTGTTTATTCTGATCCTTTTCTTCCGTGATACGCATGGGAGCGTGCAAAAAGTAACCGTTGCCGATTTTACAAACAGTCTGAAGACATTTCTCTCGAACAAAGGGCTTCGTGCTGCATCCACAGCAGAGATGATAACCTACTTCTGTTTTGGCACGTTTGAAACATTCTTGCCTGTCTATCTGCTCCTGATCGGCGTTCCTGCCTGGCAGACCGGCGTCATTTTTGCCGTGCAGGTGGTGGTCATCGCACTCACCAAGCCGTTCTTCGGCAGACGTGCAGACACGGGAAATCCACAAAAACAGATCGCAGCGGGTATGCTCATAACAGGTATCTCGCTTGGAATCATGGGTTTAACAATAAACTTCTGGATCCTCCTCGTTCTAAGCAGTATTTTTGGGATCGGGATGTCGCTCTCTACAGTAGCGACCAACGTGTATGCTGCTAACACTGCAGAAAAGAACGAACTCGGCGCATCTCTCGGGGCCCTTTCCTCGATCATGGACATCGGTCATACATCGGGCCCTCTTGTCAGCGGGATCGTAATAACGCTTGCAGGATACCAGATTGGTTTTGGTCTTTGCCTTGCCCTGTCGGTACTGACGTCAGTATTTGTGCTGATAACCAGATAAAAAAAAGAAAAGAGAGGGGATTAGCTGTGGTAGTGACTCAGCGGTTCGACGGTGATCGTGTTGGTCTTCATCGACTCGATTGCCTGCACGGCCGCCTCTGCTCCGAAAATGGTCGTGATATAGGGGATCGAGTAGTCGATGCTTGCCCGCATGATCTGCAGGTGGTCTGCCCGTGCATTTTTATCGCCGGGTGTGTTGATAAGGAGATGCACATCCAGTGCCCGGATCATATCCAGAATGTTCGGTGAGCCTTCCTGAACCTTTCTGACAAGATTCATTGGGATGTCGTTCTGCGCAAGGAACTTGACCGTGCCTTCCGTACCGTAGAGTGAGAATCCGAGATCGTAGAGCTTGCGGGCAATCGGCAGGATCTCAGTCTTCTGATCATTGGTAACTGAGATGAAGACATTTCCTTTCAGCGGGATGGTATTGTCAGCTGCCTGGCTTGCCTTGTAGAAAGCTCTGCCGAAGTCGTAATCGATACCGATGACTTCACCGGTACTCTTCATCTCCGGACCGAGGATCGGGTCAACGCCCGGCAGTCTGGAGAACGGAAGAAGAACTTCTTTGACCGCGACGTGACTGATCTCTTTCTCCTGGTAGCCAAGGTCTGCAAGTTTCTTTCCAAGCATGAGTTTGGCCGCGATCTTTGCAAGCGGGAGACCGGTTGCCTTCGAGACGAACGGAACCGTTCTGCTTGCACGCGGGTTTGCCTCAAGAACATAGACCGTTCCTTTGTGGATCGCATACTGGATGTTGATCAGACCGACTACACCGAGGGAGAGAGCAATCTTTCTCGTGTAGTCTTTGACGGTTGCGATCTGCTCGGGAGTGAGGGTCTGGGTCGGGATGACACATGCCGAATCTCCGGAGTGGACACCGGCTTCTTCGATGTGTTCCATCACACCGCCGATAAGGACCGTTTCTCCATCAGAAACCGCGTCCACATCCAGCTCGGTTGCATTGTCGAGATATCTGTCGATCAAGACCGGGTGGGTGTTGGAAACACGAACGGCCTCTTTAATGTAGGTCTGGAGTTCAAGTTCATCGTGAACAAGTTCCATTGCACGGCCGCCGAGAACGTAGCTTGGTCTAACTAAGACCGGGTATCCGATCTTGTTGGCAATTGCGTATGCCTCCTTTTCGGAGTAGGCGGAACCATTTGCCGGTGACGGGATGTTGTTCTGATCTAACAGAACGCTGAACCGGTTTCTGTCTTCGGCAACATCCATATTGTCGGGGCTCGTTCCAAGGACCTTGGTCTTCAGACCGAAGAGTTTGATCTCTTCCTGAATTGGGATGGCGAGGTTCACGGAGTTCTGACCGCCGAACTGCACCATAACACCGTCATAGTCACCTTTTCTCAGGATATTGACGACATCTTCAAGCTGCATCGGTTCGAAGTAGAGACGGTCCGAGGTATCGAAGTCGGTTGAAACCGTCTCCGGGTTATTATTTAAGATATGGACCTCGATGCCTTCCTCACGCAGGGACTTGACTGCGTGAACCGTACAATAATCGAACTCGATTCCCTGACCAATGCGTATAGCTCCGGAACCGAGGATGAGGATCTTTTTCCGATCAGACTGGGTAAGTTCGCACTCCTGTTCCCAGGTGGAGTAGTAGTAGGGCGTCTTTGCCGGGAACTCGGCAGAGCAGGTGTCGACCATCTTGTAGGTCGGAAGGCCGACAAGACTCTCGATCTTATAGATGTTCCAGCCGGTAAGCTCGCGGATCTCTGCGTTGGAGAATCCAAACTTCTTGGAGGTCTTGACAAGCTCTTCAGTGGGGTGGTCGCGGAGTTCAAGTTCGATGTCCACGACGTTCTGGATCTTCTCTAAGAAGAACGGTTCGATCTGGGTGAGGTCGTAGACTTCCTTGACGGTCATTCCAAGGCGGAAGGCATCAAAGAGGGTCGGGAATCTCTCATCGGTCGGGCGGGAGAGGATCATTCTGATCTCGTTCAGATCGGTGTGCCGGTAGATATCCGTATCAAGCGAGCGGAGAGCTTTCTTGAATCCTTCTTCAACGGTACGGCCGATTGCCATGACCTCTCCGGTACTTTTCATCGAAGTGGTGAGGGTCCTATCAGCGGTCTTGAATTTGTCGAACGGCCATCTGGAGACTTTGACCACGACGTAATCAACAGCCGGCTCGAAACAGGCCGGCGTGCAGCCGGTAACCGTGTTCATGATCTCATCGAGGTGCAGACCGATGGCGACTTTTGCAGCGACCCGGGCGATCGGGTAACCGGTCGCTTTCGAGGCAAGTGCCGAGGAACGCGAGACACGCGGGTTGACTTCAATGACACGGTAATCACCGTTGTTGAAGGCAAACTGGATGTTGCATCCGCCCTGCACGTTGAGGGCACGGATGATTTTGATTGCGGCCCGGCGCATGATGCCAAACTCGTCTGAGGTGAGGGACAGGATCGGAGCGACGACAACGGACTCTCCGGTGTGGACACCCATCGGATCGACGTTTTCCATTCCGCAGATGATGATACAGGTGTCTGCCGCATCACGCATGACCTCAAACTCGATCTCGTTCCAGCCCTTGACCGACTCTTCGATCAGGACCTGGTGGACACGGGATTTGGTGAGACCGTGTTCAACGATCGTTCTGAGTTCCTCTTTGGTGTTCGCAACTCCTCCACCGGCTCCGCCAAGTGTGTATGCCGGACGAATGATTGCGGGGAGACCGACTTCTTCGTATGCCTCGTCGAGCTGCTCGATTTTGGTTAAGATGAAACTCTTCGGGATAGGTTCACCGATCTCGAGCATGAGTTTCTTGAAGAGATCACGATCTTCACCATGATAGATTGCTTCAAGCGGCGTTCCAAGAATCTGTACGCCTTCAAGGGCACCAAGTTCATAGAGTTCAGCCGTAAGGTTCAGACCGGTCTGGCCTCCCATACCTGAGAGAATACCATCCGGTTTTTCCTTTTTGATGATCTCGGCAATGATATCTGCTTTCAGCGGTTCAACATAGACTTTATCCGCAGTTTCGGGGTCGGTCTGGATCGTAGCCGGGTTGGAGTTGACTAATACAACTTCGATGCCCTCTTCACGCACAGCTTTACATGCCTGGCTTCCTGCATAGTCAAACTCGGCAGCCTGTCCGATCTGGATCGGTCCTGATCCGATGAGCAGGACTTTTTTGAGTGAGGTGTTTTTAGGCATCTGGGATTCCTCTGTACATGATATCGTAAATTGGTTTTTCCACGCCGTCGTAGATTCCATCGTGTTCCGGATGGAACTGTACACAGTACACGCCGAGGTCGTTGTTGACAAATCCCTCGACCGTGCCGTCGTTTGCATTGACACAGTTTACTTCACAGCCTTCCGGAAGACTGTCGGCGACTACTGCGTAGCCGTGTCCCTGGAAAGTTACGGCAACGGTGCCGTCGGAGAATTTCACCGGCTGGCTTGCTCCGCGGTGACCAAGTTTGAGTTTTTCAACCTGACCGCCGAGAGCCGCCGCAATGATCTCTGCACCCATACAGATTCCCTGTACCGGGATGGTTCCAAGGATATCTTTGACGCAGGAGATTGCTTTCGGTGCGGCAAACGGATAACCCGGGCCGTTCGTTAAGAAGAGCGCGCTTGGTTTGTCTGCCATGATCACATCAGCCGGGGTTCCGTATGGGTAGACATAGATGTCTGCGCCGCGGTTTTTCAGACTGGTGAATACTGATTTTCTGCATCCGAGATCGAGGACGGCGATCTTTTTGCCTTTTCCTTCGATGTGGTAGGGGGCTTTGCAGGTTACACCGGGAATAAGTTCGCGGGTTTCCTGGACCGGAGCGGTCTGAGCCATGGTGACGGCCTTGTATCCGTCATCTGAACCGGTGATAAGGGTCGCACGCATAACGCCCTGTTCACGCAGTTTTATTGTGAGCATCCGCGTGTCGACACCTTCGATTCCAATAAGGCCGTTATCCTCAAAGAATTCGCCAAGTGTCGGCTGGTGTTTTGGATGAACGCAGAGTTCACGCACAATTGTTCCCGCAGCGTGAACTTTGTCATGCTGGAGCTGATCTTTGTTTGCTCCGTAGTTTCCAACAAGTGGATAGCCGAACATCAATAGTTGTCCGGCGACACTCGGGTCACTAAGGGCTTCCATGTATCCTGTAGATACAAGGGTGACAACCAGTTCGCCGGAGGCGCAGCCTTCAACGCCAAAGCCGGTTCCGGTGATGATTGTCCCATCTTCAAGTCCTAAGACAGCCTTCATGATTTTGTACCACATACATGTCGGCAGGATAGATAATAAGACTAATCAATGATGACACAATATTAATTTTTAAAAATATATTTAATTTAGAAAATATATTGTGTTGTGTTTATCAAACAATATATTTTGAGAAGGACAATAGTTTTTGTCGCCCCGGGATATATTCATTACCCCCAATAACCATACATTCACTCGTGCGAGACACAGAGCCTCGCTGTATTACTCATCATTCCAAGAGGCATTCCAGATATCATGACAGAAACAAGAACCAAAACTGCAAAATCTCCGATTATATTCATACCCGGCATTATGGGCAGCCGGCTTTATGATCAGACCGGCAGTCTTGTCTGGGTTGAATATTCGCTCAAACTTACAAAACTCGGCGAGATGATGGGGATGCAAAATACCCTGACGGTAAAAAACAACGAAATCGATCAGGTGATCCTCCCGGAAAATCAGCGTGAATACGGAGCTTTGGGACCGTTCGAATACCCCTATAAAAAAATCGTTGACCTGCTCTGTGACGTATTCCCGGAAAATGGTGTCTACTTTTATTCCTATGATTTTCGTCAGACCATAGCAGACTCCGCCGATCTGTTACATAACCAGATTCAAAACATCCAAAATATTACCGGCGAAGCCAAGGTCGATCTTATTGCCCACAGTCTCGGCGGGCTGATCGTTTCAGCATATCTCGAAGGTTACGGAAATGAAAATATTGAAAAAGCCATTATCCTTGCGACCCCCTATGAAGGCTCCCCTGACACGATAAACACGGCATTGACCGGTGAAATGACGTACATTCCAGGAAGTGTGCTTGATACAGTAACGAAAATTACCAGGGATGTACGGACAAGTTTTCCCTCGGCCGCGGAACTTATTCCAACCGATGCCTATACAGGCCTTCATCCGCCATATCTCTACACGGAAAATATTCCATTCAGCGATGACATGAGGGAGAGGGAAAACATATTTTCTGAGGGGGAGCCGTATTATACCCCGGCAGGGATTACACGGGAGGCCGGTGTGAATGTGTACAATCCGATTCCCGGGAATCAGTATGAGATGATTCTGAAAAAAATCTTTGGCGAAGAGCAGACCCTCAGACGAGAAAACAACAGCCGGATCATCACCGATCTCGAAAGATCATACTTTGCTGTCGGTATCAACCGCCAGACCATCCGGTCACTGATGTTTTCAGATGACCCGTTGAATCCCGAGATAACTCACATAATATATGATCATGCAGGTGATGGATCAGTTCCCGAGGAGTCGGCAACCATGTATGGGTATCTGGAAACGCTTGGAAAAGACCAGAAAGGAAACAGCCGTCTGTTAAAGATAGATACAGAACATGGAGGGATCACGAATCATGGAAAAGTCTTGGATTGGATCGTTGCCATTCTTTCAGATGTTCCGACTGACCATATCCAGTCGGATCCTACCATCGAAGACAACACGGTCATGGTGAAGATCGCAGGACATCAGGAAATACTTTCGAAACTACATAAACTCGTTACTTCAATGAAAAATCAGAAAAACACTCAATAAAATAAAAAAAATTATTTTGCCATGATCTCCATCACAATCTTACCATAGGCAGGACGTGTAAGAAGAACACCGATCAGGATACCGAGGATACTGATGATGGCAAATCCCTTGAGTGTGGAAAGATCCATGATAATCAGCGGGAACATGGCGATTATGACCGTGGCGGCCGAAGTCATGATGATGACGAGAGCACGTTTCAGCCGTTTAAGATAAAGAGCCTGTGATGGAACGCGGCCTTCATGCATGACCTCGTCGGTGATGATGACCAGTTGATCTATACCCGTTCCAAGAACCGCAATCAACGCCGCGATGGCTGCGATATCAAGCTGCTGGATGAAAACGGCAATACCGAGAAGGATAATGATCTCGGAGACATTAGTCGCGATCATCGGGAGAACGATTTCAGGAGTCCGGTATCTGAGATAGACCATTAAGGCCACGGCCGCAAGGGCCGCTATTGCTGCAATCAGACACACGATCTTAAAGTAGTCCCCAAGGACGGCGGATGTTGAACCTGATCCGGCAATCTGAACCTGGACTGGGAGAGCACCGGCACGCAGATGGATTTCAAGCTCCTGTGCCTGGGCTTTCCCTTCGTCACCGTGACCAGTGCCGGCATACAGTTTGTTCACCGGATTCTTGGCAATTGACGCTGCCAGCTCGGATGAAAGCGGAGCACTGTAGACAAGGTTCCCGTCAAGATACATGACCAGTTCATGATCTGCAGGGTTGGTGGTGGCACCATACTGTATACAGGCCTGCTGAAGGGCCTCGGCACCGGCATTATCAATATTGAATGCAACACCCCAGTTGTCGGAACCGGCCGGATTCTGGGTTGGTGTCTGGACTGATACCACCGAATCACCGTATAAGACATGGGCCGTTTCATTTCCGGTTGTAACGATACGAAGCTCGAAGAGACCCTGTGTCCCGACAAGTTCCTGGGCGGTATTCATATCAACACCCGCCATCTCGATACGAACATACTGGGAAATACCATCCATATTCGTGAGCGTGTTGACTTTCACATCACTTGTTCCAAGGCTGTTTAACTTGGATTCAAGAATCCGCTTGATCGTGGCGGCCGTATCCGCGCCGACTCCCGGCTCAGACCCGACATACGTTCCTCCGGCAGCTTCCACTGCGGCACGAAGTTCATCCACTGTTGCCGACTTCTGGACCTCTATCTTTGTCGCACTGATAGGAATTACCGTACAGTCGAGTGTTTTTCCAACACTTTCAGCCACGGCATTCACATCATCGCCCTGACCGATAGTAACGACTTCCGACTGGAACTCAAGCTGGATCCATGAACCACCGTCAAGGTCGAGACCAAACTGCAGGTTCGTAATACCTTCCCGGTCACCGAACGGCACAAAGATCGCCGCGAGCGACAAGGCAACCAGAACAAGAACGAGAATGACCCGGGGATCACGAATCACTGCCGGCCATCCGGAATATTCTTTCTTCGCTTTTTTCGGAGCGGGGGATTTCTTGGAACTCATTGTTTTGCACCTGCATTATCCTTTTTTGATTGTTTCGGCATTGCCTGAGATTTCTCCGACCCGGAAAGATACAGGCGCAGAACTCCAGCATTGAATCCCCAGGTAAAGATGATATCACTGATAAGACCTATGATCAGGACAGCAGCAATGGAATAGAGCGTTGGAACCTGACCGATAAAAGCAACAATAAACATAGCGACGATTGCTGCAAGAGTTGTGGTCGTCATAATGATACCAGTCCTAAACGCACCCTCCATTTTTTCCTCAAGCTTCCCCTGACGCTTAAGGACTTTCGTCGTCAATAGGATATTACTATCAACAGAATAACCAATAAGCATGAGAAGCGCCGCAGTTGTCGCAAGGGAGAGTTCAATACCGACAAGATTCATTACAGCAGCGGTTATGGTGATATCGGCAATACCTGCAGAAACTACGGTAATAGCCGGGATCACTTTTCTGAAGGCAAGGAAAACGACAACGGCCATTCCAATGAAGGCAAATAAAATCGCCCACATTGCCTGGGACTGGAGAGTTGCCCCAAAGTTTGCACCGATCTGATCAATACTCGCCTCGGGATATTTCGAGAGAGTGTAATTGTTAAACTTCATCATGTCCTCGTTGGACATAGGACCAAACTTCAGGTAATACCCACCAGATCCAATACCTTCGTCAATGGATTTCAGATCATAGCCGGAATAAAAGGCAACAATTTCTTCTTTGGTATCATCCGTATGGATGGTGACGGCCGTTCCGCCGGCAAAATCAATGCCGGGCGTGACAGGCATTCCTGTCAATGCAAAAGTTATGCCGACAATCACCAAAGCGAGGCCAAAAAGGACGGCGGGTATTGCCATCATACGTTTTGGATCGTATTTGTTGATGTCGTATTTGGGAAGTTTCATACTGAACTAATATTTATGTTCAATGAATATATACGCCTTCAGATACATTAAAAAAGAAAGATTAATTTGTTTCGATACTGCCTTTCTGCTCAAGCATATCTTCAACGGTTGCATTTGCGTGATGATACCGCGGACGATTGGCTGTTTTACCGCCACAGGACAGTGCTTCAACCGGGCAGAACTGCAGGCAGGCAAGGCAGCCCTCACATTTGTGGAGCCATTCCTTTTTCCCATGAGGGAGAGCCCGGATGTTGTTTACCGGACAGATCCTGACGCAGATCTGGCAGCCGTTGCATGAAGGGCTGACGACAAATTTTTTGTCGAAGTTGTTTATGTTTCTGATGAAAGGAACATACATCAGTTTCAGAACGTTTCCAAGTACACTGAATCCCACAATCGAATTCCGGCGGTTTTTGATATCCTCCACTATTACTGCTACTTTGCGAAGCGCATTTTCCCGGATGGTTTTCTCAACGGACTTCTCCGGAGGGGCGCTGAAGGGGATATAGTTGTCAGGCATCTGGATCCACCAGGCTGCATCAAGGATATGCCCGCTTTTTTCACACAGGGCGGTGATCTGTTTTGTCGGAGATCCGCTTTTTCCCCCTTCGGTAACGACGGAGAAAACATAGCCTGCATGGGAGAGATCCAGAAGAGTGAAAAAATTCACAACGATTTTTGGAAGACCCATAGCGTAGAGAGGATACACTATACCAATATTGGTGTCATCCGGAACAATGACTTTCTCGCCTGCTAACATGAGTTTGGGGATAGGGACGAGTTCGGTGTCAGGGAGCCGTGTGGATATCGCTTTAGCAACAGCAAGGGAATTCCCCGTGCCGGTAAAGTAGTACAGTATTGTTTTCATGGTGAGAGGCACCTCCGTTTGATAAGTATAGAGAGTCTTACTGATTAATCCTTGTGGCCGTGTTAACGATTTTCATTGAGAAATTTTGGATCAGATAAAATATTTCCTGATTTTTTTTCTCATCCGGCAATACATGCATTCCTTATACCATGAATGCCGATATGATTATGGGGTGCTGATGCAGACGGACAATCCGACTGCAGAGGCTGAGATTATACCCATATAACCTGATCCGGGTAATGCCGGCGGAGGGAGTCGCTTTTCCTATACGTGACCGTGCATTATCCGCCCAGATTCAGGGAGGATAACACAATGGATTTGGAAGTAACCAAAGCAATCACAGAATCCTGGTTTGCAAGACTGCAGGAAAATCTGTGTTTCGATGCAGCAATTGTTGGAACAGGACCATCCGGACTTATCGCCGCAGTAAAACTCGCAGATGCAGGATATAAAGTCTCCATGTTTGAAAGTAAACTTGCTCCAGGAGGAGGGATGTGGGGAGGCGCCATGCTGTTTTCATCCATAGCTGTTCAGAATGAAGCGGTGTATCTTTTGGACGAACTGGAAATTCCCTACAAACGATACAACGAGAATCTCGTTGTCTGCGACAGTGTTCTCGCAACCTCGGCACTGATATATCAGGCGTCCAAAAGAGGGGTTGTGATTCACAACGGTATGAGCGTTGAGGATGTGGTGTTTATGGATAACAGAGTTTCAGGCGTTGTTGTGAACTGGGGTCCGGTTGTAAGAGAAGGGCTGCATGTAGATCCGCTTTCCTTCAGAGCAAAAATCGTGGTGGATGCAACCGGCCATCCCTGTATGATCTCGGAAACTGCTGCAAGAAAGAACAACATCACCCTTAACACACCGACTGGAAAAGTCTGCGGCGAGTGTTCTTTGAACGCGGTCGAGGGAGAGGCAATGACTGTTGAAAATACCAAAGAGATCTATCCTGGACTCTACGTCTGCGGGATGGCAGCAAACGGAGTGTTTGGATCGCCCCGTATGGGACCGATCTTCGGTGGGATGCTTCTTTCAGGAGAGAAAGTGGCAAAACTGATTATCGAGGAGCTGAAGTGACGGCAAACAATTTTGGGTTGTATCTGATCATCACCAAACCCTCTTTTTCCTACAGGAAAATCGCCGAAACCGCGGTTAAGTATAATGTGCAGTATCTTCAACTGCGGGAGAAATCGTTATCCGACCGGGAGATCCTGAAAGCAGCTGACGAAATCATGCAGGTGACAAACGGAACTGGAACTAAATTTATACTGAATGACAGGGCGGATCTGGCATTTATCTGCGGGGCAGACGGTCTGCATCTTGGTCAGGATGACATATCTCTCTGCGATGCAAAAAAAATCTGCGGCGAAAAAGTATTCAGATTCGGGCTCTCGACCCATAATCTTGAACAGGTAAAAGAAGCGGTACAACTAAAACCGGATTACATTGGATTTGGGCCAATATTTACGACCCCGACAAAAGCAAAACCGGATCCGGTAGTTGGAACTGAAATGATTCCAGAAGCAGTTAAATTAGCTGGAGATATCCCGGTTGTTGCGATCGGCGGAATCGATGGAGAAAACCTCATAAGTGTTCTTGACGCAGGCGCAAGAAATGTGTGTATGGTCAGGTATTTTATGAACAGTATGCATTTTGAGACAAGAGTAAAAGAGACGGTAAAGATCCTGAACGATTACGGGATATGTGGATAAGAAAATCAAAAAAAAACAGTGCTGCGAGAGGGATCCGAACCCCCGACCTCGGGATTATGAGTCCCGCGCCCTAACCAGCTAGGCCACCGCAGCAAATATGCATAATAAGAATGTTGTATCCCGATATATAGATTCCGAATTGCAGGACGCATGTAAATATCATAGCAAATACGAATTCTTTTATAGGGAGAATTGGCCGAACCCAAAGGTGTAATACCTCACCAATGAAACGTATCTGAGAAGAATGCCACGACCAAAAATACTCTTAACGAACGACGACGGGATCAACTCAGGCGGCCTCTGGGCTGCATACGACGCCATGTCCCTATTCGCTGACGTTACGGTCGTCGCGCCGGCAACCCAGCAAAGCGCGGTCGGCAGATCGATATCGATCTTCGAGCCGTTAAGGATGAACGAGGTTACCATGCACGGAACGCAGGCATACACCGTTGAAGGGCGTCCAACAGATGCACTTCTTCTCGGCCTCTACGGACTTGGACTTAGACCGGATCTTGTGGTCTCCGGCATTAATCTGGGAGAAAACATCTCATTTGAATCGATCACGACTTCAGGCACCGTGGGTGCTGCGATGGAAGCGGTCAATCAGGGCGTTCCCGCAATCGCATATTCACTTCAAATGAATGATGAGGGAAACAAATTTGCTGACCCAAGGTCCCATACGACGGATTTCACCCAGAGCAAAGACGTCGTCACAAAATTCACCAGACTCTTTCTGGAAAAGGGGATGCCACCGGAGAGCAAACTGATCAATATCAATATCCCGGCGGAAAAAATCGAGGGCTATAAAGTAACCGTACTTGGCGAACGGTTGTTTGAAACATCCGTCGAAAAAAGAATCGATCCAAGAGGAAAACCCTACTATTGGATCAACGGAACACCGATCTACATCCCGGAAGAACACTCGGACGTGACGGCACTCAGGAAAAATTATGTCTCGGTCACGCCGCTCTCTATGGACAACACCGCATTCAAGGCATGTCCCGAGCTGAAAAAAATGATTTTGGATATCGATTAACAGATCCGGGAAACAACCGTTGCCACATATTTGCCGAAATACTCGGCCTGCAGAAGATCGTTCTCGGTAAGCTGACCGTCGGCAGCAAGTCCGTAATGCCCGCCGTTGTGCTCCTCATTGGTCGATTCGGTCGAGATCGGATCGCCCACAACGATCATCCCATGGATCAGCATCGCCTGAACGATCGACAAAATAGCCGTCTCTTTTCCGCCGGTCCGATCCCCCGCGGTCGTAAATGCCGCACCGACCTTTCCAACGAGTTTTCCGCGCACAAATGTTGTGTCGTCAATGAATTCCTTCAATTCCGCAGCAATACCGCCGAAATATACCGGAGATCCAAGAATGATTCCGTCATATCTGACAAGGTCGCTGGCAGTAACCCGGTTGAATGCAAGGACATCGACATTCACGCCTTCCACCTGTTTTGCGCCCTTGCCGATCGATTCGGCAAGCATCTTGGTTTTTCCGGTTCTGCTGTAGCAGGTCACGAGTATTGAGGACATTCATATTAGATTGGGGTCGAAGCATTTTAAAAATAGGTTTCGTGAAAGTTATTCGTATTCAGGTTCGTCCTCGTCGACACCGTTTTTGTAATACCAGAGATTATACGACTCATACATCCCAAGTTCGACAGCGATTTTTACTGCCAGAGTATGCCAGCACTCTTTTCCATACAGCATGGCATTACAACTGCAGAACGAACCCTCGACAAAGTACTCATCCGTATTACCTACGACAACAAAGTAATCCCGGTACTTTTTCACCCGCTGTTCTTTGACCGCATCAACGGCCTCCATTCCCCGCTTCCCGTATGCATCGATGAATGCTTTGCGCACAACATCATTCAGCTCGCCTTCCTGTTTTAAGATCTGGAACGGATTGATCATTGAATAATCGATGTGAGGGGAGGGGCAGCGATATATTCCCATCCACGAGTTTCCGCAAGTACACGCATACCCGGAGCTTCCAGAGCGTAATGGGTTGCTTCGATACAGGGAATGGGCGATTCAAGAGCGATATTATACTTTAATTCGGCCGCCATGTAGGCTTCTGCACCAAGAGACACGGCCTCTTCGATTAATTCCGGATCAAAGGCCGAACCGCCGGCAACCGCCAGTCTGGTGACGCCGGAAACATCCCCCCATACACGCAGAGCGCAGCCGAGAATGCGGGAGATCTCGCTGAAACTTTTCGTCATGGTCCCGACAACGCCGATCGAGTTGGGCGTTTTGTCCATTCTCACACAGTCTGAGAGTCCGATCTCTCTGGCAAGAACATCGTTGATCCCGCCTTCTGCGTGATCGAAGTTCGAATGCATGGCATAAAGATTGATATTATTTTCGAGCAAAGGACGGAGGATCTCAGCATTTCGCCCGGTCACGCCGTGCATCGGATTCCAAAATGCCGGATGATGAACAATCAAGGCATCAAATCGTTCTTCAGCTACCCGTCTGCAGACGTACGGCGTGGCATCCAAAGCACAGCCAATCTTTTCGATATGATTCGTTCCCTCGACAAGCAGACCAATGCGGCCTTCGTCAAAATCCTCTGCCATATCCGGCGGTGCGATTTTTTCCAGAAGAGCAATGAACGCGTCTTTATCCATACTCATAATAGGAGGTCAGATATTAATTGAGTTTCTTAATCCGGATCTTTTCTGCATCGGATTGTGCCTCGTCCTGAACATCCCGTAAGGATGAGACTGGTTTTATCGTAAGGGCATTGATATAAAGCGACTGAGCATTGGTAGCTTTCCCAAAGACCCGCCCGAGAACCTCGACGTTTGCTCCGACACCAACAAGCGGATCGGGCAGGGCAAATCGTTTTACCACGAGCTGACCGGTCGGATCCTGAATCAGGTAGGAGGGTTTGTTCATCATGAGCCCGGTGACTTTGAGGACTTTTCCTTCAACGACCACAATATTTCCCCTCATCGTCGAAGAGAGCTGACGGGCTCTGACGAGTTTTGCATGCTGAAGATACTGCGGGGCCTCACGAAGGACCTGTTTTTCGTTCGTATAAGACATCCAGAGAGGGAAACCTATGAGTAGGGCACACAGCGGGAGACCAATATAGATATAGATAAGATCTTTGGTGGAGCCGTAGGTCATTGCACACATAACTGCAAAAAAGACGGTTGCTGCAAGAAGGAGAGGCGGGAGGCGGACAGTTATGCCTTTTATTTTCATGTGAGTAAGAAATGGGAGGGGGAAGATTATGAAGATAACGCCAAAATCTTCCAGAGATTTGATTACCTTTTCTTACCCACTATTAATCATAGATATGCCCCGCCAGCAGATAAAAATCCCATCCCTTCTTATGACCACCGTTCTTGTTGGTATTTCTTCACTGGACGGGACGCTTTTTGCTACAGCAAAACCCTGCCCTCTCTGCGGGGGAAAACCGCAAGCTTACGATACCAAGAAAAAACTCTATGTGACGCTTCGAACCCCGATGGGAAAGAAAAGGATCATGGTAAACATCAGACGGTTTAAGTGTAAAAAGTGCGGACATCTCATTTATGCACAGGAACCGTTTTATCCAGACACCAGACTCGGTTCGGCGATCGTGGATATGGCGATATCTCTTGCGAGACTCCATTCCTACTCTCACACCGCAGAGATAATGAAGGCGCTTGGCATAGAAATCGACCGGGGATCGGTCAGGAATTATGCATTGTCGAATCTGCCGATACCTCCAGCAAACTTTTTGTACGGCATGCAGCTGCCGAACTCATTTATCTCGCTGATGACAAAAGAGATCTCGGGGCCGAAAGGATCGATCTCGTCCCAGGATATCCTGGCATCAAGCGGGTATCCTTCATCCTATAGACCCCCTCTTGACGGGAGAAATACAACGGCCGAGTTCCAGAAACAGAAAAAACAGAAATCAAAAATCAAATAAAAAAAAGTGGGTTACACAGCCTCGGGCAATGTGCCCGATAAAGCCGCGATCTCCCTTACGGCGTAGGCGGGTAATGCATCTGCCGGCATGCCAAGCGCTGCAGTAAGATCAACTCCTCCAAGTAACGGAGCGAATACTGAAGATCCGATTCCCCCGGTTAGAAGAATGTCGGCCCCGACATCATTTCGTACTTTTTCCACCGCACTGCAGACAAGATTTCTCTGGGCATTCCAGAAGGACTCGGCTATGTTGAGGGCACCATCCTCCCCGATCTCTTCTAAATCAGCACAGACCGTTCGGGCAAGGCGGCGAAGGCAGGCTTCGCGCGAAACCTCTTTTCCATCCGGCGTCGCCGATGAATAGACATCGGTCCCGATGTGTCCGAGAATAAAGTGGGCATCTCCCGAACAGGCAAAATACTCGGTGGAAAAGGGAGTTACGACCCCTTCAATCTCTGCCGAATTTGCAAGAGTGGCCACCGGCGTTCTCAGCATGCCGGTATAAACAAGATATCCTGCCTGAAGCCGGATCGTATCAGTCATACCGATGAGATGATCGAATCTGGAAAAGGGAACGATGTCTGCTGTAGTGCTCCCGATATCCAGCATCATTCCGTTCGGATAGGTCCTTCGAAGGAGATCCACCGAGGCAAGCCAATTGGCAGCTGCAAGCTCGGGGCATGCTTTTGTATGGAATTTTGCATCGGTCCCGTAGAAAATTGCATCGGGAAATGTCTTCAATACCGCATCAACTATGAAGGAGATGCCTTCCGTTTTATTGAAGAAACCGTCGGCAAGCTCTCCGCTCATTACCACCGCAGCATTCTCTTTTTCTGCATAGGTGCTGATGATCTCTGCCAGATCGGATTCTTTCCACAAAGGACAGTAGTGAATATGCACACCGGACTCGTCAACGATTTTGAGGTTGGCACCTCCGACGTCGATCCCGATCACTCTACAACTACTCCGCCGACATCATCGAATTTTGCGGTTTTGCCGTTATAATGAACGCATTCCGGCGGCAGACCAACCGTCGCCTTCAGCAGAAGATCGGCAGTCTCCTCTTCGATGACGTGCACGATGCCAAGGATGCTCATTGTCGGGCGGGGATTAACATCGACGACCCAGATCTTTTCACCGACGATCATGTCAAGACCGACATATCCCTGGCATCCGAGGGTCTCGATCGCTTTTTTGGCAACTTCGATCATCTCAGCCTCGCGGGGCGGGTGGACCGGCGTTTCTCCGCCGTGATACGCGAATGTCCCATCCTCCCTGACCTCGCAGAGCTGACGGTTGATCGTCAGGAAGATCGGCGGGAGACCGCTGTAAAATCCGCAGGCTTCTCCTACAACGCGGCTGCCGATGATACTGACGCTGAAATGTTCGCCTTCAAGATACTCAACGGACATCTCGCCGTCTCCAGGCAGTTCGCCGTCTTTTGCGATCCTGACGCCTACGGAACCTGCGCCTTTAATCGGTTTTATCACGCGTTTGCCTGGGTAATCAGCGGGGACTTCAGCCGGCACATCAATACCGACCTTCGCGAGTAGTTTACCGGAGAGCCGTTTGCTCGCACAAACCGCGACCGCAGTACTGTCAGAACCGATGTTGTGGGTGGCAAGCTCCAGCGTGTGCGTATATTTTGCCAGAACTTCATCCGGGGCAATGACCAGACCGTATTCACAATCCGGGGCCAGACGTGCTATCTCAGCATCAAAATCGCTTCCAGTCGGCATGACAACCGTATGCCCGCAGGCTTCGAAACTTTTTTTCAGCGCAGAGACCATGGCTTTGCCCTCCGGGGCAAGAGCCGGGTCACGAACTGCAGTATATTCGGCGATGAGAACTGTCATATTATGCTTCGCGTTTTTCTACCTCGGCGATGAGGTTTTCCATGACAGCGTCAACTGCATCCCAGGTAGGACTCGTCTCGCCCGGTTTTCTCACAATGAATGGTTTTCCTTCATCGCCGGCCTTTCTCATCTCGATATCGATTGGGATAGCGCCAAGATAGGGAACATTGTACTGCTTGGCTGCCTTCTCTCCTCCGCCTTTTCCGAAGAGATCGACGATTTCACCACAGTGCGGGCATACCATTCCAGACATATTCTCGATGACACCGAGAACCGGGAGATCCATCATTTCAACGAACTTGATCGCTTTGGTGGAATCCAAAACCGCAACATCCTGAGGAGTCGTAACAATGACTGCTCCTTCAACGTTCGGCGCAAACTGCACAATATTCAATGCCTCGTCACCGGTTCCGGGCGGGAGATCAACAACGAGATAATCGAGATCGCCCCATTCAACATCGCCAAGGAACTGCTGAATCGCAGCGGCTTTCATGGGACCACGCCAGACGATCGGACTGTCGGTCTCATTTAAGAGAAGCGCCATGGAGATTACTTTCAGCGAGCCGGTGATTTTGACCGGCATGATCTTGTTTCCTATTGCCTGAAGGCGGAGATCCTCGATACCGAGCATCTTTCCAATACTTGGACCGTGAATATCCAGATCAAGAAGACCGGTCTGATATCCGTGGTTCGAAAGGGCATATGCAAGGTTGACGGAGACCGTACTCTTTCCAACACCACCCTTTCCTGAAAGAACTAAGATTACATGTTTAACGCTGATATCGGCTTTTTTGGGTTTCTGGCAGGTATCGGTCTTCTGTGAACAGCTATCACAGTGACCATCACATCCTTCTGGCTGATCGCTCATGATTTTCTCCTGAATTGTAAGTCTATATAACTTATTGCATTATCTGTTGTGTGGATTACAGTATAGTCTTTTTGGATTGAGTAATCGGGTTCAAAAATTCAGGCCTTTCCGATCCAGTAGGAAGAAGCATTCGCTTTCACACGACATCCAACATGTTCCTGTCACGAATATTTAGATATAATAACGGCGAAATAATATAGTAAGGAAATTCACGGCGTGAACACCATGGGTAAAAAAATCATCTATATGGACCATGCTGCTACGACTTACACCGCAAAAGAGGTCGTAGAGGCAATGCTACCTTATTTCTCCGAACAATTCGGCAATCCCTCTTCAGTTTATTCTATTGGGCAGTCCAACAAGAGTGTCATTGATCTAGCCCGAAAACAGGTGGCATCAGCGATCAATGCTCAGCCTGATGAAATTTTCTTTACCAACGGCGGGACCGAATCGGACAACTGGGCGCTGAAAGGTGTGGCATTTGCCAATGAAAGAAAAGGAAAACATATCATCACAACAGCGATTGAGCATCATGCAATTCTGCATTCCTGTGAATGGCTCGCATCACGCGGATTTGAAATAACCTATCTTCCGGTAGACAAATACGGTATGGTTTCTCCAGAGGCGGTCGAAAAAGCGATTCGCCCGGACACGATTCTCATCTCGGTTATGTATGCAAACAACGAGGTCGGAACGATTCAACCGATTGCCGAGATCGGAAAGATCGCGAGAGATCATGGAATATATTTCCACACCGACGCGGTTCAGGCAGTTGGCCATGTTCCAATAGATGTGGTTGCCGAAAATATTGATCTTCTCTCGCTCTCCGGTCACAAATTCTACGGACCGAAAGGTACCGGAGCCCTTTACATCCGGAAAGGAACGCGGATCCAGAACTTTATCCACGGCGGGGCTCAGGAGAAAAAACGCCGGGCAGGTACTGAAAATGTTCCCGGCATCGTGGGCCTCGGCGCTGCGGTAGAACGGGCAATCAAAATGATGCCGGTGGAGACGAAACGACTTGCATCTCTGAGTGATGAACTTACTCGTGAACTTCTCAAAATCCCGGCAACACACTTAAACGGCCATCCGACAAAACGTCTTCCAAACAACACGAACATTATCTTCGAGTATATTGAAGGAGAATCAATTCTTCTGTTTCTGAACATGAAGGGCATCTGTGCTTCGACCGGAAGTGCCTGTAACTCGGCATCCCTTGAACCATCTCATGTCTTAACCGCCATGGGAATATCCCACGAGATCGCACACGGGTCCATCCGGCTTACCGTCGGCGAACGGACGACGGAAGACGATGTGAAATATGTGATCACCGCACTCACAGAAACGGTGGCAAAACTCAGGGCAATGTCCCCCCTTACTCCAAAGGAGCTGAGAAATGTACAGTGAAAAAGTAATGGATCACTTCACTAACCCGCGAAACGTGGGTATGATCGAGGACCCAAGCGGAGTCGGCGAAGAGGGGAACCCCTCCTGCGGCGACATTATGAAAATGTATCTGAAAGTCGAAAACGACATCATCGTGGATGCAAAATTCCAGACATTCGGCTGTGGTGCTGCGATTGCCTCCAGCAGCATGGCTACCGAGATGATCAAAGGAAAAACCCTGGAAGAAGCATGGACCCTTTCAAACAAAGCAGTGGCAGAGGCGCTGGACGGATTACCGCCGAACAAAATGCATTGTTCGGTCCTAGCCGAGGAAACAATCCACAAAGCAATCAACGATTATCTGGTAAAGTCCGGCAGAGAACCGTGGGGAGATGAAGAATGCAGCTCCTGCGGACATGACTGTGATACGTGTGAACTCTGAGATGAACCTTCCGCGTGCAGTAATCTTCGACATGGATAACACGCTGCACGATCTGCGTCGGGCACGCCATTGTGCTGCCGATGCTTTAATGGCATACTGCGGGATTTTCGGCGACCTGCATATGTATTCTCTGAACAAAAATCCCCCTACTCTGATCGAAGACGCCGTTACCCAATATCTGGCAGACGGAGTGGACGGCGATTTCGAGGAGTGCACCTGGCTTTATCATACGCTGGAACTTGCCTGTATCTCTCCATTCGAAGGGATCGAGGAGATGCTGAGCGATTTAAAATCGGAAGGGGTCCGCCTGGCCGTCATCTCAAATGCGGACCGACCCGATATGGAAAAACGCATGAAGGCTCTTGGCTATGAACAGTATTTCGAACTGGTCGTCACACCCGAAACATTCGGTGTAAAAAAACCGAACCCTGAGGTTTATCAGAAAACGCTTGAAGCACTTGGTGTTTCTCCCGAAGAGACAGTAATGATCGGGGACAAAAAGGACCGGGATGTACGGCCGCCGCGTGAGCTGGGTATCAAAGGAGTGCATGCGACCTTCGGCTCGGTTGACAAACGGGATAAAATATGTGCTGTCGATTCACCGGCCGAGTTTCTCGAACTCATAAAAAAAAGTTAGGCGATCTTTGAAAGAGCACCGGTTTTCAGATCATAATACAATCCATGCAGATTCAGACAGCCTTTTTCTTCAGCCATCGAAACAAGCGGATATGATCTGAGATGTTCGAGTTGGAGTCTGACGTTTTCAAACTCAATCTCTTTTTTACGGATGGCCTTTTCTTCAGGTGTCTTTGCCTCGCCAAGACGGGCATCAACTCTCGTCTGAGCCTCGCGTGCATTGTTGATCCAAAGAGGGATGTAGGCATCCTTTGACATATCAACGTCCAGAGCGTTGAGGGCCCCACAGTCTGAATGACCGCAGATCACGATATCTTTGACCTTGAGATGCTTCACTGCATATTCTAAGACGGTGGCAAAATTCCAGTCATGTGTCGGGACAATGTTGCCGATGTTTCTGTGTGTGAAGAGTTCGCCGGCACGACAGTGAGTAATACGTTCCGGATTGACGCGGGAATCCGAGCAGCCGATCCATAAAACCGTCGGGTGCTGGGTACTGGTCAGCTGCATGTATCGATCTTTCTTCCGCTCGAAATCCTGTTCCTGGAAGATCTTGTTTCCTTCAATAAAAGTTTCTATCATGAGTAAAACCCCGATAGAAGTTTAATTGACTCTATACGCTTATGAGTTTTTGGGTTTTCATTCAGGAGAACTGCTGCATTCACTGCACCCTCTCAATGAGCGGCAGATGACACAGAATTTAGCTGCAAGATCGTCATCCGTAACGGACCCGGATTTTATCTCTTCAGCCAGTTTTGCGATGACCTCTTTGATCTCATCATCGAAAACTATTCTGTATCCGCGTTTCCCGGACAAATACTGAGATACGGCAGACGGAGCAAGGGAGAGATATTTAGCAACCTGGATCTGGGAGACGCCGAGACTCACCAGTTCTGCTGCAAGAGCTGCCTGTATTGCAGGAATGATGTCCCATACTATTTCCTGACAGGGGACGGTGACCATACCTACATATTCTCATTGTGAACTATTATAGATTTCACACGAAGCAAAAAAGAGGATTAGAATTTGCGTGAGACCGCAAATAATCCAGCTGCCGCAAGGCCTATCAGAAGACCGGCAACCGGGATTGGAGACTGGGTTCCACTCACTCCCGATGAGGTCGAAGTGGTAATGGTATATTCGTAGATCGCTCCATTGGTGATATCATCGAACTTCAAGGTTATAACCTGACCTTCGGTTACTTTAACGGTACTCCAGTCAGGTACTGATACTTCTTTACCGTCGATATATGCATACCACTTATCGGTCTTGTTCGGAGACTTATGGGTATGTCCATCATATGTATTCAGATTGAAGAAATTTTGTGTTCCGCCCATATAAAATTCAACATTGGAGAGTGAATTGGCAAGAACGCCTATGAGAGAATCGCCGGCGACAGTGATTGCCGTATCCGAACCGGAGATCTGTGATGCGGGAATAGTGACATTTTCTGTTTTGATAACACCGGAAATGGTTTTGCTAACCGGAGTTGCCGTGTTTGCTACAGTAGTTTTAATCTTCACGGTGTAACCGTCTGTGTCATAGATCAGTTTTACTGTATCTCCTGGGGTTACGATAACGTCTGACCAGTCATTAACCATATCCGTGGTCTGTTCAACGCCGCCAACATAAAGGGTCCATTCCCCACCGTCTTTATGGGTACGACCTTCCAGAGTGTTGAGGTTGAACCATGTCTTTGTACTTCCGGGTTTGAACCAGAACTCAACATCCGGATATGCCTGATAAATAATACCTGCAACCGAGTCTTTTGGGACCGTAACATCAGCAGTGCCTCCGTCAAAATTGGCCATTGGAATCACAATATCACCGCTCTCAATAACCACGGTCTTTTCAACAGTATCGGCACTGACGGCCGGAACGAACAAGAATGCAAAGATTACGGTAAAGGTAATCACTGCAACTAGGGATGATTTCTTCATATGATTGTTCTCCACACTCACTATTGGGTCGAGCAAAGGCCAGACGTGAGTATCATTATTATTTCCGCCATATCCACAAATACATAACGTTATCATGTTAACTTAATTAAATTTACACATTGTCACATTATGAAAATATAGCAAATGAAAAATATAGCAAAACCAATCCAACAACTATCGAGATCATGAGAGCCAGATAATCAGTCTTACCCATCCTGCATGGTTGATAAAGAGTTTTTTTTCCGGCACGTCCAAACCCCCTGCACTGCATTGCGTCGGCCGTCTGTTTGGACCTCTGCATAACAGAGATGGTGATCGGTATCCCTAGAGCCATGTAATGTAAGCCTTTATCTGCAGGATTCCCTTTTTCAAATTCTATTCCTCGAGATCGTTGTGCATCCATTATGTTTTTCAGATCAGAACTCAGCGTCGTAATCGATTTCATGGCATATCCCAACGAAAAGGCCAGAGTTTCCGGGATGTGGACGGATTTCAGCCGGTGCACGAAAGCATTACTGGTCGTTGTCATAATAAACAGCGTAGAGACCGTCGCTATGACAAATAAACGAAGAGTCATCAGACAGGCAAACCCGATACCCTCCAATGAAAGAGAGCCGGTAACGGTCAAAAAGGTATATATTGCCCACGGGTCCGCTGATGTGACCTGCGGGAAGAACAGATTGATGGAGAAGATGAAGATAAAGACGGGAAGAAGAAATCTCAAAGAACGTATGAGGGGCAAAACGAGGTGTTCCCGTATCACCGGCAGATAAATGAAAATCATGAGCAGAAAAATTGCCGGAAGGGTATTGATCAGAAGGGCAATGATACTGAAAAACAAAATCAGGATGATCTTTGTTCCGGGATCGAGACGATGAAAAATGGTATCGGCATCGACATACTGAATCACTTTTTTTGAGATTTTCATTGTATGACTCCGGTGTCGGCAACTACTCTTCCGCTGGAGAGCGTTACAATGCGGTCTGCGCATAAATCGGCAAAACTCCTGTCATGGGTTGCCACAATAACGGTTTTTCCATGATCGCGGGCATTCTGCAGAATCGATGCAAGCGTTCGCTTCGAGACTGCGTCAAGTCCAAGTGTAGGCTCATCCAGAATCATAATGCCGGTTTCCATCATCAGTAAGGTAGAGATAGCGATTCTTTGTTTCTCGCCAACCGATGCTTTGAGCGGAGAGGATTTTTCGCCAAGAGGAGATAGCCCGACGTTTTCAAGAATACGACGTGCCTGATCCTTTGCAGGTTCAAGCGGATATCCCCGGATGCGAGGAGTACACAGCAGCTCGTCGAGAATCGTCTCTTCAAAAAGCTGGTAATCGGCATGCTGGAAACAAATACCAACGCTTGATGAGATCTCCGCCACGGTTCTGCCGAGAATGTTCTCACCATGAACATACACATCTCCGGAACTCGGCCGAAGAAGGCCGTTCGCATGCCGGATCAGCGTACTTTTTCCAGAACCGTTATGCCCCATCAGAACGGTAATCATCCCTGAATAGAACGAAAGGGTGATATCGGACAAAACAAAGCTATCCGATGCATCATATGCAAAATTCACATGGGAGAAAGAGAGCGAGGCATCCTGCGTGCTGGATTTGGATGGAGATCGGACAACGGCGTCACCCGAAAAAGGGGGGGCACCGAAACGAATCTGGCGTGTTGGAAAATCACCGAGACTGGCGATCCTGTGCTCGGTTATGATGATGGTTAAACCAAGCCGTTCATTCAGGTTTTTCAAAACATCAAGCAGATTTTTGACAGAGGATTCATCGAGCCCGGAACAGGGTTCATCAAGAAGCAGTATCTCCGGTTTCATCACCAAAACCGAGGCGATGGCAACACGCTGACGTTCTCCCCACGAAAGCGTGTTCATCATTCGGCCGCGAAGATGCGTGATGTCCAATAAACCAATGATTTCACCGATTCGTATCTGCATTTCGGCGGGTGAAATTCCCTGCTGTTCAAGACCATAGGCAATTTCACTCACAACATCGGCACAGAATAACTGATAGTCAGGATCCTGAAACACCATCCCAACATGAGAAGCCAGATCGGAAAGACCAACAGAACGTGTATCAATGCCCGCAACTTTGACAGACCCCTTCATTTTACCGGAATCGGAATGAGGGATCAGACCATTTAGACATCTGAGAAATGTTGATTTCCCGGAACCGGAATCGCCGGTAAGTAGAATTCGTTCACCCGCAAAAATGGTAAGATTCAAATCGTGAAAAGGAATCGGACGTCGCCCACCGGGCTGACGAGGATAAGTGTAGGTGAGATTCTTCACCTCAATTATCGGTGTTTTCTTCATCCTCAGTAATCACTCCGGCACGCCTCAGACGCGACAATATCAACACGGCAAGAACCCCGCCAATTCCGCCAAATATCAGATGTGTGGCCGTTGATACGGTTATTCCAACAAGAATAAATGCCGCTTGAACGCCAAACAACAGCTGAACACCATAGTTAACCAGCATCTTGGTGAGATTACCAACTGCGCCGACGACGAACCCTACTGCGGGATTACTGAAACGATACAGGAATAACATGGACGTCAGATCAATCGACAACCCCATTGCGAGATACTTGAAAATATCAAGAACATGCAGAGCGCCTACACCAAAAAATGAGGCGAGTATCCCTGAAATAAAACCCATATACAATCCGGCTCCGGGTTTTCTAACGATCCCCACCCCAATAATTAAGGGAAGAACCCACACAAGACCCGAACTGCCGGGAACATGTATTGGGATCTTGAAAATAAGACGCAATACAAAGACTAAGGCGCCGAAAAGCGAAAGCAAAGCGATCTCATGAAGTTTGAAATATGGTTTCATTCAGGCCTCCCGTGGAACGAAACTGCTCATAAATGTGAATGAAAAGTCGTCGGTCTGGGGAGAGTTGACGGCAAGCATCAGAAGAATTCTGCGAACCGTGTCCCCCCCGGTGTAGGTGATATAGAACGTGCCGTTCAACTCGGAGGTGGTGGTAACCTGCCCCCGGAGTACATCCGGATCCACTGTCAGATGAAGTGCAGAAAGACCGTTTTGCTCATCTTTTGGAAACGGCAGGGCAAAGGGAACACCAATCTCCATATCACCGTCCGGAGAGTAATAGAGATTCGAAACCGAAACTATCAGCGGTTTTTCTTCGGAATACTCAGCGAGATCCGGCAGAGTCCCTGACTGCGGGGAAGCTATGACCCGGTAGCCGGATGCAGGCGAATGAAATTGGTGGGTAGTCCAGGTCTGCCCGGAATCATACCGAAGTCCATATACCTGAAACACAGCAGTTCCGGTAAGATTTTCAAATGCATAATCGATTTTTACCGAGCCCGGGCGGACAAGAAATGGATTCCCGTTCACCGGAGTTTCATTCACCGCGGCAAACAAAACGATCCAGTCTTCAGAATCATACAGACCAGAATCAGCATAGATCGGAATTGGAAGATATCCTGGACGATAATTTACCGGCCCATAGGTAAAATCGTCAGCAGTAAGTATCTGTTTGGAAGTGGTGACAACGTCCGGAAGATCAGATTCATACGTAGCAAAAGAGTATTCTGCCACGGCAAATCCGGCAATAATTACACCCAAAATGCTGAGAGCAATAATTAGCCTTCCCCGAACTGTAATCATCTTATCCTCGTTTTATTGGAAGTATATTCCCGTTTTCCCGTCTGACGAGAAGCGTGATTTTTCCCCCGATGGGACATGGTTTTACTGATTTTCCTTCCTGCTCCATGATGAGCCCGGTCGTAAGAAGCTCACCGTCGATTGTCTGGACGCAGTCTACTCCAGCAGCAAGAACCTGTTCGACACTTACCGGACCCGTCATACTTCGGATACTGCCTACCAAAAGGTACCGGCCGTCGCTTTTCATCGCGGCAAGTCCAAGGCCGGCAAGAGATCCTATCACCCCATCCTCGGTGCCGCCAAGTCCTTTCAATCGGATCCCAAGATTTTTTGCAAGCGTCCGGGCAATATTCTGATTGAGGACAGTAGACTGGGCATCGCGGCCGTAAGCAATCAGGGCGGGAGTGATCTGCCAATCCTCGGCAACTGCGAGACCAGGATCACTGCCGGGAATAAAATCACCGAGCATCACTTCTTCGGTGAGAGCGAATAATTCATCCGCAGCCTCCCGTCCCTCGGTCTCGACGTGAACCACGGCACAACTGTTGTGGGAGGTGAATGGAATCGACTCATGGACATAGAGCTGATGTCGGGTTACACCACTTACCGGCCATTTTTTTGCGATAAACGCGGCAACCTCCCGTGCTAGTCTGCCGGTGCCTCGTGAATCGAGGGTGTCTGTGTCATCCATTCCAACATATATTGTCATAAGTAAGAGTAATGTCTGTTATTCAATTGTTATAACCATATGAGATATACATCTCAACATCGTTAATTAATTTCTCCGAATCATCTCTCGTTGTTTCTCCGTCAGAAAATCCGGCACTCCGGCATCTCAGCAAAAGATCCGATGCACTTTGCGGGATATTTTGTGCAAGAAGCATATCGGTTGTAAGCTCTAAATCACCGGCCAGATGATACCTCAGCGCTTTGCCGGCATAGGACGCAGAATCAGGATACAACCCTTCGTCAAAGGCAGTTTTAGCCTGCATCAGATACTCATCCGAAAGCGAAGCGCGGGTTAGACCGTTCGTTACCGTGGAGGACGGGGGTATGGAAATATGCGTATGCCTTCTTCTCCAGTATAGAATACCAGCAATGGAGAGAACAAGAACGAGAACAATCACCATCCATGGTGAAAAGAGGTCTGTCTCATACAGAGTCTCAACCGAGGTCACATTGTCGCTTGTCAGATGCGAAATAATTTCTGCAGATCTTCCATTGGAATCCGTGAGATGGACCATAATAACTATCTCTCCATCACTGGCATCACTTTGGGTATATGAATGAAGATAACCTTCGGCATTCATGTCCGAAACTGCCGAGAGATACCGGGTATCCTTTTGCAGAATTATAGGGATGCCTGCCGGAGCATCGGCTGTGGATGAAATATTACTCTGCGTCCCGGAAATATTTCCGGAAAGCTCAGCTTCGTTTCCTGCTGTATCCCAATAATGAAGTGAGAACGTCCCGGTATTATATTCAGAGGAGCGGATATAGGTATCAACTGCCAAATAACCATAGCTGGTGATTGACTCCTCAAGAAAAATGAAATCGGGAACTGTTTGCAGATATGAAGTAAATTCCTCGTCATGATTCTCTGTCTGATTCAAAGAGAGATCAGGAATCTGATCTCCATACTCAGAAGTCACGGATCCTGCTGTTTGGGAGGAGGAACTTGACGTTGTACCGCTTCCAACTGAGACGGCGGGCGTTACAACATGAACGGATTCGGTACTCGAGATCGTTACCGACTGAGTTACAACTGGATCAGTGCGAAATGTTACAGACGGCAAGGTTACATCGCGCAAAGTGCCGGAGGAATCTGTGTAGGTAAATATCAGATTTACTATAAGTTCCTCGCCTTCGGATAGGGCAGGGATATTGACGGGAAATGTAGAGGCATCGGAAAATACCGTTCGATCCGTCACGCGTGATTCGCGATAAACCGATTCTCCAGATATCCACACGTCGCTGATCGTAAGCTTGCCCGGGATATCATATCCGGCATCCTGCAGCAGGGTTAATGTTAGTGTGGAGGATATTCCAGGATCGACGTGAAATTCCTGGGCTTCGGAGGTGAAGATCACCTCAGCTGACACAGGAGCGGCAAGCAGAGCGAGAATTAATATAAGGAAGAGAATAAATCTCAATCTCATGGAATCACCCGTCTGCCCCCATACCTGAGGTAGCCTTCCAATAAAAGCAGCAGGAGAATCGGCCAGAAGAACCAGGACTGAATACTGGTCTCGACCGGCTCTCTTATAATAGATGTTTGAATAGTATTCTGAATCTGTACAAGCGTTTTCTCATCAACCGAGCGGAAGTACTCTCCACCGGTGATTTCCGCAATCGATCTAAGCGTTTCCTCATCGAGCGAAGCATACTGCTGGACCCCGTCAGAAGAGACTTCCACCGGGGACTCGCTTCCAACCCCGATTGTATATACAACGACACCGGAATTTTTCGCATACTCTGCCGCCTCTTGCGGGGTTATCATGCCGGAGTTGGAGACTCCGTCGGAGAGCAGGACCACAATATAGGTTCCGGCAGGTATCGCAGTAACCATATCGACGGCCAGAGCAAGCCCATCTCCAAGTGCAGTTTTTCCGGTCTTCACGGATACCTGTTCAAGACGTGAAACAACGCGATTTTTATCAGAACTCAGGTATGCGGCACTCGATGCACCCGACTCAAAAATAACAACGCCGGCAGTATCCGATTCACTTAACGAGCGAATCAGGATTTCTGAGGAACCTTTTGCAGCTTCAACCCGGGTCGGGCTGTAATCAGATGCCGACATACTCGCAGAAACGTCCAAAGCGACAACAAGATTCACATTTTCTGAGGCAGAAACAAGAGGGATATGAGGATCGGCAGCTCCGACGACTACACATCCCAGTATCAGGAGAAAAACGAGAAAGAGAAGTTTCTCCCGTTTTTTCAGATCAGTATGCTGGGCCTCATGCAGAAAAGGGTGAGATGAAAATATCACGGCTTTTCGTTTCTTTTCAGCTACAGCTTTGTGGTACCAGTACCACAATATCGGCAAACCAAGAAGCAGAAGAAGATACAATGGATGAGAAAAACCTGCCATTATACACCTCTGAAAAATACCTGCTGAAGCGTCTTGACAACTGATCCGTCAGTTTTCAGGGGGATAATCTGAGCCCCGGAAGAATGAAAAATACCATTACAGGTATTCTCAGCATCTTTTGCAGCGGCAGAAAAACCTCTGCGAACATCAGGATCCGAAGTATTGACCAGATATTGTCTGCCTGATTCAGGATCTTCGAGAATGATTCTACCGACATCGGGCAGAACGTATTCTCGGGAATCGGAAACACGAATGGCAGATAGACGATGCCTCTCTGCAAGAAGCCGAATTCCTGCTGAGAAATTATTATCCTGAAAATCTGATATGAAAACGATGGAAGAGGATTTGGCTATTCTGGATGCCAGGTCACAGCAGACGGACTGGATATCGGTCCGGGTATTTTGTCCATCGGCTTCTGCAAGAGTAGTGAGAAGAAGATACAGGTGAGCTGAACCACGTTTGGCCTGGATGAACGTTTCCACAGAGGAGGTAAAGAGGAAGAGTCCAAGAGGAATATGGGCATTTTCCGCTGAGAGAAGAATTGATGCTGCAGCAATTTTTGCCGTCATGCATTTACTCATATCCGAACCGAAATGTTCGGATGCTGACAAATCAACACCGACATACAGGGTCAGATCCGGTTCTTCAGCGTGAATTCGGATGTGCGGAATTCCGGTCCGTGCAGTGACATTTTTATCGAGGGCACGTACATCATCGCCGCACTGATACTCACGCAGATCGACAAACTCCGTACCGACCCCTGCTCTTTGGGAAAGGAACGAACCTGACACACCTTGGGGTCTGCTGAAATGGGCCGCAACAGGTCGGGATTTTTCGAGAAGCTCGGATAAACGCTGATTCATGGAATAGAGACTGTTTTCAGAATATTCGTGATTACGGAATCAGGTGTGATGCCGTCTATCTGTGCCTCGAAACTTAATCTGATTCTGTGGCGAAGAACCTCGTATGCGACCCGGACCACATCATCGGGCGTTACATAACTTCTCTCATGCATAAGAGCATGGGCCTTCGCACACATCAAGAGACCAATGGAAGCCCGGGGTGAAGCGCCGCTGGTGATAAAAGGCGTGTTTGTTCGTGTTGCCCCGACGATTTCAGCAATGTATCGGTGAATTTTTTCGTTTGCGTAGATTTTTTTAACAGAGTTTTGTACAGCCATTACTCTTTCAATCGAAATAACAGGTTCTGCCAAAGGAGCCTGCTCACCGCACACCCGTTCCAGAATTTTTATCTCATCTTCCACCGACGGGAGGGACATGATGATTTTTGTCATGAACCGATCGGTCTCGGCTTCCGGCAGCGGGTAGGTTCCTTCCGACTCGAGAGGATTTTCCGTTGCAATAACAAAAAACGGTGACGGAAGGGGGAAGGTAGTCCCCTGAATCGTCACCTGATGTTCCTGCATTCCTTCAAGAAGAGCAGACTGTACTTTGGGAGGGGCACGGTTGATCTCATCTGCTAATATGATATGATGAAAAACGGGGCCCAACACGGTGGTAAACTCATTCGATTTGAGATTAAACACGACGGTTCCGGTAATGTCCGAGGGGAGAAGATCTGGAGTAAACTGAATGCGGGAGAAACTGCCGTTGATAGAGCCAGCAAGAGAACGTGCAAGCAGGGTTTTAGCGACGCCGGGGACTCCTTCTAGCAGGACATTACCCCCGGCAAGGAACGTAAGTAATGTTTTTTCGATAGCATTTTCCTGCCCTACAATAATTTTCCGTAACTGGGATTTCAGATTTAAAATATCCTGTGATATGCCGGGATCCACTGTACCGCTCTCCATTATACTTGATAGTAATGTTTGTCGCGCCAGATATATGAGATATCTGCCAAAATATTAACTACATTTATTTAACACAACTCATAATCTATATCCCCCAGAAAATGAGATAAATAGTAAAGTATGATTGGTAATTCTCATATCAGAAAAATCATCCTGGCATCAATTATCCTGATCTCCCTTCTCTTAGTTGGTGCCGGATCAGCAGCGTTTGCAGAAAACGGCCCATTCCCCGGAACAGAGGATGTTTTCCTGAAGATATCAAATGATGTCAGATTCGACAATACCGGAAACAACACATATTATCTTCCAACAAGCCTTGGAACAGAAAGTATGCACATTTCTGAGAGTTCCCAAAAGAGCTCTTCCAATCCGGCAGTAGTAACAAACAACCAATCCGGGACCTTCTATGTCTATGAAACAGGGGGTGCCGGATACATCGATGATGTGGTTTTAATGGTAGGTGTGTCGGGAGATATTTCCGATGACTTCAAGATAAAAATCTCATCCAGCGGTTATGTCTGGGAACCGGTTGCCCAAAACAGCTTCAAATCTCTTGATTTCGCATCTGTAGCGACATATAAGACCAACGCCATATCAACCTCGTTTGATAAATCCGATCTTCTGTACGGACCAGTGTCTCTCAGACCGGCTGATGCTGCAGGATTAACCTTCTATCCAACACAGACAACGAATGAAAAGTTCTATGTAATGCTTGTGGATCTTGATGTTGGAACATGTACCATAGCAAACGGCAATCTGATAAACAACGGATGTGCCGAGATTGATTACGAGATCTCCGGAGTCACGGGTGAGGTCACCTTTATTCCATACGGATACCGCGACATTCCAAAGAATGATCCAAAGCAGGTTCTCGGATGGACGGCCGCAAGCACCGAAGGAATAACAGTGGAATGTACCGATACCCCGGTAACTGAGCCGACTAAGTCACCGATCAGCGCATTCCTTATCATTGCCGGCATTATGGGATCAGCATATCTGGTTGCGAGACGAAAGTAAAATCTGGATTTTGGAGCCTGCATGAACAAAGTAGAGAAAATATTGTACACAGTGCTCCTCCTGATGGTCGTTGGATGTTGGCCGGCATTTGCCGCGGATACCGCAGGTGAGGTTCTTCCCTCATACAAACAGGTGGATATCTCAACATCCGACGGAACAATATACACAGTCAGATTCGATGATGAGGGTGGACTGAATTCATTGCATCTTACGACAATCCCGGAAGAACCTTACGGTCAGGTAACAACAACGAACCGCCAGACGGGGACGATCTATGTTTCCTATACCGGCGGCAGAGGATTCAATGACAGAATCATTCTGATGATTGCCGTGAATGGGTCCATCTCCGATGATTTTGCTCTCCACCTTATCTCCAGCGGATATCAGTGGAGCCCAACACCAATCCTAAACATCGGGCCGGCATATGACGATCTGACTTATGCAGAGCAGGCGGCAGTGACAACCTTGACTGCGGAGTATTTCACATATGCCTCGCAGACATGGAAGCCGGCAGGTATCGAAAATTATCCAATCTACTTCGGACAAAATACATCTGACGCATCGAATGGATTTTCCATCCTTTTTTTTGATACGAAAGCTGGCAATCTTGGAGTAAACAGCGGCCTTACCGGTCTTCGCGATCAGGGAGCGGTCAAGATCGAGTATGCATTCGAAAATCTCAGCGGTAGTGCTGTTTTCAATGCTTATGCATGGTGTAATCAGTCAAACGAGGGAGAGGGAATTTCCTGGACAAACCGTGTCGTTGACGACGGAAAGGGCGGTTCAAGCGGCTATACTGTTTTAGGAAGCGGTCTCTCGCCGGATTCAGGAGAATTTATCACCACAGTTTCATCCGAGGAATATTCCCCAACGGAAGAGACAGAAAACCAACAGGATACTCCAAAAAATCCGATCGGGTTGTGCGGAATCGGAGCAGGTATCTGCGGTGCTGCAGTCATTTTCAGAAAAAACGGCAATCGGTGATTTAATCACCAAAGGTGATTTGAGTCTGGACGAACTTATTATGCCGTCACAAGACATATGATGTAAGGATTATGCGTATTATCAATATTATCGGCCATTCCAACTCGGGAAAGACGACGCTGATAACCAGGCTCATCCCCCTCCTTTCCGCAGTCGGCAGTGTAGCAACGATAAAACACATGGGGCACCACTCGTGGCAATTACCCGAAGGAAAGGATACCACAATTCACTTTGAAACAGGGGCACAAATATCTGCAGGGATCGATCTGGAGAAAACAGTGCTCAGCATGAGAACCACAGACGTACGCGATATTCTGGATTTCTATGCATGGAAAGGATACGACTATGCAGTGGTCGAAGGGTTTAAACAGGAGTCATTCTCTACAGTAGTCCTTGGAGATATCGAGGGGAAAAATGTCGTTCTTCGCGAAGCTACAGCCGAAGAAATTTTTGCAAAACGCGAGCTCTTCGACATCTACGTCCCAAAGAAGAGATAAATGAATTTTTTTGTCGGCCGGCAGATATCCGGCAGACGACCATATAAAATTATTTTTTTAACGAGAACTCGGCGGTCTCATCACGCTGATCTCCCACGATCATTTTGAATAACCCTGGTTTTGTCTTGGGTATCAAACAGAGCGGGCATTTCCAGGAATCCGGAATGTCCTCATATTTCGTGCCGGGAGCAACATTGTGAGCAGGATCACCTTTCTCTTCATCATAAATCCAGCCACAATAAATACAGTACCACTTTGCCATTTACTATAATTTTGTATGGCAAAGATATGAACCTGACTTTCAGGTTACTCTTTGGGTGAGTGGTGTTTTTTGCCAGAGAAACAACCCAGCATACATGCCTGTACTTTTATATTATGCACATTGCAGTAATTTCCCACCATGGTAATCGGTATCGCGTACTTTTCACTTATTTCATGAGCTTTGGCGCAAGTGATCTCGGTAGTGATTCCCTCTCTTAAAAACGCATCTTCGACTTTTTCGAGTGACATACGCTGTAATTTGAACGGATAAAAAGATAAGATTTTTGAATCAGATCATTTAGTATCGGAGATGAGACGTTTATTTTCAATGCCAACAAAGAAGGCAGGGTCTGCTTTTTTCAGAACAAATGCTTTGAAGTCATCGAAACCTTCGCTTTCGATCTGTTCCCGGAAACGGGAGCCTGATCTTGCATAGCGGCGGATCCAGTCGATAATCCCATCCACAACGACCAGAAGAGCCTCTTCCGACGATACGGAGATAAGGTATCTGCCGATATGCGGAGTGCGTCCATGACTGCCTCCAACCATGATCTGATAGCCGAGGGGTTCCCCCTGGATTACATGATAGTGGCAGGTCTCGATACAGTTCCCGCATGTATTGCAGATATCATGATCAAGACTGACGGCCCCTTGACGAACGGAAAGGGCATGTTCTTTACAATATGCCACGCAGGTCCCGCAGCCGGAACAGAGATTCGGATTGCGAATGGGTTTTTGAATGCCGATAATACCGATATCACTTTCCCAGCTGGATACGCAGGAGTTTGGACATGACGAAATAGCAATTCTGACCCGGATTGAGAGTTCTTTTCGGAAATATTTTTCATCGATTTTTTTTGCAAGGCCGACACTGTCTATGTTGGCATATTTACACCGGAGGGTTCCCGGGCATGCCGTGACATTCACCACCTCAGTGAACTCGGCACCGATCGGCGTCCCGTTTTTCTCAAGAGCAGCATTCATTTTATCGAGAGTATCAGGCTTGACATTGGGGATCTCGAATGTCTGGCGAGCCGTAACATGGAGCGTCCCGTCCCCGTATTTTTTGGCGATAGTGGCAAGACCGCGGACCTGCTCGACGGTAACAACCCCTGCGGGAAGACGGATACGCACCGTACAATAGTCAGCATTCTTCTGAGTAATCACGCCGCCCAAAACATGTATGCCGGAATCACCATACTCTCTGAATATGTTCATAAAGGAAAGTTAGTCAGAGAACAGTTAATACCTACCGGTATCTGCAATAAAGATGCCCGAAAAAATGGAGAGGGAGACGATAGAATCGTCTCTGCCACAACCAAAAAAGGTTGTGTCGATCTGAGAAAATTATTTCTTCAGATACAGTTTGGCATAGATCGGCTGACCTTTGCGCGTCGGGTGACGCTCACCAAGATCGCCGTTGTATACTGCGAACTTTGCCTTGGTTCCTGCAACTTCGAGTTCTGCATCCTCAAAGTATGCGTAACCTGGCATCATAACGTCAACAGTTCCAAAGAGGTAAATCTCACCGCGGGAAGCCTGACCGCCGAGGCGGCTCTTTGCATTTCCTTTGATGACAACTTTACCGCCGTCTGCATGGGTCATGACATGAACATCGACATTTCCGCCGATGATGATCTCACCGCCGGTCATGAAGGTAGCACAGTCGCTGCCAACATTGCCAAGCACAGTGATCTTGCCGCCGGACATACCTCTCCAGTCTCCACGATAGGAGGCTGCGAGGTAGTTCCCGGCATTTCCTTCTGCGATGATCTCGCCGCCGGACATGGACGTAGCTGCAAAGTGACCGATATCTCCTTTGGCAGTAATTTTGCCGCCGGACATGAAGGCTCCAACATACATATCTGCGTTGCCGTTGATCACGACTTCGCCTGCAGTCATCTTCGAGCCGATATATTTGACACGGCTGGTGTCGCCTTTGATTACCAGTTTGGTATCAGCAGCGGTAGCTCCGGCTTTTCCATCGACAGCAAAGTAGTCGCCGACGGTTTCTGTGGTTTTACCAATGTAGATCGGGAGTTTGGAGATGGCGTCAGCAGACTTGCCTGCAATTGCGTCGGGGGTAAAACACTCGGCTTCAATAAATAACGCCGGCTGTTTTGTAATAGTGATTGTAACAGTGTTCATCTTTTGACCTCACTGTGTTGCATCAACTTTAATGACGCAGGGATTCTTCATGAATGCGTGCTCTTCAACTTCGTAGTTCTTCTCGGTAACGGTGTAATATTTCGTGAACATTTCACTGATATCACGCTCGACCTGCTTGTTCGGATTGGTTGCGACATCAACCCAGTAGGTCTTCTTGTTACCGTTGCTGACAATCTCACTGTCATTGATAATGATGTGTCCATCTTTAATAAGATAGGTTGCATTGCCAAATGCCCACTCGATCTTCTCGGCATCGTTGCCGTCGGTATCTGGGTTAAATGGATACACAGCGATATCTGCCTGCATACCGATTCCAAGACCTCCGCAGCGGTCTGCAAGACCGAGAGCCTTGGCAGTACCCGCACGAGTCATCATGGCAATCTCGTAGAGAGTCAGTTCACGGTCAATGGAGGAAAGACTCGATCTGTCCCGAACCTTATCTTCGTTCTTCATGGTATGAAGGAGAGCCTCACGTGATTCCTGATTCATAAGCCACTTCATTACACGCGGGTACCGGGTAAACGGACCTGCATTCGGGTGGTCGGTTGTCAGGTAGCATCTCATGTGGTCTTTGGCAAGGAGCGCCATTTCAAGACCAATGGACCACTGAACACCGCAGACGTAAACATCCTTGCTGTAGATGTACGGAACGATTCCCGAACCGCATTCAACTTCAACGTCAGTGTTTGCCCACTTAAGGTGGTTTAAGGCAGTCAGGTGGTGCTCGAATGGACCATCACCAGTCATGGTTGTCGTCTCGTCAAGAGTTACAAAACCGATATCACAGGTAATGTTCTTGTTCTTGTTGATGTAGTCCATGACTTCAGGACCTTTGGACTCGAAGTCTCCCCACGTTGTTCCGCCATATGAGTGGAACTGGATGTGGGTGTGGTGAAGAACCTGCTCACGGCCAAACTTGTTGTCGGCTTTTATGCCTTCGGCAATTTTAAGCGAATCAAGCGTGGTCGTGTAGTTCCCCGGATTTCCGAGGTTGTTTCCATGAAGGTGCAGTGAGTGCGGAAGGTGGAGAGTTTCGTTTGCCTTAAGCAGTCCACCAATGATTTCACGCGGCGTGATCTCAAAGTAGGGGACCGGATCATTTACAGTAAGGCAGTTGAGACCCCAGCTCCATGCTTCAGTTCCACCGGGATTGACACATTTGATACCATATCCTTTGGTAGAGCGAAGAAGCCAGGCAATGTATGCAGCCGCATTGTCATACTCGCCATTCTTGAGATACTCGAGCATGAACCAGTTGTTACCAAACATCGGGAACGCACCCTGATCAAGAATCGGAGTGTCACGCATCTCTTCGTGCGTGTGGCGGGCATACAGTGGCGGCATTGCTGCCTCAAAGACAGTAGTGTATCCAAGGTCTGCATACTTATATGCAGTCTTGAAGACGGTCGGAACCGAGTATCCGCCAGACATGTGGCGAACACCGCGTGTTGGTTCGTAGACCGACTGAAGCTTGTCTTCGGGACGGAAGTTTCTGCCAACGTTGACCTTTGCTCCGGCAACGTGAGTGTGGATATCCACACCACCAGCCATGACGGTCATTCCGGTTGCATCGATAACCTTTGCTGAGCTGGAAACCTTGTCAACGATCTTGCCGTCTTTGACAGCAATATCTTTTTTATCGCCTTTTATTCCCAGGGTAGGGTCAAAGACGAATCCGTTTTTAATGAGGATTTCAGTCATGGTTCTTATGCAGCTCCTTTAATTGTCATTACTTCTGCCAGAACAAGTTTCAGGAACTCATCATCGGTAAGCATACCTGCCGGCGGGTCAACGACCTTTCTTGATTCGATTGGGACGTTGTCCATACGATAGCAGGAACCGCCAACTTCAACCCCAACAAATGCTACTGGAACGTGGCACTTGGAGACGGCTGCGGTCGGGGTAATATGCGGATCGATACATACTGACGGGAGTTTGTAGATTTCCTGAACGGATTTGTTGGGGAAGTGGGATCCCGGATCACTACCAAGAACGAAGCATGCATCAACTTCATTTCGGAGAAGGAGATCGTTCGAACTTGTTTCTCCCGGATTGTACCGGGCGAAGCCGCGGGATAAGTCAACACAGAACGGGAAGCCGAACTGCCAGCCAAGCACCTGACCAGAGCCGGTCACATTATAGTGGCCACGCATTGGAATGATGGATGCTTTGGTGTATTCGTTCAAATCGCGGGTAACCGCGATTGCTTCATCAATGTTGTGGTTCTTACCAAGGGAGTGGGTGACACCCATTCCGAAGAAGATCGTAACAAATCTTCCGCTCTTTAAGAGACGGGCTACTTCATAGATCTTGTCTTTGGGAACGCCTGCAACAACATCCGGCAGAGGGCCGTTTTTAAAGGCTACACGAAGTGCGTCAAGCAGTTCGTAGTCGCGACCCTGTTCGATCTGGATGTGATAGTCAGCAAGGGATGCTGTGTCGGTCGGGCGGGGATCAACAACAATAATTTTTCTGCTCTTGGATCCTTTTCCCGTGAAATAACCTCTCGGGAAAATCGAGTATCTGGACATGTGACGGGGGTGAGCATGTGCCGGGTTGCATCCCCAAAAGACGATGCGATCAGCACGGTTCTTAACTTCACCAAGTGTACATGACGGGATACCCACATCGTGGACTGCAATCAGAGATGGTCCATGGCAGACGGTTGCGGTATTATCAACAATACCTCCAACCTGTTCTGCGATCATGTGACCGGTCGCCTGTGCTTCGCAGGATGTTGAGGACCAACCGTACATTAACGGTTTCTTTGCTTCGCAGAGGATTTTTGCAGTATATTTTGCTGCTTCTGCGTAGCTGATATCTTTCCAAGTCCCATCATCCTGTTTCATGCGGGGGCGGATAATTCTGTCCGATGCCTGTGAGTGAAGGAATTTGGTGGCTCCAATTGCGCATGCATTGCGAACCTCCAGGATTTGTTTTCCGTCATCGCTTACTTCGACTTCAAGGTCGTCGCAAAGCGTTCCACAGAACGGGCAGATTACATCAGTAACCAGTTTTGACATAGTTTTACACCTCTTACTGTCCACATGCTTTAAGAACGACAGATAATGAGTCGAGAACCGTCTCATTTTCTGCAGGTTCAACGGTAACTTTGGTACCTTTGAATGTCGGCATTCCTGTGGAGTAGGTATTGATATCAACTACCATGTTGGCCCAGGGACCCATTGGAATCCATCCGATTCCCGGGTGGGGACCCTGAGTTGCCTCGATGGCTTTGACGATAATACTACCATACTCGCTGGTAACGCGGACATTGGTATTTTTCCAGATGCCGAGTTTTTTGATATCTGAAGGATCCAGTTCGATGATTCCGCAGGCTTTCATGTAGTCAGTCTTTTCTTTTCCGGACTCCATGGAAACACCCTGCTGGATCGTCCTTCCGGTGATCAGATTCAGAGTAATCGTGTTCATAAACTCATGTGCTCCTATTATATTCTGCTGAGTTTGCCAAAAAGATACGTGTGGAGATAATTTTTCATTAAATTATCTTTGCCCACACATTAGCTCCTTTTGTTAAACTCCGCGATGGGGCTCGGACCAATCTCTTTGATAGTATTAATCACGTCGGTAATTACGACTGCCCACTTTGCACCTTCCGATGCTGACACGAAGGTCATACGGAAGCGCCTGTGTTCGATACCCATGTTGTTGAGAATACTCTTTACAAGGAACATTCTCTTTGCTGCCTTGAAGTTTCCTGCAAGGTAGTGGCAGTCACCAAAGTGACAGCCGGACACGAGAACACCGTCTGCTCCGTCAGCGAAAGCTTTCAGAACAAACAGGGTGTCGATACGACCAGTACACATGACACGGACAATTCTGATGTCAGGAGGATACTGGGTACGGGCTGATCCAGCACCGTCTGCTCCGGCATATGAACACCAGTTGCAGATGATACCGATAATCTTTGGTTTCCACTCATCAGACATTACTGTTCACCTCCAAGGAAGAATGCATCAATCTGAGCCAGAATCTGGGGGCTCGTAAAGTGCTGCATCTTGATTGCACCGCCTGGGCAGAAACCACCACAGGTACCACAGCCTTTACACTTTGCTGCAGTTACTTCCATAACCGTTCTGCCATCAACGATAGTCATGGACAGAGCAGAGTATGGACACTGGTTAGTACACATACCACAGCCTGCACAGATATCCTGCATACACTGAGCATAGTAAGGCTCAAGTTCGACCTGACCTGCGTGGATTGGGATGGATGCTGCAGATGCGGCACCTTCTGCCTGGGCTACGGTATCTGGAATGTCTTTTGGACCCTGACAGACACCTGCAAGGTACACACCAGCGGTGGTGGTTCCACAGGGGTTCAGCTTCGGGTGGGCCTCAAGGAGCCATTTGTCAATCGAGCACGAAACACCGAAGTGTCTGCGGACGATTTCCGTTTCTGCAGTCGGCTGAATAGCAGCTGCAAGGACAACAAGATCAACTTCGATCTCAACAGGCATACCAAGGAGCGTGTCTTCAGCGATGACCAGGAGGTTCTTGTTGGGAAGTTCCTGAATCATGGCAACACGTCCACGGATGAACTTGGCACCTTCGTGCTGGATACGGTAGTAGAACTCCTCGTATGCCTTACCGAAGGAACGGATGTCCATGTAGAAGATGTATGCTTTACAACCGGGGATCTTTTCGATGACCTGGTGAGCGTGCTTCAGCGAGTACATGCAGCAGAATCTGGAACAGTACGGCTTGCCGATACCAGTGTTGTCTCGGGAACCTGCACAAAGGACGAACGCGACAGACATCGGGGTCTCACCGTCGGAAGGACGGACAAGGTGACCAATTGTTGGACCGGATGCACAAATCAGACGCTCGAACTCAAGAGAGGTGATGACGTTGTCGTAGAGTTTGTAACCCCACTCTCTCTTCTGCTCGATCGGGAAGGTTTCGTAACCGGTTGCAATGATGACGGTTCCAACTTTGATCGTGAAGAGTTCATCTTCCATTTCAAGGTCGATGGCTTTCTTGGTTCCGCAGGCAGTAATACAGAGACCGCATTTCACACATGCATCGAAGTCGATGGTGTAGATGAGCGGAACAACCTGTGCGTGCTGGATGTAGATCGCCTTGCGAGGTGACATTCCAAATTCCCAGGTGTTGGGTTTAACGACTGGACACACAGTTGCACAGTCACCACATCCGGTACATCCTCCACCAACAATGCCTTTTGCAGCGGCTTCTGTTGGGGTCAGCACACCACGGGCGTGGCGGCGGATGGTTACGTCGAAGTTACCGATGTATCCTTCTACGTTCTCGACTTCAGCGAGAGTGTAGAGTTTGATGTTCGGCGTTCTGCCGGCCTCTGCCATTTTCGGAGACAGAATGCACTGAGAACAGTCAAGGGTCGGGAAGGTCTTGTCAAGCTGGGACATGCGACCACCGATTGTCGGTTCCTTCTCAATTAAGTAGGTCTCGATACCGGCTGCGGCAAGATCCATGGATGCCTGAATACCGCCGATACCTGCACCAACGACTAATGCACGGTGTTCAACCGGTACTGCCATCGGATAAAGGTCTTCGAGTTTTGTTGCTTTGGCAACAGCGATACGGACTGCATCTTTTGCTTTTTCCGTTCCGCCTTCCCAGTCGTGCATGTGGACCCATGAGCCCTGGTCACGAATGTTGGCCATCTCGAATCTGAACTGATTCAGACCACCGTTTGCAGTGGCAGTTCTGAAGGTCTGTTCGTGGAGACGGGGAGTACATGCTGCAACAACGATACCTGTAAGGTGGTACTGCTCGATTGCTTCTTTGATCATGTTCTGACCCGGGGTCGAACACATGTATGCATAGTTCTGAGCAACAACGACGTGAGGAATGGTTTCAGCATATTCCTTTACTGCAGGAACGTCCAGAGAACCTGCGATGTTGGTACCACAGTGGCAGATGAAGACACCGATTCTTGGTTCTTCAGCTGTAGGAGTTGATGCCTCTTTTTTACCTGTATATGCCATATTACTGTCCTCCCTTCAGTTTGTCAAGGAATGGCTGACAAGAAATCTGGTGAAGGTCAAGACCAAGTTCATTCGGAGTCATGCCCTGTGCAAGACCGAGCATTTCACAGAAGTGAAGAACCGGAATACTCCACTCAATACCAAACTTCTGGCCAATTTCAAACTGACCGCGGTCGAACTGCAGCTGGCAGAACGGACATGTGTCGACAATTGCATCAGCACCGACAGCAGCCATATTGGTGAGCTTTTCGTTGGTGATATCAAGAGCGTGAGCGATATCATATCCGCGGACTCCTCCGCCTGCACCACAGCACTGCATCTTATTGCGGTATTCAACTGCCTCTGCACCAAGAGCGTCCACGAGTTCTTCGAACCACATCGGGTGTTCGGAATCGCCGATAGCTCCTCCGGCAAACTCACGGTCCTTTGCAGGTTTGAGTAAGTGGCAGCCGTAGTGGCAGGCAACCTTCACGCCGGTGAGGGGTGTGTTGACGCTGTCTCTGAGTTTGTCAAGACCGCAAACATCATCATTGTAGTAAAGCTCAGCGAGGTGGTAGACGTTGGTAGTACCTTTGTACTCCATATCAACTTCCTTTAAGACTTCGTTGACTGAGTCACGGAGTTCATCGTTGTGCTTCAGTTTGTGGTTGACTTCCCAGATGGATTTGTAACAGCCGTTACAAATGAGGGCGATATCCATATTCATCTGTTCTGCTAAGATGAGGTTTCTTGCAGCCATTGCATACCAGACATTGAGGTCAATGGACCCGAATGCTCCAGGTGCCGGACAGCAAGATGCTCCCTTTAACGGAACAAGCTCAATACCGAGATTCTTACCGGTACGGATAGCAGATGCCTCGATACCGGGATACCGGTTCGGAGCAATGCATCCGAGGAAGAATGCGTATTTGTGCGTCTCGTGTGACATAATTACTGACCCTCCGCAAGGACTTTATCTGCGAGCTGCTTGGTTCCATATGCCTCGAGGATTTTCCGGATTGCCGGAATATATTCGGGATATTTGCAGGTGGTTTCCGGCTCGGCTTCAAGACCTAACTTGACACGGGCTGCACGGTTTGCATCACTGTTTGGAACACCGTGACCAGTGTTGTAGATGAAGTTCACCGTTGCAAGGAAGTTTTTAGGAACGATGCCCTGTCTTGCTGCAATATTTCTCATTGCCATGATAACATCGGTCGGGATGAGATTTCTTGGGCAGCGGTCAGAACAGGTATAACAGGTTGTACACAGCCAGAGATCCGGGTCGTTGAGACAAACATCTCTCATACCGAGATTGACTCTGCGCATGAAATTTCTGATCCGGTAAGTGCTTCTTGCACCTGATGGGCAGGATCCTGTACAGGTTCCGCATTGGTAACAGATGTGAGCTTCGGTTCCTCCGATCTTTTCAACTTCGGCAGTGAACGACGGGTCGCTGTCCTGCTTTGGACGGTAGTACCGGTCAGAGAGGCGTGCTGCGAGGGCAGCATCTTTGTATGCTTTTGCACTAGTCATATTGGTTCACTCCAGTTCTTTTACTTCAACGTGACCTGATGCCTCACGTACTTTGGAGGTTCTGGGGACGTAGAGTTTGTCTGCGATCTTCTTGAAGAGATCGGTCTCGGGTCCTTTGACTCTGATCGCGGTTCTCTTAAGAGTGATAACATCTTCTGACGGGCATGCATTGACACAGGCACCACAGTAAATACAGAGTTCCTTGCTGACAGCGATAACTGCTTCCTTCTCCTTCTTCATACCTACAGCAGAGGCAGGGGAGGGCAGATAAATTGCTTTGCACGGGCACACTTCGATACAGGTCGAACAGCCAGCCGGGCATTTTTCTGCGTTGAAGCTGATTTCTCCATCGAAGAACTTCTTGATGGTGACTGCTTCGGTTGGGCAGGTGTTCTCACACCATGCACAGGTGCAGCAGTTGTCAATATCAATGGTTACTTTGCCTGGAAGTTTGTTGGACTCAACAACGCGGTCAACCTTGATTGCCTCAGTTGGGCATGCAAGGGCACAGACCTGACAAGCGTTACAGAGTTTTTCATCCCAGACAATGTCACCGAGGGATTTAACCGTCTCAGCGTTGAATGGAACACGGTCTACGGAAAGTGCCGGGCAGAGTGCCGCACAGATACCACAGACGGTACACTTTTCTTTGTCAACCACGAAGGTTGTCTTTCCGGTAAGGGCTGCCTGACGCTTCTTACCATCTGCAGCATCCACACCTTCAAAGGTCGGAACATCACGGATGATTGCATCGTTTGGACAGACCTCATGGCAGACAGTACAGCGGTTACACTTGGACTCGTCGATCTCAGCAGTAATATCATACTGCGGGAAACCTTCCTGTTCAAGAATAGGCAGACTCGGTTCACCGTCAATCTCTAATCCAAGAGCATTGAACGGACATAAAATAACACACACACCACAGTAAGAACACTTTGCCGGATCTACTGAGATCGGTGCTTCGGTAGTCACTGCACCACGGCGGACTGCTCCTACAAGTCCAAGGACAATTGCCTCTTTTGGACATGCTTCAGAACAAATACCACACCCGGTACATACATTCTTTTTCAACACGAGGTGGGAAACTTTCGCGAGGAGCTTCTGCTCCATAATGACGTTGTCTCCATCAGTCTTCGTGGAGAATTTTGGATACATTGTGCTCATTGCCATGTATTAATCCTCTCCAATTTTTTTAGTGGTGGACTCCAACTACAGCTTTTGCTGCAGTGGCTCCTTCCTGCGGTCCTACCAGTCGAATAACGTTGTACGGACATGCTTCTACACACACACCGCAGCCCGCACAGAGCTCGTGTTTCACGTCAAGGATTTTAGCCTTGCCGTCAACGACGAGGTAGATCTTATCGGTCGTTGCCGGATCTACTGTGTTGAGCTCGAGTGCGTTCACGGGACATGCGACCACACAATTGTTACAACCGGTACATCGCTCCATGTTAATATGCATTGCAAATGCCATTGCTTATATGCACCAGCCTATATCGATCGAAATCAATTACTGATATGGTTTGAGTAAGATGATAGATAAAGGTTCTCAATAGAAAGAAGCTCAATTTCAGCTTAAAATTCCAGCAATAAAATATAATAATTTACTTATAACGTATTGTTAATGGTGTATGAATGAAATAACCCACAAATATTGATCAAAATAACGTCCGCGTATATCCCTTCAAATTAAAGGAGGTTAAGGAAACAATCAATTATTCAAGCTTCTTTTGAGTTAAAGGCCAATTTATGCGCGTTTTTTCAACGGACAACATATTTCTGAATATGATTAAAGCCAAAGCGATATCAACCATCTTTGTTTATCCAATGCTTGTTAATATCAGTGGGTGATTTATAAGGCGTGTCACATCGAACATATCTTATACTCATACGACCGATCTTTCTGTTAACGAAAATTCTGGTATCAAAAAATATGACAATCACATTAACCCCAGATCAGATAAAAGAAAAATTTGGACCGATGTTCTGTCACCGACTCCTTGTAATGACCGATGAAAAAAACGGCATTGCCGAAATACATGAACAATGTCATGCAAGAGGCCCTATCGAATGGGATCATATGAACCGGAGAAGAGCGAAAGGGGCACTCATCTCTGCAAAAACCGAAGGAACCTCAATGACGATGATCGCAAAAATCGGCTCGTATCCCATCAGCTTTGGACCCTCGGATACGGAACTCGGGGGACAAGCACTTGAAGCAGTTGTTGTAGAGGGAAATGAAGTACGAACCTCCTGGGCAGGAGCAGCAGGAGCAGGAGTAGGGGTCGCTGCCTGTTTATCTCAGGCTCCCGGTGTCCTCAGAACAGAATATGCGAGTGAAGAAGATCTGAAAGTTGGCGGTGCACGAATCTGCAGAAGCACTATTATTCTGCCGAAATATGAGAAGATCACTTTCGGAATAGATGATACCGATACGAAAGAAGGAGGAGCAACCTGGGTCCTTGCGTTGAAATGCGGCGAAGCCTGTTCTATCGACGGAGCCACCTTCCTTGGAATGCGGATCATCCAGCTCAACCCGAAAGCCCCTGAAAAGACCACCAACTGTACAGGTTCAGTGATCACCTTCGCAGTAAAGCCGGAAAAAAAGGCCGAGCTTATTGCATTCGTCAAAGCGTTCATCGAAGAAAAAACGATGAGTAAAACAACAGGCATCTGCTATTTTGCCGGCATCCGTCTTCCGGACTCAGCATATGCAAAGAGAGTAAAGACCGAACTGCTGACACGCGAAGAGGCAGTAACCGAGGCAGAAAAACTCGGCATCACCTTTATCGACAGTGCAAACGGAAAAGGAAGGATCGGAGCTCTTGGAGCACTTCTCTGGGCAGATGGTGGTGTAGAGGCCGCTGGTCTCTACGGCGAGACACCATAAAAAATTATATTTGTCTCTCTTCTTTTTTACAGACGGCTGCAAGCAAACGGTTGCCGAACGATGAAGTTGATTCACAGCCTCCAAGATCGGGCGTGCATACACCGCTGTTAATCAAATCGGCAATCGATTCTTCGACGAGGCAAGCTTCACGTTTCATCCCGAAATACTCAAGCATCATTGCCGCACTTCGGATCGCAGCAACTGGATTTGCTATACCCTTACCGGCAATATCCGGAGCACTCCCGTGGACCGGCTCGAAAAATGCATGCGTATCCCCTATGTTCGCACTCGGAAGCATGCCAAGTCCTCCTGTGAGATACCCGCAGACATCGCTTAAGATATCACCAAACATGTTTGTCGTAACGATCACATCATAATTTTTCGGATGCTGCAAAACATCAAGACACAAAGCATCGATAAACACCGCTTTTGTCTGTATCCCAAATGACGCAGCGACTTCGCTGCAGGTATCCCTGAAAAGCAGATCCGATTTAAGCACGTTCCCTTTGTATCCGATAACGAGCGGACTTTTAGAATTTCGTTCCAAAATAAGAGAGCAGGCTTTCTCTGCAATTCGTTTGGAACCTGCCTTCGTCACCACACGGAGGGTCGTCGACCTCTCCTCACCAATCTCCTCGATGCCTGAATAAAGTCCCTCGGTATTCTCCCGGACGATCATCATATCGGCGGGTGACCCTTGGCCCGATGAACGAAGGGGTCTGATGGGACGAAGATTTGCATACAGATCGAGTTCGTGTCTGATCTGCAAAAGAACGCTCCGGTAATTCGGGTCAGGAGGGGTTGTCACGGCCCCGAATAAAATCGCGTCTGCCCCTTTCAGTTCACGAATATCATCCGGGGAACAGGCGGACCCGCTTCTCTCCCATTTGGCAAGGCCGAGTTCGACCTCATAAAAATCCGCATCGGGAAGAAAATGCTCAAGAATCTTTTGAGCTTCAGGGATAACCTCAGGCCCGATACCATCCCCGTTCACGACAGCGATACGAAGGCTCATGGTTCACCCTGCATGGAGAGATAGGCATTCAGCCCACCAGCAGACAGTATCTCCTTCATACGGTTCGAGAGCGGCTTTGCCTGATAAACGGCATTTGATGTTTTGACATACGAATCATCGGTGTCAAAGGAAATGATATCACCATTTTCGCACACAACATCCGCCTCAAAGACATACAATCCAAGATTAACACAGTTTCGGAAAAAGATCCTCGCAAAAGACGGAGCGACGACGGCACGTACCCCCGCTTCCTTGAGAGCAGCAGCAGCCTGCTCGCGGGATGATCCGCAGCCGATATTTTTCCCGGCAACCAACACGGCGCCGTTCAGTCGTCCGGCAATACTCTTATCATAATCTTCGAAGGCATGCTCCACCCACACCGACCGGTCGATCGTCCTAAGATAACGACCGGCGATGATCATGTCGGTATCCACATCCTCCCCGATCACAACGGCATGTCCAGATATGATCATCGGTTCAAACCTCCCTTCCATTCATCCGGCGACCTGATCTCGCCGCAAAGAGCGCTAACAGCAGCCGTCGACGGAGAACAGAGATAATACTCGGCACCAACCCCCATCCGATTCCTGAAATTCCGGTTCGCTGTGGACAGACCCACCTCGCCTCCCCCAAGGACACCCATATGTGCCCCAAGACAGGGGCCGCAGCCGGGCGGACAGATTACGCAGCCCGCCTCAAGTATGTCGGACAGGACACCAGTCGACAGAGCCTTCGCATATGCATCCTTCGAAGCAGGCGTAACGATCGTCCTGACGGCGACTTTTTTACCTCTGACGATTTCAGCGAACCGTTTGAGATCCTCAAACCGTCCGTTTGTACAGGTACCCATAAATACCTGATCGATCTGGGTGCCCGAATACTCTGTAACGGGTACTGCGTTATCGACCCGGTGAGGTATGGCAAGAAGCGGTTCAATATCGTCAAGATCAAGGTAAATCTCGGATTCATAACTGCAGTCTTCGGGTTTCTGCAGAGAAATTGTTTTCTCGTCCGCTCCGTAGGTTATCAAATGTTCGCGGGTCAACGCATCAGCATAGAATAATCCGGTCTTTGCCCCGGTCTCGACGGCCATGTTAGATAACGTCAGTCTTCCTTCGACCGGCATGCCGGCGGCTCCGTCACCGATAAACTCCAGAGCTTTGTAGGTCCCGCCGTCCATCCCAAGTGCCTTTACATAAGATAGTGCGACATCCTTCGGCTCGGTATGACCGGAAAGTTTGCCGGACAGCACTATACTAATAGATTCGGGAACTCTAAACCAGGTCCCGCCGGTCGCCCAGATCCCCGCCATATCGGTTGCTCCGACACCGGTTGAAAATGCGCCGAGTGCCCCGAGAGTACAGGAATGCGAATCCGCCCCGACAACGATCTCACCCGGTAGGCAGACTCCTTCGCTCATTATCTGATGACAGATCCCGCAGCCGACCTCGTGGAAATGCATCCCGTTCTGTCGGGAAAACTTCCGAAGATCTCCCTGAAGATCGGCCGTAACCGAGTTGTTCGCCGGCGAGATGTGATCATATATTATAGATAATTTTTCAGGATTGACAACGGACTTGTTTTGGATCCGGAAATTTTCGAATGCGACCAGTGCCTGGGCACCGGTCCCGTCGTGGGCAAATGCCCGATCAACCATCCGGTCGACATACGTACCTTCGGCCGAGCCGAGAATCCGTTCGGAAAGTGTGTCTGCCATCTTCATCCCGTCCTGGCTTTATCAGAGCCCGATGTCTTTTTCAATTCAGTCTCCTGCCTTGTCTCGGAAATTACCGAGAGAAGAACATCATGAGTGATGCTCTGCTTTGTCTCGCTGATCGATTTGATCCGCTCAAGAATTACATCGACCTCGCCTGGGACCGGGTTGTATCCAAGGGTCGTCAGAATATACTCGAGTCCTTTTCTTCCGGTATGTTTGCCGAGAATGAACTTCTGCTCGGCCCCGACCATCTCAGGCGGATAATACTCGTAGGTATTTCTGTCCTGAATCAAAGCCGCGATGTGGATCCCGCTCTCATGACAGAAGGCATGTTCGCCCACAACAGGTTTTGTCTTTGCGATTTTGATACCGGAATAGGTTTCCACAGTTCTCGAAAGAGTCTGAAGAGCAGAGAGATCATACCGATCGACGCCCCCCTGCATTCTGAGTGCGACGAGAACTTCTTCAAGAGAAGCGTTCCCGCAACGCTCGCCGATTCCGTTAACGGTCGTGTGAAGCTGAAATGCCCCGGCCTGGGCTGCGGTAAACGTGTTGGCACTCGCAAAACCCATGTCATTGTGACAGTGAACACACAGAGGGTTTTTCAGCCAGGTGGACAGTACACGTACGGTCTCGTACATCGAAAGAGGCGTCATACAGCCGACCGTATCGGCATAACTGCTGTAGGAGGCTCCCCGGTCAGCTCCTTTCGCATACATCTCTTTCAAAAATGCCGTATCTGTTCTCGACGCATCCTCTGCAGAGAATCGAACCTTAATTCCGTGATCAAGAGCATAATCCAGCATGCCAAGAGCGAGATCAAGCATCTCTTCCCGGGTCTTCTTGTATTTTATACGGAGATGCAGATCCGATGTCGCGAAAAACAGACTGACAAGATCGACGCCGCAGTCTATCGCTGCGTCGATATCGCTTTGGACACAGCGAGATAAACAGCAGATATCTGACGGCAGATCCATCTCGACGATGGAACGCACGCTGCGTTTTTCGTATTCGGATACGCTGGGAAACCCTGCTTCGATGATATCGATGCCGATATCGGAAAGGCGCTGGGCGATATCCTGTTTTTCTTCGCAGGTAAAAGACACCCCAGGCGTCTGTTCACCATCCCTGAGCGTTACATCGCATATTTCAACATTCAATGGTTTCATGATTTTCTCCAGAGGGGCATTCCCCTTCAACGACCAGAATTCCAAGGCCGGTTTTTTCATTGATTCCTTTTTCAATCAGCTCTGCAAGACGAGGATCATCAGCCGAAACGACCGTGGGAGTAAACGGGGCCAGATAGGGCAGAATATCCGGGCAGTCTTGGCCGCCGGTCATGCCCAGTTTTCTGTTTTTCAAAATAATACAGAACAGAGAGCGGTGCTTTTCGTAAATATCGATGAGGGCATTCAGCCCCGAGTGCAAAACCGCATAATCACCCATGAGGGCAATCTTCGTGCTCGTCAAAGCTACCGCCGGAGAAGAACCGAGTCCGTAGTTCGCAAGAGAATAGGAAAACGGCGGATTCTTGGAGAGAAGCGAACAGCCGGTATCGCAGATCGCGGCAGTATTATTCTGAGAGAGCGTGTTTTTCAGGAAAGAAAACAACGGTTTATACGGACAGTTTCTGCAGACCGTTCGGTAATGACCCCGGGACGCGAACGTCTCGGGGACGATCTTTTCACGGATCATGTCACTTTTCATAACGGCAGTGATGTTCTCTGCGTATTCGCATTTCCCTCTCATCGTCAGATCATCCGGGAAGAGTATCCCGTATCCGTTTCTTCGTTTTGGAAGGGAAACATCCGATATTTTGGCATCCAAAACTGCCGGAGTGACCCGGATGATCGCAACCCTCGAGTAGGTTTCCGAACTCTGCATGGCCGCTTCAACTGAAAAGCAGAGTTCATCTGCCGCTGGTTCAAGGACCGGGACCGAGGCAACCTCACCGTATATTCTTGAATCCTGCCGGGTCTGGGATCCGCGAACCTCGGTATCGTCTCCTGCAATAATCACGACACCTGCCTTAAGTCCCTGATAGGTTGCTGAGACCAGGGGATCGGCAAGGGTATTCATGCCGGCATTTTTGACGATGACCACAGCTCTCTTCCCGGAAAGAGACATGCCAAGAGCATACTCGAGAGCAATTTTTTCATTGACCGTGTACTCGGCATCACATTTTTCTGCAAGATCCGTGACCGGATAGCCGGGAACTGCGTAACAAGCATCCGCCGCTTCTAAAACTGCCGAGGCAAATCCATCTTCCGCCTTCATGCCGTCACCTCCTCCGCACGTAAATCCGTCATTGGAGCAACATCACAGCCCATACACTTTGCGCACATCGTCCTGGCCTCTGACGGGTCAAGGCCGAAACGCAGAAGTTCACTTTTCAGGAATTCAGCAATGCCGAGAATGTCGGCCGCCGAAGGACGCGAGTAATCAGAAAGTTCTGACGAGGGAGTCAACGGACGGATGATCGGAATGATCCCGTTTTCAAGACACTGCATGATGCACCGTTTCATCTCGGCTTTGGATTCGCCGAGACCCAGAATGATGTTGGTATAGACACGGTTTTTTCCAAAAATTCCGACCGCTTCATTGAGAGAATCCCACAAGACATCCCGATCAAGTCCAGGACACATCTCGGCAAACAGTTTTTCAGTCGCGGTCTCAAGATTGAACTTCACCTCAGAAACGCCGAGCTCGAAGAGTTTTTTGGAAAGACCGGGGGTCGGATAAACCGAGACGCCGATCGGCAGATCAAAAACGCGGATCTTTTCGAGAATCGTAAAGAGACGTTCGTCCTCCTCCTTCATCGTCCCGACAACACCGCTCGTAAGAGATATGCACTCAATCGTATCCCGGGAACATGCATCCGTAATCAGAGAAACGATTTCATCCGGGGTTTTTGTGTGTTTTTCCTGGTTTGGAACATTACAATACCGGCATGAAAAAATGCAGCCCTCATTTATCGTGATATACGCCTGCTTTGGGCAGTGACAGCCGGTTTTTTCCACAAAACCGTCAACGGAAACCGGACCTTTCGGCCCATCGAACGTAAGAACCGCAGAGTCCCCAAAATTTACGATGTGAACTGGGCTCCCCTCATCCAGCGTCAGACGTATCCGGGAAACCCCATCGGAGAAAAACACCGACCCTCCTTTGCCGGAACCCGGACCTGCGGTGGACGAGAGCGAAGCAGGAAGCGGGATGCCGGTCACTTTTGCCGAACCGACGGCTAAAAGCTGGTGTTTGATTCGGCCAAGCTTATGTGTATCTGCAGTCTTCGAGACGCTGGTCATATCAAAAGGGCCTCGGCGTAATTCGTGTAAAAGGGTATCGCCGCCGCTGCTCCGATGATACCCCGTCCTTCGATCCGTACATCCAGATGAGGGCGAACTGCCGCAAAATCATCCAAGGTCACCTCACCGGCTTTGACTTTTCTTGCATACGGCATGATCGCTGACGGATCAAAACCGATGTAGGCACAAAGACCGGTCTCATCCGAAAGCGTGTATTTCCTGACCAGAGCTTCGAACCGGTCGATGAGTTTCTCGGGTTCCATAGTGGCAAATTCGCAGGCGAGAGCGACACAGTTTTTGGTCCGGTAGGGAACAGGAAAGAGCTGGGTTATCGTGTGGGAGAGATAACGGGAGCTGGGTGTTTCAACAGCCTTCGATATGTTGTGGGCAAGCGTCCAAGTCGCCCCCTCCTCCGGCGTATCCGTGTCGTCGAGACCAATGATGACCCTAGTATATCTCGGCAGATAAATGGTCGAGCCGGCGACTTTACCCCCTCCGCAGACATCACAGGTATGACGCAAGACACCTCCGGCGGTCGCACGGCAGATACTTGCCCCGACGCCTCCGCCTCCAAGGCCGAGGTAGGAGACGGCGATTTCCGACTCGGTTACTTCCGCTCCGCAAATTCCTGCAGGAAAGTATGACCCTTCAAGCTTGAGGCTGACATCGCCGGTATCAAGCATAAACCGCTGGGTATTGGAAACGATGCGGGAACTTTTGACGAGCGGACTTTTCGCATAATGATTTTTCACCCACATCGCCCCGCCCATACAGTCGAACCTCTCAATAAGTTCAACTGTTTTGCCGTCTTCTGATGCGAGTGCAAGAATCTCAGGATAGGATATGGAATAGGGATTGTCGATTATACAGGGTTCTTCAGTCATAGGTATCAGCAGATTTTTGTAGCCGATATTTTCGTAAACGAAAATCTCGTTAACAAATATGTGTGCCTGACCGGATATAAGGATTTGTGTTGAGCCTGAAAAATCACGGCTGGATAAAATACTAATCCTCCAAAGCCCAATTTACTATCAATCATGTGGGACTCGTTAAAAGAACAGATACAGGAAATCGGCTGTGTGAAAATGACCGGGGCGGATGCTTCAGCCTACATAAACAATAATGAAATCATTTTTGTCTACGAAGGAAATAAACTCGCAATAAAAACGGCCCCGGAATCGCCGATCACCATCCGTCACATCGGCGGGGGGACGGTCAAACTCACCTACAAATTCATCGAAGTACTGGCAAAAATAGAAAGACCTGAATGATGATATTCCCAAAAGAGTGTAAATTCGTGGGCAATGCCGCCACATCTCCCCTCGGCGAGAAGGTGTATTTCCTCACAGAATATCTGATCCATCCGACGCTGGACGGAGTTGAGGTGCTGAAAATACTGCCGAAAGACGGCATTGGACTCATGCGGGAGATCGAATCGGTGGAACTCGTCGCAGGACCAGAGGATACCGTTGTATGGAAAGAAGAGGTAAATACCCATGACCGGGCAGGTCTGGTCAGAAAAGCGCTTTCGACAAAGAAACGATGCACCGTCTTTGGAAAAGAGGACGATCACATGACATTCGTGTGTGATCCCGACCTTTCAACGTTTGAAACGGTCCACGTCTTCGACATCACGCCGCCGAATCCTTCCCTTGTCGATACGCTCAACGGGCTAGAATCGCTCGGCTTTTTCGAAACCGAAAACATCGTCTTCGATCACCACATCAGAGACATCAGTAAACTCGACACGGAAGTCTATCCCTGCAGAGCCGGCGGATTTCCCCATACGCTGGACCGGGACATCCCGCCGAAAGGATCACGGATCGCCTGTTGCCGGACCGGCAGACAGATTTGTCACGAAAATTACGGTTACGATTTCGAGTTCGAAGACATCTGCCCGATCACGCAGGTAAACAGAGAGCCGTTCATCGCACGGTGCTGCCGTGCGGAAAACAGCGGGATAGGCATGTACAACGGATACTTCGGCGCAGTGGTTCACTGGGGAGCAAACCCGAAAACCATTGCCGATGCACTTTTTGCAATGATAAAAGAATGGAGAGAACGAAATGATTAAACTCGGATTCCACGTATCGATCGCCGGCTCCTTACCTCTTGCCGTGTCCAGGGCCCAGGAAGCGGGATGCGACACCTTCCAGATATTTACGCGGAGTCCGCGTGTCTGGGCTGCCAAACCGATTGAACCCTCGATTGCAGAAGCGTTTATCGATGCATTAAACATTTCGGGAATCGGGCCGGTCGTTGATCACATGCCCTACCTTCCAAATCCGGCAGCAGAAAAACCCGAGATATATGCAAGATCGATTTTCACCATGACCGAAGAGCTTGACCGCTGCGATCAGCTCAAAATCCCCTATCTCGTGACCCATCTGGGTCATCACGGAAAAGAAGACGGACATAAAAAAGGTCAGGAGAAAGTCATCGCGGCGATCGGTCAGGCGCTGGATGAGTCGGAAGGCGAGACAATGATCCTGCTCGAAAACACCGCGAACGAAAAAAATACCGTTGGGGGAACATTCACGGACATAGGCGTGATCTCCGACGCTCTTTCAAACGAACGAAGGGTCGGATTTTGTTTTGACACCTGTCATGCAGCAGCAGCCGGCTACGATTTGAAAGGTCACGGGGCGGAGACCGTGTTCGGCTGGTTCAATGATGAGGCAGGAAGCCTTGATCGACTCAAAGTCATTCATCTCAACGACATGAAAGGCGGGGTCGGTTCCCATCTGGACCGACACGAACATCTGGGGCTTGGATATCTTGGAGAAGAGACCATTCATGATGTCCTGACGTTTCCAAAGATCTCGCACTGCGCCTTCATTATGGAGACCCCCTCTGACGAAATCAGGACCGATAAAGATAACCTGGCCGTCGCACGAAGACTGGCCGTGTAATTTCAGTATGAGCGAAAGCTCAAAAATCAGGGAAGCGGATGAAAGCCCAGTGCCGAAACGAGTTCGTCGACGTTCAAAACGACCTCTGCCTCCATCTCGAGCATGAGATTCACCCGTTCATTCCCGCTGAACTTCCGGAAATCCGTCCTGAGAGCTATCACCCGTTTTCCGGATGCAAATGCATATCCCATTTCCCAGGCGGTCCCAGAATCCGCATCCGATCCGTCGATGACCCCGACAACGATATCCGCTCTTTTCAGTTCAGATAGATTTTTTTCATAGATAATTTGTTCACGGGATCCCTCTCTACCGTCTTCGGTGTCAGCGGCCTCCTGAGGGAGATACACGAAAAAGAAATTCTGTCGAAGAACTTCAACAAGATAGGCATTATACCGGCGTTCGGCCTCCGAAAAAAGCGGCGATGCCAGATATATCCGGTATTTTGCAAAAACACGAGCGTCAACCGCGCAGAAGTGGGAGAATCTTTTCAGAAAAACACCCGGACCAACAGACTTCTCATTCGTGAAATATGTGGTTGTTACCCCGCAGGTCGGAGATGAGTTTACGCCAAGAATGCAGATAGGCTCGCCTTTCACCGAAATCAGGTCCCTTACCTCCTCCTCCAATCGATCGAGAAGAGCCGAAAACTCCGGGGTATCAAGCCTTTCGGTAAATGACCCGGGGGATCGGGGAGTTCCAAGATACAGCGTCTCCGGACACGGCAGCGGAACAATATCGATACCGAACTCCTCGCATCTTTTTCTGCATTTTATGAAAACCTCACGGTCTTCATCGGTTGTAATGCCGTCAGCACGAAGATTTTCATGCAAAACACAGGGTGAAGCGAGGATAAACATGAGTATACTATTTGTATCAGGAAGACATAAATAAAGATCATGGGCATTCTGATCTCACTCATTGCATACCGCGACAACTCCTGTGATCCGAAAAAATGTACTGTCAAAAAACTGCAAAAATTCGGGATGATCAATGTCGTTAATAAAATCACTCATGTGCCTAAAACCACGCTCCTCCTTGACCCCACCGCCGAATACGTAATATCACCCCCGGATAGAAAATGGGTCACATCCATCACGGCACTGGACTGCTCATGGATCGTGCTTGATACTACCAACCTCAATCCCTGGAAAAACCGGCGTGCCCTGCCGTTTCTCGTTGCCGCAAACCCGGTGAATTTTGGAAAACCCTTCACGCTTACCTCGGTCGAGGCAATAGCGGCAGCTCTCGTGATTCTCGGAGAGCAGGAGCAGGCCGTACGTATTCTGGAAAAATTCAACTGGGGGCTGAATTTCCTCAAACTCAACGAAGAGCCACTGGAAGAGTATGCCAACGCAAAAAACAGCGAAGAAGTTCTTAAAATACAGAGCGAATATATCGGATAATCACCCTCAAACCAATATTTATACCTTAACAAAACAGATGAATAGCTACTATGGGAGAGGTGCTCATTTTAATCGGCTGTCCCCAGATCCCTGTACAGTCCCCGCTTGTTCTGTACATCGCAGACTTTCTGCAGGATGCTGGGCACCATCCGGTCGTTGCGGCAAATCCGTCAGCAAAGCAGCTCGTAAAAACCAGTGATCCGAAAAGTCATTATGTCTCGGAATACAAAGACGTCGAGAAAGCCATTGGAGAACTGGCCGACGGAACGGTCCAGTATCCGCTGATAATTTCCCTGATCCACAACGATGCGGGACTTACTTACACGGCTACAACGTCTGCAGTAGCCCCGAAATCTCTCCTTATTTCGGTGCTTTTCGGCGAACATGCATATGATCTCGCTGAAGAGATCGAATATCCAACAGAAAAAGTCGTGGCTCCGGTGACGCACAACACCCGGCCCCTTCTCATAAAATTAGATGAGGTACTCGAATGGGCTGTCTTGAAAATATGAACTACGAGATTCTGGCAAAGAACTGCAGTTTCAAAGAAGCACGGGAGATCATCAGAAAAAATAGTACGGAAAAATACGAAGTCCCTCCCGGATTCAAACTGCTCGAAAAAGCTCTCATCGGGATACCGCCGCTTATCGTCGGCGTTGCCAATGAAAAACTCGTTTATGCCTACACGAAACCCTGTCACGGCACGTTTGTCGTCGTCGTCGAGGATCCTGAGGGCGTCGATCATGTTCGCCGAAACGGAAAACCCGTCTTTTAATGACCGATCTTCTCCTCTCATCACTGGTCATCGCGGTCGGCCTCGCGATGGATTCGTTCTCCGTATCGCTCGCCGGCGGTGCAGCGCTCAAAGATAATATCGTAAAAACAGCGGTGACTGCCGGAATATTTTTCGGATTTTTCCAGTTTGCCATGCCGCTCTTAGGATGGGGGATCGGGGTCCCCATCACGCAGGTGATCGATCCGTTCGGCTACTGGATCGTAGTAGGTCTGTTCTTTTTTATCGGCGGAAAAATGATCTGGGACAGTTTTTCCGGAGATGAAGAGGGAATCAGTCTGATTGGATGGAAAGTGCTGCTGCTTTTAGCCGTTGCAACGAGCATAGATGCCCTCGCCGTTGGAATAAGTTTTGCTTTGATCGGCGAGGCAGTCCTTCTCCCGGCAGTGATCATCGGCGTGGTCGCCTTTCTGTTCTCATTTTTTGGGGTCCTCGCGGGTCACAAACTCAGCAGTATCCTTGGAAACAAAATGCAGATTCTGGGAGGAGTTATCCTCGTTCTGATCGGCATCAAATTTTTAATCGAATACTGTCTGTGAATCAGGCAAGACCCAAAAGATTGGCGATACGTTCGGCTGATGCCTGGATCCGAGCCCCGGCGCCGTCAAAATCGATCGAGTCGAGTGCTGCCTCATTTTCCAGATTGGTTACCGGCATGGTAAGGATCTGGTGCAGGAAATCATCCGGATCGTCAGGAGAGAGCTCGTCAAGCGAAGGAATGAACCCAAGATCAAGCAGTGAAGAGGTGTCTGTCGTATTGACGGATGAAAGGGTTCCAATGATATCTTCAGTTTCGCTTTGCGTTACGCCTTCTTTGGTGAAGGTAAACCCGAAGAGTTCCACCGTTATATCGAACTTTTCCGTCACCGATTCGTTTGAAAGGAGATTATCGGTGACCGGAGTAACGTAAATATGACCAACCGTTTCATTGCCCATGACGATGTCGGTCGTCTGTGTCCCAAGACTGATACAGCCGGCACTAGAAACGAGCAAAACTGTCAGCAAAAGAACAGCCGGAATGTATTTCATTGAAAGAGCATTAGCGGCACGAACAGAAAAACCTTGTCTCGCCGGCGTTAGACGTATTTGTAAGAAAAGTCAACATATGAGGCATGCTTGAAATCCTCAAAGAATCCCTTCTGACATGTCCTATGGTCAAACGGGAAAAAGACGGGGTGGTCTATAATTATTTCATCAATCCTCTGACAGACGGCATCCCGGAAGTCACGGCGGAACTTCTGCGTGATGTGACGGCGGCGATGATGGTGTCCCTCGATCTGAAAAACGTCGATAAGATCGTGGTATCCGAGGCAATGGGAATCCACATAGGGACTGCGCTAACTCTTGCGACCGGCATTCCCTTCGTTGTTATCAGAAAACGGGAATACCGTCTGCCGGGCGAAGTCGTCATCGGTCAGGAGACCGGATACTCCAAAGGAACCCTCTATATGAACTGTGTGCATAAAGGCGACAGAGTCGTGATCATTGACGATGTCATCAGTACCGGCGGCACGATCAAAGGGATCCTCCCGGCACTGAAAATTGCCGGGGCGGAACTTGTGGATATTCTCTTTGTTGTGAACAGAGGATCTCCAGATATCGGCATTCCCTACAAAACACTTGTCACGATCGATGTTGACGAAAACGGTGTGAAGATCATTGATTCAGCTTTCTGAAGTTATTACCCAGCTAAAAAGCCGAAATGCAAAAAGGATCGCAGTTCAGCTGCCCGAAGGGCTGAAACGACAAGCAGCGGAGATCTCCAGAGCTCTAAAAGAGGAGGGGTTCGATGTCCTGATCAGCGGAGATGCCTGCTGGGGAGCCTGCGATCTGAGTCTGGATGCTTTGGAGTGGGCGGATGTTCTCGTCCATGTCGGGCACACCCCGGTGACTCCGGAAAAAAACGTCATCTATCTCCCATTCCAGCAGGACATTCCCCTTGAAATTCTGGAATCCGCCGTGCCTCAACTCAAGAAATATGCATCGGTCGGGGTCACAACGACGATCCAGCACGCCCATCAGACAAAGGCAATCTGCAGGTGGCTGAATGAACACGGAGTGAACGCCGTGATCGGAGAGGGATCCTCGCGAACCCCGCTCGACGGCCAGGTTCTTGGATGTACCTATGCTTCGGCAAAAAATGCAAACGCCGAAGCATACCTGTTCATCGGGACCGGCGTTTTTCATGCGATCGGCGTATCGCTTGCCACGAAAAAACCAACCTTCTCTCTCGACCCGTTCGCCGACGGTATCCTGCAGGAAGTTTCTGCCGACCGTCTTTTGAGAAAACGGTTTGCTCAGATCGAAAAGGCAAAAAGTGCGAAAACATTCGGGATCCTGCTCTCTTCCAAATCGGGTCAGGCACGCCGTGAACTTGCTGAACGGCTTGCCACCTTGAACGAAAATGCCACGGTCATTCTGATTCGGGAGATATCCGAGATGCAGCTGAGAAATCTCGGCTTCGATGCCTATGTGAATACAGCATGCCCGAGACTTGCTCTGGATGACCAGAGCCGGTTTCCCGTGCCGGTCCTCTCGCCTGCCGAATTTGAGATCGTTCTTGGAAAACGCAGTTGGGACGATTATGTCATCGATGAAATTTTACCATGAAACTCAGACAACTTGAGATGTGCCTGCAGAAGGTACAGGGATTTCACTCGCCGGTTGCCGAACTTGAACAATATATGACGCCTGCCCCGCTTGCAGCGAGGCTTCTGCACGAAGCAGCCCTGGCCGGCGATATCGAAGGCATGACGGTCGTAGATCTTGGCTGCGGTACAGGAATGCTTTCGATAGGGGCGGCACTCCTTGGAGCATCGGTCACTGGTGTCGATATAGACGAAGCTGCCCTGAAAATTGCCAGAAAAAATGCTGAAAAGTTCGGGGTCGATATCGAATGGCTGCGAATGCGCATCGATGAAACCGCCGAACCGCTTTCTGCAGATACGGTCCTGATGAATCCCCCGTTCGGGGCGCAGAAAGAGCATGCCGACCGGCCGTTTATCGACTTCGCTCTCCTGACGGCGCCAGTCTGCTATGGGATCTTCAACAAAGGCAGCATCCCGTTTCTCGAAGCATACACAAAAAATACAGCTGTTATCACCTCAAAAACGGCAGCCATGCTGAATATTCCAAAACAATTCGCTTTCCACACAAAAGAACATCTGGAGATCCCGGTTGAGATCATCCGTTTAGAGAGAATATCATGAACGATCTTACAAAACGCATTGCCGGTCTTGCCGCAGGTCACGGGGCAGCGGACTTTTACATCCCCGTGGTTCCGGCTATCCTCCCGGCACTGATTCCGATATTTACCGAGCAGGGGATCACCTCCTATGCAATGGCAGGATGTCTGTTTACCCTCGTCACGCTAACTATGGTAATATTCCAGCCATTGACCGGCTGGATGATCGATAAGGGTCGGTGGGTCCCGGGGATATCCTGGTGTATTCTTATTACCGGCCTTGCCATCGCGGTATTCGGATTTACCCAGAATTACTGGGTGCTTCTCACCATGGCAGTGGTTGCAGGAGCTGGAAATTCCATGTTCCATCCGAATGCCTACCAGCAGATCCATCAGTTCACCACCTCGGCAAATCGCGGAACGTTCCTTTCGCTCTTCTCGGTCGGTGGATCCTTTGGATACGGAGCGGCACCTCTCGTTACCGGAGCATTATTTGCATGGGGAGGATTCCCGGCACTTATATGGCTCATTATTCCAGCAGTCATTGTGGCAGTTTTACTGAGGAAACACCAGCAGAAACCGGCGTTCCTTCCACCGAAATCCGTGGATACAGAGACGGTAAAACCGAAATGGAGAAACGCCGTTTTTGTTCTCGGCATAAGTTCACTTCGAACTTGGGTCTACTACGGATTTCTCGCCTTTGCCGCCGTCTATCTAACCACATATGCAGGAGTTGATTACCTTCTGGCGACTGGTGTTGTCAGCTGTATGATCTTTGCAGGAATGTTCGGCACCCTCATCGCCGGACCTCTATCCGACAAGATCGGAAGAAAAGAGGTTATGTTCACGGCTTATATCGGAGCGACGGCTGCCTACTTCGGCATATTTCTCCTATCAGGAGTTGGGTCGGTCATATCTCTCGTGATTGCCGGATTTTTCATGATGGCGACTGCCTCTGTTGAAATCGCAACAGTCCAGGAACTTATGCCGGGAAGTGTCGGACTTGCATCCGGAATCATAATCGGCATCCCCCAAGGGTTAGCAGCCGTGGCGATTATGGTTATCGGCATTATGGCGGATGCCATAGGTATGCCGACAGCATTATTCTCGCAGGTATGGCTGATGGTTGCCGCCATCGTTCTCTGCATTGCTCTCCCATATCCGCTGAAACTGCTTAACCGTACCCATAAACCTGTTGAATAACTCAGTTGGAATCCTCAACATCCCCTATTTTTTTAGAACAACGGCATATCTTGCTCCATTATCCGGCTGCAGCGTGTGTCAACCCGCAAACGCTATTTACCACCATGCCCAATTCATATAATATGGAATTCAACGGTGTAATTCTTGAAGACACATATGCAGAAGGCTTCCCGGTGTGGGCTGCCCGTGTAATCATCACTGCAGTAACGAAAGAGTGGGCATACAAAGCAGCAACCGAAGCAACCGGTTTTGCAACCTCAACCATCGGCTGCCCCTGCGAAGCAGGAATCGAACGGTTCGTTCCGGCATCGGAAACCCCCGACAACCGCCCGGGATATGCAATCATGCTCTGCTGTGGTAAGAAGGCACTTAAAGAGCAGGTTCTTGAGCGCATTGCCGAGTGTGTTTTAACTGCACCCACAACCGCCGTTTTCAATGGAAAAGCAGGCTCTGAAGAGATCATCCCGGTAAAACTCCACTTCTTCGGCGATGGATACGAATCCAAAGTCGTCGTTGGCGGAATCAACTGCTGGTCCATCCCAATCATGGGCGGCAACTTTGTTGTAGAAGAAGAAGTCGGAGCAATTAAAGGCGTTGCCGGCGGTAACTTCCTGATTATGGGAGACTCTCAGATGTCAGCACTCATCGCAGCAGAAGCAGCAGTCGATGCAATCAGCTGTGTTCCCGGAACCATCACCCCGTTCCCCGGCGGAGTTGTATCCTCAGGATCCAAAGTCGGTTCCCTGAAATACAAATTCATGGGTGCATCCACCAACGAAAAGTTCTGCCCCACGATCCGCGAGAAGGTCCCGGAAACCGAGATCCCCGAAGGCGTCAAGGCAGTTTACGAGATCGTCATCGACGGTGTCTCCGAAGCAGCAGTCAAGGAGGCTATGAAAGTCGGTGTTCAGGCAGCATGCAGAGTTCCAGGTGTCGTAAAGATCACCGCAGGAAACTACGGCGGAAACCTCGGTCCCTTCAAGTTCCACTTGAAGGACTGCATCTAACTTTTTTTTACGTATGTTCTATTTCAGCTGACGCAACTTCTTCAGAACCTATGGTATTCTCCAAAGAACACTGAAGAGTTGTCTTTTAATTGATTTGCAAAAAAAGGAAGACCCTCAAAAATTGAGTGGTCTTGAAACCGGAATGTTTACCGGCGTCTTGCAGCGAACAAAATTCCGCAGACCCCAAGTCCGGCAAGGAGGCCGATGAACGGGGCAGGTGTGGAGGTTGGCGTTGGAACAACCTTCGGAGACAGCACAACGGTTCTCTCAACAGTCTGACCAGCTGAGAAAGAAATGGACTGGGACCAGTCATCATATCCAGTGTTCTGGAGAAGTACGGTGTGAGTACCGGCTGTAATGTCGTTTAAATTCACCGGGGTAACTCCTCTGAACACATTATCCACATACACATCAGCACCAGACGGATCTGAGGTAATCTGAAGAGTTGCAGTAGTTATGACTGGCGTAACCGGGACAAGTGTTGCAGAAATCGTTCTGGTCTCACCTGAACTCAATACGAATGACGTAGAGTAGGGGTTGTAGTTGTCAAGGGTGAAGAGGAGCGTATGAGATGTTCCGGGCGTAAATGGACCTGCATTCAGATAGTTCGGATTGGATGCCGTGGAGTACTGGGTGTTTCCAACATAACTTCCGTCAATATAGACGGCAGCACCGGACGGATAGGAAGCAATCTGGACATAAGCATTTGCACTCGGTTGGAGACTGGCCGAAACCGATGTTGTCGTACCTGCATTCACCGTTGCTGTCGTTGTATACGATGTGTAGCCGGATTTCTTTACCGTGACCTGATAGGTTCCCGGGTTCAGACCGATCGTGAATGAGGTATCACCTTTGTAAACACCATTGATGTAAACATCCGCATTCGACGGGCTGGAAGAGACGGAAAGATATCCGTATGTCACGGACGGGGTCAGGGTTGCGGAAACCTCCGTGGTCTGACCTGCATTCACCGTTGTCGAGCCGGACCATGAGTTATATCCGGACATCACCATACTAATACTGTGTGAACCTGCTGCAAGAGTAACCGTGAGAGGACTGACTCCTTTGTATACTCCATCAATGTAAACAAGGGCACCCGAAGGACTCGAGGACACGGAAAGATAACCGTTGGTCGGGATCGGAACCAATAAGGCATTGACCGTGACATAATCGCCTACCGTGAAAACAGAGCCGGCATCATAATGATAATCATAATACCCTGGTTTTGACACGGTTATGTAATGATCAACTGGCGTACCAGTCGTATAGATGACAAAATTACCCGGCGTAGTAATGGTCTTCCCGGTGCCGGAATCGGTTGCTGTTGCTCCAGACGGAGTTGACGTTACATAAATGGTTGCAGTATCCGAACCTATCTCGATTGCCAAAGCAGGGAGACAAAGTAAGGAAAGAGCAGCCAATACTACTAATACAGTAAGAACAGACTGTTTCATAGTTAATACAACGGAGTGATTACTAAAAAATCTTTGCTTAGAGGTGTGTATGCGGGGAACAAATACGCAGAAGTGCATCATTTCCAGTCATCCCGACCCGAATACCCGATGTCTCTGCAGATTGTGTCAGCTCCGCGATCTTGCCTGCAAGAAGTTCTTCGAGCGTTGATACACCTGTGATCCTGACGGCAGCTATCCCAAGTTTGTCAAAGGTCCGCATATCAAAAAAACCGCATCCGAGAAATACGCCCGGAGCCGTAATAAATATCAGATTCGACGGAGGCACCGGCAGACAGAATCCTTCGAGTTCGACCCCGTTTACGGTTCCAAATGCATGTCCTGGACGATCATACTGTAGATCCATGCATATGTATGTGTAATCACAACACTAAAACAATTCCAGCGATAATACAAAATCTATGATCTGCGAGATACGAAAATACGGAGACCCTGTCCTCTTTTTGCATGCGGAAACGGTGCAAAACATCGGCCCGCTGGAATTAGAGATCCTGACGAACATGTGGGACACAATGATCCACAACAAATGCATTGGTCTTTCAGCTCCCCAGATAGGCGTATCGAAACGCCTCTTCATTGTAAATGCCGGAGGGGTAACCATCAAAGGAGCGAATCCGGAAGTATTGAAAGAAGGGGCACTTGTTGAAGAAATGGAGGGAAGTCCCTGTATTCCAGGGATCCAGCGGCCGGTCCGCCGCCCTGGAAAGATCACCTGCAGATACCTCGATATTTCCGGTGAGACGATCGAGACCGAACTCAAAGGAATTGCTGCCCGGGCTTTTCTGCATGAAAAAGATCATCATGAAGGGATACTCTATCTTGATCATCTGAAACCAATCCAGAAACGCATGATCCTCAAATCCCTGGAAAAATAACGGAGATATATTTTCCATAAACCAAACCCTGATAACTTCTGAAAAGGAATATTTGATAATGAATCTCATTCCAACACGCGAGGAAATAAAGGAAGTCGCTGAGCAAATCCGCCCCTCGATCGAGAAAGTTGCAGTAAAAAAGGGCTGGGTCCTGAATGAAAACAAAGATGTAACCGATTCAACCATCGAAGGAATTGCCAGAAACAAACTTGTATATGGAAAACGATTCTGTCCATGCCGTATCCCGACCGGCGATGCCGAAGCTGATAAGATATATCTCTGTCCTTGCAGGGACGCACCTGCAGACATCGAGGCATTTGGTCACTGTCATTGTTACCTGTATTTCAAAAAATAACGATATATGAATACAATTTCACACACTTCTTTTAATAGGTCACACCATTTTTTGAATGGGAAGTAAGTGATTTATAGGATAAATTAAAATGATTAACAGATGGATAGAAAAGTGTTTTTTGGGGTAATCATAGCCCTTCTTGTTGTATCTGCTGTTCTAACCGCAGGTTGTGTCAGTAACCAAACTGAGAAAAAAACGTATATCGTGGGTATCGACGGAGACTACCCGCCCTATTCGTACGTTGATGAAAGCGGCAACTTCGTCGGATTCGATGTTGAATCGATCCAGTGGATCGCAGAACAGGAAGGATTCAATGTCGAAATCAAGGCAGTCGCATGGGACGGAATCATTCCGGCACTTCTTGCAAACAAGATCGATATGGTCTACTCAGGAATGACTATCACACCTGAGCGTGCTGCACAGGTGACCTTCTCAAAGCCGTACTGGAGTGTGGACCAGGGTGTTGCCGTAAAGAACGGTTCTACCGTAACGCTGGATCAGTTCAAGGCAGGAAATCTTACGATCGGTGTCCAGAGAAGCTGCTCTGCTGATCAGTATATCCAGAGTGATGACTTCTTCGGTCAGGCAAAATATGACCAGATGGTAAAAGACGGAAAGATCAAACTCTACGACACCTTCCCGCAGTCGATGGTTGCTCTGGAGAACGGACTCGTGCAGGCTGTCATCTTTGATGATGTAAACATCAAAGACTACATCAAAGGCAAAGATGGAATTGTCATGCTTGCTACAATCCCGACCGGCGAAGAGTATGCCGTAGCTATGAGAAACGGCGACACCGAGCTTCAGAAACTCATCAACGACGGACTCACCAAATTAATGGCTTCCGAGAAATGGAACGAACTTAAAGCAAAGTACATTATCGAAGCATAATTCGAGATCGGGTGCCAAAATCGGCAGCCTCTTATTTTTTAAAGATGTTGTGTCACTCCAAAATCTGAAGTGAATGAATCAACTGAAAAATTAGTTTTTGCCAAGAATTCTTGCTGCGAAATGTCCCGCGTTTTCCCCGCCGTCGACCGCCATGCAGGCAACCGGGACGCCTTTTGGCATCTGTGCGATCGAAAGTAGAGCGTCCAGTCCGCCGGCAATTTTCCCGGAAACGGGGACGCCGATCACCGGTTTTTTCGTTCTCGCCGCGACAACACCCGGTAGAGCAGCCGACATGCCGGCGATACAAATGAAAATCAGTGCATCCGAAGATTTCACGTATTCATCCAGTTTATCGGCATCGCGGTGAGCGGAGATAAACTGAACATCGAAAGAAATATTGTATGACTGAAGAACGGCCGTTGCCTTATCAACGATCGCCTGGTCCGAAACCGAACCTGCTATAACTGCGACTTCTGGCATCTGATACAACCTCTATGGAATTACTATATGTATGTTTATTCTCATATATGTAACAGACTTTCCCATGTATAAAGAAACACTGCTCATGATGCCGGGACCCGTTCCGATGCCCGAAACGGTCCGGAATGCAATGACGAAACAGGCAATCAACCACCGGAGTACGGAGTTTGGCGACTGCTATGCAGATATTGTCAGAGGCTTAAAACCCATCTTCGGCACGACAAACGATATGCTTGTCCTCTCCGGCTCGGGAACTGCTGGTCAGGAAGCTGCGATCGGCTCGTTTGCCAAAGGCAAAAAAATCGTATCCCTCGTGAATGGAAAGTTCGGAGAAAGACTCGGCCTGATCTCCAAGATCTACGGCGAGACCACGATGATCGAATCAGAGTGGGGACATGCGCTGAATCTCGAAGCCCTCAAACAGGAACTGGAAAACGGCGCAGAAGTCGTAACTCTCGTCCACAACGAAACCTCTGCAGCAATCCTGAATCCAGCCGAAGAGGTTGGAAAACTAGCACGAAAATACGATGCACTGTTCATCCTCGATGCGATCACTTCGATCGGCGGAGACGTCGTTAAGGCAGATGCCTGGGGCGCTGATGTAACGATCGTCGGAAGCCAGAAATGTCTGGCAGCCCCTGCAGGACTTGCCGCCGTTTCCGTTTCACAGAGAGCCTGGGACAGACTCTCCGAGAACAGACCGTTCTATCTCGACTTAAAGAAGGCAAAGAAATCAGCCGACGGCAACCCGATGGAAACTCCGGCAACACCGGCCGTTCCGTTGTTCCTCGCACTGCGCGAAGCATGCAGACTCATCGAAGAAGAGGGGCTTGAAAACAGGATCGCACGCCACCACAGAATGTCCGGCGCCGTTCGCGCAGCCGGCGAAGCATGGGGTCTTTCGCTTGTACCTCAGGTCGATGCTCTGCAAAAAGCATCGAACACCGTCACCGGATTCTTCTATCCGGAAGGCGTCGAAGATGCAAAAATCCGTGGAGCCTGCAAAAAGATGGGAATCGAGTTTGCCGGCGGGCAGGATCGGTTCAAAGGAAAGATCTTCAGAATCGGAAATATGGGTATTATCGATACGCCCGAGATCATCGCAACCATTGCAGCTGTTCAGATGTGCTTCAAGAAAGCCGGCTACAATCTCGAAGGCGACGGACTTTCCGCAGCAGTCGATTTCTTATCCTAATCTCTTTTTTTCAGACCAACGTCTTTCCTTAAATATCTTGCAGAACAGACATAGATAGTATGTTGCCTCTTTCAGAAAACATCGCTGCAGTCCCTCCGTCTGCAACGATGGCGATGAACAACCGTTCAAAGGATATGGTCGCCAAAGGGATTGATGTGATCAGCCTCGCCGTCGGTGAACCGGACTTCGCTACGCCCTCTCATATTACTCAGGCTGCAATAGATGCCCTGCACCGTGGCGAGACTCATTATGCACCGTCCCGTGGCATCCCTGCCCTGACCAAAGCGATCGCCGATAAACTCAATACGGAAAACCATATCCCGACACATCAGAACAGAATCCTCTGTACAAGCGGAGCCAAGGATGCCATTCGGATCACAATGATGGCATGCCTAAATCCCGGCGATGAAGTGATTATTCTTGATCCGGCGTGGGTCTCATACGACCCTTGCGTCACTATTGCACGAGGAAAAGCAGTTCATCATTCTCTCAACGAAAATTTCCAGGTCGATGAGTCCCTATACGAAAAAATCACTGATAAGACCAAGATGATCATCGTGAACACGCCATCGAACCCCACCGGTTCGATCCTCGGCCGTTCATCGCTCAGGATCCTTGCGGATGCCTGCATCGATCACGACCTGTATTGTCTTTCAGACGAGATCTACGAAAAACTCGTCTATGGTCAGGAGCATGTGTCGATGGGATCCCTGCCGGATATGGATGAACGCACGATCACCATCAACGGATTTTCCAAAGCCTACGCGATGACCGGATGGAGACTTGGCTATATCTCGGCTCCGGAAAACGTTATCCCGTACATGGATAAAGTCATGCAGCACTCGGTTGGAAACGTCAACACCTTTGCTATGTGGGGAGGCGTTGCTGCCCTCACAGGTGACCAGACCTGTGTCGAATCGATGCGAAAAGAGTTCGAGATACGGAAAAAATATGTCATCGGCAGACTTGCCGGCATGGGACTGAAAACTGCACCGGCAAACGGTGCATTCTATGCATTCATCAACTGCGGAGGCGATGATGGGGCAACAGCAAATCTTTGGCTTGACAAAGCTCATGTGGCGGCAACCCCGGGATTTGCGTTTGGAGCTCCAGGATGGATTCGGATCTCCTACGCAGCATCCCTCGAAAGACTGGAAGAAGCACTCAACAGAATAGAAGCTGTTCTCTAATATAAGAGAAACCATACCTGCCTTCTTTTTTTCTTCGGCGCGTATCGGGTATCCTCCATTACGTCGTGGGGATACGCCCCGGAAACATCGCAGATGACCGTCAAAAATAATCATGTTTATATAGAACCACTAAACAACATATTCCATACATTACTCTGTCGAAACAGGGTATAGGTGATTATACTATGTCAGCACAACTTGGCGGACAGCCAATCTTAATCCTCAAAGAAGGAGGAAACCGTACTCGCGGACGGGATGCACAGAGCATGAACATCGCAGCAGCAAAAGCCGTTGCCGGTGCCGTAAGATCCACCCTTGGTCCGAAAGGCATGGACAAGATGCTCGTTGACACCATTGGAGATGTCGTTATCACCAATGACGGTGTGACCATCCTCAAAGAGATGGACATTGAACACCCGGCAGCAAAGATGATGGTCGAGATCGCAAAGACTCAGGATGACGAAGTCGGAGACGGAACCACCACCGCAGTCGTCATTGCAGGCGAACTCTTAAAGAAGTCCGAAGAACTTCTCGAGATGGACGTTCACCCGACCGTCATCACCCTTGGATACAGACAGGCAGCCGAGAAAGCACAGGAACTTCTCCAGACCATCGCAATCGACGTCAAGGCAAAGGACACCGCGATCCTTTCCAAGATCGCCGGAACCGCAATGACCGGTAAAAACGCAGAAGCTTCCAAAGACAAACTCTGTGACCTGATCGTTCGTGCAATCACGCTCGTTGCAGATGCTGATGGAACAGTTGACACCGAGAACGTCAAAGTCGAGAAACGTGTCGGCGGCTCAATCGAAGAGTCCGAGATCATCGAAGGTATGATCATCGACAAGGAACGTGTCCACCCGGGCATGCCCAAATCCGTCAAGAACGCAAAGATCCTTCTGCTCAACGCAGCAGTCGAATACAAGAAGACCGAAGTCGATGCAGAGATCTCCATCACCTCCCCAGATCAGCTCCAGATGTTCCTCGATGAGGAAGAGCGCATGATCAAAGGCATCGTCGAGAAGATCAAAGCATCCGGCGCAAACGTCCTCTTCTGTCAGAAAGGTATCGACGACATTGCTCAGCACTACCTCTCCAAGGCAGGCATCTTCGCAACCCGCCGTGTAAAGAAATCCGATATGGAGAAACTTGCACGTGCAACCGGCGGAGCACTCATCTCCTCCATCGACGCCATCTCTGCTGACGAGCTTGGTGTTGCAGGAATTGTTGAAGAACGCAAAGTAGGCGGCGAAGAGATGATCTTCGTTGAGAAATGCAAGAACCCCAAAGCAGTCTCAATCATCATCAAAGGCGGAACAGACCACGTTGTCGACGAACTCGGCCGTGCACTGGAAGATGCACTCCGTGTCGTTGCCTGTGTCGTTGAAGACAAGAAGGTCGTCGCCGGAGGAGGAGCACCGGAAGTTGAGCTTTCCCTCAGACTCCGCGAATACGCAGCAACCCAGGGCGGACGTATCCAGCTCGCAATCGAAGCATTCGCAGGCGCCCTTGAAGTTATCCCGAGAACCCTTGCAGAGAATGCAGGTCTCGACCCAATCGACAAGCTCGTAGAGCTCCGTGCAGCACACGAGAAAGGCAAGAAGACCTACGGTCTCGATGTCTTTGAAGGAAAGGCAGTCGACATGTGGGAAGCAGGCGTTGTAGAGCCGCTCCGCGTAAAGACCCAGGCTATTTCCTCAGCAGCAGAAGCCGCAGTCATGATTCTCAGAATCGATGATGTCATCGCATCCGCAAAGTCCGCAGGACCATCACCCGAAGAGATGGCCGCAATGGGCGGAGGCATGGGCGGTATGGGCGGCATGCCCCCAGGAATGATGTAAATACATCAAATCCCCGGGAGAATACTCCCATTCCGTTTTTTTCATCATTCAGGAACTTTAACTATTTTCAAACACTAATGATATAACAAGTATCAGAGGGATTCTGCCGTGCGTCATGAAATATTGTATCAGTACGATCTTCCGATCGAGATCCTGGATGATATCCCCAGGACCGAGGAGGTCTTGAATGTTATTTACGCACGAAGTAAAGATAAATTTCTGATCCCGATTCTTTTAACACGCCTTCGCATGCTCTGGGGATATCCCGAACGTCAAACGGTGTACCGGATCTATGAGATGAATTATATCGACCTCATGGAAGCTTCGGTACGGTTCCCGGCGGCGATCGCCCCGACCTTGACATTGAAAACGGTGAACAATGACAAATATATCTTCCACAGTGTGAAAAATTCCGTGGAGGAGGTCAGAGCTGCACTTTTAACGCTGAGAGAGATGATGAACGGCAAAGTCGGGGGAAACTGGGACATCGCCGTAAAACGCAATCTGCTTACCGAAGAGTATCTGTTACGAGAGACGGGACCAAAATCGACCGGGCCTGCCGTTTTGGAAGAGGATGATGTGTTCGAGGATACGCCGGATATGGAGGGGGATATCTTCGAGCAGAAAGAGGTCATAACGGAGGAAGAGAAAGAGGAGGCAAAGGCCGCCTGGGTCTCCCGCATGATCGAATCCACTGCAGAAAAAGAGGAGCCGAAGGAAAAGGCCGAAGTACCGCTGAACGATGTGATCGTGTTCGAGACGGATTCAGGCAAGACGGACGATCAGTGGCATGACGAGGGGAAAGGAGATGCGATGATTCTGCCGGGAGGCCGGACCCGGGTCGGCGGCGGCCGATACAAACATCTCAATGATGAGGCAAAATATCTCCCGGAAGAGGACGATGCCGAGGTCTATGTCTCGAAAAAGCCGGAGACCCCCAAATTTGAACAGCCGAAACCGACTTCATCGGTAACACTGGAACCCCGTGACGGGCTGGATGACGAAGCGATCGACAAATCCCTCGAGGCGCTGAAGTATCTTCGGGAGAACGGAATCATCACCGAAGACGAATACAAAAAACGGTGTCTGGGACTTTTTAAGAGAACCGGGTTATAACCGGATCGACTGCAAGAACCGCCAACCTCATCTGTAATCATACAACTCTTTTCAAAAGCAGGAACGTTGGGAAATTTTTTAAAAAAGTGATGTGGCTGAAATTCAGCTGCAGCCGCTCCATCCGCAGTGCTTGCAGATCCCCTGATTACAGCCTTCGCCGAAATCCAGAGGCTCCCCGCACTCGGGGCAGGGCGGATTCTTTTTCTCTCCCGGGGTGACCGGCGTCAGCGACCAGTTGTCCAAGGTCGCGATCGCCTGATTGGTTGCCGCAAGCTCGATGCATTTTCCAACGACATCGGCACAGGACATACCCTCGGAGTTTTTGTTCTTGATCGCCGAGACACAGTTCACTTTCGCAAACTGCTTCACGAACTTCTCATACGGAACACCGTTCTGTAAACCTGTGCTGATACTCCGGCCAAGCGCATTGCTGCTTGCCTCGCATCCGGCTCCGACCGTTCTGATAAACACTTCCATCGGTTTGCCGTCCATCGTGTTCACCGTAATATACAGACGGCAGCATCCGGACTGGGCAAGGAAGGTTCTTCCAACCAGCTCCCGCGGACGGGTGAAGGTCAGCTGCGGGACAAGGCCGGGGATCGGCATTTCCGGGGACGCTTCCACCGGTTTGATCTCCTGCTTCTCGAGAGCAAGAACGACATCCTCCCTGGACCCGGTACGGTACAGGGTCATTCCTTTGATACCTTCTCTCCAGGCAAGAATTACCGCCTTCTCGACATCCTCTTTGGTCGCGGTGACCGGCATGTTGATCGTCTTCGATATCGAGGCGTGCACATGTTTCTGGAATGCCGCCTGCATTAAGACGTGATCCTTCCATCCGATATCCAGAGCGGTTTTGAACACCGCTTTGAACGTGTCGGGCAGCCATGCAATATCCTGGACCGAACCGGTTTCATGCACGTGGTTAATGACCTCGTCGCGTTTTGCCTCCGCTTCGGCGCCCGTAAGACCCATTGCTGTGATGACACGCCTGAGTTCCGACTCGAAGTACGGATGAACCATCACAAATGTTTTGCCGACCGTGTTCCTTCGGGTGTAGGCAAACGAGAACACCGGTTCGATACCGGACGAACAGCCGGCAAGAAGCGAGATGGTTCCGGTCGGCGCAATCGTCGTCAAGGCAGCATTTCGCATAATGATTCCCTGCTTGTCCCAGACACTTCCTTCATACGCTGGGAAAGTTCCCTTTTCTTTCCCGAGAATGACGGACTCTTCTACGGCAACATTGTTGATCCGTTCCATCACTTCGATGCAGAAGTTTCTGCCGGCTTCCGAATCATAGGGGATCCGGAGCATGAGCATCGCATCATGCACACCCATCAAACCAAGACCGACCTTTCGCGTACGGTTCGTGGCATCGCGGATCTCCGGGATCGGGAAGACGTTTTTCGTGATGACTGCATCGAGGAACCGGATACCCATCCGGGTCATTTTATCAAGAGCTTCGTAGTTCAGACCGTCGGCACGGATGAACTTCGCCAGATTGATACTTCCAAGAACGCAGGATTCGAACGGAAGGAGCGGCTGTTCCCCGCAGGGATTGGTGGTGTCGATCTCGCCGAGGTTGGGGGTGGGGTTTTTCCGGTTGATCGTGTCGTAGAAAAGAATTCCCGGCTCGCCGTTCTTCCAGACACCTTCGATGATGCCTTCCCAGATTTCCCCAACAGTAATGCCCACGCCATCGGTATTGGTTACCCAGACCTTGTCCTTCTCGCCTTTTGCCACAAGGTCCATGAACGCATCCGAGACCATCACGGAGATATTGAAGTTGCTGAAGTCGCCTTCCTTGGCTTTGCTTTTGATGAACTTCATGATGTCCGGGTGCCAGACGTTCAGGATACCCATATTCGCCCCGCGTCTTCTGCCGCCCTGTTTGATGACATCGGTTGCTGCGTTGAACACCCGCATAAATGAGACCGGACCGGATGCTACGCCGTCCGTTGAACGGACTGGAGAACCCTCCGGGCGAAGGTGGGAAAAGTTATAGCCGGTCCCTCCCCCCGACTGATGAATGATCGCCCCCCAGCGGATCGCATCGAAGATCTCCGGGAGAGAATCGTTCACCGGCAGCGTGAAACAGGCGGAAAGCTGCCCAAGAGGTGTTCCTGCATTCATCAGTGTCGGAGAGTTCGGCAGGAACGACAACGACATCATGGCGTCAAAGTATTCCTTCGTCTCTTCCGGTGTTTCACCCAATGCATCTGCAACTCTTCTACAGACATCTTCGAACGATGCCTCACCGGTGCGATAATATCTCGCCGCTAAAATACTGTCAACTACTGAATCCGCCATCAATTAATCCCTCGATTTACTGGTGTATGGGTCAAAAAGCCCAGTTAGGTGTGCTGTACCCCAACTGAGCTTTTCGTACTTAAGAATTAATAGGACATCACCGTATTTTAATCCACTCAAATCAAAGCACATCAAAACACATCCTCTAGCACAACCCTTATGAGTTAGTTAAAGAGACCAATTAACCAAGATGGTAGTTCCCAAAAAAGTATTTTTCACCCGAGGAAAAGGCGTGCATAAAGATCAGCTCGTTTCCTTCGAGATGGCCCTAAGAAACGCAGGAATCGCCCCATTCAATCTGGTCTACGTATCTTCCATTATGCCGCCGGACGCAGAAATCGTCTCGCGCGACGAGGGACTCTCTGCCTTAAGGCCGGGAGAGATCGTGTACTGTGTGATGGCAAAAAACACATCAAACGAACCAAATGAGACAATATCGGCAGCTATCGGACTTGCTGTCCCTCAGATTCACGACAAGCAGCACGGGTACCTTTCGGAGCATCACTGTGTTGGACTCTCGGAAAAACAGTGCGGAGCATATGCCGAAGAACTCGCCAGAACGATGCTGGATACAATCATGCAGAAACAGGGCGGCAATATTCTGAAAACGAGCAATATCAGTATTGCTGCCGAGACGGATCAAGACGGCAACTGGACAACCGTTGTCGCAACGGCGGTCTTCGTCTGTTAAACCTATATCTGAATACAACCAATATTTTTACAACATGTGCGGCATCACTGGCATTACCGATTCTACAGATGTATCGGGATCATTGTACTTGGCATTATATGCACTCCAGCACCGGGGTCAGGAGAGTGCAGGCATTTGTACGTATGATGGTGAGACTGTACATAGATACAAAGGATACGGGCTCGTGTCCGAGGTATTTAGCGGTCCAATCCTTGACGGGCTGAGAGGGAAAACAGGCATTGGTCATGTGAGATATCCAACGACCGGGGGATCGAAACCGGAGAACATCCAGCCGTTCCATTTTATGTTTCGGGACCATTCTCTGTCGCTTGTCCACAACGGGAACCTGATCAATACCGACGAACTCAGATATGAATACGAAGGACACGGCCACATTTTTTCAACGACTTCAGACACCGAAGTCATTGCAGCGATCATCGCAAACGAGATCATCCACGACCACACGCCTGACGAAGCGATCAGTTACTGTATGCGAAAGATCAGCGGATCATATGTCGTGATCTTTATGCTCGACGGAATTCTGTATTCTTTCCGTGATCCGCTCGGCATCAAACCACTGTGCCTCGGAAAAACCGAGACGGGAGGGCATGTTCTCGCTTCCGAAAGCGTAGCATTGGATGCGATCGGGGCCGAATTTATCAGAGACATCCGCCCCGGCGAGAGCGTTAGACTGCAGGGTGGGGAAGTTTTTTCCAGGCAAGTGATGAAAGCAAAATCCTGCGCTCACTGCATGTTCGAGTATGTCTACTTCGCACGGGCCGATGCCGTCATTGACGGGGTCTCGGTCTACGATGTGCGCAGAAAAACCGGAGCACTCCTCGCAAGGGAAGCGCCGGCAAAAGCGGATCTTATCTCGCCCGTTCCGGATTCGGGAACGGCGGCGGCGACTGGATTTTCCCGTGAATCGGGCACCCCTTTCCGTGAAGCCCTGATCAAAAATCGGTACACGGGCCGGACATTCATTATGCCGAGCCAGGAAAAACGCGAGATCGCTGTTCGGATGAAACTAAATCCGGTTCGCGGTCATATCAAAGACAAATCCGTGGTCTTAGTCGACGACAGCATCGTTAGAGGAACGACCTCGAAAAAGATCCTGTCTCTTGTGCGCGAGTTCGGTGCAAAGGAGCTCCATCTCAGAATCGCATCACCACCGATCATCGCCCCCTGTTATCTTGGAACGGATTTTCCAACAAGGGATGAACTGATCGCTTCGACGAAATCGGTCAGCCAAGTGGAAAAAGAGATCGATGCAACCAGTCTTGCGCACATCTCGCTTGACGGACTCATCAAAGCGATCGGCATTCCGCGACAGGATCTCTGTCTTGGATGTCTGACCGGGAAATACCCGCTGGCAATTCCGGGAGAAAAAGAGGACGACCGCGAGATAGAGATGGTAGACTCCTACTCCTGCCCCTGAAAATATCCAAAATCACTTTTTTTAGAGAAAAACTGTTCCATACAGAGTTATTGAACTAAACTGGTGCAGAAAAATAAGTATGAAGAAAAATTAGGTAAACATTGTTTTTCCGCTTCCGGCAAAGAAGGGAAAAACATACTAAAAATTTTGGAGAGGTTTTAAGAGAGTGGTACGTGTCATTAACCTGAGTATTTGTATGGAACAGACCCGAAAACAGTAGTGGTGTGGTGTGTTTTGTGAGGTGTATATTCTGTGGAAAAGGCCGGTGTGTGTGGTGTATCCTTGTTTCCCATTTTACAGAACTGATTTTGTTCACGGGTCTGTTTGCCGCTTGTGCTCTTCTCACAAGCTGCTACAATACTATTTGTTATTCATATATTTAAACATATCCACCAATGCACGGCATTGATGTTGTGCATCAATGCCACACACGGTGCAAAGCATTATAATTTCCGGGGCCAAATAAAGTGTAATGGTAGAGCAGACAGGCGAATTCTCCGAAATTCTTACACTTTTACGAGAGAACCCGCGAGGGATGTCCGTCACAGAGATCGCCGATGCCACGCACCTGAACCGGAACACCATAGCACGATATATGGATAACCTGCTCGTGTCCGGACGGGTCGAAATGCGCACCTTCGGAAAAGCCAAAGTCTTTTTCTTATCAAAAAGGGTCCCAGTATCCGCGATGCTCAACCTTTCCTCCGAGATGGTGCTCCTGATCGATGCCGATCTCAAAGTCATTCAGGCAAATGAGTCATTAGTATCGTTTCTCTCCGCAGAAGCCGATGATATCGTTGGAAAATATGTGTACGACAGTGCCTGCAAAACGTTCTGCAACGATGTGCTCACCGACCAGATAAGAGCAGCCCTTCAGGGAGAGACGGTCAGGAGTGAACTGCGCCTTTTGAAGAACGGGACAGACTGTTATCTTGATCAGCGAATATATCCCATGGTCCTTCCCGACGGACGACCCGGCGTAACGGTCGTCTGGGACGATATCACGGAAAATGTAAACTCGGCGGATGCTCTCGAACAAAGCGAAGCGATGTTTCGGCGTCTCGTTGAAACGATCCATGACGTCATCTGGTCGCTGGATGAAAATTTCTGTATCCAGTACATAAGTCCGCAAATTACCAATGTGACCGGATACTCGCCCGAGGAACTTACCGGGCGCAAATTTTCTGAATTTATGCCGGCAGGAGCGGCGGCCCGTTTCAACTGGGAACTTGCGTCAGCAGTATCCCGGGAAAACGGATTCATGCTTCCCGAGTTCCCCTTTATCTGCAAAGATAAACGAAAGATCTACTGCGAGTTTTCCGGATCGCCCGTTCTTCTCGAAGAAGACTCCATCTTCCTTGGATACAACGGGGCACTTCGCGACGTGACCGACCGGAGAGATGCGGAGCTCGGGGCAAAACGGTGGAAACGGTTTTTGGACGGTGTGATGAACAATATCCCTGCGATCATCACCGTAATCGGGATGGAGTCACGGGAATACTATTACGTCAACAAATCCGCCGAGAAGTTCCTGCAGAAGTCAAGAGCGGAACTTTCCCAGATGACTTCAAAAGAGATCCTGGCAAAAATCGGATCGATCCGTTTAACGGAAGCCCATGACACGGTGGCTTTGACCGGCAAAGAGGCACGAGTCTTTGAAGACAGGATCGTGGTCAACGGGGAGACCAGATACATCTCGGCCCAGGTCATCCCCATGAATCTCTCGGTCGACCGACAGTATCTGCTGACGATCGTGAACGACATCACCGAAGAGGATGCAGACCGGCAGCGGCAGATGATGAGCAGGGAACTTGCCTTCATTCTGGAAGGCGTATCCTCTACCAAAGAGATGTGGGATCCGCTTCTTGATATGCTCCCGAAGATCTCCGGCTTCGAGTCGGTGGCAGTGTATCAGTTGAGCATCTTCGATGACTATACGATGTTCAGGTCGAGAAACGGCAGATTCGCCCCTGCGATCCATACCAATTCCATGATCCACCGGATCATCAGAAAAGGCGAACCGGTCATCTTCGACAAACACCGGATGAAACTCCTGCCGGAGAACACCGTTTCTCCGATGGATCAGGCAAAATCACTTGTACTGATGCCGGTCCTTTTCGAAGGAAGGGCAGTTGCCTGCGTGATCCTTGGATCGAAAACGGCACTCGCGCCGGACACTGTCCGGAGAACACTTCTTTTATCCACCGCATTCCAGATCAGCACCGTTGCATCAAGATGTCTGGTCCAGGAAAAACTCCAGCGGGAACGCGACCGGACGAGAAGCTATCTCGATGTGGCCGGCGTTCTGCTTGTCGCAGTCAACCGTGACGGAAACGTCGAGATGCTCAACAAATACGGTACGAAAATTCTCGGCTACACCGAAGCGGAACTGATGGGAAGGAACTGGTTTACGACCGTGATCCCCGAAAAGGCGAGACAGAGAAGAATCGACGGATTCCAAAAACTCATTGCAGGAAATTTCCACGAAGATGATTACGTGTATGAGGGGGTCGTCCGCTGTAAAGACGGAACGGAAAAGAACCTCAGATGGAGAAATACCCCGGTTCGCGAAGAGTGCGGGAGTATCTCCGGCATTGTTTCATCCGGAGAAGTAGTGTAGATTTTCAGATCTTTTTTTCCAGAGCTTTTTCAACGATCTTTATCGCGCAAAGATCCCCGCACATCGAACAGGTTTCGCATTCCCCGTCCCGATCATGGATCTCTTTAGCATGTCCGCCAAAAAGAGAGAGATCATACTGAGCCTGCCAGTCGAGATTTTTGCGGGCTTCGGCCATTTTCGCCTGACGGGGAAGCTCGACATCTCTTCTGCGGGAAAGGTCACCCACATGCGCAGCAACTTTGCAGACCCGGGTCCCCTCGATGATATCGTCGACGTTGGGGAGAGCGAGATGCTCGGACGGAGAGACCATACACAGGAAATCGGCGCCAGCACAGGCTGCTGCTGCCCCGCCGATTGCGCCTGTGATATGATCATACCCCGGAGCTATATCCGTAACCAGCGGACCTAAAAGATACAGCGGCGCAAAATCTGTGATCTCCTTGATCATTTTCACGTTGTAGGAGATCTCGTTGTAGTCCATGTGTCCCGGACCTTCGATCATCCGCTGGACTCCTTTATCTTTGGCACGTCTGGCAAGTTTGCCAAGCGTCAGATACTCCTGGGACTTGGCAAGTTTGCTTGAATCGACATATGCTCCCGGACGCATACCGTCGCCAAGTGAGAGCGAGATCTCGTATTCATCGAGGATCTCGAGAAGATAATCGTATTCTTTATAGAGAGGATTCTCCTCGCCGCTTGAAAGCATCATTGCCGTGTGGAACGACCCTCCGCGTGAAACGACCCCCATCACTCTTGGGTCGAGAGTCAGGGCATCCAGCACATCCAGATTGACCCCGCAGTGAAGCGTCATGAAATCGACGCCCTGTTTTGCCTGGTCGAGGATCACGGAAAACAGGATATCCGCCGTTAAGTCGACAACATTTCCTGCACGGCGGACCGCCTCGTAGATCGGAACGGTCCCAACGGGGATACCGAGTTTGAGGATCTCTTTTCGGATGGCGGCAAGATCGCCCCCCGTGGACAGATCCATTATGGCATCGGCGCCGTTTTGAATCGCCGCCTTTGCTTTCACCATCTCCTTTGCCGGATCGCAGGTGACGCCGGATGTTCCGATATTTACATTGATCTTGACGGTCGCTCCCTCGCCGATCACACACGGTTTATATTCACGTGCCTCGTTTTTCAGAAGAATGGTCCGGCCTGCTATGATATTCCTGGACAGGGCCTCCGGCGTCATTCCCTCGGATTTTGCAGCCTCGCAAATATCGGATAAATCTCCGTGGAGGCAGTTCTGGATGATGGAATGCATATGTGATTACCTATTTGGTTTCCTTTCGCATTATAGGTTATACAAAGAAAGTTAAACAAGGGTAGCTAAAATATCAAGGTATGAGCGAAGCGATAATCTGGCTTCCAGGCACTGGCTGGAGAGCGAATTCCTATATCGCCGGAAACATCCTTGTCGATGCAGCCGTCTCGATCAATGCGGTACAACCATACAGAGAACAGATCGACACGATCGTTCTGACGCACGGACATTATGACCACATGGTAAATCTGGTCAGACTCGCGGAGTTCTGTAACGCGAAGGTCATGATCGGCGAGTATGATCTGCCGTTATTAAAGGATTCTCAACTCAGCCTCTCGAATACATTCGGGGGGGAGACGCCGAAGTATCCGGCTGAGATCTTAAAAGACGGAGACAGGGTCAAAGACTTCACCGTGTATCACACGCCGGGACACACACACGGGAGCATCTGTCTCTTTCGAGAGACGGACGGAGCATTGATTTCCGGCGACACAATCTTTCCCAACGGTTCATTCGGACGTTACGATCTGCCGACAGGAAACCATGCAGAGCTGGTCAGTTCCATCAACCGAATCGCAGAACTGCCGGTGGAATCTCTTTGGCCCGGACATGAGATGCCGGTCGTAACCGACGCAAAACGCCATGTCCTCCTGTCGAAATACGATGTTGTAAGATATGGATAAGGGCATTTACTGTCTTATCCTCGCGTGTGCAGACCCCTGCAAGGTCAAAATCGGGGCACTGGGATCCGTGGAATTCCAGAAAGGCTGGTATCTGTATGCCGGTTCGGCGCTTGGTTCGGGCGGACTCTCCAGAGTTTCCCGGCATATTAGGTTTTTTCATGAACGATACCGAAAACCCAAATGGCACATCGATTATCTGATGGCAGCCGATGAAATCACCCTTACAGGAGTCGTCTGTGCAAAAACCGAAGAACGCCTCGAGTGCGTTCTCGCAAAAAACATCGGCGGATACAGCATAGCAGACTTCGGCTGCTCGGATTGTTCCTGTGCATCACACCTGTTCTACAGAACGGATCCGCCGGAGACGGAAGTCGCCCGTGCTTTTGAGAAAACGGGACTTGTTCCGATCCATCATCTGATCCGGTAGGGCGAAAGAAGACTGATTTTTAGAATGATCCGGGCGATCTCCTCCGGAGGCTCCCGTTCGGGTTTTTCTTTCTGAATCCAGGTCAGAAACACATTGAAATGCGATGCGTTGATGTACGCCAGAAGATAATCAAGCGGGACGGAAAAACTGTCCTGCAAGGCCACAGTAACGAGTTTTTCCGCAAAAACATCATGCCAGAGACGGTCTTTGAGTCTGCTCTGGAACGAACAGGAGCCTTTCTCTCCAAACAGCGCCCGCATGATCAGGATGTTCTCTTCAAAATACGTGAAGAGGGCCACGACCGTTTTCGTAAGTGTGCGGCCCTCGGTCAGCGGAAATACCTCTCCCCGGATGATCTCCCGGAGATTGGTGCCGATCTCGATCTCGAACGATTCGAGAAGATCATACTTGTCCTTATAATGCAGGTAAAAAGTCCCTCTGCCGATATCGGCGGCATCCACGATATCCTTGACCGACAACTCATCAAAGCCTTTTTTCGCCACTAGGTCTATGAATGAGGAACGGATCGCCTTCTCGGTTTTCATAAACCGCCGGTCTCTTTGAGTTTGGTCTGTCATATGGATATCATACCGCACATACGTATGGGAGATGATCGATACACAATACACTGCTGCCGGCAGGAGGGAAATTTTCCCTCTGCCCCGGCATACATTGTTGAAAGGAAGTTATTTTATCTAAAGTACACGCCGACATCCTTCAGGCCGTTTCTCATGGCAAGAGTGATGACGAGCGGAGTGATGCTTTCAATCGTTGCTGCACAGGCAAGCGGGCCGGCATCCAGCGGAACGAGTTTTGAAACGCTTGCAACAAGATCCATAACGATCCGTTTTGCTTCCTCGTCATCTCCGCAGACACAGACAGAGTAATCAAGCTCCTCATCGAGCTCCATCCATTTGCCGGAAGCAACATTGTTGAAGGCGGTCGTGAGTTTTGCCGATGCCGGAAGCATCTTTTGGATCGCAAGAGCGGCCGAACCTTCAGCAGGGCGGTCAGGTAGGAAGTATTTCTCTTTTGGGAAGCGGAGCATCGGATTGATCAGCGAGACCACGATCTTATTTTCGAAAACGGATTTGCCGATGGTTTCGATGGTCGATTCGATCTTATCGAACGGTACGGAGAGGATAATGATATCTGCATCACACACGCTTGCATTCGATCCTCCGCTGCAGGTTCCGCCGATCTCGCATTTACGCTCGGCAAGACAGCAGGTTACGCCGTCGGCGGCAGTTGCCGCTTTCGCCGGGTCACGGGATCCAAGCGAGACATCGTATTTACCGCTGATACAGATACGGCGGGCAAGACCCTCACCGATATTGCCGGTTCCGCCGATAATTCCAACTTTATACCGGGTTGCATTTTTTTCCATTTCGGTCATGAATAACACCACTAAATTTCACGCCAGGGATTCTGACATGATGTTCATTAGTCTCACATAGATATATTAGCTTTCCGGCATGAGATGCAAAAGATCCGGCTTATCGATACGTCAATACATGTAGTTTGGGTTTTTCCTGATTTTCGAAGAGATTCTGCGGTAAATATCTGCAGCGAAAGAGAGGATTTGACCCCATAGAAAGTATTTATCCCCCCACCCACAACTTATTAAGAATAAAAATAAGCTAAAGGTATTCCATGAACAGAAATAATCTTCGACACCTACTTCTTACAGCAGTCATCGTCTTCACGCTGATCATTTCCGGCACAGGGGCGGTATCGGCTGAAACCCAGTCTACTTTCGTAATCAAGGATTTCTCCATGTATCCAACGTCTCTGATGTCGGGCGACTCGGGGATCGTCACGGTCACGATACAAAATACCGGAACAACATTCGTACCAGTCAACCAGATCTTCATCAAAGATATTGACGGCATCAAATCATCAGTGACCCCGTATCAGAACCCGATCGGCGGCGTTGGAGCCGGCGATACCTTCACCTTATCTCTGCCGATCACTTCGACAGGCGAAACCGGCACATTCTACCCGGTTCTGTATGTCGACTTCGGCGGCAACAACGGAAATTATCTGAAGTATCCGTTTGCAGTCATCGTTGACGATCAAAGCGTCGTCATCTCGATCACCAACCGCCCCGATGTCTTCGAGCCGGACACCACGCAAACCGTCGCTTTCACGATCGGAAACCTGAGAACGAATGCGATCGAAGCGGTCGAAGTCACGGCGTCCGGAACCGGCGTCACCACCAAACAGACCTCGGTCTTCCTTGGAACGATCGATGCAAACAAAGCAGCAAGCGGAAACATAAGCGTTACCACAACTGCAGAGACGAAAGAGGTCACCTTTGATGTGACCTACCGGAACGGAGCCAACTGGCATACCGAAAGCGTCACGCTTCCTCTTGAGTCGGGCATTTCCAAAACCGGCGCTGAACTGATCGTCAACAACCTCGAAGTGAAGAACTCGGGAACGTACTATACGATCACCGGCGATGTCAATAACGCCGGCCTTACAACAGCCAAGGCGCTCGTCGTCACAACGGAAGGAGTGACCAAAACAGGACTCTACCCGTCCTACGTTGTTGGATCCATGGATGAAGACGGTCTTTCCGAGTTCGAAGTGACCTTCAGTAACCCGGCAAGCGACAACGTAACTCTGGTCTTTACCTATAAGGATGCGAACGGAAACGTCTACACGGAAAAACAGACAGTCCCAATCACGTCGGCAGTCACCGAAGCACAGACGGCAGGTGAATCAAGCCCGGTCGCCACCGTCTTGATCGTTATTGTTATCCTCGTCATTCTTGCCGGCGGTTTCGTTGCCTGGAAGAAAGGTAAAATATTTGCACGGAAGTAAGCCATGAACTCGATCCCTGTGGTCGAACTGCATGACGTCTCCAAAATCTATCCGATGCCCGCCGGAGACGTCCATGCATTAAACCACGTAAATTTCTCCATTCAGAAAGGAGAATTTGTGGCCATCATGGGACCGTCAGGTTCTGGCAAATCGACACTGATGAATATGATCGGGTGTCTGGATGTCCCAACCTCCGGCGAGATAAAAATCAACGGAAAATCGACGTCCGAGATGACCGACGACGAGCTGACCCTCCACCGGAGAGAGACGATCGGATTCATCTTCCAGAAGTTCAACCTGATCAGTCTTTTGACGGCATATGAAAACGTCGAGTATCCGCTGATCTTAAAACACGGACATAAAGATAATACGACCCGAACCAGAGATCTTCTCAGAATGGTCGGCCTCACCGACGGTCAGATGCAGCACACGCCGTATGAACTCTCCGGTGGTCAGCAGCAGAGAGTGTCCATTGCCCGGGCTCTTGCAAATGATCCGACATTCCTGTTGTGCGATGAGCCGACAGGAAATCTGGATTCAAAGATGAGTATGCAGATCATGGATATCCTGACCGATCTGCATTCCCAGGGAAGAACGGTTGTCATGGTCACGCATGATCCGAAAACGGCAGAGTATGCCGAACGTATCGTGATCATCAAGGATGGTGAGATCGTCGATGAGTGAAGAAAACACATCGCTCTGGCAGAAAATCTACTCGCCGATGATCCTCTCCCTTGCGGTCAGAAACCTGAAACTGAACAAATTCAGAACCATCCTTTCGATGATCGGTATCGTGATCGGCGTTTTCGCCATCTGCGGTATGGGAATGATCAGCGCAGGGTTCACCGAAGAGATGAACTCAATGATCTCCGACACTGCAGACACGCTGACGATCACCCCGATCGGCGAGAAAGTCATCGATGGAACGACAACGACGGGCTTCTCCACCAAGGATCTTCGAGACATAGAGTCTGCGGTAAAATCGGTCACCAAAGAATACGAATTCATTCCTATGTACTCATCGAGTAAGTACATATATATCGGAAAGGAGACCACCATGGCCACGATATCCGGAATGGATTCAAGCGACATCACAAAGCTTGCAACGCTGATCCAGGGAACCCTTCCGCGCGGAGCAACCAACGTTATCGTCGGCGAGACGTTTGCCGAAGACAATAATCTCAGGCTTGGAAGCCGGATGATCATGCTCGATTCGAGCGGTCAGGAAGTTACCTGCAGAGTTGTCGGTATCATGGAGGATACCGGACAGCTGACGTTCGGGTTCTCCACGAACAATGCGGTCGTCGGTTCGATCGAGTGGTATACCTCGCTCGTCGGAGACAATCACGGCCTGTACGACAAGGTCATCGTCAAAGCATACGATCCAACGGAACTGAACGCGATCGATGCCGCCATCGAGAAGAAGATGAACGGCAAGGAGGACAAAGACTCGGATGATACGGTCTACATCCTGAACTCGTATGAGATCATGGCAGTCTTTGACGACATCATGTCCATGTCCAGTATCTTCACGACGATCATCAGCGGGATTTCGCTTCTGGTCGCTGCTGTCGCAATTGTCAATGTGATGTTGATGAGTGTGAAGGAACGGACACGCGAGGTCGGTATTCTCAGAAGTATTGGAACCTACCGGAGCCAGATCCTGCAGATGTTTTTGTATGAAGCAGGACTCATCGGTCTGATCGGGGCAATCGTTGGAACCGTGCTCGCACTGATCGCAGCACCGATTATGCTGATGGCGATGATCGGATCACTGGATGCGATGCTGACAGCGTCCGTTCTTGTCTATGTGCCGATCGGCATTCTCATCGGTTTGATCGTCTGCCTGATTTCCGGTCTTTACCCGGCTTGGAAAGCAGCCAATCTCAATCCGGTCGAAGCAATGGCGACCGACTGATCTTTTCTTTTTTTAACGAACTACAGGGTAAACGCCTGCAAAAAAGTATCGGCTTTTCAGAGCCGGTCGCCGACTTTCAGGTAATGCCCGTTCACGATCTCAAACCCCGGCATCTCGCGTTTGCCTTCGGGTTTTGCAGAAAGGATGCACACAGCGCCATCTCCCGTCATCACAACCGGACCTTTCTTTTTGATCACGTCGACGACCATTCCCGGCTCTCCGGAATAATCCCCGGAGACCTTTTCGGCTTTGTAGATCTTCAGAAGTTTTCCATCAGGAAGCCGTGTGTTTGCTCCGGGGATCGGAGATAGACCCCGGATCCTGTTGTGGACCACTGTCGCCGGCAGAGTCCAGTCGATCACGCACTCCTCTTTGGAAATGGACGGGGCAAACGTTACCTTCGTCTCGTCCTGAGGGATCCGGACGGCTCTTCCCGACTCGAGCAGGTCGAGAGCCTCGATCAGAGCTTCCGCCCCGAGCTCCGCCAGCAAATCATGGACCTCGCCGTAGGAGGCATTTTCATCCAGCGGAATCGATTTTGCATGGATCACATCGCCGGCATCCAGACGGGCAGTCACGTACATGATCGAGACCCCCGTTTCACTGTCCCCGTTCAGCACTGAATACTGCATCGGGGCAGCTCCTCGATACTTTGGAAGAAGCGAGCCGTGCAGATTTATCGTGTTGTGCTTCGGGAGTTCGAGGATCGCATCGGGGATCATCATCCCGTATGCAACAACAACGGAGATGTCCGGCGAGAGCGCTTTCAGTTCTTCGAGCAGAGCCGGATCCTTCATGTTTTCAGGCTGGAAAACCGGGATCCCGTGTTCGAGGGCGAACTGCTTCACCGGCGAGAACTCGATCCTGTTTCCTCTCCGGTTCGGTTTGTCTGCCCGGGTCAAAATACCGACGATCTCATGCTTTGCAAAAACCGCACGAAGCGAGGAAAGGGCATACTCGGGCGTCCCCATGAAAAGGACACGCATGTTACACCTCCTTTAAACGGAGATCCTCGAGCTGTTTTGCGATCATCTTTTTTGCGATCGGCGATATCCGGTCGACGAACAGGATCCCGTCGAGATGATCGTATTCGTGTAGGAAGACCCGTGCCGGATAATCTTTCAGCTCCTCTTCGATCAGTTCCCCGGCCTCGTTGGTATACCTGACCGTGATCCTGCGCGGACGGCGGACTTTTTTATGGATGCCGGGGACGGAAAGACAGCCCTCTTCCATCTCAGAGAAGGCGTTCCCGGTTTTCATGATCTCCGGGTTGATGACTCTGCGGACTTTGTCGCCCGGATTCATCACAAAAAACCGTTTTCCGATCCCGACCTGGGGAGCTGCAAGACCGACCCCACGGTGTTCCTTGAGCATCGGAACCATTTCGTCCAGAATGGCCAAAAGTTCGGGGGTTATTGTATCGACGGGCTCGGCAACTTGCGCAAGTACCGTTTTTCCGTATATCTGAATCTCCATTATTATTAGTGTTGGATTTTTTTCTTGATGAAGATGTCTGATGATCCTACTGTATGCGGAAGAAAAATCCGGGATCTTGAGATCATCTGTCGCTGAATATGGGAATCAGTATACATAAAGGGACGGTGATAATCACGCAAAACAGATGGGTCGATTCAAAAAAATGATATGTTGGACGAAAATGTCCGAACAGTATTAGTACCGGTTCCGTGGGGTCCGGTGTTTTGGAAGGCAGTCCTGACAGTAGACTGGTCTGCCTTCTGTTGGCTTAAACGGTACCTCACATTCTTTTCCACAGTCTGAGCAGACTGTTTTGGTCATTTCGCGTGGGCCGTCATTAAACTGGCGTGATCCGCCAAAATTATTTCTTCTTTCCATGATAGGATTTCCTTGGAGCATAAATGCTCACGAAAAAAACAATGAGACAAAAAAAGTCTTACTGATATTTCCCACAGATAACTGCGACTCTTTATACGTCTCACCGGGATAAATAGTTGTGGTTCGTGGATGAAGAAAATACAAAAGAGGTGTTGGCAGAAAATCCATATCTCCCGATTTTCCGGGTTTTTCGAAACGCCGGATTTTATCCGCCGGCAGCCGGCGGAAATAAAGCGATCATGTCCCCTTCATCGAGCGGCGTGTCCAGACCGGCAATAAAATGAATGTTTCTGCCGTTTTTCAGGATGTTGACAAAGTCCCGAAGCGTGCCGGGTGCTGCAAAAAGCAGAGCATCGAGACCCATATACCGGGCCGTAAGTTCGGAGAGGAGCGTTTTGATTGTTGCACCTGCTGGAAACTCAAGTTCTACTTTCATGTCCATCACTTCCCGAAACGTGGCAAACGCCTTAACCGTGATCTTCATGCAGACGACCTCCGGGCATCGGGTTCACCGTTGGAAAAACCGCAGTCGGTACAGTCGGGAGAGTTGACGATTTGTATCGATTCGGCCTCCCCTCGCAGGCCGTCCCAGAGAAGCAGCCGGTTTTCGAGAAGTTTTCCGGTTCCGGTGAGATACTTGACCGCTTCGGAAGCCTCGATGCTGCCGATCGCTCCGCAGGTCACCCCGATAATCGCGTTCTTTTCCCAGGTCGGGGTCGTTGGAACAATACAGCGGAGACAGGGCGTAATGCCAGGAATGAGAGTCGTTACCTGTCCATAGAATCCATTCACGGCACCGTGGATAAAGGGAATTTTCGCATCGAGACCTGCCCGGTTCAAAACATAGCGGGCGGCGAAATTATCCATGCCGTCAAGGATCAGATCCATACCGGAAACGAGACCGTTCACGGATGTTTCGTCGATATGCCGGCAGACCGGATCGACCTCGACGTCACGGTTGAGGGCATGGATCGTCTTTTTTGCTGCTTCGACCTTGCATGCCCCGATATCCTTCTCCTGATACAGGATCTGCCGGTTGAGGTTGGACCTCTCCACGACATCCTCATCGACGATCCGGATGTACCCAACACCGGCTGCCGCAAGATAGGTCGCGATCGCCGAGCCGAGACCTCCGGCTCCGGCAAGAAGGATACGGGCATCTGCAAGTTTTTTCTGTCCCTCTTTTCCGAAAAGAGGGATCTGTCTCAGAAACCGGGAGTCCGGCAGATCTTCTGACATTTCAGGATGCTCCAGCAAAGTCTGACGATTCACATCAGTCCCAGTTCTTTGAGTTTTGCTTCGGTTGGAACTCCTTCCGCATCCCAGCCCCTCAGAGCATAATACTCGTCAAGCATTTCGAGCACATGGGACACCTGACCAGCCGGCGCACCTTCTTTTAAAGGCTCGTGCAGGAGACGGTCCGGCAGAGTGTCGTCTTTACGGCCGAATCCCCGCTTGACATTATAGAGCTTCTGGAGATTCCAAATCCGTTCACCGACCTGCAGAAGCTCATCGGCACCGATCTTCACGCCGGTTGTTGCCGAGAGAAGGTCGGCATAATCCTCTGCGTCAAGAGCAAAAGACGTAAAGAGGCACATGCCGGTTGCATCGATCGCAGCGGTCAGATCCTGGAAGGTTTTGACCCACTGGGGTTTGCCTTTGATCAGATAGGGATCGATCTTCTCGGGAGCGCCGAGAATCTCCGGCGAGATCATGTACGCATAGACATGATCACCCCCGCGAACCGAGGTGGCGGTCGCAAGACCATACCCTTGAATTCCCCGGGGGTCGTAGGCAGGCAGTTCCTGCTTTTTGGAACTCATCGAGAGTTCCGGATGTCCGTGTTTGGTCGCAAACTGGAAGGAGCCTTCGGCAAGTTCGTCGCCTATGCCTTCGCGTTTTGCAATCTGCTCAACGAGTTTCAGCATACCTTCTGCATCGCCGAACCGGATCGGGTGGTCGATATACCCTTTCTCCGCCATCTCCATTAAACAGGCGATCGTGGTAGGAACAGAGATGGAGTCAAGGCCATACTCATTACAGAGATCGTTTGCCCTGGCAATGATTTTCAGATCATCGACACCGCAGTCGGCACCAAATCCCCAATCTGGTTCATACTCCGGACCTTCGCCGGTAACTCCGTCGAATTCATGGACCCGGCCACACTGGACAATACAGGAGTAACAGCCTTTGGGTTTTTTAAGAATCGTCTGCGCCATCGTTTCGCCGGATATCTTCTCCGCCCCGTCGAAGTGGGCGGTCTGGAAGTTTCTTGTCGGCAGAAGATAATTTTCGTTCAGAATGTTGACGAGGACAGCCGTTCCGTAATCATGCAGACCTTTGGCGATCCCGTTCTCCTGGATCTTGTTTTTCACGCGTTCCTTAACGGTTTTGAGCTGTTCTTCATCTGCCGGCTTAATCAGCTGATCACCCCGGGCTGCGATCGCTTTCAGATTCTTCGAGCCCATCACGGCCCCAACCCCGCCACGTCCGGCGGCGCGGGTCTTTTCATTGATGATACACGACATCAAAACGAGTTTCTCACCGGAAGGTCCGATACATGACACACGAACACTCGGATCTTTCAGCTCCTCGACGATGGCATCGGTGGTCTCGCCGGTGGTTTTACCCCAGAGGCGGGAAGCATCGCGGAGTTCGGCTTTCCCGTTGTCGAGCAAGAGATAGACCGGTTTTGCTGATTTTCCGGTGATGACGGCCGCATCGAACCCGGCCTTTTTCAGCTTCCAGCCGAAAACGCCCCCGCTGTTGGCGCTCACGGCAAGTCCGGTCAAGGGAGCGATCGTCGAGACCTCATACCGGCTTCCAAGGGGAATCCCGGTCCCGGTCAACGGTCCGGCCGCAAAGACGAGAATGTTCTTATCACTCAACGGATCGATCTTCGGGTCGACCATATCGGTAAGGAGTCTGATACCAAAACCCCGTCCGCCAATATACGACTTTTTCAGTTCCGGGGGCGTTGGTTTGACTGCCGTTGTTCCGGAGGTGAGATCGACATAGACCATATTTCCTGCATATCCATCCATGATGATAACCAAACTGTAAGTTTGTGGTCATTGTACATAAATGTTCGAGTCGGGGATGATTTTTTCAAACAAAATACGGGAAACTGCTGTTTGGAATGAAAAAGACATCCAGCGCCGTAAAACAAAAATCCACACGGATCTCCCGGAAAAAATCCGGACGGAAATTCCGCTTGGATACAAAACCCCTTATGTATACCGACAACCAATAGTTACCCACATATTGAGTGAGGGAAAACTCGTGAAAGAAATATCAGAAAGTTATGTACCCGCCGTTGTCGAAAACGAGGTTCGGGAGTACTGGAAAGCAAACAATACATATCGTGAAACACGCAAACTTCACGAATCAGGCAAACCGTGGCTCTTTGTCGATGGACCGCCGTACACCACAGGCTACATCCACCTTGGAACCGCCTGGAACAAGATCTTAAAAGACGCAATCCTCAGATACCACTCAATGACCGGCCAGCATATCATCGAACGTGCCGGTTACGATATGCACGGTCTCCCGATCGAGGTCAAAGTCGAGGAGAAGCTCGGATTCAAAAACAAGGCAGACATCGAGAAATACGGTGTGGCAAAGTTCATCGAAGAGTGCCGAGAGTTCGCTCTTACCCACAAAGATCTGATGAGCGAGCAGTTCAAAGATCTCGGGACCTGGATGGACTTCGACGACCCCTATCAGACTGTCGATAAAGGATACATCGAAGCTGCCTGGTATACCCTCAAACGCTGCGAAGAAGAGAAGATGCTCGAACGCGGATCCAGAGTCGTCAACTGGTGTCCCCGCTGCGGAACGGCGATCGCCGATGCTGAGGTCGAATACTGGGACGAGACCGATCCGTCGATCTTCGTGAAATTCCCCATTCAGGGAACCGAGAACGAATACCTCGTCATCTGGACGACCACGCCCTGGACCCTCCCGGCAAACGTCGCCGTCGCCGTCGGTGAAGAGTTCGTCTACGCAAAATGCCGTGCAGTAAAAGACGGGAAAAGCGAAGACCTCTGGATCGCAAAAGAGCTTGCCGAGCAGATCCTCAAATACGGAAAATATCAGGACTACTCGATCATCGAAACAAAGACCGGAGCCGAACTTGCCGGAACGAAATATATTTCCCCCCTCGCATCCGCCGTTCCCATGCAGGCACAGATCGAACACCGTGTCGTCATCGCCGATTACGTAGCGATGGAAAACACCGGAATGGTCCATATCGCTCCGGGTCACGGCTGGGACGACTACCTCGTCGGTCTCAAAGAAAATCTTCCGGCCGTCTGTCCGGTCGACGGAAACGGAAACTTCACCGATGAAGCCGGTATCTTTGCAGGAAAATACGTCAAGGCACCCGAAACCAATCAGGAGGTCATCGACGTTTTAGGAGACGCCATGCTTGCAGTCCGCAAGATCACCCACCGGTACGGGCACTGCTGGAGATGCAAGACGCCGATCATCTACCGGGCAACTTCCCAGTGGTTCCTAAAAGTAAAAGACATCAGAGAAAAGATGCTCGAGGAGATCGCCGACGAAGTGACATGGTATCCAGAGTGGGCAGGCTCCGCCAGATTCCACGACTGGGTCGAAGAGGCACGCGACTGGTGTATCTCCCGGCAGAGATACTGGGGTATCCCGATCCCAGTCTGGGTCTGTCCGGTCTGTAACAAATATCATGTCGTCGGCAGATACGAAGAGCTCGAACAGCTCTCCGGCCAGAAGATGACTGACCCCCACCGGCCGTACGTCGATGACATCACGATCCCTTGTGAATGCGGCGGAACGATGAAGCGTATCCCGGACATCTTCGATGTCTGGTATGATTCGGGTATCGCCTCATGGGCGACCCTCCGGTTCCCGGAAAAGCCCGAGGACTTCGGAAAATACTGGCCGGCGGACTTCATCCTCGAAGGACATGATCAGACCCGCGGCTGGTTCTACTCGCAGCTCGCCTTATCCACGATCGCATTCGGCAAAGCCCCATACAAATCCGTTCTCATGCACGGATTCGCTCTGGATGCTGAAGGAAAGAAGATGAGTAAAAGTCTTGGAAACGTCATCGCCCCGGAAGACGTTGCCAAACAGTTCGGTGTTGACGTTATGCGCCAGTACATCCTTTCGGCGAATGCTCCGTGGGATGATATGCGTTTCTCCCTTGAAGGCGTCAAGACCAACCACAGAATGTTCAATGTTCTCTGGAACGTCTACAAATTCCCGCTGCCGTACATGGCGCTCGACGGCTACAAACCGGCAGCCAAAGACGGTGTCTGGGATCCGTCGGCAGTCGAAGATCATATCTCTGAATTCTGCAGAGAAGACCGCTGGCTCATCTCCCGTGTGAACTCGCTTGCCGAGCAGGTTACCAAAGAGATGGAAGTCTGCAACCTTCACCGGGCGACCAGACCGATCAGCACGTTCATCCTCGACGAACTCTCCCGCTGGTATGTCCAGCTGGTCAGACCGAGAATGTGGCTCGAAGAAGAGTCCGTCTCGAAGATGCAGGCCTACGATACTATGTATTACGTGATGCGCAGACTCGTAACCATATTCGCACCGTTTGCTCCCCACATCACTGAATGCATGTACCAGAACCTGAGATGCGAAGGCGATCTGCCCTCAGTCCATATGGTCGACTGGTTCAGCGGAAACGATGCACTCCGCGACCCCGTTCTCGAAGAGGAGATGGAGATCGTGCAGGAGTTCGACGAAGCGGTCGCAAACGCCCGTCAGAACGGAAAACGCAAAGGACGCTGGCCGGTTGGAACGGTCGTTGTCGCGACCGATTCGGAAAAGGTCGCCGGCGCCGTTTCAGCGATGAACGATATGTGCTGTGACCGGGCAAATGCCCGGACCGTCACGGTCGTCAAAGGCGTCTGGGACAAACTCGACTGGACTGCCGTTCCGGTCATGAAAGTGATCGGCAAACAGTTCGGACGGGACGGACCCAAAGTCAAGGCATTCATCGAAGAAGCAAACGGAACCAAGCTCAAAGCTCTGCTGACTGCAGACGGAAAAGTCAGCATGGAAAAGGACGGATTCACTGCAGAACTGACCGAAGAGCACATGACCTTCGAAGAAAAGATGCCGGAAAACATCTTCTCCTCCCCGATGGAGAACGGAACGATCTACGTCGATGTGACTCTCACGCCGGAACTCGAAGCAGAAGGATACTCGCGTGAAGTCATCCGCAGAATCCAGGAGATGCGAAAACAGGCCGGTCTCGCCGTCGATGCAAAGATCAAAGCCGAAGTCGTCATCGATGATGCACGGGTCATGCCCCTTGTGGACTCAAAGCATGACGTTATCGAAACCGAGGTCAGAGCAAACTGTCTAAAAATCAGAGTGCCGGACGGAGAAACCTGTTCCTGCAGAGTCGCCGATGAAGCGATCCTTGCAATGGACTGGGAGATCGACGATCTCAAGGTCAGAATCAGCATCTCGAAAGCAGAATAATACCCTCCTCTTTTTTCAATATCGGCATTCTCCGTACTAAAACACTTATTCCATCACGACCAATTCAAAATAACAGAAGGGATAAACTTGAGTACAGTAGTCATTTATAAATCAAAATACGGCTCCACGGAACAGTATGCAAAATGGATCGCAGAAGAGCTGGGTGCAGACCTGAAAAATGCGGATCACCTCAAACTGGACGATCTTCTCCCCTACGACACGATCGTGTACGGAGCTGGCGTTTACGTTGGATGTATCGCCGGCATCGCGCTGATCGCGGACAACTACGAACAGCTCAAGGATAAGAAACTCATCGTCTTCACCGTCGGGCTGACCGATCCTGCTGATGAGAAAAAGTACGATGATCTCCTTACCAAAAACTTCACCTGGACGATGAAGGACGCCGTGCCTGCGTTCCATTTCCGCGGAGCACTCGATTACAAAAAGATCGGGCTCGGCAACAAACTGATGATGAAGAAAATGAAGATCCCGGAGGCGAATTACGTGAGCAAAGAACAGATCCAGCCGCTGCTTAAATCTCTCGGGTCATCAAAACCGGCAAACAAACCGGAAAACACCACGACAAAGATCTACGACACGCCAAGACTCACCATCGAAACCCGGCACGTCCATCTCCCAAACGGTAAAGACAGAAACTACCTCTTTGTCCAGCCGGTTCCGGCGGTCTGTATCCTCCCAACCGACGAGACCCATGTATACCTGATCAAACAGTACCGTGCGGTGATCAACGAGTACATCCTCGAGGTCCCGGCAGGAGGTATGGACAACGGAAGCGAGACCCCGCTCGAATGCGCAAAAAGGGAACTCGCAGAGGAAGCACGTCTCTCGGCAAAGGAGTTCGTCCCGAAAGGATACGTCTACTCGACGCCCGGATTCTGCACGGAAAAACTGTGGCTCTTCGAAGCACGGGGACTTGCTCCATGCGAAGACTGCGCAAGAGACGAGGATGAGATCATCGATGTCGTGAAAGTGCCCAAAGCCGAAGTTTTTGCCATGATCGACCGTGGAGAGATCGTCGATGCAAAAACGATCGCACTCCTGACAAGGTCGCTGGCGAAGCTTAATAGTGACTGAATAGAAATATTATCCGACATCTATGGATATGAAAAATGCAGTTAAATACCTGCTTTTCGATCAAAAGCAGTTCTTCGAAAAGGCTCCCAAAGGTCTTCTGATCCCGGCGCTGATCACGCTTCTCTATTCCCTGATATCAATCGCCTTCATCATCCCCGGAGATGTCATGACAGCGGTCATTACCGTGATCGGAGGAGTGATCGGCGTCTTCCTCTCATGGGCAGTTGTCGCCGGACTGTTTCTTGCCGGCGTAAAACTCCTCGGTTATGCGAAATGCACCTTCAAGCAGATGCTTGCAGTGACCGGCTACGCTTCGGCGATCCTCGCGATCGGGGCTCTCTTAAGCGGACTTGTCGGACTCGTTGGAACGGTTGACCCCCTTGTGAGTCTTGCCGTTCAGGGAGCGGTCCTCTTCTGGTCAATCCCGGTCTGGATTTTTGGTATCGCATCCATCACCGAACTCCCGCCGAAAAAGGTCTTCACCTGCATCCTCATCCCGATCATTCTGATGATAGCAATGACTGTCGTCTCGTATATCCTCACGGCCTCGCTTACCGAGAGCGCTGCACTCTACGCAGGTTCAGGTTCAGGATCAGGCTCAGAATTTAGAATGAGATAATCTTCTCTCATCTTTTCTTTTTTTACAGCATATCTTTGAGATGCTTTTCCTCGCCCGTCTCTGTCAGGATCTCCTGAGCGACCGGATCGAGAGCCAGCAAAAGATTGGGCATAAGGACATACGCCGGGAACCGGTAGAAGAACTCCTGCACCAAAAGCTTGTTCATGATGAAAAGCAGGAACTCACGTTTCAGTTTCGGCAGGTCTCCAGGCTCTGAGACACTGACTCTTGGCAGAAGATCCTCGCGTAAGACCGAAAGATGATGCTCGTTTAGGGTATTCATCAGTTTTCTGCTCTCGACGCCCTGGAAATAGCGAAGGATCAGACCCTGGGTAATGAGGATCAGCGCGAGAAGGAGCGGATACTCGCCCGGGACAAGCGAGATGTCGCTCAGGAACTGACCGAGCGTCATCCCCGGGAAAAACATCGCCCCGACAATGATCAGACAGGTAAACAGACAGAATATCCCGACATACAGCCAGGCTTTGAGACCTTCGGGGGTGAAGACGTCATTTTCGGAAAGAGGTTTTCCCACGAAAAAGCCGGGCATGCCGGGTTTTGCTGCGGTGATCCTTGAATAAAAGATCAAGATCACGCCGATCTGCACAACAAGCAGAAAGAACATCATCCAGTCGATCATGCCGAAGAATTTCATCACGACCGCACAGAGCAGATCGATCAGATACAGAATAGTGAAGCCTTTCACGAGAGGTTTGGTATTGATGAGAAAGGCGTTCCAGAAAAATTCGACCAGTGTCAGCCGGTTTTTCCGCACGGTGCGGAGAATATTGGCGAGTCTGAGAAACTCTTTAAGATAGATCTGGAATTTTTTATCGAAGATGTTGATCTTCGCGTCCGAACCAACGGAGGGGATCATCATCAAAAAGAAGTAGAACATGTAGAGATAGAAGCTTCCTTCGATCCAAATCATCAGGATCTGGCCTGGATTCAGGGATCTCAGAAGAGAAACAACCGCCGTGACCACAAGTACGGCGAGCGGGATCAGAGTCAGATACTTCGAGCGGACAAGCCTGTGTCTGCCGTCCTCGAGGATCTGTGCATACTCCTCTTCGACCCGGATCTGGTTCTCGATCCTGGTGATAAATTCCTCCTTCTCATACATAGGATAGCTATTTTGTATGTCTGAAAGTGTGATAATCCTATTCCTACGATAAGCTTTAACATAAAAGTACAACCAACAAATGTTCACAATGGCCGAGGGGGATGAACCGATCTACAATGTCAAAGACAACGTACCGCTTGGAACGACGGTTCTGACAATCCTCCAGCATTTCTTTGTTTTAGCCGTGTATATGACATATCCGGTGATCATCAGCAATGCGATCGGCGGCTCGACGGATCTGACAATGTTTCTGATCAGTGCGACCCTGATCGGCTCGGGTATCGCGACGATCCTGCAGTCTTTTTCGAAGACGGGGGCAGGATATCTTCTGCCGATGGTCCCAAACTCTTCGTATCTGCCGGCTTCCCTTCTTGCTGCAACGGCCGGAGGACTGCCCCTTCTGTATGGAATGCTGATCATCTCAGGACTGTTCGAGATGGTGATCAGCCGGTTCACGACGTTTTTCCGGATCGTGTTCCCAAACGAAGTGACGGGTGTTGTGCTGTTCCTTCTGGGGATCGCTATCGTTCCGTTCGCATTTCCGCTGTTTTTCGGAAGCACGGACTCAGGACCCCTGGACCCGGCATCAACGGTCGTGGGCATCATTACGCTGACCTCCACGATCCTTTTGAGTGTGATCCCGAAACGGTTCTTCAAGTTCTATGCTATCCTGATCGGTATCGTGATCGGGATGGCGGCATCCGTGTTTCTGGGCGTGTTCAAACTCGAGACCCTGCTCCAAATCACGAGCCTTTCGGTGTTCTGGATCCCGAACCCAATCGGGATCGTCTCGTATTCGTTCGAATTCGCGCTGCTGATCCCGTTTGCGATCGCGATGATCTGCGTGATGCTGAAGTCGGTCGGAAACATTTCGCTCCTGAACGCCTACACCAAAGAGGGCGAGAAGAATACGCTGAAAAACGGGCTGATGTCGGAGGGTGCGGGGGTCGCGATCGCCGGAGCGTTGGGCGGGATCGGGATCGGATCGTCTTCGGGAGCGACGGGGCTCGTTGTCGGGACCGGGATCGCAGCAAAGCGGGTTGGGTTGGGTCTTGGGATCTTTCTGATCCTGTGCGGATTTTTGCCGGCGATCGGCTGGGTTTTTCATATTCTCCCTAAGCCGATCCTTGGAGCGACCCTTTTGTATGCGGTGACGTTTGTGATGGTGACCGGCATCCAGAGTATTTCGTCACGGATGCTTGATCCCCGGCGAAAGTTCGTGGTGATCCTGCCGATTTTGATCGGGGTCTCGTCGGCTGTGTGTCCGTATCTGTATGCTGACCTCCCGAAGACGTTGGCACTGTTCTTTGCATCGCCGCTGACGTCCGGGTCGATGGCGGTTTTGATTCTCGGTCTTCTACTCAGAATCGGTATCAAAAAGCACCGGTCGTTCGATTTTTCGAAGGATGCGAATCTGCAGAGGTTCCTGATGGAATGCGGACGTCAGTGGACGCTTGAACGTATGCAGATGTTGTCGATTTCAAATCATCTGCAGAATCTGGCGGATGCCGGAGAGCCGGAGAGGCTGGAAATGAAGTTCGAACCGATCGGGATGCTTAGAGCAGAGATGGTTTTCAAAGAGCCGGTGGAGAATGTCCCGAAGATGAAAATAAACGGGAATCTGGAGGCGGATGGGAGAGTGGTTAAAGCAAGCTATCCGCTGATGTAGGGAGATAACGTTCTTCCACAATATTATCTCGTTTGGAAAATTGCACAAATCGAAACCTCTTGAAGATTAATACCAAGTCTTTGGTTTGCTCCCATAAGGATACATGGATTTTTTTGGTTGTTTTTTGGGGTGTGGGAGGGCGACTCCGGACGGACGGAAGTTTCCCGCCCATATACCTATTTTGTATCGCACGTCTGCTGCGTTTATAGAGAGTGAGTCCGGTTTTCAACAAGACGGGGTCTTTACCCCAAATCACTGTAGCCCCTCCTCGCCCGTATAATATCCCCGTACCAACGAATTTTGCGTAAACTTTGCTGTTTCCAGCGTCGAACAGACCTTATCCGCAAGACACAAGACCCAGCCCTCCCGGAATTTTGGAGGGGTCGGGGTCAAAGGAAACATATGACGGAGGATCATATCCTGCTCGACCGTGGTCAGGGTAAAATCATCCATTGCATTCTGCAAAGCACGCTTTGGATGGGTAAACCCATGCAGGCGGTGCACGGGATCGGGGACATGCCAGTCGTAAAAGAAATAATCGTGAAGCAGGGCACCCCGGATAAGAGATTCGCGATCCACTGAAAGACCCATCTTATCTGCAAGCAGACAGCTGACTCGTGCCACAGCGACACAGTGATCGTAAACATTCGTGTCTCCGTGCTGCATAAACTGTTTTGTTTCAAGCAGGCGGGATGCTTCGCATGAGGAGAGGATCTGCTGAAGCAGTGCTTCGTTTTCAGGGAGGGGGGTATTCATCATTGGGGTTAGACAAGCAGTGTGCTATTGCAAAACTGCTCCCGATATTTGTCTCATAAATATTAGCCACCAGAGGAGAAAAACTTGGTCCACTTTGGAGGCCTGATTTCGAATGGAAACCGCATGAAAATTATCTGCCATGCTCCCAGAGAGGATATAATACAGAAAAACAAAACCTATCATTATATTCCCATGAAAAAAATCATCATCCCCTTACTCCTTGCAGTAATCATCATACTCATCTCCTGTACGGGATACTATTTCTTTTTCCTCAGCACAAACCCCCACATAACCCCCGACGACACCTATACCGGAAACCTCACCGCAGAATACACCTTCCCCTTCAAAGACGGCATAGTGAACCTCTCCGTCTCCGTGCCGGCATCCGTCTATTACGGAGCACAGAACACAGAATCCAAATACCTTCCCTACACCAAAGCCGGCGATCTCTCATTCTATGCAGATCTCACCAACGATCCCCTGCAGGAAGAGATGTACACCCAGATCCTCGATCAGACCGAAACCGTCAGACAATCATGGGATCTCACGGACGACGAATACATCGAACTGCTTGCAACCTTCGTCCAGAGCATCAATTACAGTTCGGAAAGTGACTTCCGCTATCCGATCGAGACCGTTATCGGAGAATTCGGCGACTGCGACGACAAAAGCACGCTTCTCGCGGGGCTCCTCACGCGTTCCGGATATAATGCCGTACTCCTCATCTTCGAAGAAGAGAGCCACGCAACGGTCGGGATCAGAACAAACGACTCGACCGCTTATCCAAACGCCGAAGGCTACTCGGTCATCGAAACCACCGACTACAGTTATGTAACGGACCGATCCTTCACCTTCGAAGACGGGGCCTCGCTTAACAGCACGCCCGTCATCGTCAGTGTCGGGACGGGAGATACAACCTACACCTCCGGTTATCAGGTCGAGGCGATCCTCGCCTATAAAGACACGGCAGATGCCAAAATCGACCAGCTCGCAAGTGAAACAGACACAAAAACCGGAAACCTCGAATCGATGGGAGACACGCTCACCGGGTATGAAACCCGACTGACCTCTCTCGAATCATTGATGAACACTGCAGTATCCTCGTACAACTCGTATATCGATCTGGCAAATGCGATCACTAAAGAGCAGAAAAAGCTGAACAGCGATCTCAATGCAAATAAAATAAGCTACACGGAGTATTCGTTGGAATGGGAAGCGCTGGAAGCGGAATATGCGGGATATATGGAATTGGCAAATGAGGCTTTGGACGAGTATAATGCCTATTACGATGAGTATCAGACACTCTACGCCGAGTATACATCCTACTATTCAACATACAGCAGTGCCTACACCGATTACAGCGGTACGATCGAACTGCAGAACGGGTATGTGGACATCTATAATCTCATAATCACGGAACCGTATAACCGGGCCTATCTGTACCGGACCGTGCTGGAAGCCACGGGTCTTTGAGAAGGAGTTCGGGATAAAAAAAAGATACGGGAATGATGTGTTTTCCCGTCGAATCACTTGCGGATAAGTTTGTTCCAGCTTAACTTTTCGATTCCGGTTCTGCCGACGCACGCGTATTTGCGCACAAAATACGCAAAAACCGCCACACCAAGAGGAGTGACCACACACATTACCGGGACACAGAATACGATAGTTGCCATGACCTGATCCGGAGTCATCGTTCCCATACTTAAGACGTAGATCGGGAATATGACGATCACGTGCAGAAGTTCAACGATCAGTGAAATGATAATTGCACGGACGACGGTCAGTTTTCCTTTCCAGAATCGAATCGCAATACCGGAGAGAAGACCTGCCATGATCGTCCCAAGCATACAGGGCACAGCAACGACCCCGCCCTGCAGAAACCGCAGATATCCGCTGACAAGACCGACGATTGTCCCGACGATCGGCCCTCCGAGAAGACCCGCGAGGATAGCTCCGACGTCACGGAAGTTTACCAGAACCCCGTTCACTTCAACACCGCCGTAATTACCGTACAGGGAAATGGCCAGAGTCAGGACTGCGGTCAAGACAAGATCGCTGAGTCGTGCTTCTCCGGAAACCAGACGTTTAAAGGCTCCGGTGATCGTAAACAGATAGAGAATGACCGAGGCGATCATCATCCGGGCAAGCAGCAGAATGAGGACGGCATATTGGGATGTACCTTCTCCGAGGGTATAGAGTCCTGCATCATACGCCAGAAGGAAGGCGGCAAGCACCAATCCTATGATGATCGATACGAAAATTTTTGTGTTTTGCATGTGTTTTTCTTTATTTTCAGCCATCTAGAGACCTTCTACATAGTCATTTATGATGAAATGCTATTTTTATAGGGGCAAGATTTATTTATTTTTAATTATTTGATCGTCAGTGAAGGGATCCAGCCATACGGTATCTGTGGAAACGCCCAGTCCGGCAATGTTCAGCAGCTGGATCAGGAGATTGCGTCTTTTGGAGAGAGGGACACGTGCAACTGCATCCGGATTATGCAGTGCAGGCGTTTTCCGGTCGTCGGTCCGAATATTTTTTCCGCGAACTTACTCCAGAAGAAATATCCGAAGACAAGGATACAAATGCCTGCAAGAAACGTGATCATATCGGGTATTCATAGTGAATCATATGACACGTCATAAATTGTGAAAAAAGATTGGATTATTTGTGTTCCGGGGCCTGACATCCGCAGCCGCAGCCGCCGGGGCAGGCAGCCTTTGCAGCCTTCTCGGCACGGTTCTCCACCCAGAGCTCATCGGCGACCGGTGCCCATTTCTCTGCCGCCGGAACGGTCTTTGACATCAAATCGTGTACGTCTTCGGGGTTGACCATGTCCGTGGATTTTGCACCGGAAGCATCCACCATTGCAGCAAGTCTCTCCGGGTTATCCAGCAGAGGACAGGGCCGGAGATGGTTCTGATTGAACGGCTGGTTCACCCGATACTGCATAAAAAGCGGGGACTTGTATGCTTCGAGAAGGGTGTGGGTCCGGATGTTCGAGTCCGAGTAGTGGATGAATGCACACGGCTCGATGTCGCCGTTTGCATTGATGTGGAGATAGAATCTGCCGCCGGCAACACAGCCGTTCACATACTCGCCGTCGTTCCAGAAGTCCATGGCAAAGATCGGACGGGTTTCCCGGATATGCCTGACCTGACGATACATATGTTCTCTCTGCTCGGGAGTTGCAAGAAGCTCGGGAACGGCGTCAACGCCGACCGGCATGTACGTAAAGAACCAGGCAAACTTCGCTCCGCGGGCGATCATGTCGTCAATGTAGGCATCGCTGCCGATCACGTCGGTGTTTGCACTCGTGTAGCAGCAGGAAATACCGAACGGAAGTTTTCTCTCTTTGAGAATCTCCATAGCCCGGATGACTTTCTGATACACGCCGGCTCCACGCCGGGAGTCGGTCGCCGCTTCATCGCCTTCGATACTGATCGCCGGAATAAAGTTCCCGACTCTTAGCATTTCGTCAGCAAATGCCTCGTCGATCAAGGTACCGTTCGTAAAGGACAGGAAAATACAGTCGCTGTGCTTTTCGCACATCTTGATGATGTCTTTCTTTCGAACCAGCGGTTCGCCGCCGGAGTAGAGATAAAAGTAGGTTCCGAGAGCTTTTCCCTGCTCGATGATCGAGTCCCATTCTTCAAGGGACAGGTTCATCCGGTTGCCGTACTCTGCCGCCCAGCAGCCGATGCATTTCAGATTGCAGGCACTCGTTGGATCCATCAGAATGGCCCAGGGGATGTTGCATCCTTCCTCGTCTCTCAGCTTGATCTTCTTGTCTCTGCCGAGAACAACGGCATTGACGATGAAGTTCTCGAAAATCTTTTTGCGGACGCTTGGATCGATGTCGGTGTAGAGATCCGTGATGAATTTGTACCAAACCCCGTCTTTGTCGGAGAGCACGCGTTTTACGGTCGGAAGAGGACCCTCCAGCGTGTTGTTTTTATCCAGAAGCTCGACCCACTTAAGGAGCTTGGGGATATTTTTGTCAGGGTCCGAGTCCAGGTAGCTTAGAACATGCCTGATACCGATCGCCTGCAGTTTTTCTTTTAACGTGCTATGTGTCATTATTGGTCAACTCCCAAAGGGGCAGTGAATAACTATAATTATCATTCCTTCTCTTTGATATACTTGTTGTCACGGAATAGAGGTAAAAAAAGGTTAATCGCCGTGTTTTTTGTTTCTGCTTCGCATCTTGTAGAAGATCACGATGATAACTAAAACGGCAGCGATGTAGGCAATGACCGGTAAGAATTCCGAGGTGAAGGTCTGACTCATCATCACAAGAGACAGACCGATCACGATCGCGGAAAGGATCAGACCGATCACGAGTTTGTCGACGGCACCTTCGATCGTGTCGCTGAGATGGGTGACCTCTTTTGCGGAGATGTCGACTTTGAGTTTGCCTTCCGAGGCCATCTCGAGAACCGAGCCGAGCTGTTTGGGGACCCTGGCAAGGTCTTCGAACCTCATTTTGGCATCCAGCATTTTTTTCTGCAGGTTGGCCGGATCCTTCATCTCATCAGCGACGATCTGTTTTAGGAACGGCTCGACTTCTTTGGTGAACTCGAGATCCGGATCGAGGGTGAAAGCAACGTTGGATACAAGCATCAGGGCCTTTAACAGCTGCATGATGTTCGGCGGGACACGGATGTTGTTTTTCTGGAAAAGGTCCTGGATGGATCCAAGGAGTCCGGAGAAGTTGACCTGGGCACCCATCTCTTTGTAATCCTGAAGAGCGAGATACAGTTCGCCCCGGAACTCGTCGATCCCGGTCTGAGGGATCTGGACACCCAGATTTTTGATGTACCGAATAGTCATGTCGGTATCAGCCGAGAGAAGAGCAAGGATAAGCGAGATGAATTTGTTTCGCATATCCTTCATCACAACTCCGCATACACCGAAGTCGAGGAAGACAAGATCGCCGGACGGCGAGATCCGAAGGTTTCCGGCGTGCGGATCTCCGTGATAGAACCCGTTTTGGAAGATCTGGACCATGAATGCTTTGAGACCACGGCTCGACAGCTCTTTTGGATCCATGCCCATCGCAAGGATCGCATCGACATCGTCGCTTCTGCAGCCGGCGACGAACTCCATTGCCAGCAGCTCTTTTCCCGAGTAGTCCCAGTAGATCTTCGGGACTTTGATGCCGGGGATGCCGGAGAGCCTCATGTTCCGGGCAAGGCGTTCGGCATTCATCCCGTCGCGGGTGAAGTCGAGTTCCTTTCTGATCTGCGTGGTGAAGTCGTCGACAAGAGAGACCGGATTATACATGCGGAGTTCCGGGCGTTTGTCTTCGAGCAGCTGGGCGATGGATCGAAGCAGAACGACATCCTGTTCGATCCTTGCGGTGATTCTTGGCCGCTGGATCTTGAGCGCAAGAACCGTCCCGTCCTGCATAACGGCACGGTAGACCTGAGAAATGGAAGCGGCGGCAAGCGGTTTCGGGTCGACGGAGGTAAACACGTCACGCCAGTCGGGGATGTATTCGTCCAGTGTCGGGATGACTTCATCGAACGGGACCACACCCACTCTGTCCTGCAGTTTGCACAGCTCGTCGATCATTTCGGCAGGGAACAATTCCGTTCGCGTGCTCATAAGCTGGCCGAACTTTACGAATGTAGGACCGAGCTCTTCGAGAGCCATACGGATCCTGGCATACGTCGAGTATCCGCTGTACTCCTCAACAGCTGTTTTTTTCGTATTGATAAAACCTGGAAACAGTTCGTTGATGAAGTATCCAAACCCGTATTTGACTAGCACATCAGCGATCTGACCATATCTTCGAAGACTTACACTCGCCATACTGTAGTTGTTAATTGGCTTTTACAGATGTTAATATTACGGCTAAATTATCCTATAGAAAGCACTTATAACCTTGAGGCTCGAATTATTGTAATACCTTAGAAACTAAGGCAGGATTGATTAAAAATGGATAAATACCGTTGCTCGGTCTGTGGATACGTCTACGACCCTGAAAAAGGTGCAGGGATCATGTACCCGCCAGGAACCGCTTTTGAATCACTTCCGGACACGTGGAAGTGCCCTGTCTGCGGCGCAAGCAAATCGCAGTTCAAAAAGGTGTAACCGTTTATGGCAGCCCGCGAGATTGTTGAAAACATCTATGCGGTCGGTACGATCAACTGGGACCTCCGGTACTTTGATGCGATCATGCCGACACCGAGAGGGAGCAGTTACAACGCTTACCTCGTAAAAGGCAGCGAAAAGACCGCCCTCGTCGATACCGGTGAACCCCACGAAGAAGCTGAGTTCATCACCAATCTTATGCGGGTGGACCAGCATTCCCTGGATTATATCGTCTGTCTGCACGCAGAACAGGATCATTCCGGTATGCTTCCGCTGCTTCTCGAAGTATATCCGATGGCAAAGGTCGTCACGAACGAGGTCTGCAAAGGACTTCTGATGGCAATGCACCATCTGGAAGAACTCGAAGAGCGGTTCATCGTGATTGGGGACAGAGAGACGCTTTCTCTCGGCGACAAGACGCTGAAGTTCTATCTCACTCCCTGGGTCCACTGGCCCGACACGATGTTTGCAGAGGTCGTCGAGGACAAAGTTCTCTTTACCTCGGATTTCCTTGGAACGCATTATGCATCCCCGACGCTTTTTCAGGACAATGATCTTCCCGATTATCTGGAATCAGCAAAACGTTACTATGCAGCGATCATGATGCCATTTAGAGCATCGGTTCGCGAGTATCTGACGCTTGTTGACGAGATCGCGCCGAAAATCATCGGTCCAAGTCACGGTCCTGTTCTGAAGCTTCCCGCAAAGATCATGGATCTGTACCGCGAATGGGCATCCGACACCCCGAAAAACATCGTCGTTGTCGCATATGTTTCCATGCACGGAAGTACCGAAATGATGGTGAATTTCCTTGTTGATGATCTCGTTCAGCGGGGAATTCCCGTTCAGCAGTATAATCTCCTGGAAACGGATTCGGGCGTTCTCGGCAGTTCGATCGTCGATGCAGCAACTATCATTCTTGCAACACCGACCGTTCTTTTCGGTCCTCACCCGGTCGCAGTAAACGCTGCGTATCTGGTCAGGGCACTTCGGCCGAAAGCGAAATACCTTGGCGTGATCGGTTCGTACGGCTGGGGAACCAATGCCGTCAACTATCTCGCCGAGATGCTTTCACCTCTTGGAGCCGAAGTACTCGAGCCGGTTTATATCAAGGGCCTTCCCGATGAACCTGCAATCGCGGATCTGCACAAACTGGCGGATTCGATCGAAGAGCGTCATAAAACGCTCTGATTCTCTTTTTTTATTCCCCGATACGTACGTTTTTATTCACGTCTGACCTAAGATTCTACTATGACACAGGCTAAAGAAATCTACAAATGTGCTATCTGCGGGAACACTGTCAGGGTCATCGGAAAAGGAAAAGGCCAGCTCGTCTGCTGTGGCCAGCCGATGAATCTGCTTGAAGAAAACAGTACCGACGCCTCGCTCGAAAAACATGTTCCGGTTATTGAAGAGGTCGCCGGAGGATACAAAGTAGCGGTCGGTTCAGCTCCCCACCCAATGCTCGATGAACACTACATCACCTGGGTCGCTCTCAGAACCGATGACGGGATCGTTCACGAGAAGTTCCTTGTTCCGGGCGAAAAACCCGAGATGATCGTAAAGACCACTGCAAAGGCAGAGAAAGCCGGGGAATACTGTAACCAGCACGGACTCTGGGTCAAAAAAGTATAACCGGTCTTACCATTCATTTTTTCCTGAAGACTGAATTCAGGCAACTACTATTATTATCAAACACCTAATTGTACTACAAATGGGGTATCTCAGGGAACTTCCGGCGATCGGTCGTGATATCGGGTCAGTGCTTCTGCTCATAGGCACCGCCACCCTTGTTCCGATCATCGTCGGCTGTTTCTTTCAGGAATGGTATGCTCTGCCGTGGATGGCAAGTTCCACGTTTGCAATGCTCGGACTTGGCGGCCTCTTACATTTGCTGCCGAAAAATACGAAACCCCCAAGGGCCAGCCTCTCGATCTCGGCGACGGCAGTGATCTGGGCATTGGTTGGGTTTCTCGGCTGTTTTCCCTTTATTTTTGCCGGTATGCCGCTGATCGACGCTGCATTCGAATCCATGTCGGCGTGGACGGGCACTGGATTTTCCATTGCAACGAACATCGAGAGCTGGCCAAAAACGATTCTTCTTTGGAGATCTCTGATGCAGTGGATCGGCGGCCTTGGGATCGTGGCATTCACACTGACGGTGGCAAGCCGCTCAGGACTTGTCACCCAGAATCTCTACCGGTCCGAAGGAGGGTCGGAGTCGTTCATGCCAAGCGTTATCGCAACGGCTTTTCAGATGTGGAAGATCTATCTGATTTTGACGCTGATCGCAATTATCGCAATCCTTTTGACGGGTCTTAGTCTCTGGGACGCCGTCAACGTCGCGTTCTGCGCGATCGCGACCGGAGGAATGACGATTTACGCAGCGGGAATTACGCATTTCAACAATTTTGCGCTCGAGATGGTTTTGATTCCGATCATGCTTGCCGGAGCGCTGCCGTTTCGGCTCTATTACGTGGTATATGTCAGCAGGTCGTTTCGGGAGATCCTGCACGACAGAATCCTGCATCTGATGGTCGGCGTGTACCTTTTCGTTGCCGCCGTTTTGATCGTCGAACTTTTCACTGCCGGGATGCCCCTTATGGAAACTCTGCGGGAAAGTCTCTTTATGGCCGGTTCGGTTGTGAGTTCCACCGGATTCCAGAACACGACCTTTGCCGGATGGGGGCTCGCACCGATCATATTCCTTTCAATATTCCTTATGATCGAAGGAGCCCAGGGAAGTACATCTGGAGGTATAAAACTGAATCGTCTGCAGGTTATGCTCGAAGCTTTGGGCTGGTGGTTTAGAAAAACCCTGCAGAGTCCAAAGGCCGTGGTCCCGATGCGCCATGACGGCAAACCGATCTACGGAAAAGAAGGGGAAACGCTGATCGCAAAATCCCTGCTGATGATCCTGCTGTTTGTTCTGCTTATGCTTGGAACGCTGATCGTGTTCCTGCACGACCCATATTTCTCGGAGAATCTTGCACATACGATCTATGATCTCTGCAGCTGCATTGGAAACAACGGGAGCTCGACAGGAGTCGTTGGCCCGATGATGCCTGATTATGCAAAGGTCGTGATGTTCTTTATTATGTGGATCGCGAGACTGGAAATTATTCCGGTGCTTATTCTGATCTGGGGTATCCTTCGGGGATTCGATACGCAGAAGAAATCGGATAGAAGAGACTGAAAATATTGACAGCAGGTCTGAAACTTCGAAAATATTTCACCATTTAGCTATTATCGTCACTGGAAGTACACGATTGTTCCTGCAGACATACATGATCCTTTTTTAGAGCCTTACAATCATCCACACAACTGTATTTAATGAAATCACATGTAAGTATTACATTTTTTAAAATATGTAATATTTATAATTCATAAAAATAAATTAAGTAATACAATTTATTAAATTATATTGTCGGAGTGTAAATGTGAACTTGTCTGATTACCCATATCTGAAAAAAATTGGAAAAAACATCATTATATTCATAATAACGATGTTTGTACTTTCCATAATCGTCTTTGTCATGGCACGTTTGGCTCCGGGAGACCCTTTGCAGGCATTTTACGGCGATGCGCTGGATACCATGAGCATCGAAGAAATGGATGCAGCACGCGTAAGATTGGGTCTGGACGGGCCCATATATTATCAGTATATCAAATGGCTGCTCCTCGCCCTTGGAGGGGACTTCGGTCTGTCGCTCCAGTATAAAATGCCGGCGATGGACGTCATTGCACCCCTTATCAGCAACACCATTATACTCGGACTCACTGCATACATTCTCGTTTTTGCCCTCGCAATTGTACTCGCCGTCATCTGTGCAAAACACGAAGATACCCTGCTTGACAAACTAATCTGCAAAATCGGGACAATGAGCTATTTTATACCTGCCTTCTGGCTGGGTCTCATCCTCATCCTCATATTCAGTGTCAACCTCAACTGGTTCCCAAGCAGCGGAGCATACGATTATGGTCAGGCGGGTAACATCGCAAACAGAATCTGGCACATGATACTACCGCTCACCGTGATGATATTCTCCCATATCTGGTATTATGCATACATGATACGCAACAAGCTGCTGGATGAAAACAGAAAAGACTACGTCCTGCTTGCAAAAATCAAAGGTTTGACGAAATCCGAGATCCTCTGGAAACATTCTCTCAGAAACATCGCACCGACAATTGTGAATCTCATGGCGATCTCGATTCCGCATGTATTAGGCGGGACCGTGATCGCAGAAGCGGTATTTAACTACCCGGGAATAGGAAACATGGCAATAAGCGCTGCAAAATATCACGACTATAATCTCCTCATGCTTCTTGTTCTCATCACGGGATCAATGGTGATCATAACAAGTATGTGTGCATATATGATCAACGAAGTCATAGATCCCCGTATGAAAGACGCAGGAGGTACAATATGGGAGAAATAGATCCTTCCGCATTTGAAATCGTTGGAGCAGAATACCAGACATGGGAACCTGAAATAAAAAAAGAATCTGTATCCAAAAAACTGAGAAAACTCCCATGGATTTCAATAATAGTATTTTCAGCGATCCTTTTTGGCTGTATCTTCGCCCCCCTGATTGCCAATCATAATCCATCCACGTATTATCTCGACAGTCTCAACGAACCGCCGAACAGTGATTTCTATTTCGGAACGGATTCTCTCGGCCGCGATCTGTTTTCAATCATCTGGTACGGCGGACGAACGTCATTGACGGTAGGATTTCTGGGTGCAGCCATTGTCACACTGATTGGCATAACCTACGGATGTATCAACGGAATGGCGAACACGAGGATCGATACGCTCCTTCAGCGTGTTGTTGAAATTTTTCATATTATCCCGCAGATCCTTCTGACCATTCTCATCATAACGATACTGGGTCAGCAGAATCCGATATCGATATCCTTTGTGATAGCCGTAACTTCGTGGTTTGCTCTCGCGAGAATTGTTAGAAGTGAAGTGCGTCAGATCCGAACCAACGAATATGTGATAGCTGCGAAATGCTACGGTGCCAGGTTCGAAAGGCTTGTTGTGAAGCATCTCATCCCTAATATTATTCCTGCAATCATGTTCGTCGTTGTATCCGGCATTAGTACGTGTATCACGACCGAATCTACCTTAAGTTTCTTAGGACTGGGTCTTCCGCTCGATGTTTTATCGTGGGGAAGCATACTGTCGCTTTCAAACCGTGCACTTCTGCTCAATACATGGTGGGTCATCGTGATTCCCGGAATATTCCTGATCGTCACGCTCTCATGCATAACAACTATCGCAAACTGTTTCAGAAAAGACATGAACAAAAAACCGAACAGGCTGTAACACATATTTTTCATTGTGTGTTATTTAATATAATTAAACACATTTATGTAATAACAAATAAAATAAAAATATGACTTATGGCATACGTTTTGAAAAATCGTATCGCCGGACATGCCGGCCACCCATAGGGAACTGATGTAAAACGCGTAAAAACAAAAGGAACTCGTTTAGAATGAAAAGTAAAAAAGTATTCTTTGGTATGGCTGTATGTGCGCTCATTCTCGTTTGTATGACAGCAGGCTGTGTTGACACCGCCACAGATATGAGCAACACACTTGTCTATGCAGGTGAAGGAGTTGACAGTATCAATCCGATTTTCGACACGCATGGTGAACTGACAAACGTCGTCTTCTCCGGACTGATGACCTACGATGCAAACAATCAGCCGATCGTTGATTTGGCTGAAAGTTACACCTACGATGATAAAAACATGACCTACACCTTCAAACTTAAAAAAGGTGTTACATGGCACGATGGTGAACCTTTTACGGCAGATGATGTGGTATTTACCTACAACACAATGCTGACGGACGCTGCTGTGTCGTCAAGCGTTAGAAGCGATTACGAGGATATTGCAACGGTAACTGCACCTGACGACTACACGGTCGTAATCACGATGGACAAGTACAATGCAGCTATGCTTGATTACTTTGCACTGGGCATTCTTCCAAAACATCTCCTGGAAGGAAAAGACATTGCCACAGATTCGTTCAATCAGAACCCGATTGGAACCGGCAAATACAAGCTTTCCGACTGGGACACTGCCGGCGGTATGATCATTCTTGAGAGAAACACAGATTACTACGGAAACGTCCCGAACATCGAACGTGTTATCTACAAAACAGTTGGCGTTGAAAGCACGAAAGCGACCATGCTGATGACCGGTGAAGCCGATCTTGCCTGGCTCAATTCAAACTACGCCAAACAGTTCAGAGGCAAAAGCGGCTACACGAACTATGATTTCCAGACCGCCGACTATCGCGGAGCTGCGATGGATTTCAGAACTGACTTCTGGAAGAAAAATGGCGACTCCGTAGGTGTTCTTAACTATGCGATCGACAAAGACGCTATCGTTAATAGTGTTCTTGACGGCAGAGGAATTGTAGCTTTCAGTCCTATGCAGCTCAATTCCTACGGAGGAGACACGGCAGCCGACATTTACTCATACAACCTTACGAAATTTGCCGAAGAAATGGAAAAACTCGGATGGGTAAAGGGCTCTGATGGCATTTACGAAAGAAACGGTCAGAAATTCCACTTCACCATCCAGACCAGGGACTATGAAGAGGAAAGGGTCGATATTGCAAACTTAATGTCACAGATGCTTGAAACGGCAGGTGTCGACATGGAAGTTGTACTCGTCACCAAATTCGACTGGAACTCAGGGTACAACGGATTCCTTGCAGGTTACGCCACCGAGTATGATCCGGATATGATGTATGCTCAGTTCACAACCAACGGAAGTTCAAATACCATGAAGTATTCAAACGCTGAAGTTGATGAGATTTTAACCCAGGCAAGACATGAAGCCAACCCAAGCGTGCGCAAACAGCTGTACGGTGAGTTCGAACAGGTATTTGCGGAAACTCCAGGTGTGCTGCTCACGGCATATCTCGAAGGAAACTATGTAGGTATCGACGGTCTTTCCGGGCTCAACACCGACAAACTGCTTGGTCACCACGCAGTTGGAGTTATGTGGAACATTGAAAATTGGACACTCTCCAAATAATTTTTTTATTTTCCATGAAGCATGGGGAGCTATAAATGGACTCTATTTTAGACATCGAGGATTTATCAGTCGGTTTTGATACCCAGGACGGAGAAATTCAGGCTGTGAGAGGAGTAAGTTTCTCTCTGAAACGTGGGGAAATTCTGGCGGTAATCGGCGAATCCGGCTGCGGAAAATCTGTGCTCTGTCAAAGCATTTTGAAACTTCTTCCAAAAAACGGTCACATCAAATCCGGGAAAATACTCGTAGACGGGATTGATATCACCGATTTTAAAGAAAAAGACATGAAAAATATCAGAGGCAATCTCATCTCGATGGTTTTCCAGGATCCGCTGACCACCTTGAACCCTACAATGCCTATTGGAAAACAGATCACCGAAGCTCTTCTCAAACACAAAAAAATCAGCAAAGAAGAAGCAAAAAAGCGTGCGATAGAGATGCTTGAGCTTATTGGAATCGATAATCCCGAGCAGAGATATTCCCTGCAGCCCTATTTCTTTTCCGGAGGCATGCGTCAGAGATGTGTTCTTGCTATTGCTCTTGCATTAGAGCCGATGATTCTCTTTGCCGATGAACCAACAACTGCTCTCGATGTGACCGTCCAGGCAAAAATCATCGATCTGCTCTTAGACCTTCGTGACAAACTCGGATTGTCGATCGTGTTTATCTCTCACGATCTGGGGGTTGTCGCACGGATTGCAGACCGTGTCGCGATCATGTATGCAGGCAAAATCGTTGAAATTGGAAATGTTGATGAGGTTTTCTACGATCCAAGACACCCCTATACATGGTGCCTTATGCAGTCGCACCCAACGCTTGCAAAAGAGGGCGAACCCCTGAAATGTATCCCGGGAATACCCCCGATCATGCTGAATCCGCCAAAAGGTGATATGTTTGCCTACAGAAGCAAATACGCAATGAAAATTGATTTCGAAAAAATGCCGCCTATGTTTGAGATTTCACCCACGCATTTTGCTGCGACCTGGCTGCTTGACGAACATGCACCCAAAATCGATCCGCCGGTCTCTCTGAAGGTCGGGGAGGCACAGGCAGAATGAGCGATGACGTTCTTCTTGACGTGAAGAATCTGAAGCAGTATTTCCACATAAACAAGAAACTCACGATCAACGCCGTGGATGACATTTCCTTTTCGATCAGAAGAGGAGAAGTCTTCGGCATTGTGGGCGAAACTGGTTCCGGCAAATCGACAGTCGGACGGACGATCATGGGTGTGAATACATTAACGGACGGAGAGATTTATTTTAAAGGAAAGCAGATTTCCGATAAAAAAATCTTCAACCAGAACAAGGCGGACATACAGAAAAATATCCAGATCATTTTCCAGGATTCAACAGCTGCTCTCAATCCCCATATGACTGTTGAAAAGATTATTGCAGAACCATTAGTTGTAAACAATATTCTCAAGACGAAAGAGGAGATTGCTGCTGTAGTTGACGAACATCTGCGGCTTGTCGGATTATCGGAACCGTTTAAAAAGCGGTATCCGGGAGAGATCTCCGGCGGACAGAGACAACGGGTAGCTATTGCACGAAGTATTGCTATGAAACCCGATCTCATCATTGCCGACGAACCAATCGCATCTCTTGATATTTCGATTCAGGCTCAGATTGTCACGCTGCTTCAGAATTTGCAAAAGGAGCGGGGATTTTCAATTATTTTTATTGCACACGACCTCTCCATCATCAGGTTTCTTTCAGACAGGATTGCAGTTATGCTGAAAGGAAAGATCGTGGAACTGGCAGCTACAAAGGAACTGTTTGAAAATCCTATACATGAGTATACGCGTTCTCTTATATCAGCGGCACCGGTTCCCGATCCGGTATATGAGAGAAATAAGACCATTATTGATTATGATACTTCACGGTTTGACGGCAGCGGCAGGATGACTGAAGTTTCAAAAAACCATTTCGTTCTTATCTAATTATTACTGGTATTACTATGAATGATGAAAAAATTAAACAGGAAATTGCAAATGCATGGAACCAGGAGTCAAATTTCTATGATTCCCATGTATCTCACGGAATGAAATCTGACGAAGAGAAAAAGTTGTGGATGGAAGCTTTTTCCACCAGAGTCAAAAACGATACGCAGCTTCAGGTTCTTGACGTAGGATGCGGAACTGGAGCCATGGGCCTGATTTTTGCTGAGATGGGACATACAGTTGAAGGAATTGATTTATCGGAAGGAATGATGGATGTCGGCAGAAAAAAAGCGGCCGACATGCACCTTGCGATGAACTTTTCATCGGGTGATGCAGAGCATCCTCCGTTCGATGACGGGAAATTCGACGTGGTTGTGAATCGTCATCTGCTCTGGACGCTGCCAAATCCCGACAAAGCCATTTCAAGCTGGTTCCGCGTTCTCAAACCGAATGGAACTTTACTGGTGATCGACGGAGTCTGGGATGACGGTTCCAGACTGAATACCGTAAAAAAGAAGATATCCCACAAAATTGCATCTTTAGTCGAGGCACATCCGCATGGAGGAAAGAGCCGTTACAGTGAAGAGGTGTCGTCTTATCTCCCGAACAAAGGAGGAACTTCGGAAGAAAAGGCGAAAGAATACTTTGAAAATGCCGGATTTACCAACATTACCGTCGTCAATTTGGATGCGATTACCGATGAACAGAGAAAATATTTCAGCTGGTATATGAAGATCGCGCCAAAGAGTACATACTACCTGATCTCGGGAAAAAAACCTGAATCCACATGAACGTTATGATGATTTCAACATAACTCGCGATATCGCAATAGTTTACCTGTTCATACCGAAAATAAAACCTTTTTTGATTGAGATAAATCTCAGTCAGTCTTTCTTCTTTTTTTCATCAAAGAGACGTATCGACTGGACCGTTCACCAGACAACATGGATTTAACTCAAATTATATGTATCCTGCAGATCAATCTATAAGGGAATGAGACAGATCGCCCTCTATGGAAAGGGAGGTATTGGAAAATCCACTACATCGGCAAATCTTTCGGCGGCATTTTCGGAGATGGACCTGGATGTCATGCAGATCGGGTGTGACCCGAAACACGACAGCACACGGATGCTCATGCACGGACGCTGGATCCCGACCGTTCTTGAGCAGATGTATGATCATAAAGAGATCAAAAGCGAGGACATCATCTATCAGGGATTTGGAAACATCCGCTGTGTCGAGGCTGGAGGGCCGGAGCCCGGGATCGGGTGTGCAGGCAGAGGAATCATCGCAACATTCCAGCTTCTGGAAAAGATGGATGCTCTCTACGGAGACGTTGTCGTATACGATGTTCTCGGGGACGTTGTCTGCGGAGGGTTTGCGATGCCGATGCGTGACGGCTATGCGCAGGAAGTGTATCTTGTAACAAGCGGAGAGCTGATGAGTCTCTATGCTGCAAACAATATCTGCAAAGCGATCGCGAGAATATCCGAACGAAGCACGGCAAAATGCCGGCTTGGTGGAGTGATCTGCAATGCAAAGAATATGGATAACGAACGCGAACTTGTCGAGGAGTTTGCAAAAAGGATCGGATCACGCCTTGTCTGTTATATTCCACGAAGCAAATCGGTCAGAGCAGCGGAGGTGAACTGTATGACGGTCATCGAACACGATCCAACATCGGAACAGGCGGCCGTCTACCGGGACTGTGCCAAAACCATTCTGGAAAACACCGATCTTCGGATTCCGACCCCGCTTGCATTAGAGGAACTGGAAGAGCTTGCAAGACACTATCTCTGAATCACGGATGGCCGGGTGCACTCTTACGGGGGCCCTTTCCGTCGCCTGTTTTATCCCGGGAGCAGTAACGGTAGTGCATGCCCCCAAAGGCTGCGCCCACCAGACGTTTTCCATGCTCCATGCGATGATGAACGAAGCGGAGACGAAAATCGTTCCGGAGATTCTTGTCTCGGGGCTTTCCGACAAAGATGTCATCTTCGGCGGAGAGGATTGTCTCAGACAGGCTCTCGACCGTGCAGCAGCAAAGGATCCGGAACTGATCATCGTTGTGACCTCCTGTGTCCCGGAAACAATCGGGGACGACTGTCTGGCCGTCTGCCGGGAACATGCCTGTGCGGACCGGACCATCTATATCCCAACGTCCGGGTTTCTCGGAGGAAGTGCAAAGGACGGCGAGAATGCTGCATTGATCGGCCTTTCGGCTCTGGCAAAACCGGCGGATCCGATTCCGGGGACAGTCGCAATCATCGGTGAAAAAAATCTGGAGTCCGAGGTCGAGGAGAATTTTGCCGAGGTTGCCCGGCTGCTCGATCTTCTGGGCCTGACCGTTTCGGTCAGATTCTGCAGAAATGCCGATGCTGCAGAACTTCAAAAACTTGGAACGGCGTCCTGTTTTATTTTACGCGACGGTCGATCGGCACATGCCGGACGCGAACTTGGAAAGAGATTTGGCCGGCCGGTGATTCCCGAGTTTCCGCGGGGACTTTCCGGATCAATCGCATTCCTGCAGGAGACGGGAAAAGCCGCCGGAGTTTCTTCAGAAAAAATCAATGAGGCGATCTCGAAAGAGACCGAGCACCAGAAGAAAGTGCTCGCGAAATTTGCGGATCTTGCCGGCCGCGATGTCTGCCTCGGTGTCGAACCGTTCGAAGGAACACTCGCCGTAGCAAAAGAAGCGCTCGAAAGACTGGGGATGATCGAATCGCCGACCGGAATCAAGGTCAGGCTTCCGTTCTATCTGCCGGTCGGTGTGTCCGGGACCGTGAAGATGCTCCATCTTTGGAGGAGGACGATCCTGCATGGATGAAGGACTGTGCGTAAATCCGGTCTGGCCGTGCGCGATGACCGGGGCCTGTTCAGTGCTTGCCGGCTTCTCCGGACTGAACGTGCTGATCCACGGTTCATCCGGCTGTTATTATTATCCCCGGTCGCTGCTGAAGGTTCCTTTGTTCAGCACGTATCTTCTGGAGTCAGAGATCGTGTTCGGTACGGTCGAGCGCCTGAAAGAGGTCGTGAACACTCTTTCAACGTCGAAGCGACCGATCGCCGTTTTAAACACCTGTATCCCGGCACTCACCGGCGAAGATCTTTCGGGGGCATTTTCCGAAGAGGAGACAATTTTTGTCGATGCGCCCGGATTCATCGGGAGTGTCGAAGATGGAGCAAAGATCGCCTTTGAACGGCTGGGAATCGAAACGGATGCATCAAGGGAAGGCGTGAACATCGACGGGGTTTCCCTTCTGGATCTATTCTGGCGGGGAAATCTGCACGAAGCAAAACGGATTCTCACAGAGATGGGGATCCCGACCGCTCTGTGTCTTGCCAAAGACAGCTATGAAAATCTGCGAAAAGGAGCTGCTTTGCATACCGTCTCGGTAAACCCGTCGTATCCATCCGGCGTTGGAACGATGCTCGGCTCGTTTTTGTTCCCCGACCTGAAAGATACCTGTGCAAAACTCGCAGATATATTTCCCAACGCCGATATCGACCCGCTCCTCGAAGAGTGGAATCTTGCCGACGAGCAGCTGTTCTACTCAAGCGACAAATATCTGCGAAAATATGAACCACCGGTCGTTGCCGTATGTGCTCAGGAAAGTTACGCACTGTTTGCAAAATCGATGATGGAGCGCTACTTCGGGGCGGACGTTCCGGTGATGCTTGCACGAAACCATGATGCGGTAAGCATTCCCTCTGAAACCGATCTGACGAAGATTGCAGGGCATATTGCCGGCTGCCGGCCGGATCTTATCCTTGGATCAACGTTCGAAGCAAATGGTTATCCAAACGCTGCATTCCTCGGGATAACGCCGCCTGACAGAAGCCGGGTCTCCATAGCGGCACGACCGATTGCAGGAATAGAGGGCGGAATCATGTTTTTAGAGAACGTGCTCAATACCTTGATTGATGCAACTTCGTCAAAGCAGAAAAAGTGATGGATTTTCGTATTTTATTATAAATTGGATCAGTCGACTTTGATCGTCGTCAGTTTGACCGACTCGACACCTTTCAAAGACATCAGCCGTTCAGCGAGCTGTTTGAGCTGTTCGCCCTGTCCACGGACTAAAATGACCTCGAGACACCGTTCATCGCTGACGTGCGAGTGGATCGTCGACTGAACGATCTGCCTGTTCGAGTGCTGGATCTCCGTGATCGCTTCCATAAGTCCACGGTGATCGTGATCATATACCATGGTTATGACGCCCTGACGCTCGCCGGAGACGTCATTCATCCATTCATAATACGTGATATAAGAACGGATTGCATCACGGATTCCCTCCGATCTTGAAGAGTATCCGCGCTTCCCGATGATATCATCAAATTTATTCAAAAGATTTTCTGGAAGCGATATACCAATACGTGAAAGATCTGACTCTCCGACCATGCTGAAGTATTTGTTCGTTTCTCTATATTAGAGTTCTTACATAATCTGAATAAATCAGGAAGTTGTACATACGTTGAACGAAAAAAAGAGAAGTTAACTACTCTTCCCCGCAGTGGAGGAAGCGTAGACGATTTTTGCCGCGATAAGGATCACAACAAGAGCTGCAAATATTCCTATAATCAACGCTATGATTCCGCCGGCAATACTATCTCCAAGCGCATAGTCGGGCATAGGTGCTTCCCAGCCGATCGGATCTTCAGCCTCAACAATCTCATCGCCCGTTGCCGGAGCAAAGACTTCCTTCACGCCTCCGCTTACAAGCAGAGTACTGTCGAGTCCATCCGGGTCGCTTGATGCGAACAGAACCGCACAGCCTCCGATAATAAGTGCTATAACAAGACCTACGACCAGAACACTCTTGATCGGGACAGCCTTTTTCGTTGTATCTCCGGTAAGTTCAGGGCGCACGGAGAATATCAGGGTAACCACGATTGCAGTTATGATACCTTCGATGATACCGATAAGTGCGTGGTAGATAAACATTGTTGGAAGACCAACAGAGATTGGAACGGCACCGAGAATGGCGATCTCAACGGCTGCACAACATGCTGCGATAACACACGCAAGCCATGCTGCTATACCTGCAGGGACTGCAACCGGGACGTTCGGGAGAACGGATTTGATTCCTTTGTATGAGTAAAATCCGACGAAACCGGCGATAACACCCATGTTGATGATGTTTGCGCCAAGCGCCAGAACACCGCCGTCACCGAAGATGAGGGCCTGGATAATCAGAACGATCGTCAGAACAAAGACGGCTGCAAATGGAGAACCGAGAATGATGGCGGCAAGAGCACCGCCGACCAGATGTCCGGAAACCCCGAATCCGGTCGGAAGATTGAACGCCTGAAGGGCAAAAATGCCTGCAGCAATGACTGCAAGGATCGGGATCTTTGACTCGTCAAGATTTTTCCTTGCCCAGTTAATTGCAAGAACAATAAAAACAAGAGCAATTATCCAGAATACGATACCAATAGGGACGCCAAGTCCGCTATAGCCAAACAGAAAATCAGGTATGTGCGTAGTGTTTCACCTGTGTATTACAATAACACTTATTCCATAATAAGTGTTACGGCGCGTGACAGATGGAGGAAATTGTATTATTTTAACACGGCGATTCGAAAAATCGTATTATTTCTCCTCAGTGACCATCTCAAGAAGATCTTCTCCATCCTCCACGTTCTTGAGACGTTCCTCGCCGATCACCAGCGTTTTGCCGATCTTCTTTTCCTTGCGGTAGTCGGAGACCACGCACAATGAGTGGGTCCCGGTGATCTGGGAGATATTTCCGACAAGTTCCGCACGCTGCACGGTTTTCTGCGGGGAACCGTAGCAGGTAAGGATGGTTTTGTTTTCAAACATCGCAAAGGCGTGGAACGGTGCCCGTCTCAGTTCCTGCACATTGATGCCGATCGATCTGAGATGATCTTCAGGCCGTTTCGGCTGGGCATCAGACTCTGGATTGTGTCCGGAGGCAAGTGATGCCGGAACATGTTCCTCTTCAGCAGGGGTGTAATGCAGCAGATCGATCGGCATTACGATATCGTCGTTGAAAAATTCCTCAAGCCTCATCGCCATCTCGAGCGTCGTACCCATCCCCCCTTCGTATTTGCTGATTGTCCGTCTGGAAACGCCAAGGGCATGGGCAAGATCGCCAAGGGACATCGCCTGTTCTTCACGCAGGGTCCGAAGTCTTTCAGCGTCGATATTGACATACAGACCCCCGGGTGAAGCATACACGAGAGGGAGTTCACCCTCTGCAAGATAATCATACAGGGTCGCAGACGAGACTGCATTGATCCCGTATCTAAGGTAGATCGCTCCGCGTTCCAAAGCTACATCACGCGCGCGCTCCCCGATGATAAGGGGGACCGCGTGGAGGTGCCTGGCGATCTTATCCAGGTCCCAGGCAATATCTTCGTTTACACTATCTATTTGTGAAACGACTTTGATAACCAGCAGATTCTCTCCTTTCGATGTCATCAGGTCGAAACTTCTCGGGCGAATTTCGCAGCGTTCCGAGACATTGTATCCTGTCATCAGGAGGATACTGACCACGTTCTGGAGGAGTCTGTCATTGGACATAGATGTATAATCGTAATAGTAATGCGGTTCTATAAAATAATATCATTTATGCTGCTGGGCCTTGACGACACAGATTCACCGGACGGGATGTGCACCACATACCTTGGGGCACTGATAGCGAACGAGCTGAAACGCCGTGGGTTTACGGTCACGAATCATCGTCTTGTTCGGCTGAATCCAAACGTTATCTGGAAAACCCGGGGCAATGCAGGGATCTCTCTCGAGATCTCGGGGGGCGATTCAACGGTTGTTTTTGAGATCGCCTGCGAATTTGTGGAACGGTTTGCGAGGTTCGAGTGCGAGAAAACAAATCCCGGCGTAGTTGTGGTCGAGTCACCACCGGATCCTGCATTCTATTATCAGGCTCTGCAGAGATTCTGCACGATCGAAGAGACGGTAAAACGGCTGGAAAGAATCGGCGCACTCTATAAAGGATACAAAAACGGGCGGGGCCTGATCGGGGCGCTTGCCGCCGTATCGTCGGTCCTGCCGGACAAGACGTATGAGTGTCTTGCATACCGAAAAAACGAGGTGCTTGGAACTCCGCGTATTTATGCAGAAGAGGGATTTTTTACCTCAGAAGAGCAAACAGCGCCGCATACCTGGGACACGGTGGATTTTATTCGAAGAGAGATCGTCTGTGTCCCCCATGGAAAAGATCCGGTTCTGTATGGAATACGGGGAGATACGCCCAAGTGGGCCATAAAAGCGACCGGATTTCTGGAGACTGAGGAGCCGGCGTTCTCGCAAATCTGGGAAACGAATCAGGGAACGGATGCACATCTTCTCCCGCTCCCCGACGGAGGGCCGATCGAGGGAGAATCCTACCGGTTTTCCGGCGTTGTCGAATCACTTCCGATAACAAATCGCGGGGGACATGTCCAGTTTACGATTCTTTCAAACGGTATGGAGATCCCGGTGTTCGCTTTTGAGCCGACCAAATACTTCCGAAACGCTGTTCGAGAACTTGTAGTCGGGGACGAGATCACCATCTGCGGAAGTTTTCAAAAAGGCGTTCTTCATCTGGAAAAGTTCAGGCCGAATCTGCTTGCAACACAGAAGAGCCGGTCATCTCCCCGCTGTCCAATCTGCGGAGGGAGGATGACCTCTGCCGGAAAAGACAAAGGATACAAATGCCGGGAATGTTCCGGAAAAGTTCGTGATGTTCCGGATCAGGAACGAACTCTGCAAACGAAATGGTATGAAGTTCCGCCCGGATCGAGAAGGCATCTGGCAAAACCTGCCGTCAGAATGAAGGACGACATCTGAATTCAGCAAAAAAGATTGGAAAAGGAGAGGGTTGGAGAGGGGATTATCCGGTGATGTACTCATCGGTCCTGACCCATGCTGCTGCCTCAACAGGCAGAACAAAGATCCGGCCGTCTCCCTTTTTCCCGGTCCGTGCGTGCTCACGGATGACTTTTATCAGCGTATCCACATCTTTGTCGGGGACGACGATCTCGAGTTTGGTCTTTGGCAGGGTTTTCACCTGCATTTTACCGGCCCTGTACTGAAGACAGACGCCGCCCTGTTCACCGCGTCCGAGAACTTCAGTGATCGTGACACCCGGAATGTTGTTCTGCTCAAGTGCATTCAATACCTCATCCACCTTTTCAGGCCGGATGATAGCTGTTATCATTTTCATGTTCTGAAACCTCGTTTTGCTTATGCCTGCTCACCGTGCTGGGCAAGGTCCATACCAATGTATTCCTCATCCTCCGTAGCCCGGAGTCCCATGGTCTTGTTGATGATCCAGCCGATGATGAAGGTCATGCCAAAGGCGTAAACCACTGCGATCACCGCATCGAGGATCTGAATTCCAAACTGCATCACGTTTCCTTCGAGAAGTCCGCCGACCCCGCAGATTGCGGAGACTGCAAAGACACCCGTAAGAATTGCTCCGGCGAAACCGCCCATACCGTGAATTGCCCAGGCATCGAGAGACTCGTCGAGCCCGGCCTTAATTCTCCAGGACAGGGCTGCGTAACAGACAGCTGCCGTGATGATACCAATCAGAAGTCCGCCGCCAACATTGACGTAGCCTGCTGCCGGGGTGATTCCGACTAATCCTGCGATTGCTCCCGAGATGAAACCGAGTGAGTTCGGCTTTCCGCTCTTCCAGGAAAGGGCCATCCACGTGAGTGCTCCGGTCGCTGCAGCTGCTGCAGTTACCAGGAATGCACTTGCAGCGAGTTGGTTTGCAGCAAGGGCAGAACCTGCGTTGAATCCGAACCAGCCTACAATCAGGAACATTCCGCCGATGAGTGTCATCGGGATGTTGTGGGGTCTGAACATCTGTTTGCCGTACCCGACCCTCTTACCTATGACTAAAGCAAGAGCGAGGGCTGCAAATCCTGAACTGATGTGGACGACTGTTCCGCCGGCAAAGTCGAGAGCACCGAGGCTGTATGCCCAGCCGCCGCCCCAGGCCCAGTGTGCCAGAGGAGCATATACTAAGGTCAGCCACAGAAGGCCTACGACTATGTAGGAGGACATTTTGACCCTTCCTACAATACCGGAGGTCAGGATCGCAAGTGCCAGACACGCGAACATCATCTGGAAACAGATGAACAGTATGTCAGGTATTCCGCCAGTCACACCATCGATCGGGACCCCGGACAAACCTATGTAATCCAAAGACCAGCCGATCACTCCAGCTACGTCAGCACCGAAGGCAAGCGAGTAGCCGATGATGATCCACTGAACAATTCCAAGGGCGAGAGCCACAAAGGACAGCATCATCGTCGAGATGACGTTTTTCTTCCTTACCATTCCGCCATAGAACAGCCCTACTGCGGGAACCATCATCAACACTAATGCTGCTGAAATGAGAACCCAGGCTGTTGCGCCAGTATCAAGATCCATGAGTAATTCACCTAATCAGCACAACCAAATACAAATAACCCAAAAAACAGTCCCGCCGATAACCCGTGGTAGTTTGCACCACCCCCGGAGACCGAACTGTATTCCGGATTTTAAGTGGTGTTGATGTGCACTTATAATGTTTGTGCTCCCTGTATAAAACATTATGCTCCATGTTAACAAGTGTCATAGTCGAGCAGAATTAATAACCATGAAGAGAACATACCAGATATCCAGATGACACTGGAAGAAAAGATCACATTCTATTCCCGCGAAGACGCATCCGCGTTTCAGAAGTATCTACGGGAAAAAGGATGTCCGTCACGGATATCCGTCGAGCACAGCTTTTCGGGAACACCCTACTTTGAGGGAAGCATATCGTCAATCCTGCAGCTTATAGATAAAATACATGCGCGGGAGTCGGACGCCGATCTGGATGAACTCAAAGCTGACCTTCTTGGACGCAAAAAGACCCTCGAGGAGTTTTTCCAGTCGCACAAAGCAGGCGACTGTCTGACGGATGCAACGCCGTCACAACTTCTCGCGCAGGCAGAGTCGATCGATGCGATGGGAGAGGATGTCCAAAAACAGGCAACCGACAAGTTCATGAATGCACTGATGATCCTTGGGACCCTTGAGGACAACGAACTTCTGGAGGTATCCGAGGAGAAAGAGTGCTACACGCTTCTTGGAACAAAGGAGGCAGGCGATCTCCGCGTTATGTATGCATATACCGATTTTAACGGCGTAACGGAAGAGGATCTGCACGAAACGGAACTCGTCAGTCACATCAGGACCTCGTCGACCACGGAATTCATTATCACCGCTGGTGTTGAGATCCTGTTCGTATCCGATATCGAGGATCTGACCGAGATGCTGGATCATATGGATGTCGAAGATGACGAGGCTGCGCGATTCGTGGATGCGGTCTTTTTCAAACAGGCTCTGATCGGTCAGATACACAAACTTGTTTCGGAGGGAAAACAGAGTGAAGCGGATCTGCTCGCTGCATTGGATGCCCCGGCCTTCCCGCTCGAAGGGACTAAAGATGTGATTTCCTTTGATATATCCCCTGAGTATCTGTCAGGAGTCGTCTCCGACCTGAGAAAACAGGGTATTCTGTCAGGGAAAGACGGTAAGATTAAAAGCAGTTAACGTCATATAATACTGTTAGGTGGGGGATGTGGAGTACAAAGCAGTGTGGATACTGCTGCCCTCACCAATTGATCTGAATACTATTTTGCAGGAATTTCGGCATGTTATTATTTTTTAACGATTTTTAACCCATTCTGAAAACAAAATATCATAATAGATACCTTAATGATGCAAGCATCCAATTGTAGAGTATCTGCCATCATTCGCGGAGATTCAGTGCGCCAAAAACGTTGGAATGCTGAACCCATTTTTAATTTCATGAGTGAGATCAACGAAATAACACCGAATATAGGCGCAATAGGATATAACATTACTATCCAGAAACCCTCAGGCTCACGCAACAGACGGGGAGATGAAGTCATCATGAGAAAAAAAGCCGGATCCAAAATTAAAAGAGGAAAAACTCTAACCTCTGCAGGAATTATTCTGATTGCTCTCTTAATCCTGATCGTTTTCGCGGCCGCAAGCACCGGATGGTTCAGCAGCCTTTTCGTGATGAAAAATCCGCTGCACGCAAAAGATGTGCAGACCGTAATCTCGGTGTATGGAGATGATGTTGTGATCTATGTCTCGGGAGGCAGAGATATAATCGAACTTCGGGAAGTCATTATCAGTATCAACGGCGTGCAGCTTGCCGATGAACAGGCAAGACAGACTCTGCACAGCAATACCTGCATATTTTCGGGAGCAGTCAAAGACATCTCCGGAACCCGGGATATTGCAGTAAAAGGAGTATTCGCAGACGGAACGATCACCACGCTGAAATGCTGCAGCATTGACTGCAGTTGAGATACAGCATTTTTATTTTTTTCATCGGCAAGACATACCTATATGGGTATACCCAACCAACCATATCCAGCATTAAGGTCACAATCATGCATAAACATTGTAGTACCCCGGTCAAGCAGTTTATCCCACGCGGCGACATGACCGTAAACGAACTGGTCTGTGAGATGGGGAAAGCAGGAGCGTACAACGGCGGAAGTCTTTTCCACGCTGTAGAAGTCTATGAAAAAATGCTTTCCGACCCCGACATGACCAAGTTTTTCGCTCTTTCGGGAGCGATGGTCCCGGCAGGGATGGGAGGGATCGTATCGACACTTATAGAAAAAGGCCACATCGATGTGCTGACCTCGACGGGAGCAAACCTCACCCATGATGTAATCGAAGCGATCGGTTGTCATCACTACCACGGCAAAGCTGAGTGCGATGACGTCGAGCTCAGAAATGACGAAGTAAATCGTATTTACGACGTCTTCCTGCCGAACGATGCATTCGAGGATCTGGAGGATTTCATTCAGGATATATACTGCGGACTTCCCGAAGAACCGATCACGATCAGCAATCTTCTGAAAACGATTGGCGAGGAGCTCGACACGGGAATTCTTGCAACGGCAGCAAAACACGATGTCCCGGTCTACTGCCCGGCGTTTCAGGACTCGGTTCTGGGCCTCCAGTACTGGATGTTCTCCCAGTTCCACAAAAAGACGATCCTCGATGCGATCGGCGATATGCATGTCCTCCTCAATCAGGTGTTCAATGTGAAAAAGGCCGGGGCAGTTCTCGTTGGAGGAGGAGTCCCGAAGAACTTCACGCTGCAGAGCATGCTGATGACGCCAAACGATTTCACGTATGTGATCCAGCTCACCGGAGACCGCCCCGACCTTGGCGGACTTTCCGGAGCGACGCTGGACGAAGCAAAGTCCTGGGGTAAGATCGGCGAAGGAGGGACCGGCGTTACCGTGTACGGCGATGCCACAATAACACTCCCCATCCTTGCAGCAGCAACGCTGGAACGTATGGAGAGAAAATAAATGGCCGAACTTCTGCTCGCACTCGATGTAAAAGGTGCCGAAGAAGCGATCCGCGTATCCCGGGCTTGCGAAGGGGAACTCGATGCGATAAAAATCGGTTATCCCCTGATTCTTTCAACCGGGATGGGGATCGTAAAAGAGCTTGCAAAATCCAATATTCCGATCATTGCAGATTTCAAAGTTGCCGACATCCCGAACACCAACGCCCTTATCTGCGAAGAGGTCTTTGCAGCAGGATGTTCGGGCATCATCACCCATGTATTCTGCGGATCGGACTCTCTTCAGGCAATCGTGGACGGAGCGCACGATCACGGGGGACGTGCCTTTGCGGTCTGCGAGATGAGTCACCCCGGAGCGCTCGATTTTCTGAGCGGGGCAAATGCCGAGCGGATGGCTAAAATGGCAAAAGAAGCAGGAGCCGACGGAATCATCGCTCCGGCGACGAGACCGGAGCGCACCGAAATTCTGCGATCCATCATCGGCAATTCAATGAAGATCTATTCGCCGGGCGTGGGCGCTCAGGGAGCACAGCCCGAAGATATCAAAAAATATGTGGACGGGATCATTGTCGGCCGTGCCATTTACGAATCGGCAGATCCGGGGAAAGCAGCGCATGAATTCCGCCTGCGTGCCCTCTGATTTCCTCTGATTTTTTTTCTTATTTTCTCGGGAAGTAGGACAGCAGATCCCATGCAAGGGATTCGGCCTTCTTTTCATTGGTCATCATCGTATCCAGACGATGAGCTCCGGGCACTTCGATTGCCGTGTCCCTGACATCCTGAATAAAGAGATCCACTACATCCTTGTAGACCTGCCAGGTTCCATACGACGTGGATTCATATCCCCAGGCCTTCATCAGAGCAGCAGCAGGACCGCTGACCGGGCGGTTTCCGATAAACGGACTTACTGCCGCCGTAAATGTGTTCTGCAAAGCTTCGCGGACCCCGGCACACTCGAGGATCGGGCCGATGCTCGTAACCGGATTTGACGGGCCGATGATAACGCCGTCGCTTTCTTCGATTGCCGAGATGACTTCAGGAGTGGTTTTCAGCGGCAAACCGTCGGTTGTTTTTCTGACGACTCCTTTGATATTCACGTTTCCGCGTTTCCCTACCCAGTACTCCTGATAATGCATCAGGGAATCATCCTCGCAGACGACATATGATGCAACATTCTGATCCGACATCGGTAAGATCCGTGCCGAAACGCCGTAGCCTTTCGCGATTTTTTCCGTCGCTTCGGTGAGGGTCATTCCCTGTCTGAGAAACTCTGCTCTGGCAATATTGGTGGCACGGTCTTTGTCCCCGAGAGGAAGGAGTTCGGTGTATCCGAGTTTTTCCATTGCATGGAACGTCTCGAACGAGTCGCCGCGAATCCCCCACCAGGAGTCGGTATTCAAAAGACCGGAAAAGAGATACTGAACGGTATCGATGTCCGGGGAAACGTACAGTCCCGACATCCAAAGGTCCTCGGCCGTATTGACGACGACCGTTATCTCGTGGTCGTGCAGGATCTGCCGGAGACCCCGGATGAGTTTGGGTGTTCCTGTTCCGCCGGAGAAAACAGTAATCATGGTAAAGGGAATTGGACGGGGGAGGATATGAAAATTATGAATTGGCGGGAAGCTTTGCTTTCAGCACTGAAACGAACTCGTCGGAACCTGAAACACCGGGCGGAATGATCGCTCCCTGCAGGGAGTCCACGTAAATATATACAGCCCCGTTTTCGTTCACGATATCGCGTATCGATGAATACGGCGATACAGAAAGGTTTGGCCCGATCGAGAAGTGCATGCCGTCGTCTTCAAGCGAAAGAGTCGCCTTTGTCTCCCAAGGAGAGCCGGATTTACCTTCACGCAGAAATTTTCTCAGATTCTTTTCGATGATTTTCCAGTAGAACTTCGGGTAGATCCAGTAGATCAGAGCGAATAGAGCAATCCCGCCTAAAACCCCAGCCCAAATATAAGTAAATCCGGAAAAGGTCACTGCGATCAGAACCGGCAGGAAAAAGCAGACGATCGCCATGTAGACACGCGAACGCGAGAACTGTTTTCTCATGCTTGGAGAACGGGAGTAATGAGATTTATTGAATGCGATATAATCATTCTCAGTTAAGGTATACGCAAGATGCATCACCATTCGGTGGGTTGCAAACATACAAGAAGCTTCGCTAAAAAGAATTATTTTGCCGGAGTGATCTTTCTGCAGCAGCCGGTGCATTCACCCGGAATATCGAGCGGGAATCTGCCGGTGGAGCATCCCATGCAGAGATCCTCTGCCGGAATACCGATCGAGGCCACGAGCTCTTCAGTCGATACATACTGAAGGGTGGTTGCATGGATCTTTTCCCGGATCGATTCCACATCCAGACCCGCAGCGATCAGTTCTTCCCGAGTGGCAAGATCAATTCCGAAGTAGCAGGGAGCAACGATCGGTGATGATCCGATCCTCATATGGACCTCTTCGGCACCAAAATCCCTGACCATGTCGACGATTCTTAGAGACGTCGTTCCCCGAACGATACTGTCATCGACCAGAATGACCGATTTTCCGGCAACGTGGCGGCGGACCGGATTCATCTTCATCCGTACGGCATTTTCCCTAAGAGTCGGGGTAGGCATGATGAATGTCCTGCCGACGTACCGGTTTTTGAGCAGCCCTTCGATATACGGGATGCCGGATGCCGATGCATAGCCGGTAGCAAAGGCAATCCCAGAATCCGGGACGGGAGAGACGAGATCGGCTTTAGGCGGATTTTTCGCCAGACACGCCCCGATCTTTCTTCTGGCATCGTATACAAGCACACCGTCGATGACCGAATCGGGCCGTGCAATATACACATATTCGAATACGCAGTATGCTTTATGATCGGATTCAAGGACCTGACGGTGGGAAACGCCGTCTTCGGTTATCGTGAGAAGTTCGCCGGGGCGAACGTCCGCTTCGAACGTTGCCGAAAGGATATCCAAAGCAACGCTTTCGGAGACGGCGACATACCCAAACTCGGTTTTACCGTAACAAAGCGGTTTTGTCCCGAGAGGGTCACGGAACGCATACAAAACGCCGTCGAGAATAGCGACTCCTGCATATGCCCCGGAAAGCCTCTGCATCGTATTCACGAACGCCTCTTCGGCCGAAACGCCGGCAATAAGCTCGTGTGCGATCATTGCCGCGATCAGTTCGGCATTCGTTGTCGACGAAAAGATGTGCCCCTTTTCCTCATACTCACTTCTGAGTGCCTCGCGATTGATCAAAGCAACTGAAACGGTAATGGAGAGTTTGTGGTCTTTGAAATTAAAGTTGAACGGCTGAATATTTTCCGTTCTGCCACGGTGTGCTTTCTGGGTGTACAAAACCTGCCCAATACCCACGTTACCTGCCAGTCGGCTCAGTACTTTTTCACAAAACACGTCGGAAAGCTGCCCGGGCCCTTTATGCATAAAGAATGCACGCCCGTCAAAAGTAGATATGCCCGCTGCTTCCTGCCCTCTGTGCTGCAGGGCATGCAGAGCATAATAAAGGGGGTAAGCGACACCTCGAGAGTCGACGATGCCTGCAATACCGCTCATATTACAACCTGTTTAATTAGTTATCTGCTGCTTTTTTCGTCCAGTTGTACCCACGGATTTTGGAGCTCTTACCAAAACCGCATGATGAACATACACCGTGCCGTGCGTGGAAAGACTGTTTGCCACAGCGGCGGCAGATGATGTGGGAGTGCTTGTTGCGCAGACCCATTGATGGAGTGCCTTTTGTCATTGGTTAAATTCACCTCGATGTTATTCTACGGAGGGGGAGATGTAGATTACGTTGTCTCCACGCACGATCAAAGTGCCCAGTGAAACTGTACCATTCTCCCCTTCTTCCTCTGCCTTGTCAAGAACCAGGTTCATGTGAACGTCGTATCCCTGAAGAACTCCACGGATCTCCCGTCCACCTTTCAGTGAAATGATTACCGGCTGGCGGTTCAGAACCTGATCTAAAATTTCAAGTGGTCGCTTTGTCATTGGATTACCTCTCGTTTCTCTCAGGGAGAGAGTCCGATTACGTTTTTTCCGGCACACCGTGCCGGACCTGCACGAAAAACCCTTTGGCCTTTCATGCACGTTTCGGACGTCACACAAGCTAGAGACTCATGGACGAGTGCTTAATGTATATGCCACAGAGACACATAAAGATAGCGGGAATCAAAGTCCGAATATCGGGCATGTATTATTGGAGAAAATACATGGTAATGCATCCGTCACGGAGTATATTTAATTCCACGGGCCAAATAACTGTATAACACATGGCAGACCTTATCATTAAAAAACGCCACGCCATCAAAAAAAGTCAGCTTGCAGCTTTGATGACAAAACTTACCGAGAATATCGGAGAAGATGCAGCTTTGTACAATGCCCCCATGATCGAGATCGCGGAGACAGCATCCAAATTCAATATCTACATCATCGATAAAAAACCGCTTATCATGGAGAAGGACGACTGGGCGTTCCCCACGCTTCGGGGGGCAGTCTCCCGTCCGTTTTCTGGGAGAAGGATCGTGGTCGATATGGGGGCGATCCCCTATATGATCAACGGCGCAGACGTTATGCGTCCCGGAATCGTATCGGTCACGGACGACGTAAAGGCCGGTCAGCCGGCGCTCGCCGTTGACGAAAGTCACGACAAACCCCTCGCGGTTGTACTTCCACTGTATGATGCGAAAGATATCATCGCGCTTGAGAAGGGAAAGGCGGCGAAAAATCTGCATTACATCGGTGACGAGCTCTGGAATCTGGAGATCTAAGCACCTCACACAGATAGAATTAAATAAGCAACAACTAAACTATTTTTCATATGGGATTTCTTGACGGAGTATTTGGCTCAAAGGATAAAGCAACAGACGAAGATACCTACATGAAGCTTGATCTGCAGGCATACGAAGGAGCGGTCGGAGAAAGCGAACCGGCAACGATGTATGTCAAGGTCGCAAGCGTCTGTGATATCAAAGACTGTCCAAAGATAAAAGACGAGATCTACAACGGAAATATTGTCATCATCGACATCACCAAACTGAAGCTCGACAAGATCATGTTCGACCGCGTAATGGGCGATCTGCGTGCCGTTTCCCGCGATGTGAACGGCGATATCATCGGACTCGGCGACCAGCGCTATGTGATCGTTGTGCCGACCGGTGTCCGTATTTCCCGCGAGAAGCTCGGCGGGTACTAAAACCCGATGCGTCAGGTAATTCCCGCCCCCTGTCCGGACTGCGGAAAGGATATCGAATACATCTACGATACGGAAAATATTCCATATTTCTCCGATATTCTCCTCATCTGCGGTGTCTGCGACTGTGGGTTCCGTATCGTTGATACAATGATTTTGAACGATCACGAGCCCAGCCGTTGGGAGATGACGGTCGAAACACCGGAGGATCTGGATGCCCGGGTCGTTCGAAGCATGCAGGGCGAGATCGATATCCCGGAGTTCGGCATAAATATCCGTCCGGGTCCGTCCTGCTTCGGATTTGTTTCAAACATCGAAGGCATTCTAGAACGGGCAGAGGATGCGGTTAAACGCGCCGCGATTTCCTGCGAAGGAGATGAGATCTGCCGGGCGGCAGAACTGCAGGAAGAGATCGAAAAAGCAAGAAAATCCGAAATACCCTTTACCGTCGTCATAACCGATCCCAGCGGAAACTCGGGGATCGTTTCATCAAAAGCCAAAAAGACCAAACTCGATATTGAGCCGGAAGCTGACGGATACTCAGTGAAGCCGCTCGCTTAAACCCAGAATGGATAATCCCCGATACATCCCGACTGCTGAGGAAACAAAACGCCTCAGCGCTTTTTTGAAAATAAGAAGCCTGCCCGAACTCGAAAAACAGACGACCCAGTACATCGAAAAGGTCACCGGAAAAACCTGGAACGACGAGACGGTTCTGGAAAAAATACGGAACGCGATCATCGCTCAAAAAGAAGCATACTGGAAAGAGGGTGTCAAAAAAAGCGTCTCCTACAAAGGAGCATACAGCGTTCTCGGCTACATGGCATATCAGATGCCCGGATATGTCATAGAGTTCTCCGAGTTTTTTGCCGGACTTGTGACCTCCGGCTTGATTCGAAAACATGTGAAGGTCCTGGATATCGGGGCAGGACCCGGAACCGTTTCGATCGGTATCGGCCGTGTCCTATCCTGTCTTGACGGGATGACGGCCGAAATCACGTCTCTTGAACAGTACGAGACCCATATCGAAGCGTATCAGGCGATCGTTCCGGAATTCCTGAAAAATGCCGGAGGAAAAGTCACTGCAGAAAAGCCGCTCGCACAGGATATAACAAAAGAGATCCCCGAAGGAGAGTTCGATTTGATCGTCTGCTCGAACGTCATCAACGAACTGAGCGGTCTTGAGCCTGAGAAAAAAGCAGACCTGGTTATGGCGCTTTCGAAACATCTCGTTTCCGACGGAAATCTTGCCATCCTCGAGCCTGCCGATCTGGCGAATGCAACGATGCTTCGCGATCTCTCCCGCGATGTGAAAAAACGGGGTCTGACCATCTACGCTCCCTGTAACGATCTTCGGGGAGTGTACTGCACCGTTTCTCCCTGCTGGTCGTTTAGGTCGTATGCCGATATCAAGCCGACAGAGCTGATGTTCGCGCTCGGCGGGGCCGAAGAAAAATTCAGATTCGTAAACACGGATGTGAAGTTTTCGTATACGATCCTTCGAACCGACGGGCACAGAAAATGCGGATACAAAATCCCGGCGGAGGCAAAGCGGGCACGGCTCTCCCAGCTGAAAAAACATCTGGAAAAACGGATCCACATTACGGTTTCTGTTATGTCGGCCGACATCGGCGATGCGAAAAATTATTTGTTCCTCGTCTGCGACGGAACGGGCACAACCCCCACGTATGTAGCACTGCCGGCTTTCCACCGGACTCCCGAGCACGAAGCCCTGCTTACGGCATCCTACGGATCGGTGGTCGCGATCGATTCGGTCCTGGTACGATTCAATAAACAGCAGAACGCCTACAATCTGCTGATGGGACGCGAAAGTTTTACCAGAATGATCGCGGGAACCCCGACGGGAAACAAAGAGCCGGACAAGATTGCATTACTGAAGGAAAAATACGGCAGAAAGCCTTCGCCGAATTATCGCGGAAAAAAGACAGGGAGGCCTGCGGGCAAGAGATAGAGTTTTTTTCGTTTACTTTTTTTTTGGAATGTTTCTCTGAGAATACTGCAGTCTCGGCAAATTCAAGTGCGATGATCGCATACTATTCAGAGTATGAGAAATATTATTATTGTCGGGATCGTGACCATCGCCGTCATTTTTGCGGCCGGATGTATGGCCCCCGGAGCAACGCCCGACCCAATCGTCGGAAGCTGGAATGCAGATGAACCCGAACTGTTCAACGATACTGCGTTCACGTATATTTTCAATGCAGACGGGACCGGGAATGCCGTCGAGACGTATGAAGATCCTGTAGTAACCACTGATGTATACAATCTTACCTGGAAATCGACCGGTAACGGGACCTATGAGGCGGCATTTGCACATCAGCTGATTTTATCAGAGGATGAGAAGGTCTTTACCATTTTAGGTGACGGATCAGGTGACCAATTCACGGGAGACGGTTTTGTCGGCGTCTGGACGAAGGATACGCCGGAGGAATTCGACGGCGTGCTCTATGAAGCGAAGTTTGTATTTTATGAAAACACGACCGGGTTGTTTTCCTGGTATTATCAGGATAATGCCACGCTGGAATCCAGCTATCCACTTGTGTGGTCGGTAGAAAACGGCGTTTACCGTTATTCGTATCCGGATGATGTTTCAATATTCACTCTCGGAACCGATGGGATCCTTACCGAGACCTGGGATAACACAACCTATACCTATACTCGGGTATAGGAACCACTTTTTTTTGATTTTTTCAGAGGAGTTACGCGATGCCGGTGTGAGGGCCGGAAAGTGTACGGCTGAGTGCGGAAGCATGAATTTATTTAACCGCGAATTAACGCGAATCGCATTTTCCTTACGTTCGGGTGCTCTGCTCCGGCTTATCGCCTACGCAGGAATCGCACCCTCTCTTGAAAAATGCTGGGGAAAAACCCGCGTGCGGGTTTTTCTGTTGTTTCAATATTTTTTTCGATTACGAAAAGAGATGGTTACGGAGAGAAAAACCGGCACGCCGGTTTTTCCGTCAGCATTTTTCCAGACGGCGTGCGATTCCTGCGTAGGCGATAAGCCGGAGCAGAGCGCGACGGCGCAAGAAAAATGCGATTCGCGTTAATTCGCGGAGATTCGCGGTTGTTTTTCTCATGCTTCCACACCAAGTCATCTCCCATCTTAATTGAATTCACTCCAACACTGGGTAAGTCCTATTTAATATTGGAAATAGGTATGCCCTATCAAAATAGGAAAAAATTAGTAGACTTCCACGCCTTTCAGCGTGACTTTGTGTTCTTCGATCACACGGCCAACGACTTTTGATCCTTCGACCATGGAAAGAACGGTCTCCACGCTCTCTTTTGGCACGATGAACGCAAAACCCATACCCATATTGAACGTCCGGTAAAGTTCGTTCATCTCGAGATTGCCCTTCTCGGCGATCCAGGCTAAAATCTCCGGGACTTCAAGCGGGTCTTCGATCGCAAAACCGTAGCTGGAAATTCTCAGGAAATTCAAAAGGCCGCCACCGGTCACATGGCACATCCCGTGTACAACTGCTTTGCTGCAGACGTCGAGGACTTCCGAGTAGATCCGTGTCGGAACGAGCAATGCCTCGCCGACGGTTCTGCCGGACAGAAGGACCGTCGCATAGCCGCCGTTTTCTTCGGCGACTTTACGTGCCAGCGTATAGCCGTTTGAGTGGACGCCGGTACTTGCGACACCAATGATGATATCGCCCGGTGCGACTTTTTCGCCCGTGACGACCTTATCCTTGTCCTGAACGCCAAGACAGGTCCCGGCAAGATCGAGCCCGTTGATCATTCCCTTCAACGTCGCCGTCTCGCCGCCGACGATGTTAAGGTTGGAAAGGCGTGCTCCTTCATTAAGGCCTACGCCGATCTGGATCATCTGTTCGGTATTGATGCCTTCCGTCGCGATGTAATCGACGAATGCGATCGGCTCGATGTTCATCACATACATGTCGTTCACGTTCATCGCCATACAGTCGATACCGACCGTTGTCCAGTCCTTCAGATCGTCGGCGATCCGCATCTTGGTCCCGACGCCGTCAGTACACAGCGAAAGGACTTTGCTGCCGAAATCGATCATTCCGGCAAAGTGGCCGACATCGCCGACCATACCGTGTTCTCCGGTGCGTTTGTAGCTTAACTGATGGATCAGCGCTTTGACCCCGTCGGCCTCAAGATTGATGTCGACCCCGGCTTCTTTGTACGAATATTTTTTTGTCATGCTTCCTCCTTGTCGAGATCATACTCCTCGTGGATGGCTCTTACGGCACGAACGCCATCTTCTTCTTTGACCACGAATGAGACGTTCACTTCAGATCCCTGAGAAATCATCATCACATTGATCTTTGCAAGACCAAGGCCGTGGAAGATCCGGTAGAGCGTGCCCGGCGTGCCCGCCATTCCTGCGCCAACAACCGAAACCACGTTCACATCCTTAGAAAATGTGTACTCGCGGATCAGACCTCTTTCTTTGATCATGATCAGGGCTTTGTTTGCAGCACTCACCTGTTCTTCGGTGATGATCAGCGAGATGTTCATCTCGGACGATCCCTGACTGATGAGCATAACGTTCACACCGGCCTGAGCAAGCGAGGTGAAAATTTCGCCGGCCACGCCCGGTTTGCCGGTGGCAAATCCGCTGATGCTTATCATGGAGCTGTTTTTGATCAGCGAGACGGCCTTGACGATGCGTTTGTCGGCATGGCTTTCTTTGATGACGACGGTTCCCGGGTGGGTCGGATTGAAGGTGTTCTTGACGTAGACCGGGATGTTCTTCTCCATTGCCGGGAGAAGAGCACGGGGATGGATAACTTTCGCACCGAAGTAGGACATCTCCATCATTTCCAGGAAGGAAAGCGAATCGATGACGCGTGCTTCGGGGATCATTCTGGGGTCCGTGGTCATTACGCCGTCCACATCGGTCCAGATGATGATCTCTTCGGCATCGATGCCGGCGCCGATGATCGCTCCGGAGTAGTCGGATCCGCTGCGCCCGAGCGTGGTTACCGCTCCTTCACCGGAACATCCGGCAAATCCCTGGATAACCGGGACCTGGGCTCCAAGCTTCACACCGATCCGCTCCATGATCCTTGGATAGCTTTCCGGCAGAGCGGTGGCCCCTCCGTGAACTCCATCTGTAAGAATCCCTGCATCGCACCCGCTTATCTGAAAAGACGGGATGCCTGCCTGCCGAAGCGCCGCCGAGACGATCGGGGCTGAGAGTTTTTCACCAAAGGAGATGATGTAATCCCGGGAACGGGGAGTGAGTTCTCTGAGATGATTGACGGCGATGAGGATATTTCTGAGCCGCTCAAGTCGTATGTTTATGTGAGCGGTGACGTCTTCGACATAATCCGGTGCGACGATCCGAAGTGCCGTTAGATGTCGGTCCCTGAGATTATCGATGAACGTATCCAGATTCTTCTTGTCAGTACAGCTGACAATCCCTTCAGCTTCCGTGATTATCTGGTCGGTTACCTTCGTCATTGCCGAAACGACGACGGCGATTTCATTACCTTCCTCACGGGATTTTTTGATGAGATCAACGACTTTCGCGATACAGTCTGCATCGCCAACCGAAGTTCCACCGAATTTCATTACGAGACGCATCTTATTGGTAACACCTTTGGGTAGTTGTGTAGATTATGGGTCGTGGCAAGAGATATACTCTGCGGGATAGGAACAAAGGATATCAATTATTCAAACCAACACTCCTGCATGAAGAAAATGCGAATAGTCGGTATAGCCCTCCTTGCCCTGATCCTGCTGACTTTTTCGGCAGGCTGCACGGCACAAACGGAGGAACCGTCTTCGTATACCGACGAGGAGGGAAATATTTTCACCGGCGATGAAACGGCAGGCTCCATTCAATTCATTGACGGATCGAAAACCGAGTGGTTCACCGACAACGACGGAAACATCAGATATACGGCAACAGAACCCGACGGGACCGTGATAAAATATTATACGACGCCGAACGGAGAGACGATTCTGGAAGCATAACCTTCCTTTTCCCCTGCTTTTATCCCCTCCCTCTTCCAATAGATATAATTAAGGATTCGAAATGGGCATCGAGAATACAAAAGACTGTCACGTACTTGTCATAGGGTCGGGCGGCGCCGGAATACGTGCCGCCGTTGAGGCGGAAACGTTTGGCGAGACGATCATTGTCTCGAAAACGATCACCGGGAAAGGCGGGTGTACCGTCATGGCAGAAGGCGGATTCAATGCCGTATTGAATGAAGAAGATTCGATACAGACCCATTTCGAGGATACGATGAAGGGCGGGGCGTTTCTCAACGATGAATTACTCGTGCAGACACTCGCAAGCGAAGCCCCGAACAGGATCCGTGATCTTTTTTCCTGGGGGGCCGTCTTCGATCTGAAAGAAGACAATACGATAGCTCAGCGGCCTTTCGGCGGACAGCGGTGTGCCAGAACCTGTTATGCGGGAGACCACACGGGTCACGAGCTGGTGATGACCCTTCTCGAAAAACTCCGGGGTTCATCAGTCGAGATCGAAAATGAAGTGACGGTCCTTGATCTCCTTTCAGACGATGGAAAAGTAAACGGGGCGATCACGTGTGATCGGGAGGGAGAACTTGGGATCATTACGGCCGATGCGGTGATCCTTGCGACCGGCGGGGCCGGCCAGGTCTACGACACGACGACCAACTCGACGGCCGGGACCGGAGACGGATACGCTCTTGGCTACCGGGCCGGAGCACAGCTCATCGATATGGAACAGGTCCAATTCCACCCGACCGGAGCCGTAACTCCTTACGATTCACGCGGAAGGCTGATCACCGAAGCGGTGAGAGGAGAGGGAGGCATCCTGAAAAACGCACTCGGGGAACGGTTCATGGCGAAATATGATCCGGCACGTATGGAGCTTTCCACCCGCGATGTCGTGGCACGGGGAATTGCCACCGAAGTTCTCGAAGGGCGGGGCACCTCCCATGGGGGTGTCTGGCTGGATGTCAGTCATCTTCCGCGTGAACAGATCGAAACACGCCTTCCGATCATGCTGAATCAGTTCCTGCAGTTCGGTGTGGATATCAGAAACGAACCGATGGAGGTCGCACCGACCGCCCACCATTTCATGGGCGGGATAAAGATAACGCCGGAAGCAAAAACAACGGTGCCTCATCTTTATGCAGCCGGAGAAGTAACCGGCGGTGTTCACGGAGGAAACCGTCTTGGAGGAAATGCTCTTGCCGATACGCAGGTGTTTGGGAGAAGGGCAGGCATCTCGGCAGGAAAAACAGAACGGACGGCAAGAAAAATCGACATGGATCAGATCAGAGCGGCTGAAAACAGACTGGAATCCTATTATGAAGGTACGGCGAAATCCGCCGATATCAGACGGGCCATGAAGATGATGATGTGGAACAATGTAGGGATCTACCGAAACGAACTCGACCTGAGAGTTGCCGAAAGGGAGATCAAAAAACTGCAGAACACACAGCTGAAGATCGCTTCGCCCCGCGAACTTTCCGATGCCGTGGTCACGGAAAATATGTTGCTTGTCGCCCAGCTCGTTATCGAAGGAGCACTCCTCCGAAGAGAGTCACGAGGGGCCCACACCCGGACCGATGTGAAGCAGAGCTGGACGAACGAGACATCGCCGTTCGGCCACACCTTCTTTGTCAAAGGCAAATCAGGGATAGAAATTCTGGAGGATAGATTATGAAAGTAACCATCTCCCGTTTCGATCCGGCAACCGGAGAACCACCGAAATTTGTAGAGTATGATGTCAGTGTAAAAGATTCGGCACGCGTACTCAATGTTTTGGATGCAGTTCACGATACGATCGACCCAGAGTTCGCCTACCGGCATTGCTGCCGGGGAGGGCAGTGTGGCTCGTGCGCCGTTCGCGTGAACGGCGAACCTGTTCTTGCCTGCATGCAGGAAGCACGCGAAGGCGATATCATCGAACCCCTCGAACTGCCGAGGATCAGAGACCTGGTCACTGATATTGCCCCGGTCATGGCACAGATGGCCTGGATGAACAGCGGATGCGACTGCACGCCGGTCACGCAGCAGGAGATCGAGGAGATGAAACCCTTGCGGGAATGCATCGAATGCTACTCATGTATCTCCTCATGTCCCGCGATCGCGGCCTCGGATTACAAAGGCCCGACGATCATGCGGCAGGAGCAGAGACTTAATCTCGATCCCCGGGACAAAGGGGACCGTATCCTTGAAGCGATCGACAAGGGACTCTTTTCCTGCACGACCTGCCATAAATGTGTCGAGGTCTGCCCAAAAGAGATCGAGACGCCACGAAAAGCTATCGAAAAACTCCGGGCCGAGGCAGCAAAGAGGGGACTCTCCCTTCCGGCACACAAGGCCCTTGCTTCTCTTATCGAGAAGACCGGCCGGTCGATTGAGCGAAAGGAGCCGACCTTCCTTGAACGGGTGCCGGATGTTATCGAGCCGGAAGGAGAGGTCAGAGCAACGGTAGGATTTTTCGTTGGATGTATGTTCAACGGACGAGTCATCCAGCCGGCTTTGGATGCGATGGAGGTTCTCAGGAAAAACGGGATAAGAGTCATCATTCCCAAGGATCAGGTCTGCTGCGGATCGCCGCTGATCAGAACCGGACTCTGCGGGTTTATTCCTGAACTGCAGAAACGAAACATCGATGCATTCGTCAAAGCAGGCGTGGACACCGTCCTGACGATCTGTGCTGGGTGCGGTTCAACGCTGAAAAACGATTACGACACCCCGTTCAGAGTTGTGGATATTACGGAATTCCTGTGCGAACTTGGATTTGAAATCCCGGAAAAAGTGGAAGGGACTTATACGTATCATGATCCGTGTCATCTCCTTCGGGGACAGGGAATCTCGGAACAACCCAGAATTCTCCTGAACTCGGTTGCGGAAAAGTTCGTGGAGATGCCGGCACGATGCTGCGGAGCTGGCGGCGGCGTGAAGTCGGGTCTCCCTGAACAGGCGGCGGCAATTGGAGCAGTGCGTGCCGAGATGGTGAAAGAAACCGGAGCCGATTACATCGTAACGGTCTGCCCGTTCTGCGAATTTCACCTTCATCAGGTGACCGGACTGCCGGTAAAGAATATCGCGACCCTGATGCTGGAAGGCTACCGTAAACAGGAAAAGAAAATAAATTAATAAAAAAATTATTCTTTTTTCTGGCCGTTTTTCGCTGCAAGAGCACTCATATAGGCACTCACTGCCGCCGTGACCGCGATGGTTTTCTCTTTTCCGGGACGCAGCGAATCTCCAAGCTGATTCATCCGGGTCTCGCTCTCGCGCATATATCTTGTGAGAGACTGGGTGATCGTCGGATCCTGCAGGAAATGCGTGTGGGTGTTTCCGGCGATAAACTCAGGATTGTTCATGACGGCGTAATGGAGAGGGAGGGTCGTTTTTACACCGATGATGACGTATTCGGTGAGGGCGCGGCGCATTCTCGCAACGGTCTCTTCGCGGGTCATTGCCCGTGCACAGAGTTTTGCGATCATCGAATCATACAGCGGCGGGATCGAATAGCCTGCATGGATGCAGCTGTCAATTCTGATACCCGGACCTCCCGGGGACCGGTAGCGGCTGATTTTTCCTGCATCCGCCTGGAAGTTGTTCATCGGATCCTCGGCGTTCACACGGCACTCGATCGCGTGTCCACGGCAGGTGATCTGATCCTGCGCATACGGGAGAGGTTCGCCGGCAGCGACCTGGATCTGCATTCTGACCATATCCAGTCCGGTAATAAGCTCGGTCACGGTGTGTTCGACCTGCAGACGGGTGTTCATCTCCATGAAGTAGTAATTTCCCGAATCATACAGGAACTCGACGGTCCCGGCGTTTTCATAATTGCAGGTTTTTGCAACCGTCATCGCAGACTGGGTCATTCGTTCGCGGAGTTCATCGGTCATGATGGGGCACGGCGCCTCTTCGATGAGTTTCTGGTGACGTCTCTGGATCGAACACTCACGTTCGTACATGTGGATCACATCGCCCTTTGAGTCGGCGAAGACCTGGACCTCGATGTGTCTGGGTTTTGCCAGATACTTTTCGATGAAAACCGTCGAGTCGCCGAATGCCGAGGCGGCGGTCCTGCTGGATTTTGCGATCGCTTCGTCGAGTTCGGCTTCGTTGTTGACGATCGTCATACCAATACCCCCTCCCCCGGCGGACGCTTTGACGATCACCGGGTAACCGATCGATTCGGCAAATGCTTTGGCCTCATCATGGTCGGTGCTCTGGGTCCAGGGAAGAACCGGGACCCCGGCATCATGCATCGCCTGCTTGGAGTCGAGTTTGGATCCCATCATTTTGATGGTCGCTTCCGACGGGCCGATAAACGTGAATCCGGCTTTTTTTACTGCTGCGGAAAATGCTGCTTTCTCTGCAAGAAATCCGTATCCCGGATGGATCGCGTCGGCGCCGGCCATCTCGGCGACCTCGAGGATCCGGTCCATATTCAGGTAGCTTTTCGTCGGGTGGGCGGCACCGATGAGAAAAGCCTCGTCGGCATACTTCACGTGTAATGCATTCGCATCGGCTTCCGAGTAAACGGCGACCGTTTCGATACCCATTTCGCGGCATGCACGCATAACGCGAATGGCGATCTCGCCACGGTTCGCAACCAATACTTTGTCAAAGTATTCGTTTTTACTCATTGCACCACCACTAAAACATCGCCGCTCTGGACGACGGCTCCGTTCTCGACGAAGATCTCGGTGACCGTACCGTCGATCGGACTGACGATCGGATTCTCCATTTTCATCGCTTCGAGAACGAGGAGGGTCTCGCCCGCAGATACTTTCTGTCCTGCCTGAACTTTGATGTCGAGAACCATGCCCTGAATACTGCTCTTCACACCACCGGGGACATCGCCGCGAGGCCTGGTCTCGGCGGACTTTACGGAACTGACGACGGCTTCTCCTTCGACAGAGAGGATGCGAACGGCATAGATTTCACCGTCGACCTCGACTTCCATGGATCTTGGGATGTCGTAGTCTGCCGGAGCAATGCCGCCGACCGAGGTCGGAACAACAGGGAATGCTTCAGCTTTCTTCTCGCCTTTCAGGAAGGCCGGGGCGATGGCCGGATAGAGAATGTAGGTGAGGACATCTTCTTCTTTTTTGACGAGACCCTGCGCTTCTGCGTCGGCTTTCATCTTGTCGTAGATCGGTTCAAGAGTGTCGGCCGGCCTGCAGGAGATTCTCGGGGTATCGCCGATGATCGAGGTGACCAGAGCATCGTCGAGCGGTTTGGGGCTCTTTCCATACAGTCCTTTGAGATAATCGCGGACTTCGTTGGTGACGGTCTTGTAGCGTCCGCCCATTAACACATTCAAAACAGCCTGGGTCCCGACGATCTGCGACGTCGGCGTTACAAGCGGGGGATAGCCGAGATCTTCTCTGACTTTTGGCACCTCGAGGAAAACCTCGTCCATTTTGTCGAGTGCATTCTGCTCTTTCAACTGGGAGACAAGGTTGGAGATCATGCCGCCCGGGAGCTGATAGCTGAGAACATCGCTGTCGATACGGACACTGATCGGGTCGATCAGGCATTCATATTTTCCTCTGATGTTTGCCGCTGCACCTTTGATCGAACGAAGAGTGGAAAGAGAGATCTGTGTGTCGCGTGGAGTGCCGATAAGAGATGCCACGACACTTTCCGTTGCGGGCTGGCTTGTTCCTCCGGCAAAAGGAGACATGGCGGTGTCGAGGATATCGACGCCTGCTTCAATGGCCGCCTGATAACTCATGGGGGCAATGCCGCTTGTCGAGTGGCTGTGGAGACAGACCGGGATGTCGAGTCTTTCTTTGATGCCGAGGATAAGTTCACGGGCGGCCTCGGGCATAATGAGTCCGGCCATGTCTTTGATGCATATCGAATTACAGCCAAGACCGTAGAGTTCCTCGGCCATCGTAACGAAACCTTCGATGCTGTGGACCGGGCTGGTCGTATATGATATAGTGCCCTGAAGGTGATTTCCGGTATCGATGACGGCCTTCATGGCCCTCTCCATATTTCTGGTATCGTTCAGTGCGTCGAAGATCCGAAAGACACGGACACCATTCTCCGATGCAGAAGAGACGAATTTATCGACAACATCATCCGGGTAATGACGGTAGCCGACGAGATTTTGTCCCCGAAGAAGCATCTGGATCGGAGTCTTGACAAAGATTTCCCGGAGCGTTCTGAGACGGTCCCACGGATCATCGTTCAGATACCGGATACAGGTGTCAAAGGTCGCCCCGCCCCAGGCTTCAACGGACCAGAAGCCGGCTTTTTCCATCTCGCGGGCTAGAGCGAGCATGTCTTCGGTCCGCATACGCGTTGCCGCCAGTGACTGATGAGCGTCACGGAGCGTTGTGTCGGTAATATTGAGTTTTTTCATAGTGTTCTCCCTGCTCATACGAGTTATCTAAACCTTAATTATTTTGGAGTGTAGAGTTAAAAAAGTAGTCCCTTGGGAAACCGATTGCTCTGAAGGAGATATTATGGTTCATTATAGATGTTAGGACCTGCTATCACTGCAGTGTTTCCTAAGTATATTATAGTCCCGGTACCCGGAGTGGTGACGCTACCCCATCTTGATTTGTAAATACCACCGCCATAGTTTGCAGAATTATAATTAATCCGTAATGTACCACGTACTTCCAGTTCACCACCATCATCGACAAATATCCCCCCCCCAAATCCATCTCCATACAGGTTCTGGTTATTTTCCACAACAAGAGTAGCATCTTTTTGAACTACCAAACGGCCTTGGGATGATATTGTTATAAGAGGGGATGTAACACCGTCGATATTACTTCCATTGAGCGTAAACGGATCACCTTGCTTTTTTTCAATCGTAACTTCGGTCGTCCCGGGATCACTGATGTTACCTATCTCTAATAATGCATCATAATAACCGGGGGCACGTACAATGTTTCCACCTTCATCAATGAGAATTTTAACATTACCATAACTCAGGTCATGTACATTTGATTGAGAGAATTCAATCGGCTGATTTCCAACAATGATCGGATTCAGGTTGGAAAACGTGAAATCTTTATCATTTATATCTACAGTAACGACCTCATACCCGGGATCTCCAGGATTCAAGCCGGTATCGTAGTATTTGTTATACCACGTGTTAAACGAGTCGACAAATTCGGATGTGGTATTGTAGCCATCAGACCCGACCACATAATACGGATTCACCACCGGGGTCACGATAATGACACCACCTTCGATAACGACCTTTCCGCTGAAAACCAGCGCCGTGATGTGATCCGTAAAATTGCCGACGATGTTGACATACGTCACGGTCGAATTGAAATCGGGAACCCGGATCCCTTGTGCATCAGGGCTGTCCCAGTGTCCGTTATTTGTATATACACGGTATGATGTCAGAAACGGAAGATCGTTTCCTGCGACCGGGGTTATCAGGGCGGTATTATTCGTTGCATTCACCTCAACGGTAAACCCGACCACCTTATTCTCGACAGGCGTAAAAGAGCTGATGCTTGCCATAACGACTGCAGCGACAAGCGCTATAAGAACAACGGAAAGAGCGATTAAAAGTACAGTTGCAATAACCGGACTTACGCCGCTGTCCTTAGATGTATCCATACTTCATTGTAGGTTCCCTGAAATAAATTAGTTTGTGTGGGCGGGCTGACCCGCAGGGGCAGCCTCAGCCGAGCAAACCAACGGTTTGCGAATGGGCGGATCGAACGCTGAAAGCGGCCGACCTTAGCTAAGCAAGTCGATAGACGTGCGACCAAATCTTTGATTTGCGAGCAGGAAGGGATGAGCCGATAAGTTAGCCATCAACTGAGCAAAACCTGATTTCAAATCAAACACACACCATACAGACAAACAGCAGTGCCAAGCATCAGAAAATCATACACCCCTGGCGAAAAAAACGGGACGAACGCCCCTCCCGAACAATATCCCCGTCTTGCCAGAAGCGATGACTGGACACCTGCTCTCCTTAACGAAAGAATGAGCAGACCTGCCGCAAGAGAAGGGACGGCCGAAACGGAAAACTTCTGACCCTTGATACGAAGAGCAGCCCGCATACGCCCGAAATCCTCCCTGATCTCGCTGATCGCCTGAACGGAAAACTCTGCTGCCATCCCCAGATCAAAACCGATACGCTGACCAAAAAGCCAGACAAAGAAACTCATCAGTTCGCCCGGAAGCAAGGAAGCCGAGAACCAGAACGCAAGCAGAACAAGAACAAAGATCTTCGCGCCGTAGAAAAAATCACCGCCCGTAAAATACAAAACAACCGAGGGAAACAGACCGATAAAAATCGATACCGGCACAACGATCTTCCAGGAATTTTTTGCAAACGTCGTCTTTGCCCCGAAAACGAGCCACCAGATAAAAACCGCCGCCGCTCCAAACAAATTCACGAAGGAAAGGACCGAGAGAAGCACAAGCGTAAGAAGCCGGAAGCGGATGTCACTCACGATGCAGGCCTCCGCTCTCTATTTTCCACCACACTGCGTGATTCGGCGCATACTCCGTTTCATGAGAAAAAACGATCGTGATACCCCGGCGGTTTTCAATCATACCGGTCAAAACCTCCTTCGCCGAAATATCCAGCGAAGCATACGGCTCATCGAGAATGAGAACATCCGGGTCTTTGGAAAAAACACAGGCAAGCATCAGCCGTTTCAGTTCTCCTCTGGATAGTGTAAACGGATCCCGATCCGATATCTCCACGTCGAGACTGGAGAATGTCGGATCCCCACGGGGGACGCCCCATGACGAAATCTCACGGACCACCGTCGGGCCTGTCACCTGATATTCCGGAAACTGCATCAAAAGAATTGGAGAACCACAGCCTTCCAAAATTATTTTCCCGGATTCAATTTCGGATAATCCGGCCAGAGCCGATCCAAGCGTGGATTTTCCTGACCCAATCCTGCCGGAAATCATATGGACCCCTTCGGAAAAGAAATCGTCGGCCGCAAAAGAAAATGCACCTGCACGGAGTTGGACCGAAGAGAGGACGATTCTCACAGTCTCACCTCGAAATCCGCTTTTTGTCTAAGGGAAACGGAATGCGAACTCCACATCACATACGAAATATGTCTCGAAGAAATAAACGAGCAAAGATCTTCAACGGTCTCCGGGTCTAGATGGGAATCCGGCTCGTCGAGAACGAGAAGGATAGGATCGTGAATGACCGCCGCCGTTATCCCGACAAGCATCTTCTCACCGCCGGAGAGTGTCCGGCACTCCCTTTTGAGCAGATGAGTTATGCCTGCATCCTCTGCGGTCTGTAAAACTTTTTCCTCGATCCTGGCCTGCGGAATTTTGGCAAACCTAAGGGAGGAGGCGATCTCTTCGAACACGATCGGAAACAGCAGATGGCGGTCGGGAAACTCGCTCACGTAACCCACATTCTGCAAACGAGGGGAAGGGCCATCTATACTGACAGAGCCTGAATCGGGAAGAACGATCCCCGAACAGATCTTCAGGAGCGTTGTTTTTCCTGCGCCGTTTTTGCCGGAGACCACCGTAAGTCCAGGCGGAATCGATAGAGAGGGGATGCTCAAAACCCCGTGACGGAGATCGGTGATTTCAATCAAATACGAACCTCTCGCTTTTTCGAAGACGAAGCGTTATCAGTTCAACGGCAGTGATTTTGATGATGTCGCCTGCGATAAACGGAACCACACAGGCAATCAGGGCCGCCAGAAGTGTAGCTCCCGAGGAGATCATGAACCATCCGGCCCCGCAGATATAACTGACAAGCGTTGCGAGAAGAAGCCCGGTTATATCGGCAGACACCGTTTTTTTCGAAAAGAACATGCCTGCAATGAATGCCATCAGAATAAAACCGATCAAAAACCCGCCGGTCGGTCCAAGCAGGATCCCAATTCCTGCAGTCCCGTTGTGGAAGATCGGCAGACCGAGCGTGCCGAACAACACATACAGCGCTGTTGGAATCACCGCATATTTTTTCATCACCGATGCCGCCAGCAGAACAAACATCGTCTGAAGCGTGAACGGAACGACAAACGGAATGGATATCCAGCCGCCTACCGTGATCAGTGCCACAAACACCGCTGAATAAATGATCAGACTCGAACGTTTTTCGTCACCGTACATTGTTAACCATAATTTGTGTGTTGGTTAACAATAAAAAAGGATCAGATAAGATAGCAGTCGCCCGCTATCACGCGTTCGACCTCGCCATTATCTTTGTGGATGATCAATGCCCCACGTTCATCGACGTCGAGTGCCTCGCCTTCGAAGCTCTCACGGATCGTCCGAACGCGAACCCTCCGGTGAAGAGTTCGGGAGAGACTTCTCCATTCACGGAAAAGAGGCTCGGTTTCGCCTTTTAGAATCATCTGATACCGGCGTTCGAACTCCTTAAGAAACACGGAGAAGAGCTGGGCACGATCCACATCGTGGCCGAGTTCATCCGAGAGAGACGTGACGATCTTGGAAAGGTTCGGCATAACTTTTTCAACGCAGACGTTCACGTCCACACCGATCCCTACCAGACAGTATTTGATGATATCCTCGTCCGCAGCAAGTTCAAGCGTCGTTCCGGCAACTTTTTTATCGCCGATGAACACATCGTTCGGCCACTGGATCAAAGCCGAGAGTTCGAACTCATGTCTGATCGCCCGGGCTAGCGAGATCGAGGCGGCCATCATGATCAGGAAGGTCTGATCGACATGGAGTTTTGGCATCACCACGATAGTCGCCCAGATACCTCCTTCAGGCGACATCCATACACGGTTCATTCTGCCAAGACCGCCGGTCTGCTGCTCGGCAATAAGAACGGTTCCCGGCTGAACTTCGTCTCCGACCTCATGCATCATCTGCCGGGCAAGTGCGTTCGTTGAAGGGACCTGCTCGAAATGGTGCATCTCCTGACCGATGACCTTGGTTTTGAGATGCCGTTTGACCTCATACGGGAGTAATAACCACGTACGTTTCCGAAGCGTGTATCCGGTTTTTGCCGAGGCATCAATGACATATCCGACCTCACGCAAAAGATTGACATACTTCCAGACGGCAGTCCGGGATATGCCCAGGCGTTCACTGATAACGTTTCCGGCAACCGGCTGGCCGATTCCGGCTTCGTCCAGAATATGCAGAAGATCGAATATTACGTTTGTCATGAGGTTTTGACTCCAAAATGGATATATGACTTGTTATGCCATCTGAAAAGAAGAAGATTTCGTTTGAAGACCCGGATCTTTCCAATTAAAAAGAAACGGCATCCCCTTCGGAGAATTTTTTGAGAAATGCACAACTCGGATACTCATGCGTGCTTGCAAGGAGAAGCGTCCCTTTTCCAACCGGACACTCGATCAGCACAGGAAAGCCGTTTTCCGCAGTCGCGATAGGCTTGCCTTCGTATTTTTCAAACCAGCCGTCACTGGCAAAATTCGTTATATCATAGCCGTCGATGAGGGAAGACCACGGAGATGAAGTGTCGACGGTAAGAGAGTGTGCGCCAAACTCAAAATGATACTCAACTTCCACCGGAAGCCAGTCATATCTGTTCGGAGAGGCATCGGCCGCTCCAAAAACGAGAAGTTTCCCGCCATTCTCAAGATACCGTTCGATACGGCCGGAACATGCCCGGAGAGCCGGAAGAAGTTTCGAGTACGAGGTATTGCCAAACCCGGTTGGGATAATGACGCCGGTATATTGTCCCCGGTAGAACGGTGCCGAAAGTAAAAGCGGCGTGACGGCTTCGCACGGACAGGCAGAATCTTCGACCAGACGGTGGAACGTCATCTTTGAGTCCCAGAATACGGCGACGGTCATCCTTTGATCACCCCAAGAGGTCTCATTCTGGCAACGATCCGTGAGATCCCGGCATCGTGCACGGTCTGAACGACTTCACTGCTGGATTTATACACATCCGGCGCTTCTTCGGCGATCGCCGCCTGATTCGGCGCTCGAACGATGATGCCCTGTTGAAGAAGAGCTTTCGCGACCTCTTCGCCGGTCTGACTCTTTTTCGCCGAAGAACGGCTTTTCACTCTGCCGGAACCATGGCAGGTACTCCCGAACGTTTTCTCCATGGCACCGTCCGTTCCCGCCAGAATGTAGGATGATGTCCCCATGCTTCCTGGGATGATGACCGGCTGACCGGAAGCCCGGAATTCGTGAGGGACCTCGGCCCTGCCCGGACCAAATGCCCGGGTCGCTCCTTTCCGGTGAACACAGACGTTTCGCCGGACCCCGTCAACATTGTGCTCCTCCCATTTCGCGACATTGTGGGCAACATCATAAACAAGAGGCATCTCCTCGTAAGAGACATGGAACTTTTTGACGAAAAGTTCCCTGACGATATGCGTGATGATCTGACGGTTGGCCCAGGCATAATTTGCAGAAGCCGCCATTGCACCGAAATATGCTTCCCCTTCGGGAGAGGAAAGCGGAGCACAGGCAAGCTGACGGTCCGGAAGATCTATACCGTATTTTTTCGCTGCCGACTCGAGAACCTGCAGATGGTCCGTGCAGACCTGATGCCCGAGACCCCTTGAACCGCAGTGGATCATAACACATATCTGTCCTTTAGCCACGCCGAACGTTTTCGCCGTTTCGTTATCGACCACGTCATCAACAACCTGGACTTCCAGAAAATGATTCCCGGAACCAAGCGTTCCGCACTGGGGAATGCCCCGCTGTCTGGCTTTTTTGCTGACATGCTCCGGCTTTGCCCCCTCCATTGCTCCGTTTTCCTCACATCGGGGAATATCGCCCTCCATGCCGTAACCCATTTCAACGGCATTCTTTGCTCCGTACTCGAGCATACTCGATAGATCATTCTGCGATAAACGAATCGGGCTCTTCGAACCAACGCCTGTAGGGACGGCGTTGAAAAGATCCTCGACCAGTTCTTTCATATCGGAAATATCGGAGACGGTAAGCGGGGTCGTGATCATCCGAACCCCGCAGTTGATATCGAACCCTACGCCGCCCGGCGAGATGATCCCGGTTTCGGCGTCGAATGCACCGACACCGCCGATTGGAAAACCGTATCCCCAGTGAATGTCGGGCATTCCAAGGGAATACTTGAGAATACCCGGAAGCGTCGCCACGTTGGCAAGCTGGGTGAGAGCTCCGTCCTCAAGCGTCTCTGCAAGGTTTTTCGAGAGGAAAAACCGTCCGGGAACACGCATCCCGGGAACAAAATCCATGGGGATTTCCCATTCATTCGTAGTAACCTGTTTGATCTGGTCGTTCATGATTGTTAGATATCGAAAATTATTATCAGTTCATATCCGGTTTTTGTTCTGGTGAGCGATAAGCCTGAGTAGGAGATGCCTTTTACCCCGGTGCCGCCGGCATGCTTTTCTCTGTCGAAGAGAACTCCCTCAACCGTACCGGAAACAGAGTCTCCAACAGAAAGGGTAAATTTCTGGGGGATGAGATACTCGGTTTCCGTCAGAAAGAGAAGTTCCGAAAGGAAATTCACGATCAGTTCTTCGCGGTCTTTTCCTTCTGCATGAATGGGAAATGAATCCGTAGAGGGTTCTAGAGGATACGCTCCGTACAGAATTTTTGCCAGAGCAAAACCGCTCTCTGAAAACAGAGAAGATAGATCGGGGGCGGATATCCGCATACGGATATCGGCAGTGTGTTCGAGCTCCTCAAAAACCATAATCGCCGTCTTCGAAAAGAAGCCGCGGAACCATGCGCATCGTTATCTCCGATATCCACTGTATCTGATATCTGGAAATAAAGATCACATGATTCCCTGCCCGAATCGGAATGTCGGATGATTTTGCCGGGCGTATTCGCACCGGCATCAGAATCGGGCCGCTGCATGACGTGCTTATACGAAAATCCCCACCGCGGCTATCCATATACGCGATGACCTCGTCCGTGACGGTAATATCAGAAAGAGGGGTAGGACCACCCTGCTCAGTATCCATTTAATATTGATGTGCAGTATACCCTGAAAAAAGTTGGTACTGAATCCAGCCTGAATGTTCAGGTGGATGCAACTACCTGTTCGACTAAATCGGCATACTGTGCCTTAAGTTCGTAGACTCCAAGTGCACCGTCTTTCATCTTGTGGGTTGACAGGATGCCTAATTTTGATGCAACAATACCAACCATCGATGCCACGGAATGATAGGTCACGTCAAACTTTGTCGAAAGCGCTTCGTGAATCTGGGGAACGGTCATGGACTTTGCCCGAATGAGCAGACGTAAAAGCGCCTTTCTGATTCCTGACTTGTCACGAGATAGATAACTGCGAAGTCGTCTCTCAATCTCCTTTCGCAGATCTGAAGGTGAAAGCATATTTTTTAGTATGTATCTGTGTATATAAATAAATACCGCTCAAACAAGTATAAAATAATACACGAATTTGATATGCAGAGAAAAGCAATAGAGTAATACCTCATGATATACCGCCTCTATGAGTACCTGATTTCCCGAGACCTCACAACATTTCCAAAAGAGATATGTTTCATGCTGAGCGATGAGGATGTACTTTTCGATGCGGGGAAAATAGAGGCGGTCTATACCTGGACAAAAGAGTTCCCAGACATCAAAAAGATCATTTTCCACATCAGTACGGATGATCCCCGGCGAATCGAGGGACTGCTTGGACTCGAAGAACTTGGAAAGAAAACGACCGTACGGGTAAGTACGCCCGAACACGACACGATAATCGGAACCGGAATTCCAGAGATCCTGATCGCTCTTGGCAAAACCGGAAGGGAAGAGATCACCGACGCGATCATCAAAATCGCAAAAGAGGGTGTGGAGCCTAATGAAATCACGGAAGATATGATAGAGAAACATCTCATATTTCACGTGAACCCGGATTTTGTGATAAAAACCGGAGGGAATCACCTCACCGACTTTTTGATCTGGCAGTCGGTGTATTCGGAACTTTTTTTTACCGACATCAACTGGGGCGGCTTTCGAAAAGTAGACTATCTTAGGGCGCTTCGCGATTATCAGTCCCGGGGCCGGCGATACGGGACATGAAAGAAAGCCGAAGGGGAAAACATCTATATACTTCTCATAGATGAATAAGATACTACAACAATGTCACTTTCCATTCCAAAATTACCCGAATCGAAAGATCCGAAAGTAAATTTTATCAGGGATATCCTGATCGTTTTTATCATTGTTGCAGCTATCGGCTGTGCTTTATTTGCAGTATCAGGAACATGGCCTGCCTTGGTCGCCGTCGAATCGGAAAGCATGGTCCCGAATCTGAACGTCAACGACCTTGTGTTTGTTGTTGACGAGAACAGATACGGCGGGTTCATGACGATGGTCGAGGCACAAGAGGCAGGGGTGATTTCGTTTGGAGGATACGGGGACGTGATCGTCTATCAGCCCAACGGGGTAACCGGCGTGACGCCAATCATCCACCGGGCGATAACATGGATCAACGAATCCGTCGCCGAAGATGCGGGATTTACCGGCGATGCAGCCCATGCAGGATATATTACTAAAGGCGACAACAATGACCTTATCGATCAGGATGCGATATTTTCGGCTTACGGGAGGATGCAGCCGGTCAAAGAGGAGTGGATCGTTGGAAAAGCATTGTTTGCGATCCCTCTGATCGGTTTTATACCGCTGCATCTGTTTGAGTCTGCCCTGATTGTGGTACTCATCATCGTTATCATTGAACTCGTCAGCAGAAAGCTGAAGAAGAACAAAGAGACCAAAACGAAAGGAAAGAAAAAATGAACGTCACCACCATTCTGAATGATGTCCTTGGAGGCTCACGGCTCACGGAAGATGAAGCTGCATTCCTGTTCTCGGTGCAAAACCGGGATATATGGAAGGTTGCCGAGGCCGCCGATATCATTCGCGAACGAAAAAACGGCGATGTCGTAACATATGTCCGAAACATGAACATCCACATGACCAACATCTGCAAAAACTGTTGCGGGTTATGTGCATTCGGACGAAAGAGTACCGATCCCGAGGCTTTCTGCTTCACGGATGAAGAGTTCCGGGAGCATACCAAAGATGCGGGCAGAAAAAAGGTCACCGAGGTCTCGTATCTTTCCGGAATTCACCCGGAATTCACCATCGAAAGTTACGAAAAGATGATCCGGACATTCCACGAAGAGATCCCCGGCATCCACGTTCACGGATGCAGCCCGGATGAGATTTTGTTTGCAGCGAACCAAAGCGACATCACAACAAAAGAAGCACTCATTCGGCTAAAAGATGCGGGACTCGGTTCAGTCCAGGGAACGGCGGCGGAGATTCTCGTCGACCGTGTTCGAAACATCATCTGCAGTAAAAAACTCTCCACGGCAGAGTGGGTCAGGATCATCAAAGAAGCCTCGGAAGTTGGATTTCGAGCAACGTCCACGATCATGTACGGATCGGTGGAAACGGAAAAGGAACGGGCACGCCATCTATCGGTCCTTCGCGACGTCCAGGACGAAACCGGTGTATTTACCGAACTTGTTCCGCTGGCGTTCCTGCACAAAAATACGCCGCTCGAACGGGCAGGAATCGTAAACCATGATGCAACAGGACGCGAAGACATTCTGCTGATCGCCATTTCACGGCTGTTTTTGGACAACTTCGACAACATCCAGGTACCCTGGTCGAAGATCGGACGAAAGGTCACACAGTTGTCCCTGATGGCGGGAGGAAATGATGTCGGGGGGACGATGTTTGTGGACGCCCTTTCAAAGGATGCCGGCGGCGGAGATGAATCGGATTACTTCAGTCCCGAAGACATGAAAATAATGTGTGACGATATCGGCAGGACACTTCGTCAGAGAGACACGTTCTATAATCTCATCTGAACATCCCTTTTTCTCTTTTTTCAGCTCATCTATTTTCTTACAGTAGAAGGATCCCAAGAACCAGATCCACAAGAGAAAATCCAAAGAGGGCAAAGATATAGCCGATCGTGATCGGGATCATGAACGGAACGCCGTACGATATCCAGACATCGCCGGCTTTTGCATACAGTTCAAGCTGGCGGGCATAGGTTTTTGGATCCTCACGGAGATTGCGGATCGATAAACCCGACTGGGTTTTCAGAGCACGGATCGAACTGTGTGCGCGGCAGAATTTCCGGGAGATGATTCCATTCTCTTCGGTGATGTCCTCGGATACGAAACCAAAATAATTGGTGATGGAATCTCCCGGGACTGGTTTTCCCGAACACATCAGCCAGAACGGCGCTTTATTTTTCAAGGCAAGATTCCGGATAAGGAACACGACCGGAACGATCAACGCAAAGACCGCACCGTTCACGAGAGAGGACAGAGCAAGAGAGGGGAAAATCCAGTCGGCAAATGGAGTAATTGGGACCGCGAGAGATAAAAGGATCATGGCTTTTCCGTCTGCAACGCCGAAGAGACCGAAATAGGTGAAAAGGAACATCAGCAGAGCGATGAAAACCGACGTACATAATACATACACTCCCCACGGAGCTGAAAAAAATTCGACCCAGAACCAGATAACCAGAACTCCGCAGGCAACGGCAGCCGGATACCACGTAACGGCATAAATCGTACGGGTCTTTAAATCCTGCCAGCAAGCATAGAGAAAGGTCGCGAGAACCAGAAATGCCGACAATGCAAGCGGCAGTGAAAGAATCATAAATTAGATTTCGATCTGAAATCAGATAAAATCAATGGGTGAGGGGGACCTCACTCATGAAAAACGGACTTGGCGACGTACTTTCCGTGAACATAGGAAGGCATGCCAGCAAGCATATAGGATACACGCAATGCCTCTTCGACCTCGTCCAACTCAACGCCAACCATCTGGGCTCCGGCGAGCTGGGCACGCAGAGCATGATCATCTCTCATTGCTGCCGCAATGCCGATGGCGATCAGTTTTTTCTCTTTCCGGGTCAGGGAACCATCAGACCAGATGTAGTTATCCAGTTTCAGGACGGCCTCGTGAATGAGAGGGTCGGATTCGGCGAGTTCTTTGAAAAAGACGGGGACGTGACCGATATTATGCTCAAGTTCCCTCATTTGTCCCTGACACCCGCAGGTGCCTTTTTTTTCTTCGAATGACATTTTTTATTCAGCGAAATATTGTCCGTCAAGCTAATTATTCTATGTATAGAAGCACATTTTTATAGATCGCCCGGCATAACATTCAACAATGACGAAAAAGATCGTGGCCTTGTTCGGCAGCAACGTTATTGGAGGAAACACCGACAAACTTCTCAAAGAAGCGATTCGCGGAGCAGAAGATGCTGGGTGCATCGTCGAGAGATTGGATATCGTCAGCCTTGATCTCTCGGGATGCAGACAGATCTACCACTGTATGGAAAAGGAACACTGCGTCATTTTAGATGAAGCGGAAAAATATCATACCCTGCTTAAAGAGGCAGACGGAATCATCATTGCAACGCCTGTTATGACCTACGGGATACCCGGTCAGCTGAAATCCTTCATGGATAGATGCCAGCCGTTTTACATGGCGAAATATTACCGGAAGCATTCGTTCATCTCCGATGAACATGCAAAGATCCGAAAAACCCTGTTCATCTGCATCTCAGGGATGAACACACCCGAGGTTTTCATCGGACCGGTCCTTACCGTAAAAGCATTCTGCCAGATCATCGACACGAAATATTTCGATGAACTGCTCCAAAATGATATGGACAACATTAAGAAAATAGAGAGCAAACCGGAAGTGATGAAAGCGGCATACGAAAAAGGGAGAGCATTGGGTGAAGCCATCACGAAAGCACGTGGATAATTCTGAGATCAAATCGGAACTAATACGGCTTGCCGATCCGAAATACCGCACATTTTCGAGCGGTCTGATTCCGGGAGCTGATAATATGATCGGGGTACGAATCCCGGACCTTCGCGATCTGGCAAAAAGGATCGCCGCAGGCGACTGGAAAAACTATCTCAAAGAAGCAACCGATGACTCCTTTGAAGAGATCATGCTGCAGGGCCTTGTCATCGGTTATGCAAAAGGCCAGCCGGATGAGATAATTGCAGCTCTCACCTATTTTATCCCGAAAATAGACAACTGGTCGATCAATGATTCAACCGCGATGGGGCTGAAGATCGCCAAAAAACATCAGGATAGATTCTGGAAATTTATCCAGCCGTATCTTGACTCGAACCAGGAATTTTTCGTTCGGTTCGGAGTTGTAATGCTTCTGTCCCATTATGTGGACGAAGAACACATCTCGCTGGTTTTGGAGCGGCTCGATTCAATCACCCACGAAGGATACTACGTCAGAATGGCAGTCGCCTGGGCGGTTTCAGTATGTTATGTGAAGTTCCCAAACATCACCCATGCATATCTGGAAAACTCTTCTCTGGATAACGCCACCTACAACAAAGCGATCCAGAAGATATGCGAATCCTATCGGGCCGATGAGGAGGCAAAAACCATTCTCAGGGGAATGAAGAGAAAATAATCTCAGACCTTCATTCTCTGATCGTATGTTCTAAGAGCACGGACCATATCCACGTACCGGAATTCCGGCCACGGCGGCACACAGAAACAGACGGCGGCTTCATTTCCGTTTGCAAGCCATGGAAGAAAGTTCGAGGTCCGTTTATCGTTTGCTGTCCTGATGATCAGATCGACCGGGGGCATCTCCACTTCCGGATACATACGTTCGGTCACGCAGTCCGGCGTGATCAAATCGGGCGATAACTCGCCGGCACGAACCTTGGCAACGATCGATTTGGTCGTTTCCAGAATCTCGTTTCGTCCGCCGTATGCGATGGCAAAATGCAGATAATAGTGATGATGATCCTTTGTGGCCTCTTCGACATCATGGATCTTTTGCAGGAGCCGGTCGTTGATAAGAGACCGGTCGCCGATCACGGTTATGTTGACCTTCTTATCATAGATCCGCTGGTCTTTGATCATCTCCGAGAATTTTTCGATAAAGAGTTCCAGCAACTCGTTTACTTCTTCGGGCGAACGCTTGAAATTTTCCGTGGAAAAAGCATAAAACGTTGTGTGGATGACGCCAAGTTCTTCCATCCAGTCGAAAACCTTCATGGTTATCTCAGCTCCGGCACGGTGCCCGAATGCGGTATCTTTTCCTTTGGCCTTTGCATATCTCCGGTTTCCGTCCTGAATGATGGCCACATGGGTCGGGACGTGGGTCAGCTGCCGGATAAGCCTGTGAACATACAGGTTTTCTGCAAAGGACCTGAGACTCACTGAGGAATCACCTCAACGATCATCCCGTCGTTTGGATACCGCTCGATGATTTTGCGTTCGCCGCCGAACTTGCGGGGGATCTTTCTCATCTGCTGCCAGTCGAGTTCGATCGTCCCGTCCTCCATCTCTTCGTAATAACTTCCGGCGCGAAGACACGGAATAATCAGCTCAAGATCTCCTTTTACCTCCATCGAGCCGTACATTATTGTGCCGTCCTCGGTGATCATATCAAACGGCCGGGCAGAGTTCATGGCGATACGCTTGAGCCTTTCCCGGAGTTGGACCGAATCCTTGAAGGTGGATGTACAGTAATGGACTTTGGGATGGCCGTTGATTTCGCCGGCCCATTTTGTCGAACCTTTGATTGCATTGCAGAGAGGATTTTCCGTCTCGAGTTTTCTCTCACGCATATTGTCGGCACAGGCGTCACCCCACTCGAGCTGATTGATGTTGAAAAAGTCAACGGAGTCAAGCAGCGGGAAGAAATGCCGGAGACCTGGAAGAGAGGGGACCTCGAAACCGATCGAAAAACCCATCATTTTCGCATTTGCGATCGACTGAACGTATAGGGAGTTCAAAATATCCTTCCAAACTTCGTGGGGAGGGTGCATTCTGATCTCGTCAACACACCCGACGAGGGCCGCGAGATCCTCTTCGGTCGGTGCGTGGCCTGTGTAAAGATGGATCTGATGCTCTTTGCCGAAGTGCTTTTTGAGCGCCGAGCAGAACTCGACGACCCGTTCGATTTCGAGAAGAGGTTCGCCTCCCGTGACGCCGGTCCCAAGAGCATCCATTATCTCGCCTTCGGCGATCGCTTCTTCGGGAGTGGTGATCTTCTGATCGTTTGCGTAGATCACATCGAGATCTTTTCTCTCCTCGGAAAGAGGGCAGTACCAGCAGTCGCGATCACACCGTCCGGTAATAAAGAGGACCAGCTTTGCTCCGATGTAACAGAGTTTACAGCCGTCAGAGAGGTTTCTCGGGAGTTTGTCCTTCGCCATATTTATAATGACATCTCAAGAAGACGTTTCAGCGTCTCTTCGCGGCCAAGTGCTTCGAGGAACCAGCCGAGGCGTGGACCACGGTCGGCCCCGAGGAAAGCCCGATAGATACCGGTGAAGACCTCTTTTCCGGTAACGCCGGTTGCCTGGGCGGCATCATACACGGCATTGTGGAGAACATCGGCTTTCCACTCGGCATCGGTCACAATTTTTGCGTAGGCAACTACGGCTGCTTTGACCTCGGGCTTTTCATTCGCGGCAACCTCAGGAAGGGATTCGGCAACGGCAAACTTGGCATCTTCGGGAGCGTAACGTTCGAGCCATACCTTGGCACGGTTTGCCTGATCAAGGACGGCCTCTTTGTCGACGATCTCGTATCCGCTGCGTTTGAGGATATCGAAGATTGCATCATCGGTCCGTGCGATCTGGACGACCGTCACCATATGACGGAACGGAATCGTCGTCTGGGGTGAGGCGATTCTGGAGAGTTCATATTCGCGTGACTCTCCAACAACGGCTGCCTTGTCATACTCGTCGATTAAACGGAGCAGGCCCATTCCCGGATCAAACGCGATGGTCTTGTCGGGTTTGGTTTTTGCGATCAAGTAGCGGAGAACTTCCGGCGGGACGACATCGAGCATATCCCGAATCGTTAAGACGACACCTTTTGAGGAGTGCATCTCGCCTTTTCCTTTCAGGCTGATCCATTCGTAGGTTACCGGGACCGGGGCATTGTAGCCGTAGATCTCTTTGGTGATGATCTTGCCGGTATCATACGATCCGCCGGGCGAGGCGTGGTCTTTTCCGAACGGTTCAACCGTCACGCCATGTACTGACCAGCGCATCGGCCAGTCGACACGCCATACGAGTTTTCCTTCGCCTTTGGAGTAGTCGGAGACGCCTTCGTGACCGCAGGAACATTTGTAGGTGACGGTATGGTTTTCGATATCGTGGGAGAGGATCGCTGCACGGGAAATCGTGCCGCAGGATGAACAGATCGGATAATACGGCGTCCAGCCCTCTTCGAGTTTTCTGCCGGAGACTCTTTCAAGGATCTCTTTGATATCTTCGGCGTGAACGAGAGCCTGTTTGATCTGTTCGGTAAACATTCCCGAGCGGTAAGCCTCGCTGGTTCTGATGATTCTTGGGTGGATGTCGAGCTCCTCGATCGCCGAGAGGAAGGGGTCAAGGAAATGTTCTGCATAACTTTTGTGTTTTCCACACGGGCACGGGATATCGCTGACCGGCCAGCCGATATATTTCTGATATTCGTCGGAAAGGAACGGGTAGACTTTTCTCAGAGGGTCGAAGTCGTCTGCAATATAGACAAGTTCGGCTTCAATTCCCCGTTTGAGGAGAGCTTTGTAGATCATGTCACCCGTCATGACCTCACGCATATTTCCTAGATGGATAGGGCCGGAAGGCGTAATGCCGGTCGCAATAAGCTGCGGAGCATCAGCCGCAACCTGCGCTGCTTTCGCATCAGCCCAGTGAATCTTCTCATGTATTTTTTCTTCCATGTATTGATACCTGCAATTCAATGTGTCTGTAAGTATGTGTTTTCAAATCTGATAATACCTGATGTCAGAAGAAGGAAAGACCCACACGGAAAGAGACGGTGAATCTGAAATATAAAAAAAGAAGAGTTATTCGGTTACTGCCGGCAGAGCCGAGTCATAGAGATTGGCAAAGAACCGGGCAGTTACGATCATGATAAACGGCATTGCGACCACGAGCAGCACAAAGCCGGCGATCGGGATACAGAAAAGAACGATTTCTGCAACCCCAACTATCAGGGAGAGAAGGATCCAGTATCCGAGATACCGTAACCAGCCGATGTTCCCAATCACGGTCAGAAGTTCCTTAATGTGGAATGCTGCGCCGAACTTCTCTTCCTTTGCGAATTTGATAACACCCATCATTCCGATCATTACAGAGATGATCAGAAGAATGATCGGGATGATCATGCCGACAATGATCAGATATGCCATGTTGTCCATCGGACCAAGCGTCACGAGAGTTGAGATGATCATGTAGGGGATCATGTAGATGAAGAGGATGATCATTGCAAGAATTCCCTCGACAAACATCTTACCCCAATGGTTCAGTGCAAGTTCTCCTCCGCGGTAGACTCTCATCATGAATCCGTAGATGAAGACACCTGCAATTGTCGTGACAATGGTGCCAAGAATGAAGAAGATGACCGAAGCGGACGTGAACATCGCCAAAGCCGCCTGATCCATCCCCGGAGCGCTCATCATCGCGGAATCGACCGCCGAGGCAAATGCGGGAGTCATGGCGGCAAACGCCATCAGCACGAAGATCAGACCAAGGATCAGCAGAACCGTACCGGCAAACATTACCGAGTACAGAAGAATTAGAACAAACCAGCTTCCAAAGGTTTTGAATGCAGTGTTTGCATACTCCATGGAATTCTGGATGTTTTCGCTAAAACCCATTACCATAATACTAACGTATCAGTCGTTTCGACTATATATGAGTTCGCCAGCCGGTTTAAAAAAGAGTGTTTACTTTTTTGGCACCGGCCATATTTGCACCGCCCAGCTCGGCAAACCGGAGATCAGCGCCGGAAAGATCAGCTTTCCACATATCTGCACCTTCCAGATGAGCGTGGGTAAGATCGGCACCCGAGAAGTTTACATGCCTGAGGTCGGCGCCTTCCAGATGAGCGTATGAAAGATTTACTCCCGACAAATCCATACCCATAAACGAGGCCTCTTCCAGATAAGCACCATAGACCCTGGTATCATCGGGTTTATTCGAGATCTCGTTTTCATACCATGCATTCCAGCTGGAAACCCCTTCTTTAAGACGGGAAACCTGAGCTGGATCGCACTTAATTTTTCCTGCCCCGTCATAGACAGCAGCATCCGGATTGGCACCATCGAGGATTGCCTTGGATAAATAGGCACGCCAGAGGTTGGTGCCAGCGAGATTCGCATAGGAAAGATCGGCTGACTTCAGATAGGAGTAGGAAAGGTCGGCATTTTTGAGATTGGCAAACCTGAGATCGGCACCCTCCAAAAACCAGTAGGCAAGATCCCCCCCCTCAAGATGGGCCCCGTATGCATCTGAACTTCTCAGATACATGGTCTCTTTCAGATGGACGGCATACCACGCGTTCCAGCGGGTAAAATCCTTCGCCTTCGAACATTCCTGCAGCAGTGAATACTGCCCTGCGTCAAACCTTGGTTTCCTCATACATTATCTCACTGGCATTTTTCTTTCTTCCTTCCTTGATGAAGATTTCATACGCGGTAAGTCCGAGAATCAACAGAACCGGGCCTAAAACGAATCCCAGAAGTCCCATTGCCATAGCCCCGCCGAAAAATCCGACAAACATGAGCATCGGTCTGATCTTCACCCGTTTTCCGGTGAGTTTAGGACGGATGATCAGATCAGTTAAAACACACGTTAAAAAGTATCCAAGCGTTGCGGTCAGGATAACGCCACGGATATCTCCAAGACATAACGCATAGATGCCGACGAAAATGATCACCATTAGCGGGCCCAAGACAGGGATCAGAGCAAACAACGCACACATCGTGGAAAAGAAGATCTCGTGACCATACCCAAGCAACAGGAAAAATGCGTATGCTAAAAAGAAGGTCAGAAAGGCTATGAAGACATGAACTACATAGATTGAAAAGAGGATATCTTTAGTTTTTTTCGCCATTAACAAGACATTGTCCATGGAACCAGCAGGGATAACACTGCACAAATCGGCCCATATTCTGTCCCCGCAGATTATCGACAGATACACCAGAGAATAAAAGAGGATCATGTCGATGATGACGGCTGGAATCATCTGTGCTGCGCTCAGCGCAAAGCTTGGAAACATGGTAAGAAGTATGTTTTTTACCTCATCAACGATTTTTAGGGAGAAGTCATTACCATCGGTCAGATGAAGCATATTTGTAACGGTGTTTATGATCGTCTGGAAAATCGACATGAAGTACTCAAAATCCGAACTGACCACCACTACAATTCCCACACAGATCCCGATAATTACCGCGAGAACAAACGTTGTCAAAATCCCCGCAGAAAACGGTGCCGGGATACGCTTAATCATCTTCCGGTGCAGCGGCAGAAACACAACCGCTACTGAAAGAGCAAGGATAAAGAGGAAAATATAATTCCACGATACGACAAGAATCGCCAGAAATATCAGAACGACAAGTATCAGACTGAAATGGTCTCTTGCATACTGCGGAATATTCATTATATGAATAGAGACGGCAAAGGATAATAAATTCTGGGTTAAAAAGAAAGAGCAAACCTGAGGTTTACTCGATTACGTTGAATGAGGTCCCGGGAACCCCGCATACAGGGCAGTGTTCCGGAACGGTGTCAATCTCGACATTTCCACAGACGGGACAGAGGTAGACGATCTTCGCATCGAAATCTTTGCCAGCTTTAACTTCCTCAAGTGCTTTTTTATAGAGTACGGCGTGCCTGGCCTCGGCATTCATGGCATGTGTAAATATGAGGGCTGCATCCTGACGGTCTTCCTTTTCAGCAATGGAGATAAAAGCGGGATAACTCTCCGTACTTGCACGAAGTTCAGCTTCGATACCAGCCTCAAGATTGGAAGCCATACTGCCGATATATCCGCCGACACGGAGAAGCTCGCGTGCATGAATCTCTTCCGCTGCAGACGTTGCACGGAAGAGTTTTGCTAAATGAGTGTATCCTTCTTCAGCCGCTGCTTCTGAAAATGTTTTATACTTGCGGTTTACCCGGGATTCTCCGGAAAATGCTCCATTAATACAGTCTTGAGTGTTCATAACTTCTTACTTTGTCCAGAAATTTGATAAAGATAATGGAGGGGGTAGTTACCAAGAATAATGATTTTCAGAGAAAAAAGATGAGTAAACCTGAGTTTACTCGACGACTTTGAATGAGGCACCGGGAATACCGCAGATTGGGCAGTTTGCCGGAGTCTTGTCGATTTCGACATTTCCGCAGACCGGGCAGAGATAGATGGTTTTGACATTGAAATCTTTGCCTGCTTTTACTGCTTCAAGTGCTTTTCTGTAGAGCTCGGCGTGCACTGCCTCGGCTTTCATCGCGTGCGTGAATGTGATGACAGCATCCTGACGGTCTTCCTTTTCAGCAATAGAAACAAACTCGGGATACATCTGATTGGTCTCATGAAGTTCACCTTCACGACCAGCTTCGAGGTTTGCAACGGTGCTTCCAATGTAGCCACCAACACGGAGAAGCCTGCGGGCGTGGATTTCTTCTGCTGCCGACGTTGCACGGAAGAGTTTTGCTACATGATCGTATCCTTCATCAGCTGCTGCTTCTGCGTAGGATTTATACTTACGGTTTGCCTGGGATTCTCCAGAAAATGCTCCATCAATACAGTCCTGAGTGTTCATACACATATATTGTTGGATAATTCGGATAAAGATTTGGAAGGGGAACTTTATGCGAAACAACTATGTGTACTCTTTTCCAAAAGAGAATTACGCATGAGTCTGAAAAATACCGCTGATATCGATAAACCAAGAGAAAAACTGATCGCAAAGGGCCCGGGAAGTCTTGAACTTGAAGAACTGGTCGCAGCAATCATCGGAAGGGGAGTTCCGGGGTGTGATGCCGTCCAAATTGGAAAAAAGGTCGCAAAGATTCTGATGTCCAGAACCTACGAAACAGAGGTGAATGATCTCTGCGGGGTAAACGGCATGGGTGAAGCAAAAGCGTGCCAGATCATAGCCGCTCTGGAACTCGCACGCCGGTTCCCTCCGCCAGTTCACCGGTTTGCAGTCATTCACAAAGCAGAGGATGTCCTCCCATTCGTTCATCAGTACCGATATGATACGCAGGAAAACGTCATTTCAGTAACATTGTCCGGCGCACATGAAGTGCTGAAGGTCAGACTCATCACCAAAGGTCTCGTAAATGAATCACAGATCCACCCAAGAGAAGTGTTTGCCGGAGCAATTTTGGACCGGGCGGCAGCGATGATTCTGATTCATAACCATCCGTCCGGAAATCTGCATCCAAGCAAACAGGATCTGAAAATAACAAAAGAGATGCAGGCTGCCGGAGAACTGCTCGGAATAAAACTGCTGGATCATCTGATCATCGGACCCACAGATGGATTTTACAGCATTGTAGACGAAGAATAAAAAAAATTAGCGTTTTGCTTTCGCGCATCCGCCGCATACACGGCAAACCTCGATGCACGGAGTGAACTGTGTTCCCTTTCCGCAAAACGGCGGAATGTCGGCTGCATCCCGCTTATAATATACATGAGGTACAAGCGATATGTGCGTGTACGTCCCAACCTCTACCCCAATTTTTTCTGCGATATATTCCTGGAGTTTTGCAAGGGCAAACATATTCGATCCGGCGGCCGAAAGCATATCATTGCTCCGGAAAACGATCTTCATATTCAGTTTTCCATCTCTGACAACACACTGGACCAGCTGAAGACAGGGACAGTCAGCAAGTTTTGCATCAACCGGGGGACACCAGGTGACGGCGACGGCACGGCGGGATACCGGGCATTCCCGTAATTTATCGATGATATACTGGATCTGGTCCTGATGGATTTCGCCGTTTTGCGTAAGTCCGCAGCCCCAGTCGAAAAGCCTGCCGTGATAATCATACTCAAACACCGAATCCGAACCATCAATCAGATTTCGGGCATATGCTTCCAGAAAAGCTTCCTTAAATCTGGAGCAGGGGGAGACCATCGGCTTTGCAAGCGGTGTGTCGACGAAGAGGCAGACCTCATCGGTTTCGACCGTCTCCTCGCCGTTTTCGGTGGTCAGCAAGCTACCCTTTTCCAGAATATACCGGATAACAAGTTCATGTGCCCGTGCAAGGTTCGGTGCACGAAGTAGTTTCATGTAATAGAATAGAACCTGAAGCTAGATATTTTTAGCCAATAAGATTTTGAAAACAGAACTAACAATCTGACAAAACAAGTAGCCCGTAGCAGATTCGAACTGCTGTCGAGGGATCCAGAGTCCCCCATGATTGACCACTACACTAACGGGCTAAATTACCTTAATGAATATGACATGACAGAATATTAAGATAGCGATTGGTTGGTGACCAGATAGATTTTATATCAGCCCTCACAAAACAATTACCAGTGTCAAGACTTATATTCAGCCCAATATCCATCTGGGTCCTGTTTGCCCTGATTCTTCTCGTCGTAATAGGATTACCTTTACTGTTCTTCGGACTCATCGGAGCGGCACTTGGGAATCTGGGATTCGGGTTCTGGATGATCGTTCTTTTGATCATAGCAATCGTTGTTGGAAGTTTTATCAATATTCCTCTTGGAACGCTGAAACCAAAGAGTCCAAAACCAAAAGAAGAGCCGACCACGAGAAAACCAACCGGACAGTATGCCCCATCAATGTATGATAAGATGTACCGCACAGACCGGTTCGAACCCGAACCGTACACCTCCGGATCTTCACGGGGAACACAGATATCTATAAACGTCGGTGGTGCTGTGATCCCGATCCTGATCTCGATGTACATCATCCTAATGGGAGCTTTCGGCACAATATCCAATGACCCGTGGTATCTTGTAAAGATGGCAGGGGGCCTGATCATCACTACGGTGTGGGTGTATCTCGCTGCAAAACCCGTGCGAGGCATTGGGATCGCGACGCCATTCTTTATCGGCCCGATCGTAACACTCGCAGCGGCGTTGATTCTCGGCGGAGGGTTCGGGCTTCCGGCAGCAGGGATCGCCTATGTGGCGGGAACACTTGGGACGCTGATCGGCGCCGATCTTCTGCACCTAAAGGATGTTCCAACACAGGAAACCTCGATGCTTTCAATCGGAGGGGCCGGAACCTTTGACGGGATTTTCCTTACAGGAATCATCACGGCACTGATCGCTTCATTCTAAATCAACTTCATTTCCCTTTTTTTCTGGCAAATACCTGGCTTCCCCGCATATCCAACCGATCCACATATCGCATGTTAAGGGGAGAGAAAAATGACCGCTTGTATCCAAAAAAATTACGCCGAAATTTCGGCAGAACAGATAATCAAAAAAAAAAGAATTACTCGCGTTTCAGAAGCGAAGAGACGGCAGCATCGACAATCGCAAATAACTCATTCGCGCTAAAGGTTTCCGAGTTCAGGATCAGATCATACGGAGAGAAATCGAGAATGTCGATTTCATAATACTCCATATATCGTCCTGCCTCGCAGGCCTCGCGCTCGATCGTCATCTCAAATGCCTGCTTTTCCGTCAGACCCTCGCGTGCCGCGATCCTGGTCGAACGGCACTCGGGGGAGGCGCATAAAAGGATTTTTAGATCAGCGTTCTCAACCATCCAGCCGGCAAGCCTGCCTTCAAGGATAATATCGTCCGATGACTCGCCGATCTCTTTTTGACGGGCATCGATCTCCAGATCGATCGCAGGGTCAGTCTCGGCAATTTTACCAAATGCGGCGAGATCCATATTCCGTTCCTTTGCAAGGCCGCGGAACACCTCCCCCGCCGACACATATCTGTATGAATACTTCTCAGCAATCGAACGACCAAGAGTTGTCGTGCCTGATCCAGGCGACCCGCTGATCGTTATCCTCACTTACATACCCCCGATATTCAGGGACTTTCTGATGATCTGGGACATTACTAATGAGCAAAGCATATACCAGAGAATCCACAGCGGGAAGAAACCGAGATAAACTTCAAAGTACGTGGAAAGACCTGCAAACGGGATGACGATCGCCGTTGCGAGACTCGGATCTGCGAGCATCTGTGCTTCGGTCGGGATGTGTTCGATCAGCCAGAAGAAGATCGGGACGGTCAAAACCAGAATGTACGCCATGGGTTTGAACTGGTTTTTGGACATCTCCATCTGATCAGCCATCATTGCCTGCTGGCGAGCCTGCATCTTTTTGATGAGTTTCTCGTCGCCCGAGAGCTGGGCTTCACGGAACTTTGCCTGGAACTCTTTGGTCTTTGCCTGGTTCTCAGCCATCTTTTCGTAATCTATCGTGTATTTCTGAATCAGGGATGAGTAAAAACCCGTGATGGTGGCGAGAATCAGAACAAGAGCAAAGAACGGCAGACCAAGTGCCGCAAAAGGACCAATTACTATATTTACAATACCTGCGATAACCTGACGGGCTTCCTGCCAGCCGTAAAGCATCATCATGCCAAAAACTACAGCAAGAGCTATATACATACTGTATTTCTTGCTGAACTCGGCTCTGTCCATGACCAGTTACCTCAGCGTTGCTACAAGATCATCTACAGCCTTGTCTAACAGGAAGTCTGCGTTGGTGATGATCTTAACCGTACATCCGGTAAGCATGGAGTATGCAGCGGCGAAGGCACGGTTCATTTCCTGATGTTCGGCAATGGATTTCGAACCTTCAACGTCACGAACACGTGTCTCGTCGGAGAGTCTTCGAACGAGGATCTGGTCGTTGTCGGTCTCAACGAGAACGATCACGTCAGGCATAATTGCTGAAACGACCCACTCGGGAAGACCGGCAAGATAGCCGTTCGGGGTCTTGACCGAGGCGTGGGTATCGACGATCACATTGCCATCGATTGCAGCGATCTTCTCGGCAGCGGTTTTCTGGAGACGCTTCTGGGCAATACGGTCGAGTTTTCTCATCTGGTCACGGTCGGTGACAAGACCATCTGCCTGAGCGACTTCGAACATGAAACTGCCGAAGTTGAGATTCTGATATTTGACACCTTCAGCGGTGATTTTATCAAATGCCGCATTTATCACGGTGGTTTTTCCAACACCCGGGACGCCGGTGATGATTACTTTTTTGCCTGACATGGTTATTCTCTTCCTTTGGAGATAGTATCTCTAAGGTTGGGTTTGGAGGCTAATAAATGTATTTTCACGATAGCGAAGCAGAAAAAAACGGAGTCACAACTTTCGGATGGAGTTGCATTCAACAAAAAAGAAAAAATGAAATATTTTTTGGGGGTTTGCTTTATTCCTTGTCGAAGAAGCCCCGCATAAACGGATACATCTCCATCATCTGCTCATTTGCGATCTGTTCATACAGACGGTAAATGATCGAGACGGTAAGCAGCAGACCGGTTCCACCAACAAAACCGATGATACCAAGCATATTTGCCATAACAGACAGAAGACCGATGAACACTCCTCCAATAACAGTTACACGGGGAATGTATCTGTCGAGATAGCGTTCAAGAACGGCGGGAGATCTCCGGTAGCCGGGGATCTGCATACCGGAGTTCTGAATCTGCCGGGCGACATGCTTCGAATCAAGACCTGCTGTCTTGACCCAGAATATTGCAAAGAGGGCGCCACCAAGAATCATCACCGTACAATCAATACCGACACGGAGAATAACTTCCCATACGGCATGACCTGTTCCGGTGAAGGAGGAAAGCCACCACATCCAGTCCTGAGGCTGGTTGATCGGAGCGAGGTACCACATCAGACCGTTAATCGGCGTTGAGCCGTTATACTCGCCGAGTGCGGTGAATCCTATGCTCGAAAGGAACATACCAATCATCTGGACGTTTGCCTGCAGCACACGGACAAGAATCATCGGCAGAACACTAGCATAAACAAGTTTTACCGGGAACCTTGACCTTGCACCGCGAACATTTGCATGAGCAAGGGGGATCTCAATACGGGTTGATTCAACATACACGATAATGAAGAACAGTCCAACGGTTGTTACGAGAGCCAGGAGCTGAAGACCAAAGTATTCGATAAAGTTTGAACCATCGGCAATGACCTGGAACAGTCTCGGGAAAAATCCGACCGCGAACTGATCGGTCGTTGCTTCCCAGTTGAAGAATCCGTTAATAAGACCCTGGGCGACTCCTGCGACGATAAAAAGACCGACACCGGATCCAATACCCCATTTGGAGACGACCTCATCCATAAACATGACAAGGACACCCCCAATACAGATCTGCAGGAAGATCAGCAGCATGACAAAACCGGCGTTCCCACCGAAGAATGCCGAAACGGCTGGATCAGCACTCATCCATCCACCCAGCACGTTCGGCAGAGCTTCAAGGATGATCATGACGAAGATAAGGACCTTCTGCAGACCCATGTAGAGTACCTGACCACGCTGATCTGACGTGTTGATTTTAATCAGATCAGCACCGCGGAGTAACTGCAAAACGATTGATGCGGTAACGATCGGTCCAATACCAAGATGCAGGATAGTACCTTGTGCACCGGCTAAAAGGGCACGGTAATACTCAAAAACATCGATTGATGTGGCGGAAAGACCAAACACCGGAATGTTCGTTAAAATAAAATACAGCAGCAACACCGCAGCTGTCCACATCAGTTTGTTTTTGAAGTGGACGTGACCTTCCGGTGGCTTGACTGCCGGCATTCTAGCCAGCAGGGGTTCCATTCGATCCAACAGTTCTCCCATGAGTTATACACCAAAAAATTATTCGGAGGTCTGGGTGGTTCCACCCAGTTCCTCGATTTTAGCAACAGCACGGCCGGAGAAGTTCTCTGCAGTGATGGCAAGTTTGTGAGTGACTTTGCCTCCGCCGAGGATCTTCTCTACACCAATCTGTGCGGCATCAAGAGTAATAACATCTCCGTTTTGAGTTGCAATTCCACGGGCAACAAGATCAGGGATCATCTGATCAAGGTCGCCAATATCAAGAACTTCATACGTTACAGATATCTTACTGACAAATCCGTGTTTTCCCTCGGTCTTACCGAGAAGATACCAGCGGGTAAAGTTGTGGTCACGCCATCCGGCTGCTCCACGACCTCCACGGTTACCTGCACCACGGCGGTTTTTGTGGGTACCCCCACCACAGGTGCGGGTCCCCCGGAACTTTGAACGCTTGTTTACTGGCATGCTAATTACCTCATTTTGATCAGAAGATCATTGATCTCCGTACCGTAATAGCCAAGGGCACCGCCCTGGGTATACGTGCGTTTCGTGGTCTTGTATCCCTTTCTTGGCGGGTGCATACGAAGCACCGGCTTAAGTTCGGGGACATCTTTCATACGGACCTCACCGTTGACAAGAGCAGATGCAAACTCTTCAATGCTTCCATAGGAAGTTGCAGATTTCACATACTCTTCAGTGAGCGGTTTGTTGCCGGTAAGTCTTCCACGGGTGGTGAGGATAGTTGCGAGTGTCGCAGCGTCAACTTCACCAAAGGCAACGAAATCCTTTGCTTTACGGATCATACCGAGGTACTCGGGGGTCTCTGGCACAATAACACAGTGGTTGATGTGGTGAAGACGGAGCATCTTGAGGGTTTCCTTGATGTCACGGCGGGTGTTGACCACACCGCGAACCTGAACGACAGCGTACATTATTTGCGCCCTCCGATGCGAATCAGATTCGTTTCACGAAGTGCATTGTAGGTTGCCTTTGCGAAGTTCAGGGTTGTTCTCGTGTTTCCACTCGTGTTAACCCAGACATCCTGAATTCCTGCAAGGGTAAGTACTTTCTTACCAACGTCACCAGTCACAAGACCGATTCCTTTCGGAGCTGGTTTAAGGGTAACGGCAACGGATCCGGCTTTACCGGTGACTTCCATTGGTACGGAGTGTTTCATACCGCATCCGCATTCCCATGAACCGCATCCACGGCGGACTTTGACAATGTTCAGTTTTGCATTTGTGATTGCTTTCTTGATTGCAGTTCCAACCTGAACATCTCTGCCCTGGCCAAAACCAACGTAACCATTCTTGTTGCCGATGACGACCACAGCTCTGAACTTAATACGACGTCCGGAGTCGGTCATACGCTGCATCATGTCGATGCAGAGGACTTCGTCAACAAGATCGGGAAGCATTGCGTCAACAATGCCTGCCTCTTTGATGGGCTGTCCGCTTGCAAGGATCTCATCGAAGCTTGCAAATTCGCCTGCCATGACTTTCTTGCCAAGACCGGTTACTGGGACCCATACTTCCTGTTCGTAAGCCATTTTACTCCAGCTCCTTCATAATTGCGTCTTTGGTAGCCTCGACGTTTTCAACGAGACCGGCAAAGCGTTCATCATATTCAGCGATGTGGGCGCCGTTGCAGCGGTCATCGTCCGGAAGAATTGCTTCTCCTACTGGGACGTCGAAACCTGCATCGACAGCACCTTTGATTGCAGCAAACACGCGTGCACCGGTCGATGCAACCTGCAGACCGATATCTGCGATTCCACCTTCGTATCCGGCTTTCTGTGCACGAACCGCAAAGAGCATGCCGGTGAGGTATGCTGCAGGGGTGTTTCCAAGGTATCCTTTGTATCCGAAGTTCACCAGTTCGCGGCTGTTGACGTGAACAAGAGTGTAGTCGCCGTCCATCTGAGCTGCGATGAGCTGGATGATGATGTGGCGGTTTGTCTTACGGACAACCATACGGTTTCTACCAGAAACGATTAAACGCTGGCGCTGGTAGTAATCAGTTCTGCCTTCACGGCGTCTTCTGAACTGAACGAAATATCTTCCATTAATTGCCATTGTTTACTCCCTCCTGGAGGTTACGAGCTCAATCTGAGTTTTCATGTGAGCGACGTTACGGAACTGACCACCTGCTGCACGACGGTAAAGTCTGCGGTATTCGGTCGGTGTGATGGATCCTGCTTCACGCTGAGCACGGAGTTCTTTACGCTGGGCACGGATCTTTTTGATCCACTGGGTCTTGGACGGAGTTCTGGCGCCTTTTGCACCGCTCCGGCGTCCCGGACCTTTTCCGTGTCCGTATGAACGTTTGACCATACGGGCCCGGACACGTCCACGGGAAATTCCTTTCTTCTGGTGGGAAGAGATTGCACCCTCATCAATGAGGTTGCGGATATCCTCGCGGGACATTGCATTCTGGATGTCAGAGAGCTTCTCCGGATTGAACCATACACGGTTTTCACCGCAGCCAAGAACGGATGCGGCGATTCTGCGCTGGGATGCGAGATCACTCATCTGCTTTCACCTCTTCTGCGGGTTGTGCAGCCGGAGTAACAGCAACTTTTGCTTCCTTCGGATTCAAGACCTTGATGCCGAGTTCGGCAGCTTTGGTCTGGATAACGCTGCGTTTTGCACCGCCGACTGACGCACCGATGCGTACTGCGGTGGTTGCCGGATCAACAGCATCAAGCTCGACAGGAGTAAATACGAGAGCTTCGCGGTATCCGCTTGGGTGGAATCCGCGTACTGCTTTCGGTGCTCCAAAACCTGCTTCCGGGTGGGCACCCTTTGCACGGTAATCCTTACGCTGTTTGCTGTGGAGACCCCGTGGTCTTCTCCAGCTGTCTGCCAGTTTTACTTTAGCCTGGAGGCACTGGCGGGCAAAGCGGGATGACTTCTTAGCTCCACGAGCTTTGATAAGTTTCTTGATTTCACTCGCCATGTTAGTCGCCTCTGCTGGTAATGTAAATGCCATCCTGGAAGACACGTGGATCACGGTTTCTGACTTTGCATGCCTGTTCGACATTTGCTGCGGTGTTGCCGATCGTCTCACGGTTGATACCGTTTAAGATCAGTTCATCACCCTGAACTTTTACTTTGACACCTTCTACGATGTTTGCGTACCGTGCCTGCTTCTCACCAAGGAAGTTTCCGATCTCGACTTTGTCGCCGGCAACTTTGACCTGAATAGGGAAGTGGTTGTACACAATCTTCATGTGGTATTCATATCCTTCGGACACGCCTTTGCTCATGACACCGAGGTGTGCTTTGTAGGTTCCAAGCAGTGCATATACACTGCGTCTTGCGGAAGTACTTACGAGCGTAACTGAACCGTCTGCGATAGTGATAGTGATCGCAGGGTGGTACATCGTACGGGTAAGTTCACCTTTGGATCCCTTCACGGTAACGAGATCACCGGTCTTGGTGATGGTTACGCCTTTCGGGATTTCGAAAATCAATTCTGCCATTGTTTTCACTCCTTAGAAGACGTACCCTAAAAGCTCGCCACCGACGCCGAGCTTACGTGCCTGTTCGTGGGACATAACTCCCTTGGAAGTGGTCAGGATGATAATCCCAAAGCCCTTTCCCGGAAGGTATCTGATTTCCCAGGACTCGAGGTCCTCAACTTTCACCGAGAAACGCGGCGTAATTACACCGCATTTGTTGATGCCGCCGGAGAGAGCAATCTGGAATTGACCTCCTCTTCCGTCGTCGATCTTTTCAAAGCCGGTGATGTAGCCATATTCCTGCATGACCTTAAGCATGTCACCAAAGAGGCGGCTTGCCGGTTCAACGGTCACTGCAAGTTTACCAGTATCACCAGCATTCTTGATAGCGCTCATTGCGTCTGCGATAGGATTCTGTTTTGTCATTCTCCTTCACCTCTTAGTTCATCTTCTTAAAGCCCATGGTGGGTGCCCATTCGCGGAAGCACTGACGGCAGAAGTAAATGTTGTATCTGCGCACAAGTCCCTGCTTACGTCCGCACAGCTGGCACTGGTTTGCACCGCGGCCATACTTTTTCTGCTGGACTTTGCCGTTGTCTTTTGCTGCCATATTACTCCACCTCAATGCCGAAGGTCTCAGTAACGAACTTCATGGATTCTTCACGAGCCACATGAAGTTTGCTGTTGATCTTCTTCTGCTGGATTTTTCTGCGTGCGGTTCTGGTTCCTTTCTTTTCAATGACAGCGATGATATCCATACCGTAGATACCGATTTTCGGGTCATATGCCTGGCCCGGGAAGTCGGTGTGTTCTTCGATACCGAAACCAAAGTTGCCGGTTGCATCAAACTGACGGGTGTGGAGAACATTTTCCACAGCGTATGTTTTGAGTGCCATTTCGAGGAAGTCCATTGCCTTTTTGCCGCGAAGAGTGGCTTTGCATCCGATCGGCTGTCCTTTACGGATACCAAATGCCGGAAGAGTGTTTCTGGCATAGGAGCGGATTGGTTTTGCACCTTTGGTCAAATCAGCCATGATGTTCTCGGCATTGACAAGACGCTCACCTGCTTCGCCGACGCCCATGTGGACAACGACTTTTGCAACGAACGGTGTCTGCATATCGGTCATGCGTCAACACCCCAGGTTTTGAGGAAGGACTCGGTGGTTCCGATCATGTAGACATAGTCTTCAATGGTCTCGAACTTGTTTCCGTCGGCATCTTCAATGATGACACGGTTCGGCAGAGATGATTCCTGAACAAGGATCTCCACGAGTTTTCCGGTCTTCATTGTGTGCTGTCCGCCGATGATGATTGCCATGTTGCCGACTGCATACGGGAAGTGCTGCTGGACTGCGAAACGGTCGTCGCCGGCGATGCCGATAACGAGAGAATCTTTGCCTTTACAGTTTTCTTCACCGATGAAGTTTGCACCGCTGGTTAAGTTGATCTGTGTCTTGCCGCCTTTAATGGTGGTTTTGTTTGCAACTTTTACGAGCTGGAGTTTGGCTGCATCTGCGGAGATCTCATATTCATTGTGGCGTCCCTTCTCATCGACAAGGATCATGTAGTGCTTGTCGATTTTCGGGAAGCTGATGATATCAAAGACATCGATTCCGATGTGTTCATCGGTTACGATATGACCATTCAGTAAAACCTGACGGTCGTGCAGAATCTTTCTGACTTCTTTGGTGTTTAATGCAAACTGCATGTGGTCGCGGAGCCAGATGCCGATTGGAAGAGCTGAACCATCGTGCGGACCGCTTGAGGTGCTGACGACATATTTGCTTTCTTTTCTGGCGATCTGCCATGCATCCGGTGCAGTCATTCTCTTGGTTCGGGTCATTATGCCTTCACCTCAAGACGTGCAACACGCACTGCATCTTTTGTGTTGAGTTTGGTGATCATTATCTTGGACGGATCGAGTGGTCTTGGGACATCTTCGCCGTTGGCTTTCTTGACATAAACTCCGTGAACAAGGACCTTCGTGTTTTTGACGTCTACGCCGTCAACAACGCCTTCGATTCCTTTGAATTCACCACGAAGTACTTTGACAGTATCGCCGGTAACAACACGGAAACTGCGCTTTCCATACTTTTCGCGAAGATCGCTTGCGAGAGGGGAGTGTAAAAATGCACCACGAGTGTGAATCGGAGCATTATACCGGAACTTCCGCTGCTTTCTTGGCTGAGTGCTTGAAATACGTGCCATGTTTTCACCTTAGATAATGATGGTTGCCATTGATCCAACCTTCGGGAAACGTTCTGCGACTTCACGGGCAACCGGACCTTTAATGTCGGTTCCACGTGGATCGCCGTTTTCATTGAGGAGGATCATTGCGTTCTCTTCGAAGGAGACTCTGAGGCCGTTCGGGCGACGGAATTCCTTCTTCTGACGGACAACGACAGCTCGAACGAGCTTGCGTTTCATGTCGGGAGTTCCTTTCTTGACTGTGACAGTCGCAAGGTCTCCAAGTCCCATCTTTGGCTGCCGGTTTTTAACACCGTGATAACCGAAGACAGATACAATCTGTACAACACGGGCACCCGTGTTGTCTGCACAGACCATCTTTGAGCCGGTCTGAAGTGCGCGCGGAATTTTTGACGTTAAGCCTTTCATTCCTTAATCACCTCGACAACTACATAGGAGGTCGTTTTGTTCAGTGGTCTGCACTCTGCAATCTTTACCTCGTCGCCGATCTTGGCGTTGAGGCATGGAGCCATGTGTGCGTGGATTTTGGAACTGCGTTTCTCATATCTGTCATATTTCTGGACTTTATGAAGAAAGTTCCTCTCCACGACAACAGTTCCCTGCATTCGTTCGCTTACGACCTTACCGGTAATCACCTGGCCGCGCACCGGTAAGCTGCCGTGAAACGGACAATTTACATCGTCACAATCCTTTTCTGGGACTGCGACATTTAAGCCGATATTTTTTGCCATATTAACCCTCATGTCTCGCTCATACCTTGCGATATGGGCTTACGCGCATACTTACGCGCCGCGTTGGAGAAACAGACAAAGCATTGCCGTCTATTATCACCTGAACACTGTCCGGGAGGGTCACCCGGAGTAACTTACGTTGTTTCTCCAGGCACTTAATGCCATTCCCTGTGTTGATCCGAAGAGTGTTTCTGGTCTCATCGATGATGATCCCGGAAAGCCCTTCTTCATATCTGTTCGGTGAGGACTCCACAGATACAAAAAGACCGATAAGTTCGTGTCTGAGTATATTCTGCGGAGTGATCATAGACGAGATTTATGCCTGACGTTTGGTCTGTTCAGTCTTGATACGTGCGATAGTTCTGCGAACTTCCCGGATCTTTCCGGGGTTTTCCGGTGCACCACCGGCGCTGACTTTTCCATAGTTCTGGATCAGTTCGATCTTGAGCTTCTGCTCATTCTCGACTAACTCAGCATCGGAAAACTGGGCGACTTCTTTTGCTCTGAAGATAGCCATTTTCAGACCTCCTCAACAAATTCCGGTTCGGGTTCAGCTGCAAGTTCTGCATCGAACTCTTCAAAGATATCGGTCTCGACAACACGTGCCGGAGCAGGAGCTGCATCAGCACGAATCTCGAACTGATCCGGAAGTTTTGCTCCCGGCGGAACGATCTTGACCTGAACACCGATGATACCGAGTTTCTTGATTGCAGTTGCGTAGCCTTTCTCAACGATCGACTCTGACGGCTCACCGGAGTGTTTGATGTAGCCTTCAACGAACTTCTGGACACGTGCACGTGCACCTGTCAGTTTACCTGCAATGATGACTTCACAGCCAAGTGCGCCGGAGTCCATGACACGGCGGATCACGGAGGTTCCTGCCTTTCGGAAGTACCATCCGCGTTCAAGTGCATTTGCAAGGCGTTCTGCCATGATCTGGGCATTGAGGTTCGGGTTTGCAACCTGCTGAACCTCGACCTGCGGGGACTCGATGCCGTAAACAGTGCTAAGATCAGTGGTCAGCTGGCGAACCAGTTTACCACCTTTACCGATAACGATACCGGGCTTTTCTGCAAAGATCGTGACCTGGGTTCCGACAGGAGTCCGGACGATGTCCATACCTCCATAGCCTGCACGTTTGAGTTCCTTGTTAAGGTACTGCTCGACTCTGACTTTGCGGACACCGTCTGCAACGAATTTCTTTTCGATTGTCATACTTACTGTACCTCACGGAGGATGATTTCAACGTTGACGGAATCTTTATGCTTAGGGGTAGCTCTACCCATTGCACGGGGGAAGATTCCTTTGATGCAGCGTCCCTTGTTTGCAGCGGCGTGGATGATGACCATCTTTTCCGGTGCGAGACCTGCGTATTCAGCGTTCTTCTGTGCAGAGCGGATTAAACGGACATACTCGGCGGCGGCCTTGACCGGGTATCTGCCGGCTGCGGTTCCGAAGGTCTTACCGTTTAAGCTCTTCTGGTGGCTTACGTTTCTGTTGAAACGGTGGAACGGAACTGCACGCTTGAGGTCGATGACCTGTTCAAGGTATGCAACTGCGTCGTCTGCCATCATATTGCGGACAAGGTGGGCGATTTCCACAGCGTGCTTTGGAGAGCAGCCGAGTTCGTTAGCCTTGGCACGGGCGATGTTGTCGCCGGTAAGTTTGTTACTGTATTCTGTTCTTGCCATAACAATCACTTCAACGGAACATACTTACTCGACTTGGTTGCACCGATACCGGCACTTCCGTGGGTAACTTTCTTGCGGGTCAAGGCGAACTCTCCAAAGTAGTGGAATACTCCTTCAACCGGGATCTCTACGTTAATGAACTCCTTACCTGAGTAGATGGCAACATTCTTGCCGACCATTTCGGGGAGGATAATCATTGAACGGCTGTGAGTTCTTACACCGTCACCTTCAGCGATCTTCGCGCGAACGTCCTCTTCATCACGGGTAAATCCGCGAAGGACCTTTCTCCGGGCGCCGCTGGGCATAATAGCGAGAAGCTCGTCCATGGACATGGCTTTGAGCTGCTCAATATTGTAGCCGTGGTAGGTGTATTCCTCTCGCCGCTTTGGCATTCTTTTAGTAGTTTTCTTTGCCATTTACGTTCACCTCCGATATCCGGTTCTGCGTGCGGCGACAGATCCGACTTTTCTACCGGGCGATGCACCGCGTGCAACGGTCTTTGGCTTACCTGGGTGCTGATGTCCTCCACCACCGAATGGGTGATCGATGACGTTCATTGCGACACCACGTACTCTTGGCCAGCGGGTTGCCGAGGTTTTCATCTTGTGGTACTGTTTACCTGCTTTCAGGATCGGCTTGTCGATGCGGCCTCCGCCGGCGACAAGGCCAACGGTTGCAAGACATGCTTCATTGAACCATTTCGGTTTGCCTGATGGCATTCTGACACCGACTTTACCAGCGGATTTACCGATGATAACTGCCTGAACTCCGCTTGAACGAACGAATTTACCTCCGTCTCCGGGGCGTGCTTCGATGTTGCAGACGGCAACTCCGGTCGGGATTGCGGAAAGTGGTAACGAATTACCGTTTACGACAGTGGCTTCAGGTCCCCATACAAGTTCCTGACCAATACCGACACCTTCGGTAATCAGTGCGTATTCTTTCTTGTCGGATGCCTTACCTTCGATCTTCACAACCGCAATCGGCGTGTGACGTGCCGGATCGTGTTCAATGTCGATGACGGTTGCACGAACGGTCTCAAGTGCGGAGCCGAAGTGTTTGAGCTCTGCTTTATACTGGTGCGACGGGGCGCGGTAGGTTGGACCGCCTTTTCCACGTGACTGTGTACTTATTCTGTGTCCCATTTATCTCACCTTACACGATTCCGAGCTGAGAAAGAATTTCTTCAGCGGCGTTTTTCTCTTCAAAGGTAATGACTGCCTTCTTGTTTCCTTTAGAGGTCATCATGGTGTTGATAGAGACGATCTTCTTGCCGAAGTTCTTCTCCATTGCTGCCTTGATGGATGCCTTGCCGGCTTCCTTCTCAACAATGAAGGAGAGCTGGTTTGAGTTCTCTAAAAGGACCATAGCTTTTTCTGTTACGAGGGGGTGTGCAAGTGTCATGATTAGGCCTCCACGAACTTCTTGATTGCAGCTTCGGTCCAGACGGTCAGTCTGCCTGCGTCGGCTCCGGGTGCAAGAACGTTGATGTTCAGGGCATTGACGGATACGCAGTCGACTCCTGCGATATTCGCGCCAGCGAGGAATTCACCTGACGTTACAATAAGAGCGGACTTTGCCTGCTTATATTTGCGTCCACGTGTCTTTCCACGGCCTGCACGGATATTTCTGGAGAGTCTTGCACGCTCAAGATCGGCACCAAGTCCAAGTGCCACAAGGGCAAGTTTGACTTCAGCGGTCTTGGCGATCTGCTCAAAGGAGTCATCAACGATGATTGCTGCTTCGCCTTCGAATTTGTGACCGCGGGCGGTGACAAGTTCGGTGTTAACGGTAGCTGCGATGGCTGAGCGGATTGCCTTTGCTTTCTCTTTCTTGTTGATCTTCTCAACAAGGATCTTCTCTGCTTTCGGTGCGTGTGCCGGGTGACCGCCTTTTACGTTCGGTACTTTTGCAGCGCGGCTTCCGTTTTTGATACGCGGGATCTTAGCTTCACCGCGTTTGGATCCCCAGCCTTCTGCAGAGGTTCTCATACCTGCATACGGGTCTGCCCCGTGAGGCTGATACTGCTCGCTCTGGTATGCGAGGATGGCCCTCTTGATGAGGTCCGGGCGATATGCTTCGTCGAAAACGGCCGGGAGTTCGATCTCATGGAGGACTGAGCCGTTAATTGCTTTTACATTTGCTTTCATCGGTCATTTCACCCCTGTTTGCTCTGAAGACTGACATATTCTACAACCGGGGCCTGAATCTTCTGCTCGCCCATGCGGGTTGCGGAACGGATTCTAACAAGGCGCTTTGCCGGCCCGGGAATGCTTCCTTTGATCAGGACGTAGTTGTTACGAACAAGACCATAGTGGAGGAAGCCTCCTGCCGGGTTGATTTCGTCTGCGTTCTCACCGATCTTGATGATGCGTTTGTTGAACTCAGTACGCTGCTGGAAACCCATCTGACCCGGCATTGGTACCTGCCAGCGGACGTGGTGGGGGGTCCATGGACCAAGAGTTCCGATATGTCTTTCCTTCTTGGTTCTTGCGTGCTTTCTCTTACGAAGAGTAATACCGAATCTCTTGACGGCACCCTGGAATCCTTTTCCTTTGGTGATACCAGTGATGTCGGCAAACTGACCCTCGCTTAAGAGGGACTTCATATCAACATCGGTTCCAAGGATGGAAAGAGCGTAGTCAAAGCGTTCCTGTGCACTGCCGCCTGCAACACGGATCTCCATAAGGTCGGGGACCTTCTTTGGAACACCGGTGAGTTCAGTCGGTTTGGTGTACATGAGCACCATTACTTCAACAACATCGCCAATTGCAGCATTGATCTTCTCGGTTGCTTTTGCAGCGTTGTTGGTCTTTGCTTTGGTGATTCTGCCAGAAAGTGCTTCGAGATTTTCTGCCCAGACTTCAGTAAGCGGGTGTTTGCCGTAGGTATCCTTAACGTAAACACGGATGGCTGCAACGGTCATGGCGGGGATCTCGATAACGGTTACGGGAACCATTACTTCCTTACCTTCAGTCGGACTCTTTTTGTGATCGTCGATCATGATCACATGGGTCATACCGGCTTTGTAGCCTGCAAATCCCTGGAGCATTGGCTGCCCATTGTATTCCGGCCAGGACTGGTACTTTGGTACAATTCCCTTGGCCCGTTTACGGGGATAGTATGCGAGTGACCCAGCGCGGGGTCTCACTGTTCTCATTTATTAATCAATCCTTTAATGTCCTCTTTTGCTTACGCAAAGAAGACGTCTGCTGTGGTTGTCATCAATATGACAGCCGTTCTTTCACCGCCGGCTTCCTGCTATGTGAGGAATCGACCCGCGGGACGCATTTTGTCGGTCTCTGTGTTTTACACGCAGACAGCACCATAGGGCTGGCGTGCGACACATTGGACGGAAAGACGGGAGTTCAACACACGTATATTTCCAACGTGTGAAGGCACACAAAGCTTTACTTTGCACGCAATTGAGATTCCTTGCGGGATATCCGATTATGAACACGATAACGTCTTATCTGTTCATTTGCCCGATTTGCAGTAGTTATACTGCGGTTTCCAAGTCTCACGAAAGAGAACCTGACTTCCGATACGCTTCCTGACGTCCAGGAAAGGGCACATCATGAAGACGTTCGCCCGGCGCATCTGATCAGACCTATTCTAGGTCTTAACTTCTGCCGCGGAATTACCGCTCAGAGTTACACAATTACGAAACAACCGCGAAATCACGACTGTTTCATACCAACTGGATATCCTCATTCAGCAGATCTTGCTGATATCAGCCTATTGAAGGCTCCTATATAATTGGAGAAGAGAGAATATAAAGTGTTGTATGATCGTTTGAAAATCCTAAAAAGAGCTGATGATTTTTGAGGCAGAAGGAGATACATACCATACTGCCCAATCAATAATCATTAAGGAAGAGGGATATGCATTTTAGCAAAAATCAAAAATGCAAAATATTGCCGAGTCATCCAAAATACAGATCACCGTCATTATTCAGATAAACGATGATATCCTCTTTCACATGCCGGCCTTTGATCTTCTCAGGCATATACGAAGATATACGATTGATCAAGGCAAGCGTATCATACCTGATCTTAATGTTGAGCGGTGCCGCCGAGACATAAATTATCTTTGGGGCCTCCATTAAATCGGTTCCTTCGGGAAGGACGCACAACTCGGTTGCATCAAGGGTGTACAAAAACTCGAGAGTTTCTTTCGCCCGCCGAATATTTTCATTGGCAGATTTTTCAATAGTACAAATATTAGCCTTGGATGTGCCAAGTCGGTCAGCAATCTGCTGCTGCGTCATACCCTGTTTCCGGAATCGTATGACTTCCTTCTGACGGTCAGTAAGGAGTGTATCTTTCATTGTTATTAATACAACCTGATTAACTATAAATGATTTGATTAAACATTCTCGCGGGTTGAGTTTCTGAAGGATATTGCGCGCAGAGAATGAGATAATTATCAGGTAAATTTCCCATAAAAATCAACTGAGCCCTAATATTCTCACACTGTGAAAAGATCTCGATGAAAAAATACCTCGTCATTTGATTCCAATAGGTGAGAATAGGCTAAAATTGTAGTTATTTGATTTTTGAAGAGTGTCATTCACAAACCTTATATTGATTCTCGTCGATAATCTGATGTTCTCATTTCAAAATGAGAGGTGTATCAAATATGGTAGTTAAGGTAGGAGTTGCAAAACTCGGTAACATCGCAGCCGGTGTTATGGCAGAGTTGCTTTTAGATGAGCGTGCAGACCGTGAAGACATGATGACATTCATGGCAACTTCCGGAACCAAACTGCAGAAGGAAGATGTTGACCGTGTCGTTTCAAACCTGAAAGCATGGCAGCCCGACTTCGCAATCGTTGTTTCCCCGAACGGAGTTCTCGAAGGCCCGGTCGGTGCACGCGAGGACCTCAAAGCAGCAGGTATCCCGACCATCGTTATCACTGACGATGTCACGACCAAGAAAGAAGGCTGGGAAGCACTCAAGGCATCCGGCTTTGGCTACATCATCGTCAAAGCAGACGCCATGATCGGTGCCCGCCGCGAATTCCTCGACCCAGTCGAGATGGCAGACTACAACGGCAACCTTGTGAAAGTCCTTGCCCTTACCGGTGCATTCCGCAAACTCCAGCTGGAGCTTGACAAAGTCATCGACCAGGTAAAAGCAGGTAAGAAAGGCGCAGAGCTCGAACTCCCGAAACTTGTTCTGAACTCTGACAACTCGACCAAAGGCGAGTTCACAAACCCCTATGCACTTGCAAAAGCACGCGCAGCATACGAGATCGCCCAGGCAGTTGCAGGTGTCAACGTCAAAGGCTGTTTCATGACCAAAGAGTGGACAGACTACGTACCAATCGTCGCCTCCGCACACGAAATGATGCGTGCAGCAGCAAACCTTTGTGACCAGGCACGCGAACTCGAGAAGGGATGCGACGGCGTTATCCGCAAGCCGCACAAGAAGACCGGTGAGATCGTCTCCAAGGTCGCCCTTATCAGCAAGCCCGAGTAATCAGACACCCAAATTTTACCATTTTTCTTTTTGGATGCAGGGGGAATTACCCCTCTGTATTTAATGATATACAATAATTAAGATCAGATATATTTTCAAAAAAAAAAGTTTGGATATTCAATTGGTTCCAGCGATCATTTCCAGAAAATACTGGTGAACGAACGTATCCTCACCTAGTTCCGGATGGAAGGACAGAACAAGCTGATTATCTTCGCGGGCAGCAACAACGACCCCGTCAACCTCTGCAAGTACTTTAACATTTTTGCCGACATGCGTAATCATCGGGGCACGTATAAAGGTCATCTGAATATTTCCAGCCCCGGCGAATGGTGCAGTCGCTTGAAAACTGCCAAGCTGACGGCCATATGCATTCCGTACGGCAGTAATGTCCATCGTTCCAAGTGATGGACTTCCGCCCTCAATATATTTTGCAAGAAGAATCAAACCGGCACAGGTACCCATTACCGGAGTGCCGGTCATGATGAGCGAGCGAAGCTTTTCAAAGAGGCCAAGGTCTTGCAAAAGCTTCGACATGACAGTACTCTCCCCACCCGGGAGGATTAGACCATCCGGTATTTCTTTAAGATCTGAGAGATTTCGAATCTCAAACGTCTCGACACCCAGACGTTCCAGCATCCTGATGTGTTCAATGAATGCACCCTGCAGTGCCAGAACACCGATCCTCACCGTTATTTTCCCCGTTCAGCCATCAAGATAGAAATTTCGTCTGCGTTGATACCAACCATTGCCTCGCCAAGATCTTCTGAGAGTTCGGCAAGCATGGAGGGATTATTATAGTTCGTAACGGCCTTCACGACGGCGGCGGCACGTTTTGCCGGATTACCGGATTTGAAAATACCGGAACCGACGAATACTCCCTCAGCCCCAAGCTGCATCATCAGCGCGGCATCGGCCGGAGTTGCAACTCCGCCTGCAGCGAAGTTGACGACCGGAAGTTTACCGTTATCATGGACAAACTGCAGAAGCGAAATCGGAACCTGCATATCTTTTGCTGCAACGTACAATTCATCCTGACGAAGACTGACGACGCGGCGAATCTCGCTGTTCATTGTGCGCATGTGACGAACCGCCTGAACGATATCTCCAGTACCTGCCTCGCCTTTGGTTCGAATCATCGTTGCACCTTCGGCAACGCGGCGAAGAGCCTCGCCGAGATCACGGGCGCCGCAGACAAACGGGACATTGAACTTGTTTTTATCAATGTGATTGAGATCATCGGCAGGTGATAACACTTCGCTCTCGTCAATGTAATCAATCTCGATTGCTTCGAGGATCTGCGCTTCAACAAAATGACCGATGCGGACCTTGGCCATAACCGGAATCGAGACCGCGTTCTGGATACCTTTGATCATCTTCGGGTCACTCATGCGGGAAACGCCCCCTGCGGCACGAATATCAGCAGGGATACGCTCCAGAGCCATAACAGCACAGGCTCCTGCATCCTCTGCAATCTTTGCCTGCTCTGGAGAGGTGACATCCATAATCACTCCTCCTTTCAGCATCTGCGCAAGTTCCTTATTAAGTTTTGAACGATTTTCTGTCATGAATACTCACGGATTATATGGTTATTATCCTTTGAAAGGCAGATGACCCATCATTAGAATACCTTATTCAATATACCTCTGACGTTATATCAGGGTTTTGGATGAATCGGAGATAAAGATTGCCAAATTGAGAGGTCATTGAACGTCCCATAAGTGAGATTAATTGAGAAAATTGAAATAAAATTACAGATTCTAAGACTTTTTCAGAAAATATATCATCTAATTTAAACACATACCGACCTGGAAGAAGCAGTAAAGAGGGCTAAAAATGATTCTCAAATATAAATCTGAAAAGAAAAAGGGTAAAATCGGCAGTGCCGAATTTACATAATCTTGCCAAGGAGGCGGATCGAGGTCGTCATGTCGGGTCCGAGCGGGGAACCGAAGATGATCTGAGTAACGCCTGCGGCGGTAAGGTCATCACATTTCTGGCGGATAGTGTCTGGGGTACCGCAGATGGTGAATGCTTCAATTTCTTTGTCGGTTACAAGTCCGCCGACTGCACCGAAGTCAAAGCGGGACAGTGCGTCCTTAATCTTTGCTACGTTTGCGAGGTCGAGACCGTGGCGGAGAAGAAGTGCTTCGGGGGATCCTGCTGCGATGAATGCTGCAACGATCTTTGCTGCCTTCTTTGCTTTCTTCTCATCTTTGTCGATAGAGAGTGCAGTGTATGCTCCAACATCGAATCCTTTCTTACCGATCGAGTCGCATGCTGCTTTGATGATTGGGATTGCAACTGCGAAGTCTTTGGGGTTGGATGCGTTGATAAGTGCACCGTCGCCTTTCAGTCCGGCGAGCTCAAGGACTTTGGGTCCCTGTGCGCCGACATAGATTGGGATGCCTTTCTTACCCGGGAGTGTAACACCGGTGAGTTTTGCACCATCGTAGTCAAAGAACTCTTTGCCGTCTTTCTTGACTTCTGCACCGCTGCAGAGTGCGCGGATCTGGTCGATTGCTTCGCCGAGTCTTGCAACCGGCTTCGTCGGCTGGATTGCCAGCTTTGGAAGGGTGGACAGGTCACCTGGGCCGATACCGAGGGTTGCACGTCCATCGGAAATCTCGTTCAGGGTGCAGGCAAAAGATGCCATTGCTGCCGGAGTGTCAGTGAATGCATTCATGATACCCGGACCCATCTTAAGTGTGGTCGTTGCCTGTGCTACTGCGGTTAAAACCGGGTAACAGTGGCGGTTGTTGTAGTGGTTGGTAATCCATGCGAAGTCAATGTCTTTGCTCTCTGCGAGTTGGCAGAAGTTAACTACCTGTTTAACATTGACGTTTCCTGGAACAAACTCAATTCCATAAGTCATAGTTCTTTACACCTCATTTTAAAATTGCTTTCCTCTGCTTAAATATATTCTGATTTAAAAAGCAGATTCGCGGCAGATTTTGGGCTATTACCATCTGAACAGAAAAAAATGCGAAAAATGTGGCTTTTTGTATGCGCTCTTCTAGAACAGGACGGACCTGCCGGGGATCGAACCCGGTTCTTCGGGTTCGAAGCCCGAAAGGATATCCACTACCCCACAAGTCCAGAGTTATTAGTATATTTGTGTCCGATGCGTATTATCTTGTATGGTTCTTTCTTCATCAATAATCAGGACACGCCTTAAAGAGGGATCTCTTGGAATAGATCCTTTCGCCGAAGAATCGCTGCAGCCCTCCTCATACGATCTCAGAAGCGCTGAAGATATCACAATAACAAAAGGAGAGTTAACCCTCGTTCCAACGATGGAGTTCGTCAGCCTCCCGGAAGATCTCTGCGCAACACTCTGGGGAAGATCATCGTTCGGGAGAAAAGGCGTCGTTCTTGGAGCCGGGTATATCGACCCGGGATTTCGCGGGAACCTGACATTATGTATGGCAAATTACGGGCCTGAAGACATCCAGGTAACCAAAGGTATGCGAGTCGTACAAATGCTCATCCACACCGTTGAAGGCAAAGTGGAAAATACCTACAACGGAAATTATCAGGATAGTTACGGCGTAGTGAAATCAAAAATTTAAGATACCTAGCGTAAAAAGCATCACCGGGAGCATAATAGCCCCCATACAAAAAATCCTTGGAATATTGATCATCCCGGGAATCATGCCGACAAGCGTTGCAAGAATAAGAATCAGGATCCCAAAGGGGCCGCAGATAATTACCGTTATACTAATTAAGAACAGCAAAACAATTTTGGAAAGGATCCGCTGATTTAAACGCATAAATATCCGGCTGAGTCTGGAGGAATAAACCGTTACGGAATAACCGGCCAATGCCGCAACTCCTGCGACAAGAACCAGCAGATAGATCGAAGGCAGATCGAACGAAGCGAGCGTGATCATGGCTCCCGAACGCATTCTTCCAACGGCATACAGCGCAGCAAGACCCAAAACGGCATTTGCCGTGTTCGCTGCAGATGTTGAGATAAGGTATTCCCGTGGATCTATTTTTTCGAAATCCGAACTTTTCCGAACGGCAAGCAAAGCATTCGCCGTGCCACTTGAAAAACCTGGAAGCCACCCGACAATAGCGCCGGCAATAGCCCCTTTGATACCGTTTTTCAGAATCGCCCCCTGAGATACCATCAGCCCGGTAAACGTCTGCTCGGCAGGTTTTACCAGAGATTTCATGGATGTGAGGAGAATCGGAATGCCGAAAAGACCTGTCAGAAGTGGTAGAAGAATTTCACCGATCCCAAACACGCCAAAGGAAAAATACGAAAACCGCATCGCATATATCCCTAAAAGGCCTGACACGAGAAAAACCGCACATGACCATACAGGAGCTTTGCTGAAAACGATAAGAAGTCCGGCTGCCAGCAGGATCACGAGACCAATGCCCCAGTCAACATACCCCTGAACCGACGGAAGAACGATCATAAACAAAGCAAACAGCGGGAGGCAAAATACAAATCCCCACAGACTGCCGAGAGCAGAAACTCTTACTGCTTCCGGACCGTTCCCCAGAAGACAGAGATTGTGTGCAGGAAGGACTGAAAGTACAGTGTCCGGATCCGGAACGCCCAGAAACGTAGAGGGAAGAATATCAACAAACGTGTGAACGATCATCATCGACACGATCATCACGCAAACCCCCTCTACACCAAACACCATTACGAGGGGAATTGAGAGCGCGGCAAGAATTCCCGCCACGGTATTTGAATGAATACCCGGGACAAATCCTGAGATGGTGCCAAAGATTACACCCGCTAAAAATCCAGCCGCCACCCCGAACATAGTAGTGATTTAGACACAACGACTATTAAACCCAACAGTCCAATAATTTCATATATGTTAATCGCCATAACCCGCCATACCGGGGCTTTAGAGGACGCCGCCCTTTGTGAAAAATACAATCATAAAGCAAAGGTCGTTGCACCCATTAAACCGGTAAAAAACATGGAGGTTATCGGGAGTTTTGTTAAAGCGGCAAATGACGGGGAGTTCGATGCTATCTTTTTCCCGAATGCATTTGTCGCTGAAAAACTCGGGCCCTGCATCAAGCCGGAACTGGCATCCAAAGTCAGAATAATAGCGAACGGGCCGCAAACCGCGAAAGTACTACACAACATCGGACTCGCTGCAGAGATGCTGCCGTTTTTCTATTCGAAAGATCTGGTTCTGTATCTCGACCGGTGGATCCGCGGGAAGAGGATCGGCATTCCAAGAGCAGGGAATACCTACCCCAAACTTGCCGATGACATTAAGCATGCGGGAGGGATTCCCGTTGAATACAGATGCTATGACGTTGAGAAAACCGATGAAGTGATGGATCTTACTGGTGTTGGCGCAATATTATTCACGAGTCCAATGGCATTCAAACTGGCAAAACTTCCAAAGATGGAAAACATCATCCAAATGGCGATAGGCGAGGTAACGGCAAACGAAATGATGTACGGAGGCGATGCCCCGGCGGTGATTGGCGACGGATCGATCGAAGGAACACTCAAAGCTCTCAACGCCTATCTTGTGACGGAGAGTCACTGATGGGATATACCGGGATCATTTTGGTTGACAAGCCGAGAGGGCCCACGAGTCATCAGGTTGCTGCCTGGGTCGGCAAGATGCTGAAGTCGGACGTCGGTCATTCGGGAACACTCGATCCGATGGTCTCGGGGGTTCTTGTCGTAATGCTTGGTAAAGCAGTGAGACTGGCTCCCCTCCTGCTTCAGCATGAAAAAGAGTACGTTGCATGCATGCGTCTCCATGCAGATATCCCGCGTGAACGCGTCGAAGAGGTCGTAAAGCAGTTCACCGGCAGAGTTTATCAGCGGCCGCCGAGACGGTCTGCAGTAAAACGTGCCCTTCGCATTCGGGTGATCTACAGAATCGAACTCATCGATATGCAGGACAGACTGGTTCTCCTGAAAATCAGGTGCGAAGCGGGAACTTATATCAGGTCGGTTTGCGTCCACATCGGCAATGTTCTCGGCTGCGGCGGTCAGATGATAGAACTGCGCAGAACAAAATCCGGCGGATTTTCATGCGACGAGGCACACACTCTGCACGAGATTCGCGATGCAGTGGAACTGAAAGATGAAGCGGCACTTTCGGCGATGATTCTTCCTCCTGAGCAGGCAATTGGGGATATCCCAAAGATTGTGATTCGCGACAAAGCGGCAAAGGCAGTTGCTAATGGAGCAATGCTCGCCGGAGTCGGCGCTATATCGGTGGAAAAATTTTCACGCGGGCAGAGTGTTGCTCTGATTACGCAAAGCGGAAAGCTCATCGCTCTTGCCGAATCTCTTTTTGATTCGGACAAAATCGATTGCGGGAAACCCGGTCTGATTGCGAGATCAACACGCGTGTTCGCGACCCCCAACTCAGTAACTTAATAAAGGCAGAGAACACATCTTTTATGCTAGTTTTTAGGCTGAGGTAGTCTAGCGGTAGGGCGCGGGCCTGGAAAGCCCGTGAGGCGAAAGTCTCTCGGGAGTTCAAATCTCCCCCTCAGCGTTCTTATTTTAGAGTCGTTTTGCAATTGATTCCGCTGCGCCAAGCACGGCATACATATCAGGTTTTAAAATTGCCACCGGAACATCCACCATTTTTTCAATGAGCGAGGCGAGAATCGGCGCACAGATAATGCCGGCCGCACCGTCGTTTCTTGCGCGAACGGCAACGATAAGGCAGTCTTCGAGAGAGTTTGCCGCGTATCCTTTGATCCTGTACGCCGTTCCGTTTGCCTCGATCTTGACCCCTTCGTTCTCATCAAGGAGAAATTTTGCTGCGATCAGGGCTATGAATTTTCCATGATGAGGTGAAAAAACGGCAACGATTTTTTTCACGGTAGAGAGACGGGGATCGCGTTCACCGGATGCGATCTTATACAGAGTCACCGCAGGGATACCAGTCTGTTCGGAGAGCTGGCGAATGCTTAAACCTCGGCGGTCGAGCTCTTCGGACAATGCCACGCGAAAATCGGTCTCGAATATTCTCTGTTCAAACATATTACTATAGCATTGTATATTTTATGAGATAAATCCTTTCGTGAATTATCTAAAGATATCAGATTGATATCACTCCCAGTAAACTAAGATTTCTTTTTGTAACTTGGTGTTGGATTTATTAGGCTAAAGATCGTAATATAAAATCATGGAGGAGGATACTTTGGAGATACCGGAACACACAACCGTATGTTTCTGTCCGCTGCACGGAATTCTTGATACGATCAGTAAAAAATGGGCCCTGATGATCATTGCAGTTATAGGGAACGCAGGATATGCAGGATTTAACGAACTGAAACGCGGCCTATGCAACGTCAGTTCAAAAACGCTGTCGGTAACCCTCAAAGAACTTGAAGAAAAAGATCTTATCGAGAGAAGGGTGATGGAAACAACTCCGCCGACCGTGCGATATTATCTAACCGTATCCGGATGGGAATTACGCGAACTTCTGATCCCGCTTCTCACATGGGTTATGAAAAACGGCGGACATGAGGAGGAGGGATGCCCGATCCACATTCATATGGGTGAAAAATCGGTTGAACAAAAAAAAGCGGAAGAGTTTATTCTCGAAGACTGAAAATTAAATCTGCTTCTTTTTCTTTGGTTCTATTTTGCCGTCGATATTTTTCGGAAGGGGGATAGAAGTAACACGAATCGGCCTGTCCACATCTCTTGCGATTTTGTTGCCCTGCAAATGGATTCCAGCCGTATCGTCCTTTGGCCTCTTTGAACTTCCGGCCCGGATCGACCCGTCGGTGTCATTTGGACGTGCATATGCCGACATCTTGATTTTTTCATCCACAGTATCCTTCGGACGTTTTGTATCAGCCATTCTGATATAGCCGTCGGTTTCCTTTGGGCGCTGCCTACCGCGAATTTCAGAGAGTGAACCTTCCAGTACTCCTGCCTCAGAAGCATCCGGTCTTTTCCTCGTTCCAACCGCAGGTTTTCTCTCACAGCCGTACATTTCCTTGGGTTTGTCGCTGCCTCCGACATTTGCTTTCCCCGAGAGAACATTGTCATCCTTCTTTTCACGTTTTGGAAGAGGGATCGTGTTGTCGATTTTTTGTACTTTTTTGGCGCCTCCAACAAGTATCTGCGGATCCTTTTTCTTCGGAGACGCTTTTTTAGGGGGAGCGGCAACCGGAGTTCTGACCGGTTTTGTTTGGATGATGACCGGATCGATCTCGAAAAGGTCATCCTCGGAATCAGACGCTTGTTCTACTACTATGCTTTCTTCAAACATATCCTCATCTTCAAATTCCATGAAATCACCATTTTGCAAATCATCAGGCTTATTTGGCATTTCGGCCAGATCAACTATGTCATCTTCAAAAATCACTTCATCCTTTGCCATTGATAATAGCGGGATGGGGGAGGCAGCTATCTCCTCGAAACCATACACTTTATTCTGCTCGGCTTCATAGATCGAACGTATTTCATCAAGCTCTGCAACACGCGGTACGTTTTGGATGCCGGCAAGAACGATGATGACCCCAACGTACTTCGTCGATTTAACCGGATAATCACCGGCACGCATCTCGAGCCCCCTGATGCTTCGGTCGATCCATTTGCGGACCGTCTGGAACCCTTTCATTGAGAGTTCTTTCGAGGGGCCGGATATGAGAATGAGGGCCTTGTCCGCCGAGGTGAGGTCACAGGGGACGGATATTTCTTCGTAGACCGCTTTTTTTGCGAGTTCCACGATACGGGATGTTCTAAGATGTCCCTCAGTAAGGAGATACTCCTCGACCCGCAGTCTTTTCATGAAACTTGACCAGGCAGTTGGAAGTTTCTCCACCGCATAACCGATCGCAACAAGATCCATACCGGTTAATGTATTCAGGATCTCACCGGCATCCAGAACAACTTCAGCTGATTCGACACCTTTCAGACCGAACTCTCCGGCACGGAGAAGCAGACCGATTCTGGCAGCAAGGTCTTCGTTGAGTCTAGCATAGAGTTCTTCGATCTTTGGTTTGGTAATGACCCCGTCTTTTTCTGCAGCTAAAGAGACATCCTCGGTGATCCTCGTATACCATGTTTCATTGTCGAAAAGAAGGGAGGCACTGGTAATTTCTCTAATGGCCTCAAGCGTCTCTGAAGCATGGGCGGACACTTTGATGCCTTCATTTCTGCCGGGCAATGTCAGTATCGTGAAAACAGGATCGGGAAAGGCAGCACTCACCTGTTTAACAAACTCTGGTACAAGTTCAGCCATTCTGCCGCCGAGCCCGGCACATACAAAGATCGCATCGATTTCGTCGACGCCGGCATCCTGAAAACAGCTGGCAAGGTGCCCGGTATCAAAATCCGTTCCTTTATCATTAACAGATTTTACCGGATCACTGGGAGTTAAAACCATGCGGTTCGCCGCAGGAATCCCGGATAACCGGCTAATAAGATCACGGTCGGCATCGAAAACATAAGAACGGACACTTTTCACGCCGCTTTTTGCATCATGACGGGATAGCGTCTCAACGATTCGGCATCCCGCACCTCCGACTCCTATTAGTAATGCCCTCATGTATGCCTGTTTGTATTATTCCCCTTGCAAAGATATAATGTTTATAGAAAAAATCAGAGAGAATCCCTCCTGCCTGAAACAGGAGATTTGGATTTTCCAGATTTATTTCCCCGCCGTTTTTTGCCGGTGACGATCAGAATGAGGATTAGAATTACGATGATAACCCCAAGAGCGGCAAGCCCAATCATGGTGGTCGGAAGGTTTTCCGATAAACTGATGGTCACTTTGTTGTCGGAACCGGCAAGCACCAGATAGGTAACATCGGCCCCCGTATATCCGTCAGCCGATGCCGAGAGAACGAGAGTCGTCCCGGGTGTGACGGTTGTTGTGTAGGTTCCGTTCACGGAAGTGATGCCTTTCACCGTCCCGTCGAAGTAAACGATAGCTCCCTGAATCGGTTTTTCGTGGGTGGTCACGGAAATTATCAGCGGAACGACCGAGTAGTTGAGTTCCACAATGATGTCGGGCGTATCGGCACTGAACTGAATCTGCTGTTCATACGAAACATACCCGTTCTTCTCTATTTTCAGAGCATAGGTTCCCGAGCTGTACGTTGGGAGCTGAGCTCTGCCATATGTATCGGAGTATGAAACAATCTTTTGATTGATGTATACTGCCGCCCCGGAGATAGGAAGTTTTTCCTCGTTGTAAATAAGAATCAGCGGTGTGAATTCGGATTTGTCGAGGGTGAGAGTAAGGGAAGTTTGATCCGTACCAATATATTGTGACGAGCTGTAGGGATCGTAGGAATCAGCACTGACGGCAATCAAATGATATGCACCTTTTCCAATGCTGACGTGAAGCAGCCCTGCACCGTTTGTCATACCCTCTTCTTTCCCATCTATGGTGATTACCGCTCCGGAGATTGCCGCCCCGTTCTCATCAGTAATTTTTATTGAGACCGGGGTTTCCGAGACGAGATAGACGGACTCGCTTCTGGGCATAGTACTGATGGTAATTGTCTTTGTCTGCGAAATATACCCTGATTTGAAAACTGAAAGGGTGTAAACCCCTTCATATTCAACTCCGGAGAACTGGGCAACTCCGTTCACGTCGGTGTAGAGGGTATTGCTTACCGTTCCTTTGGTAATAACGACACTTGCTCCGCTGACCGCATCGTAGTTTGCGTTGTTGTCGAACACATTTACCGTGAGTGTGGTGGAGACAGCTGAGACTGACCCACATAAAAGAAAAAGGAGGAATAATACTGCAAGGGTATGCTTTATCATTATATTCATCTTTTGCGGTCAACTCCTATTAGTTCATCGGTTGCTCGAGATGCGTTCGAGAAGCATACCTTCCACAAGGACGGGGTAGGAGGTTCTTGCTTCTTCGATGGCCCGGGTAAGACGCCATCCGCGTTCGGCGTAGATGGTAAGAAGCGGCTCTCCGCGTTTGACGTATTCTCCGGGTTTTTTGTGGAGATGGAGACCTGCGCCGTGATCTACCGGGGATCCGGCTGCCCGGGCAATGCTGATGAGGGCCTGATTTTTAACGGAGACCACGTAGCCGTCTGAAGCTGCAGGTACAACAAAGGTGTGTTCGCCAACGGGGAAGTCGGTCGATTTGACTTTGGGGTCACCTCCCTGGATCTCGATGATGTCGAGCATTTTTTTGAGGGCTTTTCCTTTTTTGATGATGTCATATGCAGCTTCCGCTCCCGAATCGGCCCCGGTTTTACCGGTCATTTCAAGCGCGATTCCTGCAATGGCGACGCTTTTCTGGACAAGGGAGTTGGCACCCCGTTTTCCTTCGAGGAGGCTGAGAGCTTCGGAGACTTCGAGGTTGACGCCGATGTTTCTGCCGATGGGAGAGCCGCCGAAGGTGACGGCGCATTCTACTCTGATCCCTAGACGATTCCCAAGGGTGATGAGTTCGTTGGCAAGTACCCTGCCTTCTGCTTCATCGGGGATTTTTGTACCGGGACCGATCGGAATATCGATGACACAGGTGTCGGAGCCGACTGCCATTTTCTTTGCCATGATGCTTGCAAGCATCTGACCTCGTGCATCGATTTTCAGAGGATACTCATAGGTGACGATCATATCGTCGGCGGGGGCGATGTTTGTTGCACCGCCCCAAACGATAACGCCACCGGCCTTTTCGGTCATGGTTTTGATTTCAGCAGCCGAGAAGGCAACGGGAGCAAGGGCTTCCATAAGATCAGCCGTTCCTCCCGCTCCGGTGATTGCCCGCGAGCTGGTTTTTGGAATGAGAAGACCGGATGCGGCGATCACAGGGACGACAAGGAGTGTGATTTTGTTTCCGGGAACGCCTCCTATCGAGTGTTTGTCAACGACGGGTTTTTTCGAGAAGGTGATCTGCTCTCCTGAGGCAACCATTTCCCGGGTGAGGAATTCTACTTCATCCATGTCGAGTCCGTTGATGTAGGCGGCAGTGATGTAGGCGGTGATTTCTGAGGGGGAGAGAACGTTCGATGACATGTCGGAGATGATTGTGGCCGTTTCTTCCCGGGTAAATTTACCTCCGTCCATTTTTTTCCGGATGAAGGCGATTGATGCCGGACGTGGAGCGGCACGAATTTCTATTTCGTCACCTTTTTCTGCGGCAAGATTTTCATTGGTTCCAAGGGAGATGGTGGCAGTTCCCTGACTCGTGAGTGTTTTTGTGATAGATACTGGAGCCGCAATGGTATGTTTTGTTTTTATCCGGGTAATGGTGACACGATCGCCTTCAAGTACGCCTATCTGTCGGGCATCGGTGTCGTTAAGAAGAATAACGGGTGTAGAGATGTCGATCATATCAAGAATAAGGTTCATAATGATTCTCTTTTAGTCGGGATAGGATAAGGATTTTTGTGTTACGGGGGACCCCGGAGGGGTGCCCTCAGTCGAGCAAGTCGATAGACTTGCGAGTGCGGGTTGGTGACGAAGTCGCCGACCTTAGCGGAGCAAGGCATGGAGAGAGCCAAAGCGACCGAACATGACTTGCGAGTGCGGGACACCACAAAGAAGTGTGCTCAGCCGAGCAAACAGAATGTTTGCGAGTGCGGGTTGGTGACGAAGTCGCCGACCTTAGCGGAGCAAGGCATGGAGAGAGCCAAAGCGACCGAACATGACTTGCGAGTGCGGGACACCACAAAGAAGTGTGCTCAGCCGAGCAAACAGAATGTTTGCGAGTGCGGGTTGGTGACGAAGTCGCCGACCTTAGCGGAGCAAGGCGTGGAGAGAGCCAAAGCGACCGAACATGACTTGCGAGTGCGGGACACCACAAAGAAGTGTGCTCAGCCGAGCAAACAGAATGTTTGCGAGTGCGGGTTGGTGACGAAGTCGCCGACCTTAGCTAAGCAAGACATGGAGAGAGCGATAGCGACCGACCATGACTTGCGAGTTCGGGACACCCCAAAGAAGTGTGCTCAGCCGAGCAAACAGAATGTTTGCGAGTGCGGGTTGGCTATGAAGTCGCCGACCTTAGCTAAGCAAGTCTGGGAGGGAGCGAAAGCGATCGAACATGACTTGCGCATGCGGGCGGCTCCCTGGTTTTTTTCGTTGATTTGAAGGTTCTGGAGGGTATAGTATTAGAGAATAAGAGATATTATCGCCCCATAAATCCAATACATATTTAGACAATGAATCCCGAATCCAACATAACTGAATATAAACGTGAACATCCCACATCAATCGAGAGAATGGAAAAGGATGTCGTCGCTTTCTTAAATAGCGAGGGAGGGACAGTCTATTTTGGAATAGACGACAACGGAGATATCCTTCATATTCCAGATATTGATGATTTGCAGTTAAAATTGAAAGATAGGATTAAAAATAACATCTCTCAACCTGCATTAGATTATTGTAAGATAACAATTGAAATACGCGACTCACACTATATCGTTGTTCTGACTATTCAGGCAGGATGGGAAAAGCCATTTTATCTGAAGAAATACGGGATGACACCGAAAGGCTGTTTCAAACGTGCCGGTAGCGCATCAGAACCAATGAACGCGGGAGAGATTGAGAGCATATTTGCCAAACGGGTGAGGAACAGCCTAAAAAATATTCCATCACCACGTCAGGACTTGACATTTCGTCAATTGAATATATATTATGATGGAAAAGGCAAAGTTCTCAACGACTATTTCTTGCTCAATCTTAAATTGCTTATTGATGACGGGAAATTTAACTACGCAGCTTATCTTCTGGCTGATGAAAATGATAATTCAGTTAAGTTTGCGAAATATGCAGACGATACTCGTGCTGATTTGATTTCAAATGAGGAATACGGATGCTGCTGTCTTGTAAAAATATTCGAACGTATAAGCGATCGGCTGATTGCTGAGAATACAACCTTCACAAAAATAACTATGAAACGCAGGCTCTCACGCAAATTGATTGATACGGCGGCCCTGCGCGAAGCTGTTCTTAATGCCTTGCTGCACAATGATTATGCTAATTTCTCTTATCCAAAAATAGAATTCTTCTCTAACCGTGTTGAAATTACTTCGATGGGAGGGTTGCCTTATGGTCTATCTGAAGAAGCGTTCTTTTCAGGAGCGTCTAATCCGCGCAATCAGGAACTTATGAGAGTTTTTCGTGATTTGGGGGTCGTGGAGGAGCTCGGATCTGGTGTTCCGCGTATCCTGAAGGCTTATGGTAAAGAGGTGTTTCAAATCAACGAATCATTTATCCGAGTCACCCTTCCATTTACAAAAGATTTTGAGGCAACTGTTTTAAAGGAGAGTCCGGGGGAAGTCCCCCATAGTTGTTTAAATCTTGGGATTAATGAAAAAAAGATTCTTGCGTTAATTTCTGGAAATCCAAACATTACAGCTCAGGAATTATCTCGTGACATCGGGATCTCAGAGAGAAGTGTGCGATATATCCTTGCAAATTTGAAACAGAAGAATATTATTCATAGAAAAGGCTCAGATAGAACAGGCTCATGGGAAATACTGAACTGACTGGCAGGTATTGCAGGGTAACTGCAGGGTAACTGCAGGGTCTGATGTGTCTTACCCATTCAGCATGTATCGATATACCTTCACTGGAATAAATCCGCCCGGGTGATCATTGGTATTTTTCCTGTTTTTGCAGTAACGCGAAACAGGGATCCGGGACGGAGGCTGGAGAATAATATGAATTTTTGCGATTGAGATGCTGAACTGGATGTGTTGTCTCACTGATGTGACATCATCCGTCATCCGTCATCCGTCAATGCTGCTGGAAAAAAATATAGTGACACCGCTGTTTTTTGTTTTCGAATTTTTTTTGAATCAACTATATATAGATTAAGAAACAAATAAATAATACAAGAGAGTTTCGGCAGCTCATTCTCTCAGTGAGAGAGTCTGGCTCGAAATCTTTTGCTGCATCTCTTTTTGCGGATCATATGTGACGGATGATTGATGACGGATGATTGATGACGGATGACATCACCCATAAAGCGCTTTGAGAGATCATGACAGGAGATTCCGGATGTTTTACTTATTTTAAATAGGACTTACGTGGTGTGCTCTCAACCGAAAAAAAACTGAAGTCCTTATGAGATGGACTTCGATTTAGTGTACGGCATTAGTGTGAGTGTATGAGATAAAAGAACCGCGAATCCTCGCGAATCGCATTTTCCTTACGTTCGGGTGCTCTGCTTCGGCTGATGCGTGCAAATCGAAGATTTGCGTGCCGCCTCAAACAGGCTTTGCCTGTTTGGGCTTCGCCTACGCAGAATCGCACCCTCTCTGGAAAAGTCCACGAGCTGAGAGCTCGTGAGACGTCTCAAGAGCCTTTGGCTCTTGGACAAATGCTGAGGAAAAACCCGCGTGCGGGTTTTTCTTATCTTGCATGTCTTTTTTCTGGAAAAAATAGATGAACAATCCCTTTTCTTGATCATGGGGTGCGGGGCCGCGACTCCGGCGCGGAGCGGCCCGCGGTGGGAATATCCTATTTGCTGAGGCCCCTATACGTTTTCAGGTAGTTCATCTGGAGTGAAGGATTTGGGCAGGAAATATGTGAGATTGTGGGGATACAATTCGGGAAGTATATGGCTGGGTGTGGAAGCATGAGAAAGCCCACCGCCTAAGTCCTATTAAAAAAGCAGTTCGGAAAATTTGGGGATTTGTGCCCCGGGTGGGACACAAATCTGTCTTAGCCGTTAAAATTCTTTAGAAGAATTTAGTCGCGGCGGAGGACGAGAACTGCGACAGCGCCAAGGCCGGCGAGTGCAAGGAATGCACCAAAGCCGGGGGTCGTGGTCGGGGTTGCGGTTGCAGTTGCGGTTGCGGTTGCAGTTGCAGTCTTAGTTGCGGTTGCGGTTGCAGTCGGAGTTGCCTCGGTGATCTTAATGATCGTAGAGGTGGACAGATCTTCCGTAACTGCCTGGATTGTGTAGGAGTCAACGTTTAATCCGGTTGTGTCAAAGGTGACTTCCCAGGTGTTTGCACCATCAGCACCTGCAACAGCCTTGGTTGTCAGGGTGATGAAGGATGCAGAGTTGACTGAGGTCTTGTCAACTGCAGTGAATGCGGTTGAGAGAACATCAACAGTAATTACAGTACCTGCTTTGAGGTTTGTGGTTCCGGAAACTTTAAGAGCAGAGCCCTTGGTTACATCGGAAACAGGATTCATAGTCAGGGTAGGCTGAGCAACGATGAACGTAAGCTTCACGTAGATATCATCGATGTTCTGAGTGTCAAGTGCCTGGCAGAGTGCTTCTGCTGCATTTGCATTCTGGCGGTCTGCAGTATCGAATAACAGCGTCGTGTTGTTGTTACCAATAACAGGTGTTGCGGTTGGGTCCTGATAGATGAGAGAGCCAATCGGCAGGATGTTGAAGAATCCATCATACATCTTGTGCTGGATAACTACGAAGTACTGACCAGCTGCAAGATCATCGGTGGAGATCTTAGCGGTAAAGGTAGCATCGTCATCAACCGAAATAGAACCGTTTACGAATTTGTTAGTTCCAAAGACGTAGTATCTAAGATCATTGGTTGCTTCTGCAGTTCCGTCGATAACGATATCATCGCCCTGTGCAACAGTTGATGATTCAGCAGTAGCTGAAAGGAACGGCTGTTTCAGAGAGACAGAGACGGTAGCATATGCGTAATCTGAGTTAAAGGCGTTGCCTGCATCCATATTAGAGGAGGCATAGATGGTGTAGGTACCTGCATCTAACGATTTTCCATACACATCTGTTGGGTCGAAGGTAGCGGTCCAGGTGTCGTCATCTTTAACGGAGATTGAAACAGCAAGGTAGGTCCGGGCAACGTTCGATCCTTTGATAAAGAGATAAACATTATCGGTTTCGGTGTTTGTACCGGAAAGGGTGATGTCGTTACCAATGTAATAGGCATCCTGATCTGCAACAGCAGTCACAGTACCTTCTGCAACACTAACTTTTGCTTTCTGGGAAGGAGTCTGGTTAGTGGTGAACGTGTAGGTAGTATCATCTGAAGAGCTGTCAGTGTTGAGCTGGACGGTCTTAGTTCCACTTGAGCTGAGTTGTACCGTGAAATTAGTCAGATAGTTCCCTGATGTGGTTCCCCAAACTTTAGTTTGACCTGCGAGGAGGGTGAAACCTGCATTGTTGATGGAAACATCAACATAGTCATTGGGAGTACCAGTGACGGTAACCAGGATGGAAGCTCCGCGGATAATTGAATCCTTGTTGATGGAGATTGAATCTGTTACTTCAGAACCAACAGTGAAGGAAACCTTGTTGGAATCAACGTACTTATCCGGAGTGGTAGAGATTAACTTCGTGGCGACGGTGCCTTTTGCAAATGAAGCTTTGGCAGACCAGGTACCAGAGGTCACGTTTGTGAGGTAAACACCGGTAAGGGTCTTTGTAGCGGTCTCATTCCAGATAAGTGGGGATCCAGTAGAATTCTCACCAAACTCGTAGGTTGATCCACCAGCTGGTGTGGTAAACTTAACACTGTAATTAAGTCCGTTAAGACCTGTAAGCGAGAAGTCAATAGCCTGAGCCTTTATAACAGTGGTATCTGCAATAGAGTCGCCGGTACCTGCTTTGTATACAGCAAGAGTAAGGGCAGGGAATTTGACGGTAAAGAGATCTACAGGAGCACTTGGGTTAAGAGAATAGAGACCTGGTGTGACATCAGCGCTGTCAATTGTACCATCAGAATTTATCTGACCTGAAGCGATCTGGCCAGCAGGCTGACCGCCTACCCACAGGGTATAGGTAGAGCTTGCGTTGACTGCACCGTACTGATATACGTACACAGTATCACCCGTTGATGGATCCGCTGCTGCACCCGCTCCCATAAAGAGAACGGCAACAAGGAATACAGCGAGGACTGCTGCAATTGTTTTAGTTGTTTTCATGTAATCAATTCCTCCTAAATTAGGATTGTAAATTTGGTTGTGCATGTTTGACATGCGATACGTGATATTCGACATATGTCGAATAAGCATTCTGCAAGGGTCATACTCCGATGAACGGAATATGCTTTGATATTTGATTATGTAATATAATAGACTTTGTGGTCATGGCCCCGGTTTTAGATTGATATCGGCGATAACGTGAGCCCAAAAAGAAAACACGCATCCTTATGGGCATGCCATTCTAGCGAAATAACCGCACAATTCGTTTCGACAAATGACGGATTGCTACCGCTGAGAATACGTCACATGCGACTAGAAGGAAGAAGCTGCACTATAATATAATAGTGCGGATGTAGACCATATCTTTGCTGGAGAGATTTAGAGGAGTGGTTTTCTTTGAAGGGAGGGATTCATCATCGTCCACAATCGCAAACCTGCGGTTTGCTTAGCTGAGGCCACGCCTTTCAGACGTGGCCCGCCCCGATCGCAAGCTTTCAGCTTGCTCTGCTGAGGTCGGCCGCTTTCAGCGTTCAACCCGCTAACCCAAGTCCTTATCACCAACTGCATCCAATAATATTCGATAACCATGCCAAGTACGATCATAGTCGGCGGCTTTTTTGGCGACGAAGGGAAAGGGAAAATCGTCGCCCACATTGCGCAAAAAGACCAAGCAACCATCATTGCCCGCGGCGGGGTCGGACCGAACGCAGGCCACACCATAAACGTGCAAAATGAAAAGTACGTTGTCCGCATGATTCCTTCAGGATTCCTCTATCCAAAAGCGGAACTCATGATCGGCAGCGGCGTACTGGTTGACCCGAGAGTATTTGCTCACGAACTTGACATCCTGAAGTGTGCCGGCAGGACCAGGATCGACAGCCGATGCGGAATCATCGAAGAAGAACACATCCTTCTCGACAAAAAAGACCCACACCTGTCAAAAACAGTCGGTTCAACCGGCTCAGGGTGCGGGCCTGCTAACTCAGACCGTGTCATGAGAAAAGGCAGACTTGCACGGGATGTCCCCGAACTCGCACCCTACATAACAGACGTCGCCCAAAACGTCAACGACGCGATTGAAAAAGGCGACTCCATCCTTATCGAAGGAACGCAAGGGTTCGGCATCTCCCTTTACTATGGAAACTATCCCTTTGTCACCAGCAAAGACACTTCGGCATCCCAGATGGCTGCTGATGTCGGTGTCGGACCCACCAACATCGATGACGTCGTCGTTGTCTTCAAAGCGTTTCCAACACGAGTCGGCGAAGGACCCTTCCCAACCGAACTTACCCATGACGAATCCATCGCCCTTGGAATCCAGGAATTCGGCGCCGTTACCCACAGAGAACGCCGTATTGGTATGTGGGATGGAAAAATGGCCCGCTATTCTGCCATGATCAACGGCTGCACGACGATCGCAATAACCGGCATCGACCACATCGACGAATCGGTCTACGGAGCAACCGACTACGCAAAACTCACCCCGAAAGCACTGGCGTTCATCGACCAGATCGAAGCCGACACGGGAAAACCAGTAGGCATCATTTCCACCGGCCCGGACCAGTCGCATATCATCGACATCAGATCAGAGCTCTAATTCATGAAAAGACGGATACTTGACATCATCTGCTGCCCCGTATGCAAGGGAAAGTTTATGCTTACAGAGATGGAGGGTAATGATACAGAAATAATGGAAGGACTCCTGACGTGTACTGCATGCAAACGGGTGTATCCGATCTCATCCGGGATCGCAAATCTCCTTCCGGAAGATCAGAGGTAACCAAAAATGCCAATCGTTGAAGTCCAGCTGAATCGTCTTGGAATAAACTCACTCGAGGTCTCGACCGACTCCGTTGAGGTCAGTGCAGGCACGGCCCTCCATATAAGGATCGTGAACTTCGGTGCACCCACACACGCGACACTGAGGACCGAAGGATCGGCATACACCAGTTTCACGTATGAAAACCTCTACGTCGAGGCCGAGTCGGAAATCAAAGTCGACATCCTGCCTTCAGCAAACCCCGGCAGTTTCGAGATGCAGGTCATCTCCGGATACGGCATGCGGCGTTCCGGCTTCACCGTGAATGTGATCCTTCCCGAACTCGAAGAGAAAAAGGAGCCGGTCGCAGCTGAGCCAGTACAGCAGAAAAACAAACCCGCTCCTCTCACAAAGATCGGATGGAGTGTGATTCTGATCAACTTCATCGCCCCGATCCTCGGCTTCATCGTACTCATCTTCTGGATACTAGCTCCCGACGCAGTCAATAACACCGTCATGGCAGTGATTCTCTATATTATCATGCTCGCCGGAATCATCATTACATGGCGATCGGTGCAGTAACTCTTTTTTTCGGACTGGTCATCGACCGTCTGATCGGTGATCCGCGTTCTAATTTTCATCCGGTAGCGCTGATTGGGAGATTCATCGGTCTATGGGGACGAACGAATTATTATCCCAAACGAACCGAACGATTCGTGGGAATCTGCGGCTGGCTGCTGACCGTAAGTATCGTGATCCTGCCGTGTCTCCTCATTCTGCTCTACACGCCGTGGTATATTTCCCTCCCGTTCTCCACACTCGCCCTTGCATTCTGCATCGGATGGCGCTCCTTGGAAGAACATGTCGGAGCCGTCGAAAAGGCTCTGGAACAGGGTGAAGAAGAGGGGAGAAAAGCCGTCCAGTATCTCGTAAGCAGGGACACAAAGAATCTGACCTTCGAACAAATCAGATCGGGAGCGTATGAATCCGCAGCAGAAAACCTGGTCGACAGCATTATCGCACCGATCTTCTGGTTCGTGGTTTTTGAACTCCTCTTCGGCATGGGGATCGTCGGGGCAGTATTGTTTCGATCGGCAAACACCATGGATGCCATGCTCGGCTACAAAGACGACCGAATCCGCCTTGGCTGGTTCCCTGCGAGAATGGACGATATCCTCGCGTATATCCCGGCACGGATTACCGGAGCAGTTTTGCTTCTCATCTTCCTTTTGAAAGGGAGAATCAAACAGGCATGGTACATCTTCAAACACGACCGGAAATCACGGCCGGGTTTCAACGGCGGTATTCCCATGAGTCTGATCGCCGGCGGCTGCGGGGTCATGTTCGAAAAACCCGGCGTCTATCAGATAGGATATCCCGAACAAACCCTTGAAGAGGGAGGGAAAACGATCATCAAAACGATTCGATGGTGTACGGTTATCTGTGCCGCAATCGGCATGCTCCTTCTTATTTTGATATAAAAATTCATTACCTTTTACCCCGAATACAGTATTCATGGAGACATATCTGAAAATAATAGCGGTCATTTTTGCAGTCTGCATGGTAACGACCGGGGTTGCCCTCGGATTTGCCGGACTGGGAATCCAAACGGCCTCGGATCGGCAGGCCCAGACCCTGGAAGAATGGTTCGGCGTAGAACTCCTCACCGTTACGGCGGCCGACGGAACACAGATTCCGGTCATCCGAACCGAAGAGGGCGATTACATCGATGCAGCATCTCTGATTCGGGTCTACTACGGGGAGAGCAAATATGCGGTAATATATACTGTGGAAGACGGCAGGATCATCAAAGAACATACATCCGTAGTTACATTCAGCGACGGCGGAAAAGATCCGGCCAACCTCAAAAACACGCTCACATCATCCTGAGAAATGGCAAAGCAGATCAAAGACCCGGTCCACGGATACATCGAAGTTCCAACGCCTCTCGTCCCCCTTCTGGATACGGAAGTCGTTCAGCGGCTCAGATATATCAAACAGCTCGGATTCGTATATCTCGTGTATCCGGGAGCGAACCACACGCGTTTCGAACACTCGCTTGGAGCGATGCATCTCGCTTCTCTGCTTGCAAGGCAGCTCGATCTGAGTAAGGACGATACGCTTCTGGTCTGCACGGCCGCCCTTCTCCATGATATTGGACACGGACCGTTCTCCCATGCAAGCGAAAAACTCCGGGCTGAGTACGGGCCGTTCTCCCATGATGATATCGCACCGCTCCTGATAATGCCGGAGATCTCCGACATTCTGGATGAGAACGGCACGGATCCTCACGAAATCGCCGGGATCGTTTCAGGACATCACCGGCTCGCCGAGATCATACACGGCGATCTTGACGTTGACCGGATGGATTATCTTTTACGCGATGCACACTATACCGGAGTCCCATACGGAAATCTCGATGCCGGCCGGCTTATCCAGTCCCTTGTTTTGACGGAAGACGGACTTGCCATCAAAGAATCCGGCATCGCGGCGGCTGAATCACTTTTGATTGCGAGAACGCTCATGGGGCCTTCCGTCTATTATCATCACGTCGGCAGAATCGCAGAACAGATGTTTCTGCTTGCCGGAAGAAGTCATTTCGCCGACGAAAAACCGGATGCATTCATGAGAATGGACGACCTTGCAGGAACAACTCTTCTTATGAACTCGCCATCAAGCGTCTCCAAAGAGATGATGCACAGGATATGGAGAAGAGATCTCTACAAGCGGGCGGTCTACACCGGGCGCGAACAACTGGACATGAACCGGCTCTCGACCCTTAGACCGGAAGAGAAAGACCGGATGAAGCGGGCGATCGCCGAAACAGCAGGTGTCCCCGATGAAAAAATCATCCTCGACATACCCCCCATCCGAAAAGAGATGCGGATGATGGTCCAGGTACAAAACCAGCACGACCTTGTCGCTTTTGAAGAAATCATCCCGCTGTTATCCATGATGAATGCAACAAGGCAGGATCAGTGGCGTCTTGGTGTGTTTGCCCCGGCAGATATCCTTGAAAAGGTCGGCGACGCGGCACGGGAGGTCCTTTCCCTGCGCCGGGCAACAAAACAAGATAAACTCCCAGGTACTATAGTATAGATATGAAGAGGATCGTCGTCGGGGTGACCGGAGCATCCGGGATACTGTATGCAAAACGGTTACTTGAGGCGCTCAAACAGACAAAAGCCGAAGTTTTTCTCATCATCTCGGATACCGCACGGACCGTCGCCAAACTCGAAGAGGTCGATCTCTCCGGCTACCCGGTACATTATGAAGAGAATTTCGATCTGGAAGCGGGAATCGCCAGCGGATCGTTTCAGTTTGATGCAATGGTGATCGTTCCCTGCAGTATGAAAAGCCTTGCCCAGATTGCAAATGGATACTCGACCACATTGATCGCGAGAGCCGCCGATGTCTGTCTCAAAGAAAGAAGACCGCTCATTCTCGTCCCTCGGGAGACGCCGTATTCGCGGGTTCATCTCGTCAACATGCTCGCGGCCCACGATGCCGGAGCCCTGATCCTGCCTGCGTCCCCGCCGCTGTATACCCATCCGAATACTCTGGACGAGCTTGCAGATATGATCGCCGCACGGATTCTTGATCACTTCGGGATCGAACATACCATTGGAACTCGGTGGAAAGAATGAGAGAATTTATTTTGCAGATGAAAAAAGCAGGGCTTGTCGAAGAGATCAAAGACCCGGTCTCTTCCATCTACGAAGCCCCGAAGCTTGCCTTCCGGACAAATAAGATGCTGGAGTTTTCGAATATGGATGGTCACCGCTGTGTGATGAACACCATCTTCGACCGGGATTCGCTCTCGGTAGCATTGAATATTCCAAAGGAGAGGCTCGTAAAAACACTCGCCGCCTGCACCTACGCGGGAAAAACCCGGGATGCGGGTACTCTTCAGTTCGAAAAGGCCGACCTCTCAAAGATCCCGATCATGAAGCATTTCCCAAAGGATGCAGGAAAATATCTGACCTCGGGGATCGTGTTTTCAGAATGGAACGGGGTCACCAACGCCTCGATCCACCGCCTGCAGGTCCTGGATGAAACCCATCTGATCGGCAGGATCGTCGAAGGACGCCACACCTACAAACTGATGAAGCAGGCTTTTTCAAAAGGAGAAAAACTGCCGATCGCAATAGTGATCGGACCCCACCCCGCCGTAACCTTTGCCGCATCCACCCGCGTTCCCGAGGGAAAAGAGATGAACTATGCGGCCGAGATCCTCGGAAAAGAGCTGGATCTATTCACCTGTCCAAACGGAATCCAGGTTCCCGATGCAGAAATCATTCTTTACGGCTATCTGACGCCTGACCTCCATGAAGAAGGGCCGTTCGTCGACATCAGCGGGACCTACGATCCCGTTAGGATGCAGCCCGTGCTTGAGATCGTCGGCATGCACACAAAGCCCGATTTCATCTATCACGGGATTGTTCCTGCCGGCGCAGAACACAAAATGCTCATGGGAGCTCCCTATGAACCGAGGATCTATCAGGCAGTTTCGGGCGTCACGAACGTAAAAGACGTTTACCTGACACCGGGAGGAGCAGGATACTTCCATGCGGTCATCCAGATCAAAAAGATGACCGACGGGGACGGGAAAAATGCCATCATGGCAGCATTCGCCGCCCACACCTCACTCAAACATGTCGTGATCGTCGATGAAGACATCAACATCTACGACCCCTCGGATGTGGAGTTCGCGATCGCAACCCGCGTCCGGGCAGATACGGATGTCATGATTATTTCGGGTGTCAGGGGATCCTCCCTTGATCCCTGCAGGATCGGAGACGGCATGAATGTGAAGGCAGGGGTGGATGCGACCATTCCGCTCGGTTTGGAAGATGAGTTTATCCGTGCTGAATGGGATTGAATAATAAGGAAGTGAACAATGGAACTAGACAAATATGATCAGGCGCTGCTGAACGGAGAATACGGCGAAACCAAACAAAAAATGATGGAGATCCTCCTCGCTCTCGGAAAAATCTACGAGGCGGAGAAGTTCATCGAAGTTAAAAGCGTTCAGGTATCCGGCGCCTCGTTTAAAACGATCGGGGACGCGGGGCTCTCATGGCTCAACACCCTGTCTGGAAAAGCGGTTGTCCCGTCATTTTTAAACCCGATCGGCATGCCGCGTGACGAATGGCAGAATCTTGGCATCCCGGACGATTTTGCGAAAAAACAGCTGGAGGTCAACGCCGCATATACCCGGCTCGGGATCCGGCCGACCTGCACCTGCACGCCGTACTACTTCAACATCATCGAACGGGGAGACCATCTCGCATGGTCGGAGTCCTCGGCGGTCAGCTACGTGAACTCCGTTCTCGGAGCAAGAACAAACCGTGAAGGAGGGCCTTCGGCTCTCGCGTCTGCCCTTACCGGAAAGACCCCATATTACGGTCTGCACATCGTCAGGAACCGAATCCCGCAGATCGAGTTCCACATCGACGATCCGGCGGCGACGAAATCCTGGACCAATGCCCATTACGGGGCTCTCGGGATCATCGCCGGAGCAATCTCCGGAAACAGGATCCCGTTTTTCACCGAGCTTCGTCCCAACCGTGATATGCTCAAAAGTCTGGGAGCCGCCATGGCCGCAAGCGGAGCAGTCGCTTTGTACCATGTAAACGAGATCACCCCGGAGACCCGGTTCCCCTTCTTCAAAAAACATATCGAAGAGGATGACCGCGAAGTCGTCGAGATCGAAGTGTCCGAGATCGACGAGCTGTTCGGCAGTCTGGAAGCAGATGTCGTAGCTCTTGGATGTCCCCATGTCTCCGAGGAAGAGTTGGAAGAACTGGCCTTCCTTCTGGAAAACAGACGGGTCGTGATGCCGTTCTACATCTTCGCTGCAGAGGAGATGAAAGCAAAACACCCGGATCTTTGTGCAAAGATCCAAAACAGCGGCGCAAAAATCGTACCCGACACCTGCATGGTCGTCTCGCCGCTGATGGACAGAGCCGGAGTCGTCATGACGAACTCCGGAAAAGCATTCACGTATCTCCCGGGAATGTGCAAAGCGACGCCGCTTTTAGGCACTCTCGAGGATTGTGTCCGTGCAGGATGTGGTGAATAAATGAGTCTCTTAGATAAAATCTCCCCGTTTGAAAGAAAAGATCTTCTGATCGCCTGGCTTGTCCTCGGTGTTGCCTTTACGTTAGGCATCAACGGCGGATTTGCATTACTTACCGACTATCAAAATATAACCGTAGAAGGACTTCTGATAACCTTCCTCGTATCGCTGATCGCGGTCGGACTTTCCTTCGTGCTTCACGAACTTGCCCACAAATTCACCGCCATGAGGTTCGGTTACTGGGCAGAATTCAGAAAAAGCACGCAGATGCTGATCATCGCCGTTGTCGTTGCGGCCATCACGGGAATCGTATTTGCCGCACCCGGAGCAACACTCATCAACACGGCCGGTCGCGAGATGACCAAAAAAGAGAACGGACTCATCTCCATCGCCGGACCTCTGACGAATCTGGTCCTGATCATCCCGTTTATCATCATCATGATCATCGGATTCATGATGTCGCCTTCGACAGGAATCGTCCTCTTCACTCTCCCGGGATTTTTGTTCTATCTGGGATTGATCGGCTTCCAGGTCAATGCGATGCTAGCATTCTTCAACATGCTGCCGGTCGGGCCGCTTGACGGAAAAAAGATTATGAAATGGAACCCAGTCGTCTTCGGCGTTGTTATCGCCGTATCGCTTGTTCTGCTCTATCTCGCACTCGTGCCGACCGTGATTCTCTCGCTTTTTGTCTAAATGCGAACGCTGACCTCACCCGAGGTCAGTGTCCTGATTTTTCCGTCGGCTTCGACAACCAGCCCGCCTTTGTCGTCGATGTCAACTGCTTTTGCAGAGTGCCAGACATTTTTCTCGAGAAACATGATCTCTTTTCCAAGAATAAGAGATCTCTCACGGTACTCCCCGATGAAACTCTTCTCAGGAAGAGCGGCAAACATATCCAGCAGATGATTGATCAAAACTGCGGCAAACGCATTTCTCGTGAGCGGGAAATCCTTTGGAAACAGCGGACCCGCGATATCTTTTAGATCCTCCGGGAACTCTGAGGTTTTGAAGTTCACACCGACTCCGACGATCACCGACTCGAGCATTCCCGATTCGATATTGCTGACCGCCTCGGTCCCGATCCCGCAGATCTTTTTCCCGTTCAAAAATATATCGTTGACCCATTTGATTTTCGGATCAAGATCGGAAACGGATTCGATCGATCTGCAGACGGCAACGCCCGCCGCAGTCGTGATCATTACCGCGTCCGAAAAGGAGATCCCAAGCCGGGCGATGATACTCAGATAGATCCCTGTGCCTTTGGGGGAGTAAAAAGATTTTCCGTATCTCCCTCTGCCGGCAGTCTGCTCCTCTGCAAGGATCACGGTTCCGTGTTTTGCTCCGGCGGCGGCCAGAACTTTTGCGTCGATGTTCGTCGATTCAGTCGAAGTCTTGACGATGACGACCGTATCGGCATACTTCGGCAGAAGTCTGGAGCGAATGCCTTCAGCCGAGAGGACATCTGAGTTTTCCAGAAGATATCCTTTGTTGGATACTGCTGTGATATTATAGCCTTCACTCTGCAGTGTCCGAATCGCTTTCCATACAGCAGTTCTCGAGACCGAAAGCTCGGAAGCGATGTATTCCCCCGATACATACGCACCGGGATTTTTTTCCAGGATGCCAAGCACCAGGGTTTTTGTTGTCATTTTTCCTCAGACTGACTGAACCTTAACCCCGCTTGATGAGAGGAAGAGGGAAATAAGGAACTCCGGCAGCTGCCGATCGCTCGAGATCAGCATTCTGAACGCTGCTTGATTGTCGTTAGTGTTGCCGAGATACGTGAGGGCCACCTCATACTGTACCTTCATTACCGTTACTTTTCCCCAGAAGATGGTCAACGTACCGGTCTGATCTGGAACATTGGTCACCGTATTGACCTCAAGCGGATAGGTCACGCCGCCAAGGGAGATCATCATAGAGCCGCCTGATGAAGGAGAGAGAGCAATGACTTTGTAGCCGCCGATGTTCAGTTCTTTATCAAGCGGAATCCAGACATTGTAGGTCGTATCATACCCGTAGCTTTTATCCGTTCCTGCGGTTATCGTCACATCGGCAGAGATGAGAACGACACCTGCAAAAATAATGATCAGCAGGAGAATGATCCCGAATATCTTCAGACCTTTGTGGGATTTTGCCGGCTTTTTCTCATCAGGGCCAATGGATTTGGCTTCTCTTGCTTTTCGTTCCTTCTCAGCCTTGACCAGTTCCTCTGCTTTCTTAAGTTCTTCAGCTTTTTTAGCCTCTTCAGCCTGTCTGATCTCCTCTGCTTTCCTTAGCTCCTCGGCCTTCTTGGCCTCTTCGGCCAGTCGTATTTCCTCGGCTTTTTTGAGTTCTTCAGCCTTCTTGGCCTCCTGAGATTTACGAATCTCTTCAGCACGCAGAAGGATTTCCTCATCGGTCAATTCACCCGGAACATCCGTCATAATAAAGATTCTTGGGGTGGAGGAGATGATAATACTTTTTCTTGGGATCTTTTGGATGATTTTATCCTCATTAACCAAGAATATCATCCGGGTTTTGCCTTCAGGTATTGATTAATATAGTATAAAGATTCTGTATATCATTAGTATGATACTTCCTGGTTCGCAGAAGAATGATGCCGTCTCTCCTGTCATCGGGACGATTTTTCTCATAGCCCTCACAATCGTTCTTATCGGCGTTGTGGGAGCGGCAATGATGAGTTACGGCCTGCCGGAACCAGCACCAATTCTTGGAATATCAATAGGTCAGCAGGGAAATATCATTACGGTTACTCATCTGAACGGAGACGTTCTCCCGGCAGGCAGCTATAAGATCTTCATTGGGAGTGTGGATAAAACAGCCGCGTTCGGCGGGAACGTGGATTTTGGTCCGGGTATAACACTTAGCTGGGATTCAGGAACGGAGGCAGTCGATACGGTGTCGGTAGTATATACGAGTGATAAAGGAGTTTCGACGCTTCTGGCAGAGAAAAAGATCGGGAAAGCGGGAAGCGGAGGAGGGGGTAGTGGTAGCGGAGGGGGAGGCAGCGGGATTGCTTCATTCGAAGATACCTATACGATTATTACGAAAGTAGACTGGCAGACATTTCTTGATAACGTAAATGCAAGCATAAGCGGCCTTTCATTGGGTCACGGCATTGTGTATGTTGATAACGGTGAATACTGGGTTTCTCTTGATAACAAGCGTGTGTCTAAAGCAGAGGCTGCGACGAATCCATCTATCCAGGAATATATGGACATCTATCGTGACAACAGATTGGTAATGATCGATCTGTCGAAAAAGATGTACACGGAGGACGATATGGATCCAACGGATTTTAGCAAACCATGGAAATCAACGCCCTATCCAACAATCGGCTCTCTATACGAATATGGAGGAGCGTTATATATGGATGCAATTGTTGTTTCCAACATAATTAAACCATCACGTGATCCAAGTACAGCTGATTGGATTCAAATTGCAGATGTAAAATAATCCTGAAATTTTTCTCTTTTTGTGCTGAAATCAGACCTCGTTTTTGGATTTATCCCTACACAAAGGTAGATAAATAGAGGGGAATATATAAATGAAGTACATATGCTGCGTAATGTTCTTTCAAAAAACGAAGGAGTGTCCCCTGTTATCGGAACGATATTGCTCGTTGCTCTGACAGTTGTTCTTGTCGGCATTATCGGAGCGGTTTTGATGGGATTTGGTATGCCCGAGCCGGCGCCAATCGTTGGCATATCGATCGGAAGTCAGGGAAATACCATCACAGTTACCCAGCTGAACGGGGCCGTGCTTCCGGCAGGGAGCTATACGATCCTTGTCGACGGTGTTGACAAGACGGCAGAGTTTGGAGGGGATGTGGATTTTGGTCCGGGTATTACGCTTAGCTGGGATTCCGGATCGGAGGCGGTTGGAACGGTGTCAGTAGTTTATACTAGTGATAAGGGAGTATCAACACTTCTTGCGGAAAAGAAAATCGGAAAAGCGGGAGGGGGAGGAGGAAATATTAAGATAATTGAAATTGGGGGTGAAAGTTTTAATCTTTCCAATGAATGGGGCGATGAATGGACGAATATTGTAGCTCAGGCAAAAAATCTGACATATCCAGAAGCAAGCATACCCATAGCTCCCTATAAAGTCTATTACGACAGTGGAAATTACTGGTGGGTTCGAAACAGCGGCCTCAGTTTGACAAAAGCCGAGGCTGATTTAGATCCATCATTAGATACATTTACTGCATCACACGTAGGCGAGCTAATAAAAATTAAGCGTGACCGGCTTCTTACATACGATGACACGGAATTTGCGTGGGCTGGAACGGTGAAATTCCTCAATGCCGTCAAACCGGTGAACACTGGAACTCTGTTTACCAATGGACCAAACCTTTACGTTTGGGCACACGATGATGATGCTGAGTACTTCGGTCCGGGATATCTCAGAGCTTGGCAATGGGCAGAGATAGGAAATAAAATCTGATACATTTATTTTCAATCATCCAAACCCATTTTCTCAAACCAATATAATAACGTCATTTTGAAGATCTTTTTTCCGGTATTCGCGACGGCGGCATGCTACTCATTAGCATCTCGATTCGCAAGCCTCATTATAAATCGTGACAAATACATAAAGAACCCATGACGGAAATTCCCAAAGAAGAGATGCTTTTAAAGTGTCCATCCACCTGTGCTGGATGCGGCTCGTTACTTGCACTCCGCTATATCCTCAAGGCTGCAGGCAAAGATACGGTCCTCGTGATCCCTGCCTGCTGCAACAGTGTGATCCAGGGTGTCTATCCCTACATGCTTCACACGGTGCCCGTCTATAACATCGCATTTGCGGCCGCAGCGGCCTGTGCTTCCGGTATGAGCGAAGCTCTCCGCGCAAAAGGTGAAAAAACCAACGTCATCGTCTATGCAGGAGACGGAGGCACAGCCGACATCGGTATCCAGGCACTGTCCGGGGCCCTGGAACGCGGCGAGGACTTCCTCTATATCTGCTACGACAACGAAGCATACGGAAATACCGGAATGCAGAGATCAGGCGCGACCCCGCTTGGAGCAATAACCACTACTACCCCGAACGGAAAAACCGTCAACAAGAAAGATCTTGACAGGATCGTCGAGGCCCATAACCTTCCCTACCAGGCAACGGCCTGCTCCTCGTACCCCGCCGACATCTACAACAAAGTGAAAAAAGCCCTTTCGATCCCGGGACCGAAGTTCATCCACATCCTTGCACCCTGCCCGCCGGGCTGGAGGATCCCCTCGGAAAAGACCGTCGAGATCGGAAAGATGGCAGTTAAATCCGGCATCTGGGTCCTCTGGGAAAAAGAGTACGACAAATTCACGGTGAGTGCCCCATCACGTGCCGCCATGAAACGGCCGGCACCCGTAAGTGACTACCTCAAAGCCCAGGGACGATTCAGAAAAGTCGATGAAAAAACAGCCGCAGTCATCCAGGCAAACGTCGACAAAAACCTGAAGAAAATTGCTCTCGAAGCCGCACAATCGGAGGAAACAGAATGAGCGAACTTGTAATGTCCACCGGTAACAAAGCCGTAGCTTCAGCCGTAAAAATGGCAAAGCCGCTCGTCGTTGCCGCATATCCCATCACCCCCCAGACCGAGATCATCGAAAGCATCGCCGACTACGTCGAGTCCGGCGATCTCAAAGCACGCTACATCCCGGTCGAGTCGGAACACTCCGCCATGACCGCCTGTATCGGTGCTTCCATCACGGGGGTCAGAGTTTTCACCGCGACAAGCTCACACGGTCTTCTCTACATGCATGAGATGCTCCACTGGGCAGCAGGCGCACGCCTGCCGATCGTGATGGGGCAGGTCAACAGAACTCTTGCTCCCGGATGGAACATCTGGGCGGAGCACACGGATGCTCTTTCGCAGAGGGATACCGGCTGGCTTCAGGTCTACGTCTCGACCGTGCAGGAAGCATACGACGCTACCTTGATGGCATTCAGGATCGCCGAAGACAACCGCGTTCTTCTGCCGGTCATGATCAACATGGACGGATTCCTGCTCTCCCACATCATGCAGCCGTTCGAGATGACCGAACCGGGAGACTTCATCCCGCCGCTGGAACTCCCGCATAAAATCGATGTCAACAATCCGAAAGGCTACGGCGCAATGAGCCCGGCAAACGTCCACTACCAGTTCAGATTCGACATGGAAAAAGCCATGCGTGAATCACGAAACGTCATCGACGAAACCGAGGCAGAGTTTGCAAAACGCTTCGGCAGAAGCTATGCCCCGGTTGAGGAATACTTCTGCGACGATGCTGATGTTATTCTCATCGCAATGGGAACGCTCGGCAAAGAAGCCGAGGTCGCCGTTGATCTCCTGAGAAAAGAGGGAGTGAAAGCCGGAGTCATGCGGATCCGCTGGTTCAGACCCTTCCCGCTGAATATGAACATCAAAGGAAAAGACCTCGTCGTGATCGACCGTGACTACTCGTTCGGCTTCGGCGGCGTTGTTGCCGGAGAGATCCAGGCAAGATATCCGGATGCAAAAATCGCGAGCGTCATTGCCGGCCTCGGCGGCCAGGAAGTTACCTTTGAAGATATGGCAGAGTTCGTCCGCAGCCGCAAGATCGGAACAGAATACTGGTTCGGTATCAAGGAGGAAGAGTAAATGTACGAGATTCGTATTCACTCACGCGGCGGCCAGGGCGGAGTAACGGCGGCCAGAATGATGGCCACCGCCGCCGTGAAAGACGGAAAATTCGCAACGGCATGCCCGTTCTACGGTGCCGAACGCCGCGGCGCTCCGATCGTTTCATTCGTTCGAATCGACGATGCACCGGTGAGAATTTACTCCCAGATCAACAAACCCGATATGATCGTCATCCTTGATCCGACCGTCATGGACACGGTAAATGTCTTAGACGGTTTGAAAGAGGGAGGGTCGATCTTCATCAACACGCATGACGATGTTGATTTCCCTGCAGGCTTCAAGGTCTACAAAGCGGATCTTACCGGGATCGCGCTCCGCGAAAACCTCGTGGTCGCCGGAAGTCCGATCGTGAACACGCCAGTGATCGGAGCTCTCGCAAAACTCGGCCTCTTCAGCCGGGAGTCGGGAGTGAAGGCGATCACCGAGACGTTTGCCGATCCAAGAAACACTGCGGCTGCAAAAGCGGCTTATGAGGAGGTCATCGTATGAGCAGAATGCCGAAAATAACCATCAGCGTCCCCCATGAGGGAGGAGCCGGTCTTACCGGGACGTGGAGAACGTTCCGTCCGATCGTGGACAGGGAAACCTGCAATCACTGCGGGATCTGTGCGATGTTCTGCCCCGACGCGGTCATCGATCCGGATACACTCGAGATCGATCTTGTTTACTGCAAAGGCTGCGGCATTTGTTCCAACGAATGCCCGAAAAAGTGTATAAAAATGGTCAGAGAAGAACACTGACCTTTTTCTTTTTTTCTTTGTTTTAATCCTCGAACAGTGCATCGAGCATATGTTTCGGATCATCCAGAAAGCGTTTGGTGATTTGGTATGATTCGGTCTTATCATACGTCGTTTTCAAAATAGCCTCCGGCGTTATCTCGAAAATATCAGCACCGGGATACGTTATCAGGATCGGAGAATGGGTCGCGATCAGAAACTGGGAGTGCTCCTCTTCGACCAGCCGTTTGATCTCCAGCATCAGCGTCATCTGCCGCATGGGAGAAAGGGCTGATTCCGGTTCATCGAGGATATACAGACCGTTCCCTCTAAACCGGTTCTGCACAAGTGCCAGCAGACTTTCGCCGTGAGACTGATCGTGCAGGGATTTGCCCCCGTACCCGTCGAGATTGAGCTGCAGATCCGTCACCTGTGATGCCACATTGTAAAAACTCTCTGCCCGATAGAAAAATCCGTCCTTCTCCCGGCCGCGACGCGATAATGTCAGGTATGAATGCAGATTCGACTCGGTAGATTTCGTGGCAAACGAAAAGTTCCGGGACCCGCCTTCCGCATTGAACCCTGCTGAAATGGCGATGGCCTCCAGCAGAGTTGATTTGCCCGAGCCGTTTTCACCCACAAAAAACGTCACCGGAGACTCGAACGACAGCTCGCCCATATGTTCAAGATTCCGCACGACCGGCAGATCTGCAAGATACGAGGTGTCGTCAAAATGTTTCAGCATGATCTTATGCAGATAAACAGTCCCGGACATGGTAGTATTAATAGAATCGGCAGTACGAAATATCAATCTGCCCTTCAATATGGGTTGAGAAAATCATCACAGGTGGATCACCCGGTCCGCCATGAATTCAACAACCGACGGATCGTGCGAGATAAACACGTAGGATATGCCGTTTTCCTTCTGGATTTTTTTAAGCAGGTGCAGGATCTGGGCCTGGACCGAGACATCGAGCGCCGAGGTTGGTTCGTCCAGAATCATCACCTTCGGGTGAACGAGCATGCCCCGGACGATCGCGACCCTCTGAGCCTGCCCTCCAGAGATCTGGTCGGGATAGCGGGATAAAATTTCGGTCTGCAGCCCGGCATTCTGGAAATGCTCCGAAAGAAGATCGCGGCGCTTTGATTTAGGTACACCCTGCAGACTCAGCACGGAAGATAACGACTGATAGATCGTTCGAACCGGGTTGAAGGACCCAGCCGGATCCTGAAAGATCATCTGGATCTCTGGGGTGGGACCGGTCAGTTCTTTTCCGGCATATTTCACGAAACCGGTATTTGGGCGTTCGAGTCCTGCAAGGATCCTGGCACAGGTACTTTTTCCGGATCCCGAAAGACCGGTAAGCCCGACGGTCTCGCCGGCCGCGATCTCCATAGAGAGATCGTTTAGTGCCGCAAACTTCCCATATGATTTTGAAATATGATCGGCTTCTAAAATCAGCATCGGCGGCACCTCACTCCGTCAATCAGATCAGGGATTTCCGTTCTGCACGTTTCGTCAGCAAACACACAACGCGGATGAAAGACGCAGCCATTCGGCAGATCGCTGAGTGCTGGAGAGATTCCCGGGATCGGCACGAACCCGTTCTTTGGAAGACTGCCGAGAAGACCACGGGTATACGGATGCTTCGGTGATGATAAAACGGACTTAGTCTCCCCCTCTTCGACGATCATGCCGCAGTACATAACGGCAATGCGGTTCGAAAGACGGGAGGCTACATCCATATCATGCGTGATCAAAAGAAGACCAGTGCTTTTTCCGGCAGTGACCGTGGAAAGCATCGCTTCAAGATCCGTGACATTTGCGGCGTCAAGTCCTTTGGTCGGCTCATCGGCGATCACCAGATTCGGATGAAGAAGGGAGACCGCGGCAAACACGATCCGCTGACACATCCCTCCGGAACACATCCAGGGATAGGAGGACATAACCCGGTCTGCGTCCAGACCAAGACTCTGCAGGACACCTTTCGCCCGAAGCTCCGCATCCTTTTCCGAACAGAGTCCATGCATCACCTGCGGTGAGATCAGCTGTTTTCCAATCTTCATCACCGGATTGAGAGCTCTTTCCGGGCTCTGAAAAACCATCCCGATCTCCTGACCCCGAATATGATCCATCTCATTTTCAGAGAGATGCAGAAGATCCTGCCCCTGATACGAGATGCGGCCAAGAACCTCGGTCCCGGGGGGGAGGAGACGTAAGACCGCCTGGGCAACCACGGACTTCCCGCACCCGGACTCGCCGACGATCGCAAGACACTCTCCCGGTGCAAGCGAGAGAGAGAGATTTCGGACAGCGGGAATTTTTCCGTTCGGTCCCGGGAAGGAGACGGACAGGTCACTGATCTCGAGCATGTTTTTCATAACTGCATCACCTCGCGAACACCGCGTTCATGGATGAAGGCAAGACTCGTGATCGCCAGAACTCCGAGAATGATGCATAATGCCGGAGGGAGCCACCAGTACCACATGCCGCGAAGGAACCCGCTGTAGGTAAAGGCGTCCGAGATCATGCCTCCCCACGAAACCGTTTGTGGATCGGAAAGCCCAAGAAACGCGAGAGATGCCTCCGAGATCATCGCCGCCGCCGTAACCAGAACGAACTTCGGCACGATCACCGGAAAAACCACGGGTAATATCTCTTTGAACATGATCCGGCAATCCGAAAATCCCAGACACCGAGCGGCGAGAATATACTCGGACGACCGGATCTGAATAACTTTCGAACGCACGACCCGGGCGATCGATTCCCAGGACAAAAGCCCCAGAACGAAGATCAGAACCCATGGACTCGGGCCGAGATATGCGGCGAGAATAATCACCAGAGGGATCTTCGGGAGAATAAGAACGATATCCGTCGTTCCCATCAAAAACTCATCCAGGACTCCTCTTCTCCAGCCGGCAAGAAGACCAAAACCGGTTCCCACACACACGGCAAGAAGACCGGAGGCGAATCCGATCGTCAGCGTCCATCTGGCTGCATAGATCAGGAGGGAGAAGATGTCCTTTCCCATATTGTCGGTTCCAAGAAGATGTTCGGCACTCGGTGCCTGATAGGTAGCAGTTCGATCGCTGATCGAGTACGGAGCAAACATCCCCGGAAAGATCGCAACGATCAAGAATATCAGGATCAGAAGACCCGGAAGGATATACCGCCGGTCGAACTTCACTGATCGTCACCCCGTTTCACCCGCGGATCGATGATCCCGTAGAGAATGTCGGCGATCAGATTCGCACAGATCGCCATGAGAGCGATCACCAGAAACAGTCCGGAAAGCACCGGATAATCCAGATTCAGGACCGCCGTGTACATGACTCTTCCAAGACCATTGAGTGAGAAAATGATCTCGATAAAAAGCGCGCCGGATAAAATGAAGCCGAAGTCGATCGCAAAATGGGTAAGGATCGGCAGGATCGCATTCTTCATCACATGACCGTAGATGATTTTTCTTCGGGGAACGCCGAGACTTTTTGCAAACTGCGGATACAGCTGGTTTTTTTCCGTCAGAACGGACCCCCGCATGATGATCATGTTTCTCGCAAATACGAACAAGGCGAGCGTCAAAACGGGAAGCGCCATATGATAGCACACGCTGAAAAGATCCGGGGTCTCGTAAAATCCTTTGTAGGGGAACCAGCCGAGCTGGTACACGAACACCGAGAAAAAGATCAGACCGAGTAAATACGGCGGAATGCAGGACACGAAGACTCCAAATCCGGTCATGACCTTCGCACGTTTTTTCTCAGTCATCCACCCAGCCCAGGTACCGGCGATGATCCCAAACGTATAGCCGATCAGCATGGAAACTCCCGTGAGAAGAAGCGTCCAGGGAAGGCGGTCCCAGATCAGATCGGCCACATTCTGATGCCTTGTATAGGAATATCCCAGATTCCCCGTGAAAAGGTCCCCGATATAGATCTGGAACTGCTCGAAAAGCGGGCGGTCAAGGCCAAGTTTGACCGTGACCGTATCGAGAATCTCCTGAGTCAGATACACGTCCTCTCCGACTAGGCACTGGACCGGGTCGCCGGGCATGCAGCGGGGAAGAAGAAACACGAGCAGAACAACTATCAGCAGGCATACGGCATAGCGGACGATTTTTCTGGCAAGGATCTTATTCATACGTTTTTCGAAGTATGTATACTATTTGTCACAAAAGTAAAAAAAGGGAGATTAATTGGCCGGGTGAATCGAGAGGAGATTGATCTCGTTCAGGATTCCCGTTGCCTTGGAGATGTACCAGCCGTCGATCTCCGTATTGATCGGCGTCACATCCGTGCACCAGTAGAGAGCGATGCCTGGCATGTTGTCTGCATAATAGTCCTGAAGAGTGGAGATCAGGGCTTTCAGTTCGTCTCCATCCGGAGTTGTTGCGATTTTCGCACAGAGTTCAAGGAATGCCGGGTCGTCAACGTTCTGGAGTTTGCCGGCACCTACGGTGTTCGAGGCGAAGTATCCGGTTGCCCAGCCTGAATCCATCATCATGCCTTTGGCGGTGATTCCATTGTAGGCGATGTCGTATGCATGGGCATCCTTTAATTCGATCCAGGCGTTCAGATCGGAGGCGAATTTATACTCAACTTTCAGCCCGGCCTTTTCGAGGTACTCTTTGATGAGTTCTCCCGCGACTTTGTCACGAGTCAGGAGGGTGACGGTTAAAGCATTGCCGTTTTTGTCCTCGCGAATTCCATCCCCGTTTACATCTTTGTAACCTGCCGCATCAAGCATCAGTTTGGCGGTTGCGAGATTGTAGATGTTGGCCGTGGTATTCTTATAATACGGAACCCCGTTTGGAATGAAGCCGGAGTTTGCCGAGAGAGCATATCCCGAAGCACCGATCTCGACGAGTTCGTCATAATTCAGCGCATAGGCGATCGCTTTGCGGAACTCAAGATCGCTTCCGACATCGGAAGAGATCGTATTGAATCCAACATACGTCATCTTTAAGGACGGAGTTTCGACCGTGGTGAATTTTTTCGAGGAGTCAAGAAGCGCAACGGACGATGTGGGGAACGAGGCGCCGTACTTCCAGTAGGTGTCGCATTCATTCCCAAGCATGGCTAAAATCGCGGCATCTTCGGTCGCGAACCAGTGAAGCTCGACGGTTCCATAGTAAGGAGCATCTCCTTTCCACTTCGGGTTCACCGCAAGGACAAGGGTCGCCGAGTTGATATCGACCGACTTTACGTAGTATGCGGCAGAGCCGACATAGGGTCCTGCATTGACGTACTCTTCGGGATTATCGATCGATTCCCAGATATGCTTTGGAACGATGTTGATCGCAACAAGATCGCCGCACAGACGGTACACCGGATCGGCAAGACTGATGGTAACGACATTCCCGCTTGTCGTGATCGTGGCATTCTTTATCCACGACGGGGCCGTGGTGACCTTTTCAGATGTATATTCAAGAGAGAATTTGACATCCTCGGGGGTAAGCGCCGTTCCGTCGCTCCACTGATAATTCGGATCCAGGGTAAAGGTCCAGGTTTTTCCATCGGAAGAAACGGTCCAGCTCTTTGCCACTGCCCCGACATAGTCTCCGTTTTCATCGACCTGAATCAGGGGGGGCGTGGCGACACGCGTCATCTGGGCAAAGTTGTAGTTCCCGAAGTACGAGGCTTCGGTGATCTCGTTGGGCGTAGCGATTTTCAGCACTGCATCCTGATTGGTCTGTGAAGATGCGATACACCCGCTGGAAAAAACAATGAAAAGCGTGAGGAGAAGAACTCCTGCAACGGCAAAGTACTTTTTCGTATGCATAGTAACTACTCTTTTCTTTGTATTGATTCTATTAATATGTTAGTTTTAAAATTTGATGCACTTTAAATATTATAGTTATTAAAATTAGTATTACAAATTGGATGCGGAAAAAATATCAGTTCCCGCTTCCAAGAAAATTATCTTAGGAGAAATATGAACGACGCAGACAGTGAATGGCAGGAAATCACCAATAAGCAGAAGAACACGGCGAAATACAGGACCAGTGCGGAATTTTTCTCGAGCCAGATAATCGTCGACAAGATGATGCAGAATCTGAAAAACGGCGGAATGGCACGGGTAAACGACCAGCTTACGGCCATGGAAATACCATCCGGTGCATCGGTTCTGGATATAGGGGCTGGACCCGGGACACTCGCCGTGCCTTTAGCCAAAAACGGATGCCGGGTGACCGTGGTCGAACCCTCAAAACCGATGAAGCAGGCAATGGACGAATACAGGAAATTTTTACAGGTGGATGCCGATATCGGCGTGATCCCGGCGGTCTGGGAAGATGTTGAGGCGGAAAATCTCGACAAATATGATTACGTGATCTCGTCGTTTGCGCTGAGCGTGCCGAATCTGAAAGAGGCTCTTGGAAAGATGGATCGGACGGCAGCAAAAGAGGTGCATATCTTCTGGTTTGTAAACGACACCACCTGGGATGTGACCTACAGCAGTCTGTGGGAAAGCCTGCACGGGGAAAAGTACTGGCCGAAACCGAAGGCCGATGTGGTTTGGCACTGTCTGTACCAGATGGGGATCTACGCAGATATCGCAGTCTATCCTATGAAGGACGAACGGGGATATCCAGATCTGGCCTCAGCAGTCAATGATTACGCGGACCGAATGGATGCACACGAGGAGTGGCAGAAAGGGATCATCACCGGGTATCTGGATTCCATCCTTGTGAAGAGAGAAAACGGCAGCCTGGCTTTCCCGGACGAAGGGAAGTATGCCCATATCTCCTGGCGGGTGTGACCGAAGATTCCGACAACGGACAAACACTAATCTATCTCCACCGCAAATACTATAGAGATTTTATGCGCATACCAATAAAAGACGTGACCCCTGAAATTGGGCATGCACGCATTGCAGGCTGGGTCCACGAAGAACGTGACCTTGGAGGACTCACCTTCCTTCTCGTTCGCGACAGAACCGGGATCCTTCAGGTCACCATTCCGAAAAAGAAAGTCACCCCCGAAGTACTCGCCGCCGTCAAAGAGGCGACCCGCGAGTCCGTCATCGAATGCGAAGGCGTTGTCAAAGCAACCGAAAAAGCACCCGGTGGACGCGAACTCGTCCCCGACATGCTCCGCGTCGTTTCCCGTGCCGAGACCCCTCTTCCGCTCGACGTCTCGGAAAAAGTCCCCGCAGAACTCGACACCAGGCTCGACAACCGGTACCTCGATCTTAGAAAACCCCGCATCAACGCTATTTTCCAGATAAGAAACGCCTGTCTTCGCGCCATCAGCGAATACCTCTGGGACAACGGATTCACCCAGGTCCAGACCCCAAAGATCGTAGCTGCCGCAACTGAAGGAGGAACCGAACTCTTCCCGCTCGCCTACTTCGACAAAGAGGCATTCTTAAATCAGTCTCCCCAGCTCTACAAACAGATGCTGATGAGCGCCGGGTTCGACAGGGTCTTCGAGATCGGTGCGATCTTCCGTGCAGAGGAACACAACACCGTTCGTCACTTAAACGAAGCCACTTCGATCGATATCGAGATGTCCTTTGCAAATGAAGAGGACGCGATGCATGTACTCGAAAACGTCGTAGCTTCGGCATATCAATACGTCGCCGACCACTGCGGCGATGCTCTTGCAACGCTCGGCATCACCGATTTCAAGGTCCCGACCGTTCCGTTCCCGCGTATCACCTACAAAGAAGCAATCGAAATCTCCACCGCCGGCGGCGAACCGCTCGTTTTCGGCGACGATCTTTCGACCGCTGCCGAGAGGATCGTCGGAGAGAAGATGGGCACGATGTACTTCATCACCGAATGGCCGACCTCCACGAGACCGTTCTACACCATGCCGTTCGAAGACCGCCCCGAGGTCTGTCGTGCATTCGATATGATGCACCCGAGAATGGAGCTGACTTCCGGCGCACAGCGTTGCCATATCCACTCACTTCTCGTCGAACAGATCAAAGCAAAAGGTCTCAACCCCGACGCGTTCGAGTTCTACTTAAATCCGTTCAGATACGGTATGCCGCCCCACGCAGGCTGGGGACTTGGTGCCGAACGCCTGGTCATGACCATGCTCGATCTCCAGAATATCAGGGAAGCCGTTCTCTTCCCGCGGGACCGACACAGAGTCAGTCCATAACCCTTTTTTTATGATAAAACATCTCGTTCTCTTCAAACTCAAAGACCCGGCATGTGCCGAAGAAACACGCAATATCCTCCTTTCGATGAAAGGCGTTGTTGAACAGATCAGGGAAATCGAGGTCGGTATCGATTATGCCCACACCGAGCGGTCCTTCGATGTCGCGCTTTCGGTCATCGTGGATGATGAAGATGCCCTTCGCGGTTATGCCGAGCATCCCTATCACGCAGGCCCGGTCAAAAAATATGTGAGAAGCGTGAGCGAAAAAAGTGTGACTGCAGATTATTACATCTGATTATTCAGATCCCATCCTCTTTTCCGAAAAGGAACACCTCTTCGATTTGACACTCGAATACGAGGGAAAGTTTGTGCGCGAGAAGGACCGATGGATTATACTGGCCCTTCTCAAGGGAGATGATTGTTCTCGAGGATACGGAGATGATCTCGGCAAGTTCCGCCTGGGTCATGCCCCGGGCAGCCCGCAGTTCTTTAATCCGGTTTTCCATTAGAGCCTCTTGTCGTAATATATCTGTGAGCCGATGGAGAGAGCGGCGAGCAGAACGACAAGCCCGCAGGCCGCAAGCGTCACATATAATTCAACGCCGATAAGAGCCGTGGCAAGCGTCAGAAAACACAATACCGGCGTAAAGATCCGGACAGTGTTCCAGCCGGCACGTTCCCGGATACGGATATTGCGCTCGTCATTCATCTCGATCTCCTGTATTTTCCGGATCTCGGGCGTCTCGACCGATTTTACGACGGATTTTCCAATCAGATTTCCTCCGGAGAGGGCAATTAACGCGGCACCAACTCCATAGCAGGCACCATTCAACGTAGTACTTCCCGTAAATACAAAGACAGCGAGAAGGATCAGAACGATTCCAGCGGCAAGGCCCGCGAAGGAAATGAGTATTTCCTTTTTCATACTACATTATGTGAAGTTTATTTCATATGAAGTTTTCTTCACATTGAGGTCAAGGAGTGGCAGGGATATTATTAACAGGGAATAACTCTAAATAGAACCAGCCAAACGAGGTACATGTATGCCGACAAGTAAGAAACAGCTGGAAAAATTGAACAAAGTAAAGAAGGCAAAGGCTGAAGAACTCTCGAAGCTTGCAGAATCCGGCAGCAAAGACGCCAAAAAGAAGCTCAAGAAACTCGAGAAAAAACTCAAATAATCGATTGGTCGTCCCATACGGCCAAATGAGGCGTATGGGAGACCATCTTTTTTGAATGAATGCGTGATTTTGAAAATTGGAGATCATGCGTTTTTCAGCGCAACGATCTCCTTTACATCAACCAGTTTCCAAACCATTGTTCGTTCTTCGCCGACGATCTTCTCAGGGGACTCGGTGGGTGAGTGACCCAGGGCATAGAGACTGTTTTCCGAGATTTTTTTGTCTGAGATAAGCTGGACGAAGTGACTTTTTACCGCACGTTTCCTTTCATCGTCCGTCACCTCGGAAAGTTTGCCGAGCAGCGTCACGAACTTGTAGGTCGACATATCCGGAGCGACATTTTCTATCTCGACGGATACGGCCGGATTCTGGGAGAACAGCTCCATCTTTTTACCGTAGCGTGTCGAGAGGAAGTAGAGGTTTTTCTCGTCAAAGACGTAGAGGAAGGGTGCGATGTAGGGATATTCTTTCCCTAGGAAGGCAATCCGCGATACGACGTTGTCACGGATAAGTGAGTCGTATTCGCTTTTTTGCATCTTCGGAATTTTTAATGGTGCGGACATTGGTGATCAAGCAATAGATTCTCATACGAAAAAATAAACTCTTGGTTTGCGGCAGAAGAGATGGTCCCCGATCCAGAGGATTTTTATCTTCACGGGACGACCTAATTTATCATGGATCTCCCCTGTATTATGCCGACAACGGTCGTCGGATCGTTCCCTTGTGTGAAAGGAACGGGAATTTCGTCTTTAATCGACCCGTACAAAAAAGCAGTGCAGTTTGCCGTAGCCGAACAGATACGGGCAGGGGTGGATATTATTTCGGACGGACAGGTGAGAGCCGATATGGTCCAGGCATTCGTATCCAAGCTGCCGGGGATCTCGGATAAGACCGTTCTTGGAAAGATCGGAGCGGCGGACAAACCGATCACGGTCGGCGATACAAAGTATGCTCTGACGAAGACGAAATACGTGAAAGGGATCCTGACAGGACCCTGTACACTCGCCTACGCTCTGCATGTGGATACACCGATCTACCGGAATAAAGAAGAGGTGGTGATGGATCTCGCCGCCGCTCTGCACCAAGAAGCGAAGTATCTTGCAGAGACGGGCGTCGCGATCATTCAGGTGGATGAGCCGATCCTTTCAACGGGGGCGATTTCGGTGGATACGGCACGGGAGGCTCTCAAAATAATCTTCGCCGGGATCAAGACCCCGTCCTGCATTCATACGTGTGGGATGCTCGGGGAGATCGCAGATTCCTGGACGAAGCTTCCGGTGGATATTCTGGATTTCGAGTATGCGGTGTCGATGGAGAATCTGTCGGTCCTCTCGAAGAGGGATCTTGCCGGGAAAAAGATCGGCTGCGGGTGCGTGAAGAGTTCCGATCCGCACATCGAGTCGGTAAAGGAGATCGAGGAGCGGATCACTGCCTGCGTGGATGCGTTTGGGGCAGAAAATATTCTGATCGATCCGGACTGCGGTCTTCGGATGCATACGCCTGAGACGGCGTTCGAGAAGCTTGCACGGATGTGCGAAGCGACGAAGAACGTGCGGGAAAGACTCTAAAAACAACTATTTTACAATATTATATTAGCTATTATGGCAAAAACGATTCTATTCATCAGACAATTATTTCCATAATATTTCTTGTTTATAAAAAACTATTTTTCGACGATATTCGTCATGATCGTATCATACATGAAGGATTGATTTGAATAATATTCTTGGAATAGCTTTATCGTATAGAAAATTAATGGTATCAATCGAGTATTATTTGATTTTAGTCTTCTGAAATTATTTTCATTTTGGAAATGTTATACTGACAGGTAACTTCTATGATATCAGAAATATACATCAAGGATCTTGCGACCTATACTGGTGAAGGGGGATGCATGCTCCCCAAAAAAATCAATATGATCTATGGAGGGAATGGATCTGGAAAAAGTACTCTCGCTAAATATCTCAAGGATTGCTCAATATCAATAAATAGTAAAATTATCTGGGAAAATAATCGAAAAATACCTGTTTTAATTTACAACAAAGAATTTATTGAAGCTAATTTTAATAGAGATGATCCTATTAAAGGGATTTTCACCTTGGGAGTGGAATCAAAAGAAGCGCGGGAATTTATTGCAAAAAAACAGGGCGAGATAGATGATCATAAGAAGAAAATTGATGGTTGCAATAAGAATATTGAGGATTTAAATACTAGAAAACAGAAAAAAGTGGAAATATTTTATGAACGTTGCTGGAGGGAAGAAAAAAAATATGGCGAGACGTATAGTAAAGCATTAGTTGGAACTAGAGGAAGTAAAACAACATTTGCAATAAAATGCTTGGAAGAATCCGAAAATTTTGATGAGAATAATGTTAGTTCGTTGGATGACATCAAATCGAGATATATAGCAGCGTTCGATAATGATAATAAAAGAGAATATGGCACCATCAACAAAATTGACGTTAAAGATATTTCAGATATTGAAAAATGTCCATTATTAATGGAAGTAATCACTGGGACTTCAGATTCAGAAATCGGAGAACTAATTGAATATTTAAATAATAGTGATTGGGTGAGAGAGGGAGTAAGTTATGCTGAGAAATCTAATGGAAAATGCCCATATTGTCAACGTACACTTGACTCTTCAATTCAAAAAGAAATAAAGTCATTTTTTGATAAGGCATTTGATAATAAGTATAATGCTCTCAAGAACATGAAAGAAGATTATATATCTCATATTTCATCATGTCTCGAAAAATTAGATAGCATAATAGATAGCCCAATTCCGGGTTTAGATTATAACGATATCGAGAAAAACAGGGAGGCACTTTCTATAATATTTAAATCAAACAAAATAATCATTGAAAATAAAATTACATTTCCATCAAAATCAGTGGAAATTGAAAGTGTGATTCCTTTAATTAACAATATCAATGATAATATTGACAATATAAATGTATCAATTAATAAAAATAATGCTATTATACATGATCTGAAAAATGAGAAAGAGCATTGTAAAAAATTAATCTGGCAATATCTTGTTAATGAACTTATAGATCCAATTACCGAATATAAGAAGGAAATGAGTGGATTTGAAAAAGGAAAGGCTAGTTTAACTAAGAATATTGATGGGCATCAAGAGCGCATAAAAAATATCAAGAAAGAGATTTCAGAGAAACAAAAAAACCTCATAAATGTGACGAAGACGGTTGATGATATTGAGGATATATTAACGAAAGTTGGCTTTAGTGGCTTCAAATTAGATGTAAATCCTGATGATGAATATAAGAATACGTATCGGATAATTCGACCAAACGGAGAGAATGCTCATGATACATTGAGCGACGGGGAAAGAAACTTTATCACTTTTTTGTATTTTTATTATCTTATTCAAGGTCAAAGTGACCCAAATAATCTTGAAAATGACAAAATAGTGATTGTTGATGACCCTATTTCAAGTTTAGATAGTGGAGTTCTCTTTATTGTAAGTACTTTGGTGAGGAATCTGTTTGAATACTGTAAAAATGATAATCATGGAATTCGGCAAGTGTTTGTCTTAACTCATAATGTCTATTTCCACAAAGAAGTAGCATATAGATTAGAAATAGATTATCCCAATATAGCTGGTTTTTGGATGGTAAAAAAAGCACAGAACATATCTAAAATAGAGAATAAAGATAAGGATCCAATAGAAAATTCATATACATTACTTTGGTCTGAGATACAAGATACATCGAACATCAGTCCTGCAATTCAAAATACTTTGCGAAGAATATTGGAATCATACTTTAAAATAATAGGAAATGTAGACTATCATAAAGTTATAGATCAATTTGAAGGAACTGATAAAATAATTTGTAAATCCCTCTTATCGTATCTTAATGCCGGTTCTCACGGGATTTTTGATGATTTTGATATCTGTCCGGATTCTGAATCTGTTCAGAGATATCTAGAAATATTTAAACAAATATTTGTAAAGTTAAATCAAATTGACCATTATAATATGATGATGGAAAAATCAACTTCAACGATATCCAGTGAAACTACAACTGAAGTGACATCTTCATAGAATTATCTCAGAAATGTAGTATATCCAATGGATTCAGCCAATGTATGTACAGACCTAAAACGGGATATGAGTAGATTTATAGGCCATACAGGAGGAGGTTTTATTTAAATGACGGAAGAGGAGAGGATATTTGCAGGCCGGCTCTTTGACGCACGTTCAAAGGAACTTCGCGATTTGAAGCATAAGGCCCATGTTCTCTGTCAGAAATTCAATGCTTTGGACGAGTACGATGAGGGCCGTCTGCCGATCATCAGAGAGTTTATCGGAAGAATCGGTGAGAATTATTATTTCCAGGGACCGATCCAGTTCAATTACGGCTGTCATACGTTTATCGGGGAGAATTTCTTTGCGAATTTCAATACGACGATCATGGACGACGGCCGGATTTTTATCGGGGACAATGTGATGTTCGGCCCGAATGTTTCTCTGATGGCGACCTCACATCCGCTGATCCCAACGGAGCGGACAGCTATGCGGTATGAGGACGGACATGTTTCGATGTCCGAATACGCAGAAGAGATCTATATCGGGAATAATGTCTGGCTCGCATGCAATGTTGTTGTGCTGGGCGGCGTGCATATCGGGGATAATGCGGTGATCGGGGCCGGAAGCGTTGTAACGAAGGATGTTCCGGAAAATTTTGTTGCTTTCGGGAATCCGTGTAAGCCGGTCAGACGGATCACGGAGAAGGATTCGAAAATGAATCTGCTGTGAGTGGGCAGAGAATTGACTGATTGAGCCAGAGCGATTATATATTTCCGGAACGAAAGACCCATCATGCAGAAATCAAAAGCGCTTCTGTGGATTACCGTGATCCTTATCATCTCTGTGACCGGCATATGGGTAATTCTCGAACCGTTTAGTGATCTAAGCGAGGCGTTTACAATGCGCCCCATTGCGGAGGATGAACTGCCGCATTATGCTGTTCTCATGAATCTGACGGAGGAGGATTTTGCGGCCCATCCAAGTCTCTATGAGTGTATGGGAAAATATGTGCATATCTATGAGCGCCCCCTTGATTATTTTAAGTTTTCAGGGGTCACCTCTCTGGAGGGGCAGGAAATTTACGGGAAGTACGGCGGGAAGATCCTTTTCTGGAACGGGACCTATTATCAGTTCCTGTTTCTTACGAGCTGAGATAGAGGAGAGGAGATAAGAGGAAAACTCGTTTGCGGGTCAAAACCCCGCATAACCCCGAGATTTTCCAAAATAGCGTTCAGGGATAGTTTTATCGTGACGGAGATACCTATCCCTAGGTATTGGAGGGAAGATGACCTTTACTGAAGATGTAGTAAGAAATGCGTTTGAGAAAGTGAACGGATATTGTCAGATCTGCGGGAAGAAACTGATCTATGCAAACAGGGGAAATGCGGTAGGACGGGGAGGCTGGGATGCCAAGCACATTAAACCTGTGAGCGATGGGGGAAAAGATGAGGTTCGAAACTGTATGATTTTGTGTATGGATTGTCTGGAAAAACCGGAATCCTCGACGCCGGAAAAGACCTCAACAGAGAACGTCGATATTTTGAGTTTTCGCGAGAGAAGAAAGTTATTGTAAATTTTTTACTGTTTTATTTCATCGTTTTCCTTCGTGCCGTTACGTTTTTTGAGAAGAAGGAATACGCCGGTGATGAGAAATCCCAATCCGAATAGTGCAAAGAGGTCGAACTCGAGAGACCAGGGGGTGAATATCGCCGTGCCAACGCCGCAGATCAATGCAAGAATGAGGGATTCTACGCCGGATATTTTCGGGAGGTAACGGTTTGACATTGTTTATGCATGATCATATTACTATATATGTATTTTGAGTTTGATGAGAGGGGTGGTGTCACGTTGGTTTCTGGAAAATGTGACACTTCTTTTTTGGAGGGAATTTGGTGTCAGGTTTTGAAAAATGATGGTGACACCAAAAAACTGCTTATTGCAGCTTGATTTTAAAAAAATACGGGATATAACGGATTTATTTCTGCATGTCAGGTTTTTTTTCGAAACTCTCAATAGTATAGTACTTAGGGGTGAAATGAGGTATCTGAGAATTTTCCCAGGGTTTTGAAAAAAATGTGACACCGATGTTTTGGAGGGATCGATCCCTACCGGGAGTAAAGTTTCCAGGGAGCACATTTTTTTCAAAACCCTGGGAAAATTTTTAAAACCTCTCTCTAAGCCTTAATACTACAATATTGAGAGTTTCGGGAAAAATGTGCACCCTCTTCAAAAACCACTAATATACGCTTATTTTTCAAAAAAGAGCGAGAATTAAAGCAGAATCAGGGAGCACGTAGGTTTTTGAGACCTGCACCCAATACACGAACAAAAAACGAGGGAGCAGGTTGGACCTGCACCCTGATTTTTCAGCAGACCCGGCTATTCGTGTTCCACGAGACGTATGTTTATCATACGCTAAGACGAGGAGAAGTGTATGGCGATTACGAGTATTATGATCGGTGACGTCCTCATCGATATGAGCATAGTCAGCATAGGTTTGACGATCATAGGGATCCTGATCTCAATAACCGTGGCCGTTCTGCTGTCCAGATTCCAGAAACGGTCGATCGCGGAGATGCTGAACATCCAGGACAATCTGGCAAATACCGAGTCGGCGCTGAATGCCATGATGAATCCAGAACTTCAGGCATATCGGGATCTGGCTCCGGTGATTTCTCATTGCTATTCGACGGCATTACTGCTGCATCCGGATAAGGAGCTGAAAGACGGGCCTCCGGCGAGCGACGCAAAAGCACGAAACAAATGGCATCGGGAAAGATCGGATGATCTTTTGAAAAAAGCCCATACGATACAGTATATGACGGAGGCAAACGTCTCCTTCATCCCGGAAAAGGTCCTGCAGAGTCTAAATACTTTTATCGACGTCTGCATGAACCAGGCATTCGATTACGCGTTGGCATATATCCCGGACAAGGAGGAAAAGGAAGACAGCGAAGCGTCTGGTCAATGGAGGGAGAGATGCTATGAGAGAAATGCCGAGATCAAGGAAGCTTTCGAGGCGTTTCAAAGCGATCTGAAAGCGAGAATGGATGAGCTGAAGAAGGGGGAGTGAGTCGGGATAGATGAAGTTATTTAACCGCGAATCTCCGCGAATTCTCGCGAATCGCATTTTTCTTGCGTCGTCGTGCTCTGCTCCGGCTTATCGCCTGCGCAGGAATCGCACGCCGTCTGGAAAAATGCTGGGGAAAAACCCGCGTGCGGGTTTTTCTGTTATTCATCTCACCATTCATAAAATATATCAGCAATTACGAATTAGTTTCTATCTTACCACCAGAATATAGAAAGATAATATACCAGAGAAAGAAACTAATGACCGTTGTTATGATAATGAGTACAAATGGGGATAAATCATAAATAAACGCTACTGAAGCAAAGATGGGCAAATTATGTAAGGCAAAAAAACATACACAACCTACACCAAGCAATGCAAATATTTTACCATACATTTGGGGTCGGTTTTCTTCCCTTCGACTAGAACAGGTATTAATTTCTCCATATAATCGCACATTTTTGTAAGGGGCAAACAAACGAACTCCAGTCCATGTACAACAATCTTCAAAAAGATGGAAGAATGCCCCAACATATATGCCTCCCGACGCTACAAGAATAGGAAGGTCCCATAATCCAAGGAAATAAATGATCAAATTGATAGGAATAATTACAATAGAGATACATAATAGAGCCCCGGGGAAACTATGCAATATCCCACGGTGGGTGTGTAATTCCCGATTATAGTTTGGCTTAACCGACTTGAAAACCCAAGCAGTCGTTTTGTATGCTTTTTTCGTGGCGATACCAAAAGTCCGCATGGCGTCACTTTTATATTCATACGGAGAGATACTTCCATCGACATCAGGCAAAATAGCCCCAATCCCTATTCCTACGATAAATGCAACGAAATATATAGGATATGTAACAATAATTGGAGACATTATCAAAAAACCCCATGCTAAACTAATATACATGTGGTCAATGCCTTTCATGAGCTCACCTAGAAGGGGAATTTCTTAAATCTATTTTTGTTTCTAATACTTGTGGCGAGATTTTTACCCATGTATAAATCCACGAAACCACCACTTTTTCGTCCATCACCATTGGACATATGCCTACACATACCTAAAATAGTTTGACAATTTGGTTGACTTTTCCGTACCATATGTATCTCTATTCTTTTTATTACCATAAAGTTATGTGAAATCTTTTGATTTACTTCAACTCATACCCAAAAATACAGAATAACCTTTAAGAAAAACCCGCACGCGGGTTTTTCCCCAGCATTTTTCAAGACGGCGTGCGATTCCTGCGTAGGCGATAAGCCGGAGCAGAGCACGACGACGCAAGAAAAATGCGATTCGCGAGAATTCGCGGAGATTCGCGGTTAAATAACTTCATCTATCCACACTCATCCCACTTCCCTCTATCAGTGATGAATGATTCAATGATCTCGTAGAATAGGACCAGAGAAGATTTTCTAAAAAATAAAAAAAGAATTGTTAAGTTCTTCTTACAGGAAGAACGTCACATACACGATGCCTGCAAGGATTGCCGCAACGACCAGAACCGTCACGAAATCCGCCGCATGGTAGACCATCTTTCTCCGGTGCTCTGACGCTTTCCGGTATCCACGCATATCGATCGTCAGACCAAGCGTATCCGCCTTTGCGAGTGAATTCAGCATCAACGGAAGCATAACCGGGCCGAGCTGCTTCAGCTTCCCGATGACCCCGCCTCCCGGGAAATACCCGCGGGAAAGCTGAGCCTCATTGATCCTGACACCCTCTCTCTGCAAAGTCGGGATAAACCGGATCGCAATCAGGAACATCAGTGCGTAATCGCCCGGGATCCTGAGCGTGTAGAGAGCATTCACCAGATCACGCGGCTGGGTCGAGATAACCAGCAGCTGGAACGAGAAGATCAGCACCGCAAACCGGAGAGCCATCTGCACCGCGAACAGGATCGCGCCCGTCGTCACCGGGAACATCCCGTTCGGCAGAAGCGTAAACAGCACATCGCCCGACGCACTCGTAAGCACCGTCAAAACGACCAGAGCAAGACCCAGAATGATCAGCAGAGGGACCTGACGGATAAGCGGCTTGAAAAGCCCGCCGATCGCCGCGAACGCCAGCACGAAAATGACCATCCCGCCAAGAAGCAGCGGATTCGACGTGAAGATCGCCGCAAACATCATACCGACCGCGAAGAAGATCTTCGTCATCGGCGACAACCGGTGAACGAACCGGTTCCCCGGGATATACTGCATAATGTCTTCCATTTCACTCACCTCCGCGGATCGCGGTTATTTTACCCGTTTCCATCTCGATGATCCGATCCGCATATTTGCCGGCAAGTACGGGGTCGTGCGTCACCATAAGAATCGTCTTACCCTCATTCCGCATTCCGGTCAGAACACGCATGATCTCATACGACTCCTTCGGGTCGAGACCCGTCGTCGGCTCATCCATGATAACGATCTCCTGGCCTGTCGCGAGAACGCAGGCAAGAGCAAGCTTCTGGCGTTCGCCGCGGCTTAAATGACGGGGATTCATCTTGGCTTTGCCGGCAAGGCCCACGGCCGCAAGAGAGACCGCCGGCGAGGCATCGGACTTCCCGATGTTCTTCAGACCGAACTGGATCTCCTTCTCGCAGGTGTTTTCAAACAGCATCGTGTCCGGGTTCTGGAACACCAGACCGACATGCTTTGCGATCTCCGGGATCGAACGGGACGAAATGTCCTCGCCTTTCAGCAGGACCGATCCCGTATCCGGGCGGAGAAGACCGTTCAGGTGTTTGACGAGCGTCGTCTTGCCCGATCCGTTCTCACCCAGGATCGCCGCGATCTCGCCTTTGTAAAAGGAGACCGAGACATCGTCCAGAGCAAGGACCTCGGGGAATTTGTGCGTGACGTGGGCTGCCTCCAGCACGACTTCGTGGGTCGGGGCGGTCTTTTCGAGTGCCGGGTAGTTGGTGTTCTCGGGTTTTGGAACGCCGTCGTAGACGATTTTCCCATCGTTCATCGTGATCATCCGGGTGGCATAGCCGATCGTCTCATCGATCATGTGCTCGATCAAAACGATCGTGTGGCCCTTCGCCGTCATGCCCTTCAGCAGGTTGTACACCTGGCGTCTGGCGTTTTTGTCCAGCTCGGAGGTCGCCTCGTCCAGAACAAGGAGAGGGGTCTCGCGGGAAAGGGCCGCGGCCATCGCAACACGCTGTTTCTGACCGCCGGAGAGATTGTGCGGGGCACGGTCCGTTATATGGCCCGTACAGGTGATCTTGTAGATCTCGTCGAGTTTCTTTCTGACCTCGTCCTCGGGAAGGTCCCGGGTCTCCAGACCGGTGAGGATCTCCTCCTCGACCGTGGTGAAGATCAGCTGGGCATCGGCATCGTCAAACACCATGCCGACCTTGGAAGAGAGATCGGTCACGTCTTTGTATTCGTCGGCGTATTTTCCATAAAGAGAGATGTTTCCAACAACGGTCCCGCCGTATGCGTGAACGAGGACACCGGAAATCGCACGGGCAAGTGTGGTTTTTCCGGCTCCGGAAGGTCCGTTGATCACAACGAACTCGCCCGGATTTATTTTGAGCGAAACGTTGTCGAGGGCCGGGGTGTCTGCCGCCTGGTAGGTGAACGTAAGCTTATCCAAGGCGACCGAATCGCTCGGCGCTGCCTCGGTGTGGGTAGTTTCGATGACGGTCTTCGTCTTCTGCATGACCGAAGTTGCCGGCATGGCGATGATCTGGGCGATGATGACGTTCACGATCATGGCGCTCATCACGATCGGGATCAGGGCGATCGCGAAAGCCGCGACAGTTGCGACGGTCGTTTCGGTCGTGAAGAACATCACGAAGCAGGTGACGATGATGAAGGTAAAACCGCTCGCAGGGGTGGCGATCGCGGTTGAAATTGCCGGAGCGAGGCGGGTATGATCCTTGACGAGTTTATACACCGCCAAACAGACCACAGCACCGACCGGCTCCGAGATCAGGTTTCCCAAAGGAAAGATCGAATGCGAGAAAACCGCACAAATAATTCCGGCTACAACGCCTATCCCGAGAGCTTCTTTGAACTTCGGGACGACGAGGATGATCGCAAGGCAGTAGAATGCGATCGTCAGATTCGCGACGATCGCGCCCGGTACGAATAAGGAGATGTATCGGGCAATTGCCCCGGCGGCAAGTAAAATGCCGACGAGTGCTATATCACGTGATTTCATGATGGGTATTTTTATGAGTATTGTTCGCGAAGTTCCCGTCTCAGGAGCTTCCAGCCGTTTACCCGGGGGAGGGCGTCCACCGTTATTATCCTGCGGGGGACTTTATATCCCGCAAGACGCTCTTTCGCAAATGCGCGAAGAGAGCCTTCTTTATCAGAGCTGTCCCAGCCCTTCCGCCAAACGACGGCGGCTACTGGCATCTCGCCCCGATGTTCGTCCGGGATCCCGAAGACCGCGATCTCGTCGACGCCTTCGTGACCGATGAGGGCCTCTTCGACCTCGGTCGGGTAGATCTTCCAGCCGGACATGACGATCATGTCCTTTTTCCGGTCGGTGAGGAAAAGCCGAAGATCTTTATCGAGATATCCGACATCTCCGGTGAGGAACCAGCCGTCATCAAGGAACGAAGCGGCGGTCTCTTTGGGCATGTTCCAGTAACCTTTGGCGACCGCCGGACCGCGAAGCGCGATCTCGCCGGGCATGTCGATGGGCATCTCGATCGAGGAGTCGAGCTCGTCAACGATCTTGACTTCCGAGAAGCAGACCGGATGACCCACGCTCTGGAACCGGTCGGCAGATGCATAATCTTCGGGACGGATCACTGTTCCCGTACCGATGACGACAGTCTCTGAAAGACCGTAGGCATTGATTACCGGGATGTTGTACCGGTAATAGAATTTTTTCCAGATATCGTGGTGGAGAGGACCGCCACCGGAGATGATCTCCCTGACGGTGGTAAGACTATCTTCGGTTCCCTCCGGTGCTTCGGTGAGCGAGTGGATCACCGGCGGCATGCCGGCGAGAACGGTCACTTTGTGCTCTTTGCAGAGATCGAGGTATTTTTGATACTCGTACCTCTCCATCATAACAAAGAGAGCTCCCGCCCGCATCGCGGCGATCCCCCAGGAGAGGCCCACATGACCCATCGGATAGATGCCGAGATAGACGTCGTCCTGTTTGAAGGTCAAAACATCGCAGATGTTGTGGATTGAGGCAAGCCAGTTTCCATGGGTGAGCATCGCTCCTTTGGGTTTGCCCGTGGTCCCGGACGTATACTGGAGCTGACAGAGATCATCATATTCCGTATGTTCCGGCAGGAGACGGGGCTCCCCGCGCAGAGATTCGATGTCTCCCGGCACATAGGTCTTGACCGGAAGCTTCCGGGCGGCAGACACGCCGTCGGCATCCGTGATGAAGATCTTCGCACCGGAGTTTTCCACCATATAGGCAAGTTCGCTTGGTGTATAGACGCGGTTTGTTGGAACGGCAACACAGCCGATCCTCCAGACGGCGAAGTAGGAGACGAGGTATTCGGGGCTGCTGTTCATATAGAGGAGGATACGGTCGCCTTTCACGGCACCAAGCGAGAGGAGATCGCGGCCGATCGCAGAACTTATCGAAAGTATTTCGGCAGAGGTGTATGACGTGTTTCTTTCCGGACAGAAAAAGACCGGTTTTTCCAGACGGCAGGAGTTTGCATCAAGGAAGGTTGTTATATTCAACATCATTTATCACAACAATATACGTTAATGTATAATTGTGTGCATTATAGGTATAAATATGCTCCCAATTGATTGGAAGACCGGTGCCGCCGTGGAGTGAGGCAAGAAAACATCTATCTGAATGTACGTAAATATATTGACTTATTTATGGCAGAAATACCAGAAGGAATACCCGCACCTCTGCAGTGTTCCGGCGTAATCGCCCCTCAGATCGATGAGGCGCGGGCGCGGGAACTCGCCCGCGAGTGGCTGGAGTCGGACACCAATCCGTTCATCCCCGAAGACAAAATCAGATTCGGGAAAGCCGTCATGCTCTACTACCCCTTCTGGAGATACGTCAGGGAGGACGGATGCACGGATGTGACGGTCTACCGGCCGGCCTGCGGGACGCTCCTTTCGGGTCTGCAGAATATGCATAGAGATGATAACGAGATCGTCCCGATTCCGGATGAGGCGAATATCCTGCCTGCCACCATTCAATCCTTTGTATATTACCCCGAGCTGCACGGTATCGCCCGCTCTGAGGATCTGATTGGAATCCCGCTTTGGCTGATCAGCTACAAAGTGAAAAAATCCATTTATATGGTCGAGGTGGACGCGGCATCCGGCAAAATCTACGAAGAGTGGCACCCAATCAAAGAGCCGGTCAACTGGAGAAAGACCGCACTGATCGCCTCCATACCGTTAATGATCCTCTCCCTAATTGCCGTCTACTTTAGTCCTTGGCTGTTTCTTCTGGTGGCAGCAGTTCTCATCTTTTTCCTGTATCAAAGCGAGATGCTCGGTATGATAAACCTCAAGCGCAGGGAGGGAAAAGATGGGGCTTGAGCGTTCGGTAGAGGATCAGGTCGCCGAGTCCTATTATAAAGCGAAGATCACCAGAGGCGTCGCCGACCGGACGTTTCGGACCTGGTTTTCAAAAGGGATCAAAGCCCCCGATCTTGCGAAGTGTGCCGAAGTCAGCGAAATGTACCTGATCTATCTGCCGTTCTGGAGGTTCGTGGCCCAGGGAAAAGCCGTCGCCTGCGGATACTCCGAATACACCGAACAGACCGGCAATGTGATCAGGAACATCTTCGAGGAACTGATCGACGACGAGTTCATCTGGACGGAGTGTGCCTGCGATACCGGAAAATACGGCATCGAAAAACTCTGGCTTGACCCAGGAGGGGAGGTTCCTTACGTAAGAGGGTCGGTCGTTTCGATGGAGCCGGGAGGATCCGCGATCGAGGCAAGCAAACGGGGAAGAGAAGCGGTCCATGAAATGATCAAGATCGCTGTCGAAAAACGAATCGATAGGATCACGCTGAAAAAGTCGTTTCTGATTCCAAAAGTGTTCGAACTGGTGTATGCCCCTGTCTGGATAGCGCATTACTCCTATAAGGGAGGCCACTATACGGCGATCGTGGATGCCGTGCGCGGCGAGGTTTTAGGCGGGACAAGCCCGATCAATCTGACCGCACGCACCCGGATGATGATCCTCTCCCTCGCTCTTGGAGGGATCATGATCGGTTCATCGGTCGCCATGCTCATTCATACAGGGCCGTATCAGCTGGCCGAGATGTTCCAGATCATCCTGCTTCTGCTGGGTATTGCCATGTGCATGGCGGGATATCCGGCATTCAAAGAGGGGAGGACCTTCGTCGCCACGGGAACGATGACGCATGTTGCGTCGCTTCGCCCCGCAGTAAGAGTGCCCAAACAGCTGACCGATCAGGAGATTCTGAACCATGACTCAACGATCCTGCAGTGCCCGCTCTGCGGGGAAGAAGTGGAGCAGCCTTGGGGAGAGGTTATCACCCCCTGCAAGAAATGCTCCCACCTGCTGGATATCACCGCAAATACGGTCAAAACAGTGCCCTACGATGTTGCCAAACCCGATCTTCTGGCAAAAGTAGCGATGGAGGGAGTGAAAGCCGACTTCATTCCATTCTGGCGGTTCGACGTGGACCTGGAAGTGACCGACAAGCTCACCGGCGGGGATACGACCACCGGCCTTCCCGATATTTCCGGTAAACGCAGCTATTATATTTGTGCGGCCGATATCCCGCGGTATCTTGCCGAGCCCTGGGAGATCGATATGACGATTCGAAACCCCGAGATCGTCGAAGTCGTTGCCGGTTATGAAGGGAATTATATGCCGATCCTGATCAACAATAACACGGCACGGGAACTCACGGAATTTCTGTATCTCCGCTACGAGACGGAAAAGCCGGGTATCCTGCAGGTCCTCAGATACAACTTCACGGTGGAAAACTCGCGGATCGTCTATATCCCGTATTATAAAGAAGAGACATCATACATTCCGGGGATCTGATACCGCGTCTGGACACTGATCTAAAAAACCGGATGTTTGACAGACCCGGGGTGCGGGAAAAAGAAAATATCCATTTGCCCCCGCCTCATTTATGGGAGACCGTTCAGATGTGAGAGGGCTTACTGTACGGTCATTACACCCAAAAGGCATTGTCGAATATTTTCGTTATTTGAAGTATACACCTACATCCTTGAGACCATTTCTCATGGCGATCGTGATGACGAGCGGAGTGATCCCTTCAACGACTTTGGTCATCGCAAGAGGTCCGGCATCAAGCGGCTTCAGTTTGGAAACACTGCCGACAAGTTCCATAACGGTCTTTTTTGCTTCAGCATCATCACCACAGACGGCGACGCTGTAATCCAGAGCTTCGTCGAGTTCCATCCATTTGTTGGCTGCAACATTGTTGAATGCTGCGATGAGTTTGGTTGAAGCCGGAAGCATCTTCTGGATAGCGAGTGCTGCGGAACCTTCTGCCGGTGCATCCGGAAGGAAGTATTTCTCTTTCGGGTTTCTTATCATCGGGTTGATAAGGGAGATGACGATCTTGTTTTCAAAGACGGATTTGCCGATGGATTCGATCGTACTCTGAACTCTCTCGAAAGGTAACGAGATAATGATAACATCTGCGCAGCACACATCCGCATTCGTCGTGCCTGAACAGGTCGTTGCCGTGCATTTTCGCTCGTTCAAAGCACATACAACACCATCTGCTGCAACGCAGGCCTTTTCCGACTCACGTGAACCGATGATCACATCGAATTTCTCGCCAAGACAGATCCGTCTTGCAAGACCCTCCCCGATGTTTCCAGTTCCTCCAATAATTCCCACTGTTTTTTTCATAATAATAATCCTATTTACTTGTTTTTCGATGGGATTCCCTCCGGCAATGCAGAAAATAAAACCCGAATCGACAATTTACTCTTACTCGTTATCGCATATACCATTTTTGTCCACAAATAGAGGGACAAGGCCGCAAAAACAGGAATATTGCCGGATATTGTATAAGTAAATATTTACCGGCTCAACTAGCAATACTACATGTAGTAGTCTGCTTTACAGCAAATTCGTATAAATTCAAATAATTTATCGAGGGTGATTCTATGATAATTTTGGAAAAACCATATGTTTCCGACTTTCTGCTAGAATATCTCGCAGCAAACAAAGTTCCCGTACTAAAAAACGAATACGCAGTCTCCAACAGCAGAGGAAATGCCCTGCATTTCATAGAGAGCCACGAGGCTGTAGAAAGATATCATGACGGCGAACGGATCTACACCGTATCGGAAAACGCCCTTGACTGGATTTATGTAAACCTGCCTGCAAGCGAACTTGTCCGTAAGATCGGCATCCTCAAAGACAAGGCGCTGTTTCGTAAAACCGTATCCAGCCTCTACCCGAATTTGTTTTTCAAAGAGGTAACGCTGGACGAACTGCGAAACGGCGATCATACGCACATTCCATATCCGGTCATTCTGAAACCTTCCGTCGGATTTTTCAGCGTCGGCGTCTATGCGCTTTTCAATGAGGAAGATCTGAAAAACGCGGTCTTAGACATCGAGAAAAATATCCAAAAATGGGCGGCCGATTTCCCGGAAACCGTGATCGGGTCAACCTTCCTTCTCGAGCAGTACATCAGGGGTACGGAGTATGCGATCGACGCGTATTACGACACAGAAGGAAAACCCGTCATACTCAACATCTTTACCCATCGGTTTGCCTCTGAGTCCGATGTAAGAGACCGTATCTACTATACGTCAGCAGAAATCATCGGGCAGTATCTTGAGCCGTTTACCCGCTTTCTCGAACGGATCAATACTCAACTGAACATAACCGATTTTCCGATGCATATCGAAGTCAGAGTAACAGAAGACGACGTCATCCCAATCGAATTCAATCCTTTGCGGTTCGCCGGCTCCTGTTCAACCGATATTGCATATTATGCTTACGGCATAAACACGGTCGACTGCTATCTGAATCAGATCAAGCCGGATTTTGCTGAAATTCTCGCCAGAAAATCCGGTAAAATTTACAGTATGATCCTGGTCGACAAGAGTGGAAAAGAGATAGACAGCGGCCGATTCGACTACAGCAGACTCTACGATGAGTTTGAACATGTCCTGGACATCCGAAAAATCGAGGCTCCTGAAATGGGATTGTTTGCTTTTCTGTTTACGGAGACAAACGTCGGGAACGAACAGGAACTTGACAGGGCCCTGGTTTCCGACTTTTCCGAGTACCTGCTCGAATAATCCTGGTCCGGCAGCGAACGGTGTCTAAAGGAAAAGTGAATACCCCGCCGGTGCCAAAGTTAAGGAAAGGGCACCCCAAAAAATTCATGACGAAAGGGATACAGCAGACACTGGAAAAATACTTCCACCACCAGACGTTCCGTCCTAACCAGCAGGAGATCATCGAAAAGATCGTCAGCGGGAGGGACGTTCTCGCAGTGATGGCGACCGGCGGGGGAAAATCCCTCTGTTACCAGCTCCCGGCCCTGATGCTTGACGGGATGACGATCGTCATCTCTCCCCTGATTGCTCTAATGAAAGATCAAGTGGACTCGCTTTCGAATCAGGGGGTGACGGTCGAGACCTTAAACAGTCTGCAAACCTACGACGAACGACGAAGAGTCGAGCAGGATATGCGTGACGGAAAAGTCAGGATCCTGTACGTCTCGCCGGAACGGGCAGTGACTCCGGCATTTTTTGCGACGCTTTCCGGCTGCAAGGTGGCGCTTTTTGCCGTAGACGAGGCACACTGCATCTCGATGTGGGGTCATCAGTTCAGGCCCGAATATCGGGAGATCAAACATCTGAGGGACAAGTTCCCGGGTGTTCCGATCGCCGCTTTTACCGCCACGGCTACTCTTCGGGTACGCGAAGATATCGTAAACGAACTGAGACTGAACGATCCCGCTGAATTCATCGGAAGTTTCGACCGGAGAAATCTCCGGTACTCGGTATTTGCTGAGCCGAATGCCCAGGTACGGATGCAGAAAATTATCAGTTACGTCACCGCCCACAAAGATGATCCGGGGATCATCTACTGCTTCTCGCGGGCGAGTACCGAAGAACTGGCGGAGCGCCTTCGAAAGGTGCATATCATGGCAAATCCGTATCATGCCGGCCTGCCGACCCCGGAACGGAGCCGGGTGCAGGAAGGATTTCTCAATAACTCAATCAGGGTGATCTGTGCAACGGTGGCGTTCGGGATGGGGATCGATAAACCTGACGTCAGATATGTGATCCATGCCCATATGCCAAAAGACATCGAGTCCTACTATCAGGAGACGGGACGGGCAGGGAGAGACGGAAAAGCCGGGGAGTGCCTGCTGTTCTATTCGGGCGGCGACCGGCGCAAGATAGAAAATATGCTCGAACGTGAGTTCACCGATAAGAAAAAATCCGAGATCGCCCGGGAGAAGCTGGACCAGATGTATGCCTACTGCACGGCCAAATCGTGCCGAAGACAGCTGCTCCTTTCCTACTTCGACGAAGAAATACAGCCCTGCGGGAACTGCGATACCTGCGGGGACAAAAAAATAAAGCAGAGCAAGCCGGCGGGCAGTCTCACGAAGATGATCCTTACAGGAGTGCAGGATGTGGACGGGATTCTAACGACGCCCGAGTTCATCTCGTTCCTTCTCGGTCTCGAACGGGCAAAGACGGTAAAACTTCAGCTGAACACGCATCCGTTGTTCGGTGCGGCGAACGGAAGGGAGAGAGAAGAGATCGAAAAGGAAGTCAGCAGTCTTCTCAAATCCGGCAGGCTCCGTCTTGAAGGAAAAACCGTTCGAAAACTGTGCTCAGGAAATTGATCTAGGTAAGCAGTCCCCGAAATTCCGCACCGGTCGTCTCGATATCGCTATTTTTCACCTGATCAACAAGACCTGCATATTTTTTACTCCCGGCACGTTTCTCAGCCATCCATTCTTTCGCAAACTCCCCGCTCTGAATCTCATTTAAGATCGTGGTCATCTGTTTTCTTGAATCGTCACCAATGACCCGGGCGCCCCGGGTGATCCCCCCGTAGCCTGCGGTTTTTGAAACGAAGTCGTGCATCTTTGAAAATCCGCCTTCGTATATTAGATCGACAACCAGCTTCACTTCATGAGCGCACTCGGAAAAGGCAAGTTCCGGAGGATAGCCGGCTTTCACAAGAGTATCATACGCCGCAAAAATCAATGCCGGAAGACCGCCGCAGATGACTGCCTGTTCTCCAAAGAGATCCGTCTCCGTTTCATCTCTGAATGTGGAGGCGAGAACTGCTGAGCGTGAAGAGCCGATACCTGCCGCAAACCCGAGGGCCAGATTTAATGCGCGCCCCGTATGATCCTGATGAACTGCAATGAGGGAGGGAACACCCGACCCGTCCTCGTAAAGTTTTCGAACCATCGGACCGACCCCTTTTGGGGCGACCAGAACGACATCCGTGAATTTCGGCGGAACTATAAAGCCGTAATGAATATTGAACCCGTGAGCAAAAACCAGACACTGGCCCTCTTTTAAAAACGGAGCGATATCTTTTAGATAAATATCCGCAGCGGATTCATCCGGGAAAAAAACCGCAAGAATATCGGAGCGCATGACCGCATCTCGGACGGACATGACCGAAAAGCCGTCGGAAACGGCTAAATCAAAGCTTTTTCCTGGACGGTTCCCGACGATGACGGAGATCCCGCTGTCACGAAGATTTCTGGCCTGGGAACGCCCCTGAGAGCCATATCCAAGCACAGCGACGCATTTTTCAGAAATAAATCCGATATCTTCATCAGTCACGGAGTATTTTTGCATCATATATGCTGGTGTATTTGGAATCCGAATACGTATAAAATTATATACCCTCATCCCCATACACATAGTTACACGTTGACGTGCCTTAAATCGAAAACGGCATACTAACGAAAAAAGGACACGATATATAATGTCATTACCAGATGTGCAGTCCACCGCCCCGGATGTGAGAATCAGCCTAACGCGTGTTGGTGTGAAAAATGTCAGAAAACTTGTCGAGGTCGGCAGACCCGGAAAGACCCGGCCGGCGATCTTTATATCAGAGTTTGATGTATTCGTTGATCTTCCAAGCAGTCTGAAAGGAGCAAATCTTTCCAGAAACTTCGAAGTGATCGACGAGGTGCTCCAGCAGGCAACGAGCGGTGATGTCAAAGGTATTGAGGATGTGTGCGGGATCGTTTCACGAAAACTTCTCGACCATCATGAATATGCTGACCGCACGGAAGTTTTTATGAGAAGTTTCTACATGATGAACCGGGAGACACCCGTCTCGAAGACGTCATGTCAGGAAGTCATCAATGTCTACGCACATGCGGTAGCCCAGAGAACGAACGGCAAACCGATGGTCAGGAAAAGTGTCGGAGCTGAAGTTACCGGTATCACCGCATGTCCGTGCGCTCAAAACATCATGAAGGATCACGCGATGCATGTGATGGAACAACTCGAGATTCCCGAGGATAAGATCTCGGCATTCTTCAACGAGATCCCGATGGCAAGCCACAACCAGCGCGGACGCGGCTTCCTCTGTGTTGAGACGGACGGCGATATCATCGTCCCGCTCGAAAAGATCGTAACGGTTCTCAAAGAATCGATGAGCGCAAAGATCTACGAACTCCTGAAGCGCGGCGATGAGAGCTATGTCGTGATGGCGGCCCACAAGAACGCCAGATTCGTCGAAGACTGTGTTCGCGAGATGGCACGCAGAGTGGTCTCCACATTTGGTGACCTTCCTGGGGACACCCACATCACGATCCGGCAGACCAATGAGGAAAGCATCCATCAGCATGACGCTTACGCGGAGAGAAAGGCAACCCTTGCCGAACTTCGCGATGAGCTCAGCATATAATCACTTTTTTTTAATCTGTTCATCCGTCTTTGTACTTAATGAAATTATTTTCATAACCAGCAGAGATAAAGTATCTGAAAATGACCTCTTTTCACCATAATAATAAAGATAAATTTATTTACTTATGACCTATTGTGAAATGTATATATGGTTTGAACATCTAACTCTCACAAAATCAGAGGTGGAATTTCATGACCAACGACACGAAGCAAAAAATCATTTACGCCGCATCCATGGCGGCAACATTTCAACCCGACTCATTATCCAACGATAAACTGGAGGCTGCCACAAAAGGCCACGGTGCTCTGGTAATTCCCGTCTATGCAGCTGCAAACTCTATCGCAGAAGACATTTTCGGTTCGCTTTCGGGAAAGCAACCAAATTCAGCGGAGAAAATGACGGTGCTGGACGCAGCACTTGGTGAACTCCCGCTGGACACCGTCATAGAAAAAGCTGTGAGAGCGGCGGCAAATGCCGGATCTGCTCCGGAAAATACCGCGTTGATCGTTGCCGCGCTCGCTTACTTTGCAGGGTCGGCCGCACGGTCCGGTGTCCCTCTCGGAAACAGAAAACTTGGTGCTATGGCAAGAATGCATGCGGGAGGCGCCAGAACAAGCGCTATTGCCTTAGTAACCGGAAAATCCACACACAGGATCCAGGCATTTCCCGCCTACATGGCAATCTACAAAGCTCTTGAAGAGAAAAAGCTCACCAGTGTCGACGGCTCGCTCCTTCCGGGATTCATCTCCGGCGGAACGATCTATGGTCACTCTGCACTTGGAGAAGACTACAACATTCCAGAGCTTGCCTACAACGCCGCACAGGTTGGAACAAAGGCAATGCTGAATGCGATGGCCGGAGCCGGCGTCACGCCGCTTGCCCTTTGGCCGGCATTGATCGGTTCGGCGGTGACGATGGAAATCGTACATCCTGACGCAATTCTCGGAGAGGAATTTGGCAAATTCGGTGCTGTTAACTCCTCGTATATGGCAGGAAAAGGTGCCCGCGATGCGGCAAAGCTCCCGGAAAAACTGCATATTCGCGGCACGCACGAGGAATATGACACGGCAACACTCTTAGGAGATTTTGGTCTCATTCTCAAAGATGTGGGTGGACCCTCTGTTATCGGGTCCATGGCATTTTCGGAGATCTTTGCCGGATTTGAAGAAGCGGCAATGATCGGCGCAGGATTTTCCGGAGGGCCGGTCAATGCTCCTCTGGGTCATGTGATTGGAGATATTGTTCCCGCTCTTCGCTTGTTAATGCAGAACGGAGGCGATGTGTTTGCGGCGGCGGACGTCATCAGGGAATACAAGATGAACTCATTCATCGACCCGGAGTTGGCCATTTGCAGTTTGAACACCATCGCACGGAAAGCCGAGCAGGTGTCACGAGGAAAAATCACGAATGTGTGTATCTTAGCATCCGAAGGGGTCCGTGACAGAGCAATCTACCGTCGTGCAGACAAGACCTACGAGATGATGAGCAGTGGAAAATCTTTAGCCGATGCTGCAAAACTCTTGGATGAAGAACGCAAAGCATACGTCGAGAAGAGAGGATCGACAATCCTTTCAGGATTCACCGGTCATGCTATTGAACTGAAATTCACGGAACTCAAACCCCATGGAAGACGGACGGATAAGTTCACCGAACGTTACTGGGGTTTTGATTCATATGTTTCCTATGATATAAAAATCGACGGAAAGCCATATCATGTAGAGAATTTAAGCGGAAAAGAGGTTCCCGCTTTTGCGCTGGACGGTAAAAACAGAGATAATCCGGATTGGGGCATGGCCCTGCAGTGCGGCGCAATCCTCGCGCAGGAACTGCAGTACATCGGGCACACGATCATCAATGTCACGGTCCCGGCGGCCGTCGGCAGTCTCTTCGGTCTGGAGGCAAAAGCAGCGGCAAAAGAGGCTGAAGACGGGGCATATCTCACGCGGTCGATTCCAGGTGCAAAAGAAAAGGCAACTGAAGTTGCAAAACTCTCCCAGCTGATCTATGCAAAGATGGAAGAGCCGTTTCCAGAATGAGAACGTTATACATTGATCCGAGAATCGGAGGAATCAGCGGAGCTTCCTTAACGGCGGCTCTTTCTGATCTTGGCGATGTCGAAGATGTGAGAAAAACCGCTGCTGAGGTTTTGTCGCGATGGACGGGACAGGACCCCGATTTCGTGATGGGCGAATTGGGTTTGTCGAGCAAAGCTGAGGAGAAAGCACATGTCATTATTTCGGATCTGGAATCCGTATTCGAAAAATATGTTGAGGAAAAATCTTCTCATAATCGGGCAGTCACGGAAGTTTTGTGTCCTCTCGCATTACTTGATGCGATGGATCTTCTGTCAGCTCCGATTTATTCCGTGCCTCCCGCTCTTGGAAACTGCCGGCCGGAGACGATGGAGATCTGTGCCCGGCATCGAATGCCGGTAGTCGAAAGTCCAGCCGGGTTTGAACGAACCACACCTTCGGGTGCGGCTCTTCTGGCAAATCTTGCAGTATTTCGGCAGTCGATCCCATCGATGACACCGGTAAAAACCGGATATGCAAAAGAGTACGGGCTTTTGGTTGTCGAGGGGGAGATCTCTGATCTAACAGAGGAGAGGATCATCATTCTTGAGACAAACATTGACGATGTCTCCGGAGAGATCATCGGATATGCCGTTGAGCAGCTTTTAGCTGCCGGGGCAGTCGATGTGTTCGTTACGCAGGGGTTCGGCAAAAAACACCGGCCGGTATTTGTTTTATCCGTGATCACGAGTCTTGAAAAGTACCAGAATCTCGTAGAGATTTTAATGGAGGAAACAGGAACGCTCGGCGTGCGGGTCAAAGAAGAGCCGAGGATCGTGGCGGACCGTGTCAGAAAGCCATATCAGTTTATGATTTTCGGCGAAGTGTTTTCTGTACGGGTGAAAGTGTCAAAACATTGCGGACGCATCATTTCAGCAAAACCCGAGTTTGAAGATATGAAAAAAGCTGCACAAAAATTGAATCTGCCTTTGAAAAATGTTATGGCAGAAGTGCAGAGACAGATTCCAAAGATGCTTGATAACTGAAGTCTCCATTTCGGGCTTCTTATCATTCATTTGAATTTTTTCGATTTTTGTGTGAATAACAACGTTTCATCTCTGAACCTACGTAAGAAAAAGAGAGTTGCTTTTTCATTATCATTGACCACAGGGAGAGCGCATGCTCAGTAAGTGAGGAATAAACCTCATATCAGCCGATTTTTCAAAATGGTATTAAATTTTTTTAATTAAGTACAACTTAATAAAAATATTTTATAAAAATATAATATTTTTCAAAATATATCAAAAAATTAGCATTTCAATTTCCAAAAAATAGGCAATCATTAATTAGCCCTGCAAGAAAAATTAAGATTAGCGTACTTCTGTACGTGTCATTAATCCAAAAGGACAATGGTAATATTCCTGTATAGCTGTTTGAAAACCTAAATAATTTAGGATGAGGCGAAAACATTGTCGAAAGTAGTAGAAATTTCCCCGACCACCAGACATGAAGGTCACTCCAAGCTCGTTTTAAAGGTAAACGATGAAGGCATCATCGAGCGCGGAGACTGGCTTTCTATCACACCGGTTCGTGGAGTAGAGAAACTTGCCATTGGTAAAACCTATGAGCAGGTCCCAAAGATCGCTTCCCGTGTGTGCGGTATCTGTCCGATTGCCCACACGCTTGCCGCAACTGAGGCAATGGAAGCATCGATGGGTGTTGAGATCCCAGACGACGCATACCTCCTGCGTATGATTTTACAGTGCGGTAACAGACTGCACTCTCATGCACTGCACGACATTCTTGCACTGCCTGACTTATATCTCCCAGGAACCGACATCAAGGTCAACCCCTTCAGCCCAGAAGAGCCGGTGAGATCTGTCGCAAAGCGTATTCAGACCCTTCGTATGATCGGTCAGACCGTCGGCGAGATCGTCGGCGGCGAAGCAGTACACCCGTCCAACCCCCGTGTTGGAGGTATGTACAAAAACATTACTCCCCGTGCAAAAGCTAAGATCTACGATCTTGCAAAGCAGGGACTCCAGCTTGCACGTGAACAGATGGAGTTCATGATTGCTCTGGAAGAGAACTACATGAAACGTGACTGGGCAGAAATGTGCGGCCGCGAAGTTGCCATTCCAAAAGAACTTGGTTACCACAACCAGGGCTACATGGCAGCAGCTCCGATGTACGGCAGCTCTTCCCTTGACGAGAACCCCGAGTGGGATCCTGCACGCTGGCTTGAAGTCAGACCATGGGACTGGTATATGGGCGAAGAAGAGATCACTCTCGAAGACCCTACATACCCGGTCGGCGGAACCACCAAAGCAGGCACGAAAGCTTGGCCGCAGATGCAGGCATGCACCGGCGTACCTCTGTACGACGGACAGCCTGTTGAGGTTGGTCCCCGTGCACGTCTTGTAAAATACCAGAACTACAACCGCAAAGGTGCAATGGGATTAAACATTGCCCGTGCGATGGAGTATATGGACTGTATGTACAAGATGATTGAGGCAGTTGATGCAATTGACACCAGCGCCTCAGTTTGTGCAGATGTTATCCCTCAGGGTGACGGCGAAATCGGATGGGCAGCAAACGAAGCACCGCGTGGCTGTGATGTGCACCTTGCAAAGGTACGCAACGGCAAAGTCGAATGGTTCTCCATGCTTGTCCCGACCACCTGGAACTTCCCGGTCTGCAGCCGTGCACTTACCGGCGCACCCTGGGAACTTGCAGAAGTTATCGTCCGTGCATACGACCCCTGTGTTTCCTGCGCAACCCACATGATTGTGCTGGATGAAAACAACAAGCTCGTTGCACAGAAGCTCCTTGAGTAAGTATATACCATGGATGGACTGTTTCCAGAAATAATAATCGCCGGTGTCGGTAACGAACTCTTTGGCGACGACGGATTTGGTCCCGTTGTGATCAGAGCTTTAGCTGACTACGAACTTCCCGACAATGTAAAAGCAATGGATGTAGGCCTTGGCGGCCCTCACCTCATCTTTTCGATGCTGGATCCAGAAGTCACAAAAAAACTGATCATTGTGGATGCAATGGACTTCGGGGGAAAACCCGGAGACGTCACGAAAATCCCCGCCGATCTTCTTCCTGAAGGCAGAGGAGAACGTTACATGGATGCCCATTCCGGAAATCTGCTCGATCCGATCGGCAGACTGAAAGGAAAAATGGATATTGTTATTATCGGGTGCCAGCCCGGGTATATTCCTGCTCCGGATTCAGAGGACTTTGCCCTCGAATTAAGTCCGGAAGTCCAAGGAGCTGTTCCCAAAACTGTAACTGTCATCTTACAGGAATTAGAGAGCTGAAAAATGGGATTATTAGATAAACTCAAAGGCTTACTGTTCGGTAATGAGGCTGTCAGCGAGGGAAAACAGGACGCAAAGCCTGGTGCAACACCAGCTGACATAATGGTCGAACAAAAGCCAATTATTACAAAACCAAAGGAGGAGAAGCCAGTGGCTGACAAGATTACTGTAGGACACGTACACATGAGCGGTTGTACCGGATGTCTCGTGTCCCTTGCAGATAACTACGAAGGATTACTTACAATCCTCGACAAATACGCTGACCTCGTCTACTGTCTGACTCTCGCCGATGTGCGCCACATCCCAAAAATGGATGTCGCATTAGTCGAGGGTTCCGTCTGTATCAACGACGAGTGCTCAATGGAAGAGATTTTAGAAACCCGTGAGAATGCAGCAATTGTTGTAGCTCTCGGAGGCTGTGCCTGCTACGGAAACACTACCCGTTTCTGCCGCGGCGGACAGCAGAACCAACCCCAGCATGAGGGTTTCCTGCCAATCGGCGACCTGATCAAGGTCGATGTGTACATCCCGGCATGTGCACCGACACCGCAGCAGATCAGAAACGTCTGTCTTATGGCATACCTGTTACTCAAAGGAAACGACGAGCAGAAGGCACTTGCAACCGCATACCTTACCCCTCTCATGAACCTTGCAGCAGCAGGAACCGAAGCATGCGGCTGCGACCTGATGACCGAAGTCATCAACCAGGGTCTCTGCTGCGGATGCGGCAGCTGCGCAGCAGCCTGCCCGGTCCGTGCAGTCACGATCCAGTACGGCAGACCGCAGATTGAGCGCGACCTCTGTATCAAATGTGGAGCATGCTACGCACAGTGCCCGAGAAGCTTCTTCAGCTTCGACGTCTGTGGACAGTATGAAGCAATCACTAACCTCATTGGAGAGGTTATGAAACCCTGAGGGTCCTGGAGGCGAAAAAAATGGAATATCTTGGACAATACAAGGCAGTCTACAAAGCCAAAGCCGGCTGTGAAGACATTCTCGCAAAGTCCCAGGACGGAGGAATCGTCACAGCAATGTTTGCCTACGCACTTGAGACAGGCATTATTGACGGAGCAATCGTCGCAGGACCAGGAGCAGAGCCGTACAAGCCTGAACCGATGATCGCCACAACGGTCGAAGAACTCTTCGCAAGCCGTGGAACCAAATACTCAGTCTCACCGAACCTTGCACTGATCAAAGAGGCAACCCGCAGCTATGGTCTTGACAAGATCGGTATCGTCGGAACCCCATGCCAGATCCAGGCAGTGCGCAAAGCACAGCTCTACCCAATCGGTCTGCGTGACGTCCCCGACAAGATCGCTCTTGCACTCGGTATCTTCTGTATGGAAAACTTCCCCTACCAGGGACTCTTCCAGATGGTCGAAGACCACTGTGCAACCAAGATCGACAATGTCACCAAGATGGACATCGGAAAGGGCAAATTCTCCGTCTACACCGAGCGCGGTGTAAACTCGCAGATCCCCTTAAAGGTTACTCACAAGTATGAGCAGCCCGGATGCCACGTCTGTCTCGACTATGTCGCAAACATGGCAGATATCTCAACCGGTTCCGTTGGAACTCCGGACGGATGGTCAACCGTCTTCGTCCGCTCCGCAGCCGGTGAGGCAGCCTTCAACAAGGCAGTCGAAGCAGGCTGGATCATTGCCGAGTCAATGGACGGCGTCAAGCCGGGTCTTGAACTCGTCGAGAAGCTTGCAACCGAGAAGATCACCAAAAACCAGAAGTACCTTGAGCACAGAGCCCACAAGGAGCACGCAGCTCTCAAACCACTCCGTAACCCCTACATCTAAACAGTGTATAATGGATTACGACATGTACCCATCCTCTCGGGTACACTTTTTTTGAGGAAAATTTTTCCCTAGGGCAAACCCCAAACGAACATCTTTTCATCTCTCAAGGATGTACCTCTTTATCATGAGCGATACCTCCGCACCTGCGCCGAAAAAAAGAACGGTAAAATCCAAAAAGGATAAAACACCTGAACCAAAACCGGTAAAAATCCCGGAGACTGATCTCCCGGCAGAAGAGACGACCGCTCAGTCCAACGAACAGCCGGCCGATACACACAAACCGGTTCCCGAGCAGTTTTTGACGGATCTTGGATCGCTTGCAGAAATTCTTGAGGCGAATCCCACCATCCTTGAACCCATCCGAGAGGTCTTCGAATACCATCTTGTCGACCCGATCGACCGGAAAACCTTCCCGAAACTCGTCAATGCCATGTCGATGCTCCTTGGGGCAAATGCGACAATGGTCCTCATGACGGCCTGTCATGTCAACTCAGCGGCATTTTTCGATGATTTGCTGCATGCGATCAAAGAAGAAAAACAAAAAAGTGCCGTCTGGATCATCCAGCATCTAACATCCCTCTATGGGAACCGTGTCCAGCAGGCATACACACTCTCTGCCGGCACGATGGATGAAGACTGGCACATGATCGATGTCAACACCTATAAGCGGGAAGGCGACACGCCGCTTTGGATACTCAGCCTTGAACTCGTGCTCTACAACGGAACGGAAACCAAAATCACGATGACGCCTGACTCCGTCTTCCAACTGGTCGAGATACTTTCTGCCGAACTCGCAAAAAATATCCCAAAGGAAAATGTGGACGAAGGACTCATCACCAAATGCGAAAAGAACTTCACCGCATTTTATGAAAAGTTCTACAAAGGCAAAGATGAAGAGAGAAATGAGGACGAACACCCGCCAGGGTATGCGTGAAAGCGCTTGATTGTCCTTTTTGGAAAAAACAACGTATAAGGCTTGCAACTCTCCTGTTGCCGGAGAGTAGATACAGAATTTATCAGACAAATAAAACGTATGTTGGGGGAGAAATAATGTTTCGGATCGGCGAGTTTTCGAAGATGAGCAAGACCACCGTTAAGACTCTGCGGTATTATGACGAGATCGGCATCCTTGAACCGGAAAAGGTCGATCTTGCACGCTACCGTTACTACACAACCGGTCAGCTTGTCAAACTCCACTACATCCAGTCTCTTCAGCAGGCAGGCCTATCTCTGGACGAGATTAAAAAAATAATCTCCGGAGAGGATGCCGCAGAAATTCTGGAAAAAAGAAGAGAGGGACTCGAGACGGAACTTCGGGAAAAAACCGACCAGCTCTCCCGAATCGATTTCATTCTACAAGGAAAAGAGGAGGAGTATTTTATGAATTATCAGGCAACCATCAAAGAAATTCCCGAGTGTATCGTCTACTCGAAAAAAATGACGATCCCAAACTACGATGCCTACTTTACCGAGATCCCGGCAATCGGTGCTGAATGTGCCGCAGCAAACCCGGATATCAAATGCACGGTTCCCGGATACTGCTTTGTCATATATCTCGATGGAGAATACCGGGAAAAAGACATTAATGTCGAGTATTGCGAAGCGGTTGATAAATTCGGCAAGGAAGTCGGCGACATCAAATTCAAAAAGATGCCGGCCATCACCGCAGTATCCGTAATGCACAAAGGACCGTACAGTACTCTCCGTGAAGCATACGCATTCATATTCAAATGGATCGAAGAGAATGGATATACGGTCACGGATAATCCGAGAGAGAGTTACATCGACGGGATCTGGAACCAGAAAACCGAAGATGACTGGCTCACCGAGATTCAGGTCCCGGTGATGAAGAAAGAGAACTGAACCGATCTACTTCGAATCGAAAGCAGAGCGGGAGGGCAGAAGTTCCTGCCCATTATCTATTTTTCAGACCCGCTGAACATCAGCGGATCTCGTGGATGACCATGCCTGAGAGCAGTTTCGGCTCGAACCAGGTCGATTTCGGGGGCATGATGAGTCCCGCATCGGCTACATCGATCACCTGCTGGGCAGTGACCGGCTGCATAATGAATGCTGCCGAGTATTCACCGTTGTCGACATCTCTGATGACATCAGCAAGAGGAGCGATGCCGCCAACAAAGGAGATACGCGGATCGCCGCGGGGATCGAAGATCGCAAGCATATCGTCCAGAACAAGCTCCTGCAGAACCGAAACATCGAGCCTTGAAATGGCATCGGCCGCGGGATCAACCGGGCGGGTCAGTTCATACCATTGGCTTTCAAGATAGAGGTGGATGATATGCATAGATCCGTCGTTCTTGACGGGAATCATATTTTTGGATGTGTCAACTTTCTTTAACGGCGTCACGGTAAATCTGAGAGCGAGATCGCCTAAGAACTGATCGGCATTCATGCCGGCGAGATCCCTGACGAGACGGTGATATCCGTAGATCCGGACCGAGTCGTGCGCAAAGAGAACACTCATGAACTTTTCCGCATCGGGAGTTGCACGGCCCTCGGAAGCTCTTCTTTCCAGAACGTTGGCCGAGGACTTCGCCCGGTGATGACCGTCGGCGATGTAGAGGTTGGCAATTCCTGCAAAAAGGCCGGTGATCTTTTCAACGTCAGCGGGATCCGCCACCCGGAAGATCTGATGGAGATTGCCTCCGGCAGAAATATATTCGCCGTCGGGCGTATGGGCAGCGGCGATGCTGACCAGGGTTTCATGGATGAGGCCCGAGTCCTTATAGAGTAAAAAGACCTGACCCGTGTGGGCGGACACCGCATCGATATGACGGGTCCTGTCCTCTTCTTTGTCGTAGCGTGTTAGCTCGTGTTTTTTTATCGTATCATTGTTGTATTCCTCTACCGAGACACAGGAGACGAGCCCGGTGAACAGTTCGCCGCCAAGCGTTATCTGATAGATGTAGAATGAGGGGGTATCATCTTCCTCGAAAAGTCCCTCTGCCTTCATCTTTTCAAACATTTCTGCGGCCCTCGCATACACACGGTCGTCATGCGGGTCGATATCCATCATTTCCGCGTCGGGACGAATGACACGGAGAAGAGAACGTTCATTTTTTTCTATTTCAGCAGCAGCCTCTTCGGCGCTGATGACATCGTATGGAACGGACGGCACGCTGCGGTATGCATCCGGAGCGGGGCGAAGACCGGTGAAGGGATATACACTAACCATTATGCTATATTGGTTAGCGCCCAATAGTAAAAATAGCAAATGGTAACCTTTAGAGGAGTGGGCGGGACTGCCGCCGGCTGTCTGATCAGAAAAGCAACGATCGAAGATATACCGGATATATACCGGATTGAACTCCTATGCTTTCCCGATCCCTGGGACTATAAAGCAATGCTTGAGATGATGACGGTTTTTCTGACCTCGTTTTATGTAGCAGAAGCGGAAGGGAGGATAGTCGGATTTTCAGCAGGGGCAATTGAAGAGACCGATCAGGAAAAATACGGCCATATCTGTAATATTGCTGTCTCTCCGGATATGCGGGGATTTGGCATAGGCAGACTTCTGCTCCGTAAACTGGAACGGGATTTTTTTCTGGAGGGGTGCTCTGGCTGCAGCCTTGAGGTTCGGGTAAGTAATAATTCTGCGAAGGAATTTTACAAAAAAATCGGGTATGAGGATGTCATTTTATTTGGAGAGTATTACAAGGACGGGGAAGACGCCGTTGTGATGATGCGCTGGTTCTAAATGTCTTCGAAAAATACGTTTAAGACGGAAGACCTCGGATAAGAAATTATCATGATGCAAACCCACTTCAAAAAGCGGAGTGATATTCGAACTGCCAAGGCCGGGAACGAAGAGTATCCACCAGGCCCGGCTGATCGGAGTATGACTATCGTTAAGGACAGACGTTACGGGTTTATCCCCCACCCCAGATTCAAAAAGAGAAGAGCGTACTGAGGATCGATATCCCCAAGGCTCTTGGGATTTCTTTTTCTCTATTTTTCACCTTTGTACACAAAGCCGTCGGCCATGCGTTCATCCTGAAGCTTCCCCCATGCCTCCACGCCCTTTTCACGATACAGTTCATTGTCGTGTTTTACGATAGGGCATCCTTTCAAGAATTCGGTGAAATGCACGCACGGATAATTTTCACATACCGCACACATCTCTATCCCTTTCTCTTTTGCACAAATCCGGATCGCACAGCCGGGGTTTCCGCTGCCTTCGCGGCATGAAGTGCAGGTTCCATTCTCAGCCATGTCTTTCAAAAACGGCCAGAAACCGTCGCCTCCGGGAATCATATGGATGATTTCCTCAAACCCGGCTGATTTCATTTCGTTGTACAAAACTTTGGCAGCAGGCGTAATTTTCGCTCTTACTGCGCAGTTTTCGCAGTAAAGACCGCAATAACAGCTGTATTTTGTATCCATAAGATCACATCCCGCATTGTCTGCCGGATTACTATAAAACTATAGTAATATTCGGTATTTCAAATTTTCCGAAAAAATACAATTCCAAATTGTCTTGATTGGAGAGTTTATATGATTGAGACACCGATAAGAAATCATGAAAGAGAACAAAGATCTGATTGGAAATCCTCTGCCGTTGAAGGATCTCACCGATTATCAGGAGGGGTCGGTCGTATCCCGGATGGTTATCAATAAAAAAGCCGGTACGGTTACGGCATTTGCCTTTGAAAAAGGCGAAGGACTTTCCGAACATTCAGCTCCGTATGATGCCCTCGTTATTGTTCTCGAGGGAGAGGCCGAGATTCCCATCGGCGGTGTACCGCATTTGGTCAAAGAAGGGGATATGCTGATCATGCCGGCAAAAATCCCGCATGCAGTTCACCCTCTGTCCAGATTTAAAATGCTGCTCGTGATGATTCACGAGTGAAAAAAATTCATTTTTTATTTTTAAAAAATCCTGCTGCTCATCCTACTTTCAGATTTCAAGCGATTTAAAAAAAAGAATTTTTTTGATGAAGCTTACAGCAGGAGAAGGACCGGTACGAATACCAGTGAGATCATTGCCATAAGTTTGATCAGAATGTTGATCGAAGGTCCGGACGTGTCTTTGAACGGGTCACCGACAGTGTCACCAACAACAGCTGCTTTGTGAGCGTTAGAGCCTTTTCCGCCGAAGTTACCGAGTTCGATATACTTCTTTGCGTTGTCCCATGCTCCACCGGCATTTGCCATAGTGACTGCAAGGAGGAAACCGCAAACAAGGGATCCGACTAAGAGACCGCCGAGAGCCAGCGGACCGAGGATGAAACCAACTGCAAGAGGTGCAACGATTGCGAGAAGACCCGGAAGGATCATCTTTTTGATAGCTGCTTTGGTAGCGATCGAGACAGCGGACGTGTAGTCCGGCTCTGCGGTACCTTCCATCAGGCCTTTGATCTCTTTGAACTGACGGCGGACTTCAACGACGATCTTCTGTGCTGCATCACCGACTGCTGTCATGGTAAGAGCAGAGAAGAGGAACGGAAGCATACCGCCGATAAGAATACCGATGAAGACTTTCGTGTTCAGGATATCGATTGCATCGATGCCGACTGCAAGAGCGTAGGCGCTGAACAGTGCGAGACCGGTAAGAGCGGCCGAACCGATTGCAAATCCTTTACCGATTGCTGCGGTCGTGTTTCCGACTGCATCAAGCGTATCGGTGATATCACGGACTGAGTGATCCTGGTGGGACATCTCGGCGATACCGCCTGCGTTGTCCGCGACCGGGCCGTATGCATCAACTGCAAGGGAGATACCAAGGGTGGACAGCATACCTACTGCTGCAATACCGATACCGTACATGCCGGCAAACTGGTATGCAATGTAGATGGCGACTGCGATGATAAGAACCGGCCAGATGGTCGACTCCATACCTTTTGCAAATCCGCTGATGATATCAGTGGCTGCACCAGTCTGACAGGATTTTGCGATGCCTAAGGTCGGCTTGTAGTCGAACGAAGTGTAGTACTCCGTGATCAGACCGATCAGGAAACCTGCAACAAGACCTGCGATGGTTGCAAACCAGATTCCCATACCAAGCGGGGCTGCAAACATGAATCCCATACCGATCTGACCGTATAAAAGGATACTCGTTACACAGTATGTCGAGATGATGGAGATGATGATTGCAACAACAAGACCGGTATTGAATGCTTTGTGGATTGCGGAACTCTCATTCTTCTTTGTGCGAACGAAGAGCGTTCCAACGGCTGCTGCAATGATACCGAATGCTGCGATGAGCATCGGGAGGAGAATAAGGTTTAATGCTGCGATAGTTTCGCCGAAGAGTTCAGATGCAAATGCTGCACCTGCAACACCAAGCGCCATGGATGCGATGATCGAACCGACGTAGGATTCGAAAAGGTCGGCACCCATACCAGCAACATCACCGACATTGTCACCAACATTGTCGGCAATGACTGCCGGGTTTCTCGGGTCGTCTTCGGGAATGCCTGCTTCGACTTTGCCGACAAGGTCAGCACCGACATCGGCAGCTTTGGTAAAGATACCGCCGCCGACACGGGCGAAGAGAGCCACTGACGAGGCACCAAAACCAAAGGAGGCAAGAATGGAAACTACGATGTTAACATTGTCGACACTGCCGAATCCGCCGTTGATCATTACAAGGAGAATGAACACGATGGACAGACCAAGAAGACCGAGACCGACCACGGACATACCCATGACCGAGCCGCTTGCAAAGGAGACTTTCACAGCGTCCGCGATTCCGCGTTTTGCTGCATTGGTTGTTCTTACGTTTGCTTTTGTTGCGCTGTGCATTCCGATATATCCTGCAGTTGCCGAAAGAGCTGCACCAATGACGTAACAAAGGGCTGCCCACGGGGAAATGAGGATAGCGAGAATGACTGCAATAACGACGACAAAAGCTCCGATTGCACGATACTGACGATTCAGAAAGACCATTGCGCCAAGGTGAATGGCTGCAGCGATCTTCTGCATCTTCTCATCGCCCGATCCCTCTTTCTTCACGATAGAGAAGGAATAAAGGGCAAAGAGAAGGCCTAAAACGGCACATATTGGAGCGAGATAGATCAAATCCATAGGTATAGAAAACCTCCATAAAATTGGGATGGTTTCTCCTTATATTAATGGGTGGAGGAGCTAATAATACTAATCCCTTGCCGGAACGAAGAAAGAGAGAGGGAAAATCAGTTAAAGAAAACAGAGTTTTTCATAGCTTAGCGTCGCAAGATCCACGACAACCGCCTCGGCCGGGGTCGGGGTTATATTCATCTGTTTCTGGAAGGAGGTCTGAGACTGCCAGGTCCCGGCATTTATCCCGAGGACCCCCCGGTATGAAATGACATCGCTTATGTGAACGTGCCCGGTATGGATGATGTCCGGCACGTCGCGAATGACGAGGGCGTCTTTATCCGTGGAGAGAAGAGGTGTCCTCTGACCGTAGATCGGACCAAGATGCCTGCGTTTGAGCATGGCCTCCATGATCTCGCCGACTTTCGTATAGGAGGCTCCCGGAATGAACTTGATCAGATCATCGATGCTTCTTCCATGGTACATAAGTACGTTGACCGACTGGATGTTGACGAGGGCAGGATTTTCAACGAAGGTAACGTTAGATGGGAAATTTCCGCGAAACTCTTCGGGAAGAGCCGGCTGGGGTTCGGCTCCCCGGACGGCATCGTGGTTGCCGGGAGAGATGACGATTTTCAGCCAATCCGGCAGGGCGGCCATAAGATCACCGACATGATCGTACTGTTCATAAATAGTTTTGATATCCAGCTCCTTGTCCTGATCAGGATAGATACCAATCCCGTCCACCACATCCCCGGCGATAAGGAGATACCCGATATCTTCGCGTGTCTGCATCCATTCTGAAAACTTCTCCCATGCATCAGGCAAAAACGTATTGCTGCCCACATGGATATCTGAAATAAACACGGCCTTGCCCTGTTCTTTCGAGGGAGAAGGGACATTCGTCAGCGGGATATCCGGCCGAAACAGCATGTCGGAAAAAACCATCTGGGTCTTTCCCATACTGTCGCGGGCGAGCTGACCTTTCACGCCGATGACCTCATCAGGGATGATAGCCTCGGCCTCGGCGAATCCATCACGGTTTCTATTGAAAAGCACTTTGATACAGCCGGTCGAATCCTCGACCTCAACGATCCGATGACCTTTGGCACTTGTCGAGATCGAACTCACCATACCCACAAGACCGATCTGCTGATCCGTAAACCGGTTGCCTGTCCTGACAAGAGCTTCGATCGGGATCGGACTGACTCGGCCCCGCATCATAGCGGCAAGAGAATCATACCGGTCGCGAAACATCGTGTAAGAGGATTCCGGATCCGGGAGGGGGACCGAACTCCCCGCCCGCCCGAAAAGGATCTCGGGCGTCCTGCTGACCCCTACATTGAGTTTGTCGGTCCGAAGAGGGATCATCGCAGGCACCTCCTTTGGAGTAACGACCGTCACTCCTTTGGGAAGGGAGGCGATGATCCCTTCAATGACCCCGGTTCCGCCGCATTCGCTGATATAATTCACAACCTGATGATTCACCAAAAATCCGGCATCAGCAAACCGGGTAACAATCTCGCGCTTATCCATAAAAAAATGGTTCAGGTTAAATTAACTTTCCACTCGAAATGAAGGGGTTATTATAGTTCACGAAAGTGACTCGACAAATACCCCGATTCTGCGCACGGCCTCGGTGAGTTTTGCACGATCCACCGCATAACAGGTACGGATATGACCAACGCCGCTTTCGCCGAATGCACTGCCCGGAACGACAGCCACCTGCTGCTCGGTTAAGAGACGCTCGGCAAACTCCTCGTCGGAAAGACCGGTGCCTTCGATCGACGGGAACGCATAAAACGCTCCCTTGGGAAGATGGCAGGGCAGACCGACATCGTTGAGACCCTTAACGAACAGGTTTCTTCTGATCCGGTACTCGGCAACCATCTGGTTCTTTGCCTCCTCGGCGTTCTTAAGTGCCTCGATCGCAGCAAACTGGGACGAGGTCGGGGCCGACATCATCACATACTGGTGGATCTTGAGTGCGGCATCGCAGATCTCCTTTGGCGCACACAGATATCCAAGCCGCCATCCGGTCATCGCATATGCCTTGGAAAAACCGTTCAGCGTGATCGTCCGGTCCCAAAGGCCGTCGATCGACGCCGCCGAGACATGGGAACCTTCGTAGGTCAGTTCCGAGTAGACCTCATCCGAGATCAGCAGAAGATCGTGATCGATGATGATATCGGCGATAGCTTTCAGATCGTCTTTGCCCATGACACCCCCGGTCGGATTGTTCGGGAAGTTGATGATCAGCGTTTTGCTGTTCGGCGTGATCTTTTCCATCAGTGCGTCGGGCGTGACCTTGAACTGATCCTTCGCATCGCAGGGAAGGGAGACGGGTTTTCCGCCTGCCATAAGCACTTCGGATTTGTAGGAAACAAAACAAGGATCAACAACGATCACTTCATCGCCGGGATTCACGACGGTTCGAACGGCAACATCGAAACCTTCCGATACGCCGGTCGTCACGATGATCTCGCTTGGAGAGTACGGGGTATGATACCGCTGCTCCAGATCCTTGGACAAAGCGGAACAGAGATCGGGCAGACCACGGTTCGACGTGTACATCGTCAGCCCTTTCTCGATGGATGTGATGGCAGCTTTGGAAACGTTCCAGGGGGTATCGAAATCCGGTTCCCCGACGCCCAGACTGATAACCTTATCGTTATCCATCGTGAGGACGAGATCGAAGAACTTTCTGATGCCCGAGGGAGGGATCTCGGCAGCTACCTTTGATACAAAATTACGCATGATGATCCCGGCCTTAGAACGTAATAAGCTGTCTGTCGCGGCTTCCCGGACGGGCCATCTCTACACCCTGTTCCTTATACGTCCGCATAACGATCTGGGTCATCGTTTCCCTGATGCCGTCGATCGATGCGATCTGCTCGGCGACGAACCGGGAGATCTCTGCCATGGACTGTCCGGTAATGGTGACCTGGAAATCATAGCTGCCCGTAAGGAGTCTGATACTCTCGACCTGCGGGAAGCGGGAAAGTTTCTCGGCAATACCATCATACCCCAGACCTTTTTCCGGGGTGACTTTCAGTGAGAGAATAACGGAGACCTCATCGACACCCATTGCCGAGTAGTCGATGACTGCCGTACACCGGCGGAGGATACCTGCCTGGTAGAGGCTGGTGATCCTTTTAGTCACATCGCTCTCGGTCACTTCCAGCATGACAGCAAGATCACTTACAGGGATCCTGCTGTTTTTCTGGAGTTCCTTTAGGATTATGGTGTCTTTTTGATCCATATTTAATCACCTTTTTCATGACTTTTCAACAGAGGATGCAGAATACCGCATTCCTGAAACCGTGAATCATTCATGATCACAGTACGTATGTCATTGGTCGGACTCTTAAAATAAATTTCTGTCGTCCGGCCGTGCCTTCCATGGGAAACGACACGGGTCGTGATGATTCCAAGCATGTTGAGTTCGTTGATGAGATCGGAAACGCGGCGGTGGCTCAGCGCTTCGGTGTCGAGTTCGGCCGCAACTTCGCGGTATACGTTGATGACCGAGCCGCTTGTGAACACTTTCTGGCCGGAAGCGGCCATGAGGAGCATGGAGCAGAGAACGATCTTACTCTGTGAGGGAAGGGTTTTTACGCATTCGCTCATCGTATCGGTTTCGATATTTTCCTGAGCGCTGTTGACATGCTTTACCATGACGTGCTCGGCGCCTTCGCGTTCGGCAAGTTCGCCGGAGACGCGTAAGAGATCGAGCGCTCTGCGTGCGTCGCCGTGTTCCTGAGCTGCACGTGCGGCACAAAGACCGATCACTTCATCGGAAACGACGTCCGGGAAAAAGGCCATCTCGGCCCGCTGATGAAGGATGTCCCTGAGCTGATCCGCGTTGTACGGCGGGAAAACAAGCTCTTCCTCTGAGAGGGAAGATAAGACACGCGGATCGAGAAAGTCCTTGAATGTCAGATCGTTCGAGATGCCTATAATACAGACGCGTGACGAAAAGAGGTCACTGTTGATGCGCGTTAAATTATAGAGTGTGTCATCTCCGCTTTTTTTGACCAGCTTGTCGATTTCGTCCAGAACGATGATCTGGAGACCGCCTGCCTGTTCCAGAACGTTCTTGAGTTCCGAGTACACCTGATCGGTGTGCCATCCGGTTGCCGGGATGGTGTTTTTGATTTTGTCGCTTGCTTTCAGATCATGACCGCTGACATGGTTTGCGATCTGGGCAAGGACGCGGTACTGGGTATCGATGGTCTCGCAGTTGAGATGGACAAGTCTGCATGGAGAGAACTCCGAGCTTTCGTTTTCGAGTTCGGTGCCGACAAACTTGACCGTTGCAGTTTTGCCGGTTCCGGTTTTTCCGTAAATGAGAATGTTCGAAGGAGTTGCTCCCTGAAGTGCCGGAGCGAGGATCTCTGCGATGGAATCGATCTGATCCATACGATGCGGGAGTTCTTTTGGGCTGTAACTATGCCTTAAAACCTCGCGATTTTGAAAAATTTTGTTAGGATTGATATATTTTTTAAAGAGACCGGTAGATTTGTAGGGTTCGCTATCCATCGTGATTCCATCCTTGCAAAGTTATTATGTTTTTTTTCCTGATAATGTACCACTACTGCGAGTGGAGTGAAAATCAAAGATATTGGTACGTTTCGAGTGGAGATAATTTGATAACCTGTTGTTTGGATAGAAGAATCTCGTTTGATGAGTTTGCGTGTGCAAAAACGCCCCCACCCCTTTGTTGCGAGTGGAACTTTGTTGGGGAGGGGGAGGGTTGAGGGAGGGTTTTTTTTGGTTTTGTTTAAATACTTTATATATTCAAAGGCTTTAGAGGGGGAAAAAAGTTAGTTGCTTATAAAATTTTTGTTTTTGTTTGTTCTTGGTTATTCCTAACTGATTCTAATTGTTGTACAAAAAAAGTATTTTGTTTTGTCTCTAACAAAAGAAAATCTTTATATGTTAAAAAATGAAACTATTTATGATTACAAAAATACATAAATGAAAAATGTATTTTTCAGCAATACAAAAATATCATTTCCACTCGCAACAAAGGGGTGGGGGACTTCTTTTGCAAATATTCATCAAACACT